>JBDHVE010000246.1:0-10048 GCA_039809485.1 Polyangiaceae bacterium | reverse complement strand
GTCAGAAGCAGGTGATGAGGCAGTTGACCGTGTTCGCGTCGAACTGGCCGGCGCCGCCCATCGCGGCGTCCTCGCACTGCATCCCGCGCTGCTGGACACACGAGTTGCACGTCGCCGAAGGGGGCTTGCCCGTGCAGTAGCTCGCGCCACACTCGCTCGCGCAGACGCCGCCGCAGATGCAGGACGTGAAGGCGTTCGCGCCGGCCGCACCGCCCGTCGTCCCGCCGAGGGACGGCGAGAGGCAGCATCCGACGCAGGCCGACTTCTTCGTCGGCGTGGTGCAGACACCGCCGGCCGGGATCTCGGACGGCTCGACGGTGGCCGTCGTCGCCGCCGGCTCCGGCTCCGGCGTCGGCGTCGGCGTCGTCTTCTTCGGCGTCTCTTCCTCGGTCTCGGTGTCGCCGTCCGTCTCCTCGTCCTCGTCGGCGGTGCTCTTGTTCTTCTTCGACTTGGTCTCGTTGTAGGCCGCGACCGGCGTGGCCGAGCAGGCGACGACGCTGGAAGCCGTGGAGAGCACCACCAGGAGGGAGAAGAGACGCGAGACGCGCATGCTCTTCGACTTTGCACGGGGTGGGCCATTCCCCCTCTTGCTGTATCCCGCGGGAAACACGCTCTCTTCGAGGCTGTTTTCCCGTCCCCTGAGCCCCCGCCGCGATCCCCCGTGGATCCCTTGGAGCGGCGGGCTCTCGGTGCCCCGGTGATCCGTTCGATCAGGGCTTCGCGAGCGCGCGGATCTCCGCGTACGCCGCGACCGCCGCACGGCGGACTCCGACGGCCGCGCTCCGTGCTTCCTGGCGGACGACGCGCGCGTAGGGCGCGAGCTCCGGCCGGTTCCCGAGCGGGCTCTCCGCGAGCGCGACGACGGCCATCGCCGCCGCGATCGTTCCACAGAGGAACGTCGCAGCGCGCGACCGCGGCCGCGCGGCTGGCGTCTTCCGCGCCGTCGCCGGCGTGACGTGGACCGATCCTTCCGCCGGCGGCGTCGGCACGATCGGCATCCCGGCCGGAACGGTCGGCGCGAACGCGGCGCCGAGCGGACCGGCGACGATCACGGACGGGAGAACGCCGGGCGCGACGTGCATCCCGGGCGGCGGCGTCTGGACTCGCACCGCGGCCGAGATCGGCCGCGCCATCGCGGCAGCCGGGAGCCGCGGCGTGCCCACGCGGGTCATGTCCTCCGCGCGCGGACGGAGCGCCGACTTCTCGAGCTCGGGCAGGTGATCGACCTTCTTCTCGAGCGCGTAGTCGCGGTTGTCGAGCTTCGCGGTCTCCGCCTGCCTCACGATCGGGCGCGCGCCCGAGGTGTCGAGGCGAACCGTGTCGACCGGCGCGTCGAGCGTCTCGCGCATCGACGCGAGCGGCTCGGCCTCGCGGCGCGGCTCCGTCGGCTCCGCCTCGCGCAGCGACGCGCCCGAGTCGAGCTGCATCCGCACGCGCGGCGTGAGCTTCGCGCCCGAGGACGGAGGGTGCGGCGCGACCGCGGTCGGCGGCTCGTCGTCGTCCTCTTCGACGAAGTGCACGAGCTCTGCGAAGTCGACCGCGGTCGGATCGCGACCACGGAGCTGGGTGACCTCCTCGGGCTCCTCGGCCTGCTGCTCGAGCCTCGAAAGGTCGCCTTCGAACGCCACCGTGCTCGCGTACGCGAGACGGGCGGGATCAGCGACCGGAAGGGTGGGCGCCTCCGGCCGCATCGGCTTCAGCGCCTGGAGCGTCGCACGGCGGCGCGGGAGGATCGCGGGAGCGTTCATCACGTGCGGAAGGGAGCAGCCTTCGTGCCGTCCGGGCGTGCTGCAACGTTCCGTTCGTGCCCTCGCGCCAAAAATTTTCGCCAGCGATCTCGCGATCCGGATCAGCGGCCTCCCGGCATCGGCGGCGTCCGCGTTGATGGAAAATGCGGTGGTCACGGGCGAAGCGCGATCCGGGGCAAATGTCGGACCTTTGCGCATGCTTCGCTTTACGGAGCGCGCGCCCGGGTGCACCCTGCGGGCGCCATGGCACGCCTCTCCCGCTACTTCGACATGGTCCGCGACGCCTCGGGCCAGCACCGTCTGAAGGTCCGCATCGACGGCGTCGCGCTCCTCCGCCTCGCGCTGACGAACAAGGGCACCGCGTTCCCGCTCGAGGAGCGCATCGCGCTCGGGATCGACGGCCTCCTCCCGCCGCACGTCGCGACGATCGACGAGCAGGTGGAGCGCGTCTACAAGGGCTTCACGCAGGAGCCGACGCCGCTCGCGAAGTACGTGCATCTCCGCGCGCTGCAGGAGCGAAACGAGATCCTGTTCTACGCCCTGCTCGAGCGGCACCTCGAGGAGATGCTCCCGATCGTCTACACGCCGACGGTCGGCGAGGCGGTCCAGAAGTTCCAGGCGATCTACCAGATGGCGCGTGGCCTCTCGATTTCGATCGAGAACGTCGATCGCGCGCGGAAGGCGGCGGAGAACAGCCTCCTCGACGACGTCCGCATCATCGTCGCGACCGACTCCTCCGCGATCCTCGGGATCGGCGACCAGGGCTACGGTGGGATGGCGATCGCGATCGGCAAGCTGGCGCTCTACACCGTCGCCGGCGGCGTGAGCCCGGCGCGTGCGCTCCCGGTCGGTCTCGACGTCGGCACCGATCGCAAGGATCTCCTCGAGTCGGCGACGTACCTCGGCGTGCACGAGAAGCGCCTCAAGGGCGACGCGTACTTCGCGTTCATGGACAAGGTCGTCGAGGCGCTCCACGACCGCTGGCCGCGCGCGATCCTGCAGTGGGAGGACCTCTCGAAGGACACGGCGTTTGCGGTCCTCGAGCGCTATCGGAAGCGCCTCCCGTCGTTCAACGACGACATCCAGGGCACGGGCGCGGTCGCTCTCTCCGGCCTCCTCACCGCCTGCGCGCAGCGCGGTCGTTCGCTCCGCGACGAGCGAATCGTGGTCTACGGCGCGGGCGCCGGCGGGGCCGGCGTCGCGTGGGCGATCACCGAAGGCCTCAAGCGCGAGGGGCTGTCGGCGGAGGAGGCACGCGCCCGCGTCTTCGTCCTCGATTCGAAGGGGCTCCTCGCCTCTGGGCGCGCGATGGAGGACTACAAGAAGCCGCTCGCGCAGACGAAGGGCGTCGTCGACGCGTGGCCGAAGCCGCGCGTCGGGACGAGCTGGGACATCGTCGAGACCATCCAGCACGCGAAGGCGACGGTGCTCCTCGGCCTCTCCGGTCAGCCCGGTACGTTCACCGAGGAGGTCGTCCACGCGCTCCTCCCGAACGTGGAGCAGCCGGTGGTGTTCGCGCTCTCGAACCCGACGAGCTCGTGCGAGGCGCAGCCGAAGGACATCCTCGCCTGGACCTCGGGCCGGGCGCTCGTCGCGACGGGCAGCCCGTTCGAGCCGGTGCGGGTCGGTGACCGCGACATCCCGATCGGTCAGGGGAACAACGCCTTCGTCTTCCCGGGGCTCGGCTTCGGCTCGATCCTCGCCGACGTGTCCGAGATCACGGATGCGATGGTCCTCGAGGCGGCCTACGCCCTCGCGGAGTACACGAAGGAGCGCCACGCGGGGCTCCTCTATCCGCCGGTGGCGGAGCTCCGGGAAGTGAGCATGCGCGTCGCTGCGTGCGTCATCCGTCGCGCGTTCGCCGACGGTGTCGCGCGCTCCACGAAGGTGACCCCGGACTCGGCGGAGCAGTACGTCCGCGAACGCGCGTGGCAGGCGACGTACCTGCCCTTCGATCGCGCCTGAGCGAGGCCTGATCCGTTCGATCATGGAGATCGGGGGGAGGTCGGGCGCACGGCGTTTCGGGGGCGTTGCTCCGCGGACATCGCGATTTCCCGCGCGCTCGGCTTGGTACGCCGTGTGCGATGACGTGAGCCATGAGCGTTCGGAAGGTGGGGGTTCTCGCTGTCCTCGGAGCTGCCGTCGTCGCCACGACGGGTCTCATCGCGTGCACCGCGAGCAGCGAGGACGAAGCGGGCTCGGGTGAAGAGGCGATCGTCCAGGACCGCCTCGTCACGGTCGGCAGGTGCCGCTCCGCCATCACGCTCGACCCCGAGGAGGCGCTGCCTCCCGCCGAGCAGATCACGCAGCACCGCCTCCGTGACGTGTCGCGCGAAGAGGTCATGACCCAGGCCGACATCGTCGCGAGGATCCGCACGGTGCGCGGGGGCAAGCGTCAGATCGTCGAGCTGAACGCGCGCCTCGGCTCGCTCTTCTCGCGCGGCAACGCGACGGTCACCGTCGCGAGCACGGCGGCGCAGTCGACGACGCTCCAGCTCGGGACCGGGAAGATGGAGTACCAGGTGCGGACGCTCACGGCGCCCCCCTCCGGTCTCGTCGGTGCGATCGCGGTCAACGGCGCCGAGCCGGTCGCGCTCGGCGTCGCCGTCCTCCAGCGGGAGCCGTCGACCGGGCGTGGATGGCTCCTCCTCGGCACGCACGACGATCAGCTGATGGCCGTCGCGTCGGGCTGCACGTTCGACGAGCGCGCGTGGTCCGTGCTCGCCGATCCGTCGTGCGAGGCGCCGCTCTACGAGGACGCAGGCGCGTCGCCGACGTGCGCCGTCCCGGTGGCCGACGCCGGCGTCGACGCCGCCGTCGACGCGGGCCCGAAGGCAGACGCCGCGACGGCCGACGCGTCGGACGATGCCGCGACGTCCGATGCCGCGGCCGAGGCGCCGGTCGTGAACCCGAGCGAGAAGAAGTCCACCGCGGACGAGGATCCGTCCGGCGGCGAGGACGGGATGGAGAACACGCCCTCCGACCTCCCGCCCGACGAGCTCCCGCGCGCGAAGAAGGCCTCGCAGTCGAGCTCCGGCTGCAGCGCTTCGCCGGTCTCCGCTGCACACGAGAACGACAGCGTCCTCGCCGCCGGATTCGCCGCGCTCCTCGCGCTCGTGGCCTCCCGCATGCGTCGTCGCGCGGTCACTTCGCGCTGACGCGCGCGCCGCGTGGCGTCTCGGCGCCCTTCGGCGCGGGGCGTGCCGGGACGGAACGCAGATACGTGTAGAGCGCACTGACATCGACGTCGTCGAGGCCGGCGAAGACAGGCATCGGCGTCGACAGCGGGGTACCGTCCGGGCGCTGCCCCTTCCGGAGCGCGCGGCCGAGGTCGTCGCGGTCGTAGTGGGCGAGGCCCGTCTCGTGGGGCGTGAGATTCTTCGAGAGGAGCGTCCCCCCGCTCGGATCGCGGAACTCGGCGCCGCCGGAGAACGCGTCGGGCCCCGACACCTTCGACTCGCTGTACCCCGGCGTGTGACACCCGACGCAGTCGAACACGTCGTGGGCGAGATAACGGCCGTACGCGACCGAGTCGGCCTTCGCCGGGACCGCGACGCCGGAGGCCGGCCGGCGCGGGACGGCCATCGCGCCGGCGACGACGAGGAGCGTCTTGCCGAGCACGCTCGGGCGCGAGACCGGCTGCGTCTGCGGATCGGGCCGGAACATCGGGTCGGCCGAGCGGAGGAAGCCGAGGACAGCCGCGACGTCGGCATCGCCCATCGCGTAGGTCGGCATCAGGCGCCGCTCGCCGTGGACGCCGACGCCGAAGCGGATGACGCGCGCGATGTCCTCGTCCGCCATCGCGCCGATCCCAGCGGCGGGGTCGGACGTGATGTTCGGCGCGTGGAACGTGCCGAGGAACGCCGGCGCTTCGGTGAGCTGCGCGCCCGAGGCACGCTCCGCCCCGGCAGCGCGGTGGCAGACCTCGCAGGTCGAGTGGAAGATGGCGGCTCCGCGCGCGACCGCCGCGGGAGACGTGTCGGCGACGATCGGGGGGCGAGGTGCCGACACCGGCCGGCTCCACACGATGTTCGCGTAGAGGACGACCGCGCCGAGCGCGAGAACGAGCGCGGCCGCGAGCCGCGCAGACCAGACGAAGAGGCGAGACGTCGAGCGCTTCATGGATGGGTGGGGAAGGGAGCCGGCCCTTGGCGGCGCGCGGCTCGACGGTCATCATGTGGACGCTCGATGTCGAGGGCGATGACCGAGGACGCCAGCGATCTGACCTTCCGCGCCACGGGGCCTTCGGTCCTGGCCGCGATCGTGCGCGGAACGGTCGAGGCAGCGGTGGCGGCGGGCGTCGACCGGCGAACGCTCCTCGGGCGGATGCGGCTCACCGAAGGGGACCTCGCCGACCCCGACCGGCCCGTGCCGCTCGAAGCGCACACCGTCGCCTGGGAGTGCCTCGGCGAGCATCCCGCCGCCGAGACCCTCGCGCTCGAGGTCGCGCGGCACCTGAAGACGGAGTCGCTCGGGGTCTTCGGCTGGGTCGTCGCCCATGCGCCGACGGCGCGTGACGTGTTCGCGGTCATGACCCGCTATCGGTCGCTCTTCGGCGACCCGTACACCCCGCAGGTCGAGCTGTCGGACGAGGCGGTCGTCATCCACCGCGTGTTCGAGCCGCGGATCGCGCGGACGCGCGTGATGCCGGAGTACGCGCCGGCGACGACGCTCGTTCTCCTCCGCGATCTCCTCGGGCTCGAAGCCGAGGAGACCGTCGCGCGCGAGGTCTGGTTCCAGCACGGTCCACCGCGAGACCCTTCGGTGCACGAGCGCTTCTTCGGCTGCGCGGTGCGGTGGAGCGCGCCGGAGACGCGCTTCGTGATCGACGGCGGCATCCTCGGGCGCGCGCCGCGGAAGGCGGACCCGCACCTCCACGCGTATCTCGATCGGCACGCGCTCGCGCTCTCGGCGTCGCTCGCGAGCGGACAGTCGGTCACCGAGCGCGTGCGCGCGCTCGTCGTCGACATGCTGCGCGAAGGCGAGCCGAGCCAGGCCGACGTCGCGAAGAAGCTCGCGATGAGCCCGCGCACGCTGCAGCGCAGGCTGGAAGACGAGAGCCGCACGTTCGGCGACGTCCTCGAGAGCGTGCGCCGCGAGCTCGCGGCGCGCTATCTCGCCGACCAGGAGCTCGCGATCTACGAGGTCGCCTTCCTCCTCGGCTACGCGGACGCGAGCTCCTTCCACCGTGCGTTCCGGCGGTGGACGGGAGAAGGCCCACAGGAGTTCCGGTCGCGCGTACGTGGACGGCGCTGAGCGTGCGCGTCCTCCGCGGCCTGTGTCTCGCCTCGGGCGCGGCGTTCCTCGCGATCGCCGTCCTCCATGCGGTGAAGGCCGCGCGGGGCGAGGACGACGTCGTCCGACATCTCGCGTTCGTCGGGATCGACGGCGTGCTGGGCGGGCTCGTCGCGCTCCGCCCGCGGTGGGCTCTCGTCCCCGTCGTCGTCCTCACCGTCCAGCAGCTCGGGAGCCACGGACGCGAGCTCGTCCTGTCGGTCCGCGGTCCGGGGCCGATCGACGTCGCGTCGCTTCTCGTGCTGCTCTTCTTCTTCGCCGTGATCGGGCTCCTCGTCGCCGTCCGCCGGGCCTGATCACTCGGCGGCGACCATGTGCCCGTCGGGATCCTCCTCGAGGTGGCCCTGACGCGGATCGTCGAGGACGGCGTCCTCCGGATCCTTCACCGCCGGCTTCGCGAGGAACGTGAACATCGACGGCACGAGGAAGAGCGAGAGGAGCGTCGAGGAGAGGAGACCGCCGACGACCGCGAGCGCGAGCGGACGGTTCGAGGCCGACGCCTCGTCGAGCCCGAGGGCAGTCGGGAGGAGGCCGAAGATCGTGGCCAGGCTCGTCATCGCGATCGGCGTGAAGCGGACGCGCGCGGCATCGAGGACGGCCTCGAACGGCGTCATTCCTCCGGCGAGCTCGCGGTTCGCGTGGTCGACCATGAGGATGCCGTTCGAGACGGCGATCCCGATCACCATGAGGACGCCCATCAGCGCGGTGATCGAGAAGCCCTGCCCCGCGGCGAGGAGCGCGAGCACGATCCCGACGAGCGAGACCGGGATCGTGAAGAGCATGACGAAGGGGAGACGCAGCGACTTGAACTGCGTCGCCATGATCATGAAGACGACCATCACCGCGAGACCGAGCGCGACACCCAGGCCCGAGAACGTCGTTCGCATCAGGTCGACTTGACCGACGAACGCGAACGGGACCTTCTTCGTCCGCGGATCGGCCTTCAGCTTCGCCTCGAGCTCGGCGGCGGCGCTGCCGATGTCCCTGCGCTCCGTCTGCATGTAGACGTGGCCGACGCGCGTGAGCTGGTTGCGCGTGATGAGGACGGGTCCGGTGTTGCGCTCGATGTTCGCGTAGGCACCGAGCGTGACGGCGGCACCGTTGCTCCCGACCCGGACGGGGACCTCGCCGATCGCGGACGTGTCGGCGACGACCTTGTCGTCGTAGTACGTGATGACGTAGTACGACTGGCCGTTGTTCGTGTCGGTCCAGACGGCGGGCGTGTTGACGTTGCCGAGGGTCGCCTCGAGCGTGGTCTGGGCGGCGTCCCGCGCGGAGACGCCGACGAGGCCGGCGGTCGAACGATCGGTGTTCACCCGGAGCTCGGGGTAGTCGTTCTCGAGCCGCACGTAGACGTCACGGATCCCGGGCACCGTGCGCGCGACCTCCGCGACGGCCTGCGAGTCCTCCAGCATCTTGTCGAGCTCGGCGCCCTTCACCTCGACGACGAGCGGCGCGATGTAGCCGTTCGAGAAGACGCTCGCGACGAGGCCGCCCGGCGCCTGGAGGAAGTCGACACCCGGATAGGTGTGCTCGAGGATCTCGCGCATCCGGTCGGCGAGCTCGCGCTGATCGAGCTTCCGTTTCCCCATCTCGGTGAGCTCGACGCGGATGAAGCCCTGATGCGTCCCCATGTTGGGGCTCGTCATCGCCGAGCGTGCCTTGCTCGGTGAGCCGACGTTCGTGAGGACGAGCTTCACGCTCCCTTGCGGCAGCTTTTCCTTCAGGACCTGCGCCATCTCGACCGTCTTCGCCGAAGCGTCTTCGAGCGACGTGCCGGCGGTGAAGCGCACGTAGACGCGTTCCATCGACTCGTCGATCTCCGGGAAGAACGTGGTCGGGAGGCGCGTCGCGGCGAAGACGCTCGCGGCGACGAGGACGAGGGCGGCGCCGGCGACCCAGATCCGGAACGGGAGCACCGCGCGGAGGAGGTGCGTGTACCCTTCCGCGATCCCGTCGACGAAGCGGGCGATCCGCTTCGCGAGCGGGCCCGGCTCGGTGTGCACCTTCGGGAGCAGGTAGCGGCACGCGACGGGCGTCACGATCATCGAGACGAGGTAGCCGGCGATCATGCCCGTCGCGACCGTCAGCGCGAGCGGCACGAAGAGCTTCTTCGCGAGCCCGGCGAGGAGGACGACGGGGAGGAGGACTGCGATCGTCGCGAGCGTCGCCGCGAGCGCCGCGATCGCGACCGCGTTCGCGCCGCTCAGCGCGGCGAGGACGCGGGAGCGGCCGTGTCCGTTCCGGTGGATCGACTCGAGGACGACGACGGAGATGTCGACGAGCGGTCCCATCGCGAGGGTGAGACCGCCGAGCGTGAACGCGTTCAGGCTCTGCCCCGTCACGTAGAGAACGATCAGGATGATCGCGAACGAGACCGGCACCGCGATTCCGGCGATGAGCACCGAGCGCGGGCTCTGGAGGAAGAGGAGGATGACGACGCCGATCAGCAGCATCGCCTGGAAGATCTCCTTCTGGAGACCGTCGATCGTGCCGCGCACGAAGGTCGACTGGTCGAAGATCGGATCGACGTGCACGCCCGGGGGTAGGTCCTTCAGATTCGAGACGATCTGCTTGATCTGATCGTTGATTGCGACGACGTTGCCGCCCGGGACGCGGAGGACGTTCAAGTAGACGCCGACCTCGCCGTTGATCGTGACGGCCTGCGCGTCCTTCGAGCCGCCGTCCTCGATCGCCGCGACGTCGCGGAGGAGGACCGGGTGTCCGTTCACGACCTTGACGACGGCGTCGCCGATCTCCGTGACGGCCTTCGGAACCGCGTTCGTGTAGACGTTCGCCGAGAAGGTCGGAGGGTTGAAGCGGCCGGAGGGGAGCAGCGCGTTCGCGCGCTCGATCGCCTTCGCGACGTCGGACGACGTGAGGCCGCGCGAAGTCGCACGCGCCGGGTCGACGATCACGTTGATCTGGCGCTCCTTGCCGCCGTTCGGCGAGGCGCTCGCGACGCCGGGAATGCCCTCGATGAGCGGCTCGACGTTGTTCGCCGC
>JBDHVE010000245.1:0-10060 GCA_039809485.1 Polyangiaceae bacterium | reverse complement strand
ATCATCCTCCTTCTCCCTGGTCTTGGGAGCGCTCAGATTTTCCGGAACGCGACCTGCCAGATTTTCTGGAACCGACAGCAGGCGCTGAATGCTGAACCTGTGGGCGGGGGAGACGGACGAGCAGATCGAGGCGGGCCTGGCGACCGCGTACCCGAGCTTGAGGCTCGTCGTCGTCAACGGCCACCGGGTCATCACAGGGGCCTTCAACGTCGAACACGAGGGCAGGTTCCTCGCGGGGTTTCAGATCGAGATACTGCTCGACGAGAAGGACGTCCTCGGGCTTCCGGCAGTGCGGGAGGTCGGTGGTCGGATCCCGCGAGTACCGGAGCGGCACGTCAACCCGTCGGATGGCTCCGCCTGCCTGTACCTGCCGGAGGATCTGGCGGTCCGGTGCCCACGGCCGTTCGACATACTCGGCTTTCTCAACGGGCCGGTGCGCACCTACTTCCTCGGTCAGGCTGGCGTCGAGCTAGGCGCGCCGTTCCCGATCGGCGAATGGGGGCACGGCGAGGACGGCCTGAAACAGATGCTCGCTGGCATGTTCGGCGTCAGCGACATTGGCGTGTGTCTCGGCTTCCTGGAGCTCCTCGGCGGGAAGGTGATCAAGGGCCACTGGCAGTGCCCGTGCGGCAGCCGCCGCGCCCTCCGCGCGTGCCATGAGGACCTCGTGCGCCGGCTCCGCCATCAGCTGCCGCTGCGTACCCGCCGCTTCCTGCTCACGCGCGCCCGAAAGCAACTCATGAGGCCGACGCGACCGGCGAAGCCCGCTTGAGCAAGCTTCGTCGCCTCGGATGACAGTTCGAGCGCGCTCGAAAGCATCGGAAGCTACCTCGTGCCGTCTGGCGCCTGCGAGCGCGTCCGAGATACCGTCCCGTGTCACGACGACCTTCACCGTGTCGCGGCAGGGGAGCATGACGCGCGTGAGGCACGCGGAGGAGCGGCATCATCTCGTCGAGGATGGCTTCGAGCAGTCATTCCGTGCAGTCTCGACGATGAGCTTCCGACAGTGACGGGAATTGACGTGTCGACTCTTCCCTTAACGGACGCAGCTCAGGCAGGCTCATGGGCGCCAAGGAGGCTCAAGATGGCCGAGGACGTTCACGACAATGCGGTTCCGGAAGGCGTGGCCGAGGCCGCTGCGATCTTCGCGAGGACTCGGGCGAAGCTTTCGCCACATCTCGTCTTCAAGGAAGCTCAAGAGGCTTCCGCGAAGTTGCTACAGGACCTTGCACAGGCGGCGCGAGCGGCCGGATACGAGGCTGGCCCGGAGCACGGTGCCCTTGTGATTTCGCTTCGCACGCAGGGAGCGGTGTACGTCGTCGCGGATGACAACGCGATGCCGATCAAGGTCCTCGTTGGCGTCCACGGATCGAAGGACCCGGCGGCGGAGGCGAAGGTGGAGTTCGATCCGTTCCTCCGTCGCTACGTCGGAACGGATGAGGATGACAGTCGGGCACCCAAGCCCGGCGAGCGTAGGGCCCGTCATTCCGCCGTCGAGGTCATCGCCGAGATGGCCGTCACGATGATCGAGCGGCAGGCCCTATCGCGGCGGGGTGGACGATAGATCGCTCTCTCTCTCCCGCCATGCTGTGGAGGATGGCCGGCCGGGCTGCGCCCTTCGAGTACACGCAGCGCGCGGCTCGGGTACTGAACAAGCCGCGCTGAGCTGTTGCCTTCAGCGTTCTCGGCCCAAGGAAGCCTTGCGACGGGCGTGCGACGCTCCACCAAAAGCAACGGGACCCCGGTTTTACCGAGGTCCCGCGGTGGAGGCGCCGGGAATCGAACCCGGGTCCGAAAATCTCAGCAAGCTTGCGTCTACGTGCGTATCTGGCCGTTTGAAGTTAGCCCCGGGAGTCGAAGACCAGCGACCTACCCTCGGAGCGAGCTCCCTGTTTGATCTCGCCTCACGCCCGGAAGCCCGGCGCTCGGCCAGCCTGTTTGGTCACGCCCTTCGGGAGGTACAGGCAGACCTCTCCGTCGGACGGCTTCACTGTTTCTTAGGCAGCGAGAGCGATTGCGTTGTCGTTCGCAATTAACGTCCCATGAAGGATTTACGTGGTTCCACGGACCCACGGCACGCAGCAGAGCGAGTGATGATCTCCGTCGAAGCCGATCGCCCCCTGATGGGTGATTGGACAGGGAGGAACCTAGGCCCGCAGGGGACGTGGTGCAAGGGTCGAGCTCACGGCTAGACTGGCCGGCTCGATGGCCGCGCCCCGGAACACCTGCCGCTTCGCCGCGTTCGCGCTGGGCACGCTGCTGATCGCGAGCATCGGCCTCGCGTGCAACACAGTCGGCGCGCCCCCGACGGTCCCGGTCGAGGTCGTCACCGTCTCCGCGACCGACGGCGGACGGCCCAGCCCCCTCGCGATCCGCCCGCCCACCGTCGAGGACCGCAACCGCTGCGAGTCCCGCGCCACGCTCTCCGGCCGGATCCGCACCGGCGCGTCCTGCCAGCTCGACGAGCAGATCTCGAAAGGCCCTGGCAGGCTCCGCCATCCGTGCAGCGGCGACGGCCCGGTCGAGCTCGAGGTCGGAACGCAGCGCTTCAGCGGATCGCTCGTCGGCGGGAAGGTCGCGCTCGAGCTCACGACCGAGCTCGACTGGGACGACGGCTGCCATTGGGAGACGCACCAGACCGTCACAGGACTGATGCGCGGGAGCACGCTCCGTTGGTCGTATACGGAGAAGCCCGTCCGCGGTCAGGGGTGCTTCGCCGCGTGCACGGCGAGCGCGGATCTGAAAGTGACGACCGGCTCGGCGCCGCCCGAGGACGCGGACGACGACGAGCCCTGACCGTCGCTCGAGCCCCCAGGGCCCATCGCTTGCACCTCGCAGCGGCAGGTGAAATCGATGCCCGCAGACACCAAGCCCAAGAACGCCGAGCGGCTCCCCGAGGGGCCGAGTGACCCCACGCTCCGCGCTGCTCGCAAGGCGACGCGGCGCCCCGACGACGGCGAGGCCTTCCTGCCCGACCCGCTCGCCGAAGGCCGCCATGCGCCGCTCACCGAGGACGAGGCGGAGGCGTTCGGCGAGGAGTACATCGCCTCGGCCACCGCCGGCGAGCCCGTGAACATGGAAGCCAACGACGAGGTCGGCGACGACGAGGACGGCGGTCCCTTCCTCATCCTCGATACGGAAGAGGACGTCCCCGAAGCGGAAGGCGAGGAGCTCGAGCGTCGTCCCGGCCCGGGCAATGCGATGGGCAGGACGCCCCCGCGGCGCTCTCTTCCCTGAAACGCCGCACTTTCACGTTCCGGTCGCGCCGCCTTTTTGGCATCTTGGGAGCGGCCCATGCCGACGCCTCCCAAGCCGACGAAAGGCGGCGAAGACCTCGCTGAGGTCGAGCGCGCGCTCTCCGTCCTGCAGGGGCGTCATCCCGAGCACGAGCGCGCTCGCCGCGAGGACGAGGCCGCCCGCGCCAAGCGCGCCGCGGAGCTCGAGGCGCAGGCGAAGGTCGCCTCGCGCGAGATGCTCCGCAAGCGCGCGCTCTACGGCGGCATCGGCGTGTTCGTCGTCCTCGCCACCGTCTCGGGCGGCCTCGCCTTCCGGCACGAGGTCTCCCGTCGCGGCGCGATCGAGCAGGCGACCGATCCGTATCGCGCGATGGGGTTCGTCATCACCGACACCTCGTCGCGCAGCGAGCCGAACAAGCTCGAGACGAAGACGGAAGGCGCCGGCTGCTACCTCGCCGTCACGACCCAGGCCGCGCAGAGCATCCCGCTCGAAGTGACGGCGGGCGATGCGAAGGTCTCCGGCAAGGGGCCCGTCCTCGCCTGCACGTGCGAGGGCGGGAAGCTCACCGTGAAGGGCGACGTGCCGGAAGGCGCCGGCCTCGCCGTCCTCCGGATCGACGCGGCGGCGATCGGCGGCTCGCGCGCCGCCGCGTTCCTGCCGTTCAAGCCCGGCACCGTCGCCGACACGGACGAAGCGTGCGCGGACGCGAGCCTCGATGCGTGGATCGATGCGAAGCGCGCGCCGAAGGCGACCGCGCAGGAGGCGTGGCTCGCCGATCCGAAGCGCGCGCCCCTCGTCCGGACCGGCTTCAAGATGGTCGCGACGGTGAAGGCCGAGGTGCCGTTCGCCGTCGTCGAGGTGCCCGGCCAGAGCTGCATCCTCGCCTCGAGCGCGAACGAGGCCGACAGGATGGCGCTCCGCGCGCGCGGCGGCACGCACGTGCTCGCGCCGAGCACGGGACCGATCGGCTACTGCACCCAGAACGACGCAACGCTCCTCCTCCAGCGGAGCGCGCCGAGCACGGGTGAGATCTCCGTCGCGACGGTGCCGGCCGCGAAGGTCGGCGGTCTGTCCGGGCTCCGCGACATCGCGCGGATCGTCGGATCGCCGCTCGCCGCGGAAGCGATCGCGCCCTCCGACCGCGCCTGGAGCGCGAAGCAGGCGCTCGTCGTCGCGTCGGTGCCCGAGCAGCTCGTCAACATCGCGAGCACGCCCGACATCCCGCCCGACGCCGACGCGCGCCTCGTCGCGCTCTCGTTCGCGACCCCGAACGCGCTCACGTCCGAGTCGCCCGACGGCGTCTTCTCCTATTGCGAGCCGCCGCTCGACGCGAAGACGGTGGACTCGCTCTGCGCCTTCTCCGGCCCGCAGTTCTGGCACCTCGGGAGCAAGGACGCGGTCGCCGGGATCGCGCGGGCGAAGCTCCCGTTCTGGCTCTTCGCGCTCGAGGGCGTGAGCGACCCCGTCGCGCTCAAGGTCGAGACGCAGATGGTCTCCCTCTCGAAGAAGCTCCGCTACGAGGGCTTCGAGCCGACGACGCTCGAAGCGATCACCGAAGTCGAGAAGGGCGCCGACATCCTCGGCCGCTCCGGCGAGGACGCCGTCGTCGCGGTCGCCCTCGCGCCGGTCGCGCCGTTCGCGTTCCCGCTCACGGACGGTCCGGCCTGGACGCTCGACGAAGCGCCCCGCGTCGTCGCGGTGAAGCCGCTCGAGAAGGTCCTCCTCGTCTCGACGGAGAAGAAGCTCCCGCCCGCGAAGGACAAGCGGCGCACCGTCGTCTACCGCCGTCAGGCCGCGCGCTAGGATCAGAACGGGATCGATCGCTCGTCGCGGAAGAAGCCGCCGGTCGGACCGCCCGGCGGCAAGGTTGCAAGATACACGGGTGTCTTCGCGCCCGCGGCCGGCGACCGCGGCGCGCTCGCGCCGCCCATGTCGGTCCGCACCCAGCCGGGGCACGCCGCGTTCACCATGATGCCGCGCGGATCTCCGGCGAGCTCCCGCGCGAGCACGCGCACGTACGCGTTCAGGAGCACCTTCGAGACCGAGTACGCGCTCGACGGGAACCCGCTCTTCTCGTGCGTGCCGGCGGCGACCTCGCGCACGAACTGATCGGCGACCGCCATCAGCTCGGCACGCGTGAGCGATTCGGCCGCAACGCGCTCGCGGACCGGCGCACGGAGATGCGAGAGCTCGCCCATCCCGCTCGACACCATCACGATCCGCCCGTTCTTCCGCACGAGCGGGAGGAGGCGATCGGTCACGCGGACCGCGCCGTGGAAGTTCACGTCGAGCGTTCCGCGCGCGACGTTCTCGTCGAAGCCCTTCATCGAGATGCCGGCGTTGTTCACGACGACGTCGACGCCGCGCTCGGTCTTCTCGACGAAGCGCGCGAGCGCATCGACGCTCTCCGCCGACGACACGTCGAGCTGGTGGAACGGGACGCCGAGCTCCTTCGCCGTCTTCTCGCCGAGCGTCGCGTCGCGGCTCGTCGCGAGCACGCGCAGCCCGCTCCGCACGAGCTGCGCCGCGATGGCCTTGCCGATTCCCTTGCTCGTTCCCGTGACGATCGCGAAGCCTTCCATGGCGCCGGAGGATACCCTCCTGCCGGAGGACGTCGACCATGGCCACGCCCGTTCGCTTCCGCGACTTCCAGCGCATCCTCTTCTTCACCGGCGCCGGTCTCTCGTCCGAGAGCGGCATCCCGACCTATCGCGGCAAGGGCGGGATCTGGGCCGAGTACGATTACGAGGACTACGCGTGTCAGCGCGCGTTCGAACGGGATCCGGAGAAGGTCTGGGACTTCCACGACAAGCGCCGTGCGGCCGTCCGCGCCTGCGACCCGAACGAAGGGCACCTCGTCATCACCCGCGTGCAGGAGGAGATGCCGGAGACCGTCGTCGTCACGCAGAACATCGACGGGCTCCACGCGCGCGCCGGCGCGAAGGACGTGATCGAGCTCCACGGCAGCTTGTGGCGCGTGCGTTGCGACGACGAGAACATCGTCCGTCCCGACACGACGATCCCGATGAGTCCGCGTCGCTGTTCGTGCGGGGCCTACTGGCGGCCCGACATCGTCTGGTTCGAGGACCAGCTCGACCACCGCGTCGTGCGCCGCGCGCGCGAGGCGCTCGAGCGATGTGACCTCCTCGTCAGCGTCGGCACCTCGGGCGTCGTCTACCCTGCGGCAGACATGCCTCGGATCGCGATGGCGGCCGGCGCGGTCTCGGTCGAGATCAACGTCGAGGACACGCCGGTGAGCCGCCTCTACACGCATCGGCTCCGCGGCAAGGCGAGCGACATCCTTCGCGAGCTGAACGCATGAAGGCGCGCTACGTTGGTGCGCGATGACGACCCCGGGCAAGCTCGTGACCGACGCACAAGGGATCGCCGAGGTCCTCGCCTCGACGAAGAGGATCGCCGTCCTCGGGATCAAGACCGAGGCGCAGGCCGACCAGCCCGCCTTCTACGTCCCGCAGTACATGGCGAAGGCGGGCTTCGACATCGTTCCCGTCCCCGTCTACTACCCCGAGGTGACGACGATCCTCGGGCGGCCCGTCGTGCGGCGCCTCGCGGACGTCCCGCCGCCGATCGACATGCTGAACGTCTTCCGCCGCGCGAAGGACCTCGCCCTGCACGAGGCCGAGATCCTCGCGGTGAAGCCGAAGACGGTCTGGCTCCAGCTCGGGATCCGCGAGCCCGGCTTCGCGAAGCGGCTCGTCGAGGCCGGGATCGACGTCGTCCAGGACCGCTGCCTGATGGTCGACCATCGCGCGTGGGCCGCCTCGCGCTGAAGCGCGGAATGCACCAAGCGAGCCGGGCGTAGGGTGCGGGCCTGATGACGAAGCCAACCGCCTTCCTCGCCGCGCTCCTCCTCGCCTGCAGCTCTCCACGTGGAGCGGAGCCCCCGCGCACCCCCGCGCCGTCGACCACGCCCACGAGCAAGCCCACCGAGGTGACGCGGATCGACGCGGAGCTCACCGTCCGGCGGATCGCGGAGGACGCCTACGTCGTCACCCACGAGCCGTTCCACGCGTCGAACGTGCTCGTCGTCCGGATGCCGGACGGCGCGGTCGTGATCTGCTCGTCGCCGTTCGAGACCGAGGCCACGCGCGCGCTCGTCCGCTGGGTGAAGAGCACCTTCTCGCCGACGCGGATCCTCGCGATCAACACCCACTTCCACCTCGACGGGAGCGGCGGGAACGAGGCCTATCGCGAGCTCGGCGTCGAGACGTGGGGCACGGCGCTCACCCGGAAGCTCGTCGTCGAGCGCGGGGAGCGGCTGCGCGCGGGCGCGGCGGATGACTTCACCGGCGAGCGCCGAGCGCGGATCCTCGCGACGAAGATCCTGCCGGCCGAGCACACGTTCCCCGCGGGGAGCGAGCACACGATCCGGTTCGGCGACGCCGAAGTGCGCGTGATCGACCCGGGAGCGGCGCACGCGCCGGACAACCTCCTCGTCTTCTTCCCCGCGCAGCGCGTCCTCTTCGGCGGGTGCATGATCAAGGGATCGCGCACGGTCGGTTACGTCGGCGACGCCGATCTCGCGCACTGGGAAGCGGCCGTCGAGGTCGCGCGGAGGACGAGCCCGCGTGCGGTCGTGCCGGGCCATGGTGCGCCGGCGGGCCCGGAGCTCTTCGACCTCACCGTCGACGTCGTCCGCGCCGCCCGCGCCGGCGCGCGCTGAACGTCCGGCGCTTCACTGGACGCGGGCGCGTCCACCCGGTGATCACCGTCATCGGTGTGGAGTCCGCACGTTTTCGGTGCGCTCGGCGTCGGTATCGACGTTGCAGGCGTCGGCGCCCATGCGCTCTCGCACGCCCTTCCTCTCCGTCCTCCTCTTCGCCGCTTCCCTCTCGCTCGCGTGCGCCGCGCAGGCGTGCAGCGGGAACGACGACGTCTCGACGCCGGCGACGCCTTACGACGCGAGCACGCCGCCGGTGGACGGCTCGCCGTTCCCTCCGGTGACGATCGATGCCGCGGTGACGCCGGAGATAGACCTCGCCGCCGAATTCGACCCGATCATCGAGGAGGCGCGGAAGAAGGAGTCGCCGGTCCCCGACCTCGCCTTCGCGCTCTACGACGCGAACGACAAGCTCGTCTTCGCGAAGTCGTACGGCGCGTTCGCGCCCGACGAGCGCGTCGCGGTCGCGTCCGCGTCGAAGATGGTCTCCGGGCTCGTCCTCCAGCACCTGGTGACGAAGGGCGTCCTGTCGCTCGACGCGACGACAGGGACCGTCCTCGGCTGGACCGGGCCGAACGCGGCGATCACGCTCCGCCACCTCCTCTCGTTCACGTCGGGGCTCGATCCCGATGCGCCCTGCACGAGCGTCGCGCTCCAGACGCTCGCGTCGTGCGTCGACGAGATCGCGCAGTCGACCGCGGTGGCGCCGCCCGGGACGCGCTTCGACTACGGGTCG
The DNA here is from genome assembly GCA_039809485.1 of Polyangiaceae bacterium. Classification (GTDB taxonomy): domain Bacteria; phylum Myxococcota_A; class Polyangia; order Polyangiales; family Polyangiaceae; genus Labilithrix. Next base: position 1,406 of record JBDHVE010000245.1, on the reverse strand, counting down.
ACGCACCTCCACGTCGCCGGGCGCATGGCGGAGGTCGCGACCGGGAAGGCCTGGGCGAAGCTCTTCGACGAGATCGTCAAGCAGCCGCTCGGCCTCGGGCCCGACGTCGCCTACTTCAGCGCGCCGCGCCAGGCCGTCGGGACGATGAACCCGCTCATCGCCGGCGGGCTCCGCGCGTCGATGAACGAGTACGCGAAGATCCTCTCCGCCGTCTTCCACGGCGCGAGCGGACCTGTCGCGCTCTCGCCCGAGATCGTGAAGGCGCAGGCGATCGAGCCGTTCCCGAGCGTCGTCGTCGGGAGCTCGCCGGCCGCGAAGGCGGGGTTCCCGTTCCGGTACGGCCTCACCGCCTGGCTCGAGTGCAACACGCCGGCGACCGGCTGCGCGCGAATCTCCTCGCCCGGCGCGTTCGGGTTCACGCCGTGGCTCGATCGCGAGAGCAAGTACTACGCGATCCTCGGGATGCAGCTCGCGCCTTCGGCGAACGGCGTCGCCGCGTTCTCGGTTGCGCTCGAGCAGAAGCTGCACGAGAAGATCGTCACTGTCCTGCCGTGAGCGGCGCGTGCTCGTCGTGAGATCTCAGTTCGAGCGATCGCCCTGCGACCGACATGGGCGAACGCGGAGATATCCGCAGGCACTGCCGCTGCATCGCACCGGCGCATGCGTCGTCTCCTCTGCGCGTTCGCCCTTGTCGCCGCTTCCGTCGGCGCCGCCTGCTCCCCTTCGGGGGAGGGCGCCGGCGACGTCGCTTCCGCGAGCGCCGACCTCACCGCGACCGAGCTCGAAGGAGCGCGCTGGGTCGGGGACGGCACCTCGTTTGCCTGGCTCGAGGTCGCCCGCGACGGGACGTACCGCGCCGGCCGGAGGAGCCCGTTCCGGAACGAGGCGGGCACCGTCACCGTCCGCGGCAACGAGCTCGCCCTCGTGCGCGGCCACGTCACCGAGCGCTTCACCGCGTCCGTCCGCGGCGACACGCTCACGCTGACGCCGACGGCCGGGAAGGCCGCGGCGAAGATCGTCCTCCGGAAGACCACGCCCACGCCGCCCGCTTCGGTGCAGGCGAAGGCGCCCTTCGTTCCGCTGAACCCGGTCCGCGCTTCGAACGGGAAGATCTACGCGACCGGCCCGACCGTCGCCTTGGTCACGCCGTTCGCGTCCTACGATCCGGCCACGAAGGCGTGGACGGAGCTCGCGCCCGTCCCGACGCTGCTCGAGTCGCCGCCCACCGTCGCCGGCGACGACGGCCGGATCTACTTCCTCGGCGGCAACGACTCCTCCGTCCTCCGGAACCTGACCGGGGCCGCGCCGTTCGTCCACGCGTACGACACGTGGGCTTGATCCGCTTCGGTGGACATCTTCCGAAAGGCGGGCACGATGCCGAGGATGTCGGAGAAGACGGAGAGGCC
>JBDHVE010000244.1:0-10693 GCA_039809485.1 Polyangiaceae bacterium | reverse complement strand
TTCGAGCGCGTGCTCGCCGGCGCCCTGCCCGGCCTGCTTGCCCTCGCCGCCCTCTTCGCCCTGCTCACCGCCGATCGGGTCGCCCGGCTCGCCGTCGCCCTGCCCCGCGCCGCCCTGCTGCTTGTCGCCGAAGCGAAAGCGCGGGATGTCGATCTGCGGGATCGGGATCGACACGAGGTCCTTGCCCTTGCGGCCGATGAGCTCGCCCTGGGAGATGTACTTCCGCAGGTTCTGACGGATCTTGCCGCGAACGATGGCGCGGAACCGCGAGTGGTCTTGATCGATCTTGAGCGACATCCGTTCCTGCGAGGCTATCACAAGGTTCGCGGAGGGGGGCGCCACCTCCGAATACGGACCTGCTAGGGTCGACCGCGGGGCGGGTCAGCAGTCACTACGCCACGATGCCGCGAAAGACGAACCGCCTCGCCACCGTCGCTTCCCTCCTGCTCGCGCTGTTCATGGCGGCGATGGAGATGACGGTCGTCTCGACCGCGATGCCGACCGTGGTCGCGGATCTGGGAGGCGCGGGACACTACGCGTGGGTCTTCACGGCATACATGCTGACCTCGACCGTGACGGTCCCGATCTACGGCAAGCTCGCCGACCTCTACGGCAGGAAGCCCGTGATGCTCGCGTCGATGGCGCTCTTCCTCGTCGGCTCGATGGCGAGCGGACAGGCCCGGACGATGGCCCAGCTCGTCCTCTTCCGCGGCATCCAAGGCGTCGGCGCAGGCGGGATGCAGCCGATGGCGCTCACGATCGTCGGCGACATCTTCGCGATCGAGGAGCGCGCGAAGATGCAGGGGCTGTTCGGCGCGGTGTGGGCGATCGCGGGGCTCGTCGGTCCGCTCCTCGGCGGATTCATCGTGGGCGCGCTCTCGTGGCGGTGGGTCTTCTACGTCAACGTTCCGTTCGGGATCCTCTCTGCGCTCGTGCTGGTGTTCGCGCTCGTCGAGGACGTCGAGCACCGCGAGCACTCGCTCGACATCGCCGGCGCCGCACTGATGGCAGTGTCCGTCGTCACCCTCCTCGTCGCGAGCGACGGCGTGATGCCCCTCCTCCTCCTCCCTGCGAGCGCCGGGCTCTTCGCGGCCTTCGTCGCCGTCGAGCGGCGCGCGAAGGAGCCCGTCCTGTCGCTCACGCTCCTCGGACGTCCCGTCCTCGCGACGTCGAGCGCCCTCTCCGCGCTCTCGGGCGGCGCGATGCTCGGCATCGTCACGTTCGTCCCGCTCTACGCGCAGGGCGTGCTCGGCGCGTCACCGACGCAGGCCGGCGCCGCGATCGCGCCGCTCGCGATCGGCTGGCCGATCGCGAGCGCGATCAGCGGACGGCTGATCCCGAAGATCGGCTTCCGCCCGCTCGTGCGCGTCGGAAGCGTCGTCGTCGCCGGCGCGTCGCTCGCGCTCACGCTGCTCGTCGCGAACGGGGCGGGCGCCGGCGCGCTCCGGATCGGCACGGCGCTCGTCGGCGTCGGGATGGGGATCGCGAACACAGCGCTCGTCATCGCGGTGCAGACGAGCGTCGGCTTCGCCGAACGCGGCGTCGCGACGGCGAGCACGATGTTCTTCCGGAACATCGGCGGCACCGTCGCCGTCGGCGGGATGGGCGTCCTCCTCGCCCACGCGCTCGGGGCGGAGAACGCCGACGTCGTCTCGCGGATCCTCGGCCCGGAGCGGTCCCGCGTCGACCCGGGGCTCCTCCACGCCGTCGCCGGCCACGTCGCGCTCGGCGTGGTGGACGTGCTCTGGGCCGTCGTCGGGCTCTCGGCCGTCGCCGCTCTCGTCGCGCTGCTCTTCCCGAAGCTGTCGGCGAACGATCCGTTGCCCGTGGCTCCCCCGAAGACGTGAAGGGCTCGCACGCGGAGACCGCGGCGAGCCCCTCGAGACGTTCCGAGCGTCCGCTCAGCTGCGCTTCGCGTCGAGCGACATCCGCGCGAGCCAGAGGCACGCGGCGACGTTCGCGGCGGCGAAGAGCTTCATCGCGAACGGTCCGAGCGCGAACCACGCCTCGCCCGAGACCGCGAGCTGCGTCATGAGCGCGGCGCTGCCGAGCGCGACGCCGCCGACGAACGGCCGGATCCGCTTCGCGCTGAAGAACAGCATCGTCAGCGCGAGCGCCGGGAGCGCGCTCGCGAGCGGCAGCCACTTGTGGAGGCTCGGCGCGAAGAGGAGGTCCCATTCGCCGAACGGCTTCATCGCGAGCTCGGTGACCCACCGCATCGCGCCGGAGCGCGCAGGCAGACCGAGGAGCGGGAGCATCGGGACGAGACCGACGCCCGCGAAGAGCGCGCCGAGCCACTTGCCGGCGCCCTTCTCCATCGTGCCGCCCTTCGCCTTGATCCGGCGCGCGACGAGCGCGAAGAGCCCGAAGAGCGCGACGAGACGCATCGCCGCGTGCATCCAGTGGGTACGGACGACGGCGGAGCCCGCCTCGAGGATGCCGGCGCCGAAGAGGTTCGTGTCCTCCTTCGGGGTCGCCGTCGCCTGGAGCGTCGCGAGGACGGCCGAGGGATCGGTGATGCCCTGGCCGACGAGGAGCGCGGCGGCGCCCGCGACGTGCGGCGAGGCCATGCTGGTGCCGTTGAAGACGCCCCACTGCTCGCACTTGTTCTTGCCGGCCTCGCAGATCGTCTGCTGCGTGACGCCGACGCCCGGGGCGCCGATCGAGACCTGCGGACCGCGCGAGGAGAACCACGCGATCGCGTCGTTCTTGTCCGTCGCGCTGACGGCGATGACGCCGTCGTAGGCCGCAGGGTAGCCGACCGAGCCGCCCGAGTTGCCGGCGGCCGCGACGACGACGACGCCCTTGTGGAGCGCGTGCTCGACCGCCTTCTGGACGACCCCGCTCTTCTGCGACGACCCGAGCGAGAGATTGATCACCTGCGCGCCGTGGTCGGCGGCCCAGCGGATGCCTTCCGCGACGTCGGCCATCGTTCCCCAGCCGCGACCGGAGAGGACCTTCACCGGCATGAGCTTCGCGCAGTGCGCGAGGCCGGCGACACCGATGCCGTTGTTCGTCGTCTGCGCGATCGTGCCCGCGACGTGCGTGCCGTGGCCCTGGTCGTCGGCCGCGATGGTGTTCTTGCCGACGAAGTTGTACCCCTCGACACACGTGGTGCCGGCGAGGTCGGTGCCCTTCATGAAGCCCTTGTCGTCGTAACAAGCGATGCCCGTGTCGACGACGGCGACGGTGACGCCTTCACCGCACGCGTACTCCCAGCCCTTCTCCGCGCCGACGCGGGCCATGTGCCACTGCTCGGCGAACTTCGGGTCGTTCGGGGTGAAGAGCGCGCGGTAGACGGTGAGGGGCTCGACCGCTTCGACGCGCGGGTCCTTCGCGAGGCGCTCGAGCAGCGAGGAAGGCGTCGAGGCGTCGATCGACGTGAGCTCGATCTTGCCGTCGTCCTTGATGTCGGGGCTGTTGTCGCGGAGCGTGAGGCCGTATTCGCGGCCGAGCTCGGCGATCGCGTCCTCCGAGAGGTCATCCTTCACGTCGACGACGATCTCGCCGGGGAGGAAGCTCGGGACGTCGCTCAGGTCGAACGTCGGTGCGCTCGAGGTGGAGGTCTCCCCGAGGTCGGGCTGCGCGACGATGCGGTCGGCGTGCGCCGTCCGGGCCGCGAGGCCGAGTGCGAGGAGCGAAGATGCCGCAAAGAGGGCGCGCGTCTTGTTCATCCGTGTGATCTCCGTCCCCGAAGGGCCTCGAGGCGTCGAGGCCGAAGGGCCCGACTCCGTGTACGACGCAGGAGAGGCCGAAGTTCTTTCCCAGTTAAGCACGCGACCCCAGGAAATCGCGGATCCCTGGTGAATCGCTCGCACCTTCTCCGACACGAGCCGGGCGGCGTCGACGACGCGAGCTCTTCCGTTCCCGGTCGGTCAGCGTCGGCCGGCGTCGGCCGCGCCGGCCTCGCGCTCGGCCGCGTCGAGCGCGACGAACCGCTGCTCCGGGCCGGGCGGCGAGTACATCTGCACCGCGACGAGGCGCGAGCCGGGATCGGGCTTCCACGCGTGCTTCGCGTTCGGCGGCACGACGACGATCTGCGGCGCGACGAGCCGCTGCTCGCGTCCTTCGAGCGAAAACGTGCCGGCGCCCTCGACCGCCGCGAGGACCTCGTACGCGGTCGGATGCGTGTGCTCCGCGACCGGCGCAGTCCCCTCGAGCCGCCCGACGTAGAGCTCGGGCGAGACGGAAGGACCGACGTCGAGCCGCGCGTGCATCGCGCCGCGCGCCCACGTCAGCTCGCGCGCCACGTTTCCGCGGACGACGCTCTGCTGGACGGGCGGATGATCGTCCATCGCGCAGCCGTGGGTCGGCATGTGCGCGGCGACCGCGTCCCCTTCCCCGCGCAGCGTGAGCATCGGCGCGTGGGTCGCGACGAGGACGTCGCCCTTCGCGAGCTCGGTCGTCTTCGGCGCCCCCGCGGCCGCGGGGTCGGTCGTCTCGACCGTCAGCTTCCCCTTCGTCACCGCGAGCGCGAGACGGCGGCAGACGCCGACCGGCAGCTTCGCGCCACCTTTGACGAACGCGACACCCGGCGGCTCGCCGGGCGCAGACGACGCCGGCGACGGCGCGACCGCCGAGGGCGCGGCGCCCGCGTCGTGACGCACCGCCGTCGCCGCGCCGCTCGGCTTCGGATCGGTCACCGGCCCGCTGAGGAGCGGCGTCGCCGGATCGGGTCGCGCGGTCGTCGGGCCGGGCACCTGCACGCGCGTCCGCTCCCGGCAGGCCGAGACCGACACGAGCGCGCACACGACGACGGACAGCGAAACGACCGCGCGGAACGCGGTCACGAAGGCCTCCGGACGAGGCTGTCGGCGGGGAGCAGGAGCGCGGCGGCGGCGCGTGCCGCGAGCTCGCTCGTCGTCCGCGGCGAGCGCGCTTCGCCGTCGAGCTCGGCCGCCTTCGCGCGCGCTTCGGCGAGGCGCTCCTTCATCAGCTGCTCTGCGCCGGCGGGATCGCCGGGCTTCAAGATGCTGCGCACGAAGACCTCGGCCGCCTTGTACGAGCTCCGCGTGAGCGGCGCGCTCGCGACGAACGCGAACCCCATCTTCTGCGCTTCGGCCGCATACATCGCGAACGTCTCCGGCGTGACGAAGCGGTCGACCTCGACGTGCTTCGGCGTCGGGCGGAGATACTGTCCGAGCGTGACGAGGTCGACGCCGACCTTGCGGAGGTCGGCGAGCGTCTCGAGCACCTCCTCGTCGGTCTCGCCGATGCCGACCATGATCGACGACTTCGTGATGCGCGAAGGATCGCGCTCCTTCACGCGCTCGAGCACGCGGAGCGAGGTCTCGTAGCTGCAGCGCACGTCGCGGATCTTCCGCTGGAGCCGCTTCACGACCTCGATGTTGTGCGCCCAGACGTCGGGCTTCGCGTCGATCGTCGTGTCGACGTAGTCGAGGTGCCCGCCGAAGTCGCCGAGGAGCGTCTCGATCAGGATGTCGGGACGGAGCTCGCGGAGTCGCCGCACCGTGCGCCCGACGTGGGACGCGCCGCCGTCGAGGAGGTCGTCGCGATCGACCATCGTGAGGACGACGTACTGGAGCTCGAGCCGCGCGATCGCGCGCGCGACGTGCTCCGGCTCGCGACCGTCGACCGCGCCGCGGGGGTTCCCCGTCGTCACCGCGCAGAAGCGGCAGCCGCGCGTGCAGACGTCGCCGAGGAGCATCACGGTGGCCGTGCCCTCCGTCCAGCACTCGCCGACGTTCGGGCAGCGCGCTTCTTCGCAGACCGTATGGAGGTCGAGCTCGCGGAACGTCTTCTTCAGCTGCGTGTACGCCTCGCCGCCCGGCGCGCGGACCTTGAGCCACGGCGGCTTGGGAGCGAAGCGGGACGGCGCGTCGTTGGAGCTCACGGGAGGTCCCGTAGCGCCGGGCTACCGCAAGGTCAATGGGCCTCTGGCTCGGCCGCGGACGGGTTCCACGGCCGCGATGCGCTCGGCGCGCCTCATCGCGCGGCTGATCTCCGTCCGGAGACGGGTGTCGAGGTCACGGAGGAGCGCGCCGTCGAGCGCCGTCGACCGCGCCGACGTGTCGAGGATCCCACGAGTGACGTAGCGGACGTCGACGGCCGGGGAATTCGTCACGTCGACGTCGGCCACGCAGACGACCTTCTCGGTCGCGTGGTCGTAGAGATACGCGCGACCGGCGATCGAGCCCGAGATGTACGAGGGGTCGGGCCCGTGCGCGAGGCCGATCGGCTTCCGCTCCTCCTCGACGCGGAGGAGGACGTCGCGTCCCTCGTCACGCGTCGCGAGCAGGCGCACGCGTTCGAGCTCCTTCTTCTCCGCCTTGCCCTTCCGGAGCGCTTCTTCGAACGCATCGAGCGTCCATGCCGCGCCGCCGCCGAGACGGAGCGGCTCCGTTCCGAGGCGCGTCAGAGGCCAGCTGCCGTAGTAGTTGCCGTCGATGCTGCCGTAGGTCGCGTACGAGGCGGCCGCCTGGGAGGCGGGCGACTGGAGGCGGATCGGGCACGGCGTGCGGCCCGGGACGAGCGGGTCGAGCGCGCTCGGCGACGTCGCCGCCTCGAACGCCTCCTGCCGCCGCGCGAGCGCGGCCCGCGCGTCGGCGACCGCCGCGTCGGCGAGCGGGCGGTCTCGGTCGTCGATCCGTCGTGCGCGCGCGGCGCGCGCTTCCGTGACGGAGCGGAGGATGCTCGCGCCGATCATGAAGACGATCGGCGAGACGGCGAGCAGCGCGAGCGCCGCGAGGACGAGGCCCGTCGTCGTGCGCCTGCGGGCGGCCTTCGCGTGCGCTTCGGCGAGCATCGCGTCGAGCTCCCGCTCCTCGGCCGACGTGTCGCGATCGGCCGCGGGCAAACGGAAAGGCTGCTGCATGCGCCGTCGTACGGCGCGGCCGAGCACGAGCTTCCCTCGCGCGACGGACGCTCAGCCGAGGAACGAGAGGTACGTCTCCGGCAGGTCGTCGAACTCCATCGTCCCACCGCACGCGCACGCGATGCTGGAAGCGACGTCCGGTGCGCCCGGCCCGACGACCTCGAGGAGCTCGGACCGCTCGGCGCCGCACGCGCCGCAGCAGTACGGCACGAACACCGAACGAACGTCGGCGTTGCCGCGGAAGTTCACGACCATGTTGAGCTGCTGGACGACCGCGACCGAGCACCGCTCGAGGGTCACCTTCCGCTCGCGGCGGGCGAGCTCCGCGACGAAGTTCACCCACTCGCGGACGCCTGCGGAGTTGATTCGGCGGACTTCGGCGAGATCGAGCACCACGACCGGCGCATCGGACCGGAGGATCGGCTCGAACGAGCTCTCCTCCGTGATGTCCCCCGCCAGACGCACGTGGACCGTGCCGGCCGGCGCCTCGGGGCTGAACGTCGACGTCATTCCCATCACTCGCTCACGAACATGTTGAAGGACTTGCTCTGCGCGGCGAAGTCCCGATACGTCGCGGTGAGCTTGAGGAGCCCGATCATCTCGGTCTGCTGCTTGGGTCGGATGTTGATGACGAAGTGCGAGAGCGCGTCGAACGCGTAGAAGAGACCGAGCCCCGCGCCGCCGGCCTTCCGGTCGACCTGGTCGGCCTCCTTCCGGAAGCACTTCGCAAGGTAGTCGAGAACGCGCTTCTCAGAAAGCGACCCGAACGGATCCGACACGCTCACGCCGAGCTGCCGGCCGTCGCAACACAGCTTCATCGTGACGACCTCGTCGGCGCCGAGCTCGACCGGGCTCGTCCGCGGGAGGTGCGCGAAGCGGTGCTGCCCTTCGGGCGTCGTCGGCGCGTTGAAGATGGCGTTCGTCAGGAACTCGTCGACGACGGTGCTGAGGTGCGCCGCGATCCGCGAGTTGATCCCGAGCTTCGTCGCGTACTCCTCCGTGGTGCGGAGGACCTCGGCTTTCCCGCTCGCGAAGCGGATCTCGAACGTGAGCGGCTCGATCCCCCAGGAGAAGTACTTCTCGAGACCGAAGATGTCGCTCCGCAGGATCTTCTGCACCGTCACGATCAGGTCCTGCGGCGCGAACTCGTCGTTCTTCGCCATCAGGTTCGTGAGCATCCCGCTCGCGAAGAGCTTCGGCAGATCGTTCCGGACGTTCCCGTTCGCGAGGAGGAGGAGGCGCGGTCGCGGCGCCCACCGCGAGGCCATCTCGACGAGGCTCTCCCGCTCGGCGGGCGACAGCGAGTCGTAGTTCACGGCGAGGAGGTCGTACCGCCCCTCCGGGTCCACCGCCGCGAGCGAAGCTTCGGCCGTGAGGTCCGCGGCGATCGGCCGGAGACACTGGGCCAGTCGTTCGAGCGACCGGCTGCTCGCGTCGACGAGGAGGACACGGCCATGTCGTTCCGTCGAGGGTGCGGGCGGAAGCCGAGCGCCCGAATGCGCCGCCATCTTCTCAGGATACAGGGGCGCAGATGGCCCTGCCAACGGAACTGCGCGCCCTGCATGGGAGCAGAAGGCGCGGGCCATCGCCTCCGCAGAGAGCATGCAGAGCACGCGTACAGCGAGCACCTCGCCCGCACACGGGCCGACGACGCCGCGCACATCGGTTGCTCCGAAGTGCAGATGGCGCTCCGGCGCGTCTTGTTGGCCGTACGAGGACCGGAGTAACTTGTCCGATGGGCAGTGGGGCGAGTGGACGAGGAGAGCGCGCGCACGTGTCGTGCGCCGCCGACGTCCGCCGTGAGGCGAGGAGGGATCGATGGGATCGCAAGCCGGTGTCGGTTTCAGCAAGAAGGCGGACTCGCGTGAGAACGGGATCGAGGCAGCGCAGCTCGCGCTGAAGGAAGCAGGCGCGACGAGCGCGGATCTCGTCATCCTGTTCACGACGGGCAAGCACGATCCGGCGAAGCTCCGTGACGGCGTTCGCTCCGTCGTCGGAGCGAACGCGAAGATCGTCGGTGGCTACTCGATGGGCATCATCACCCGCAGCCACCTCTCGTACGACGGTTTCGAGACGGGGCTCGCGGTCGTGAAGAGCGACACCGCGAAGTTCGACACCTTCATCGAGAAGGGCCTCGTCGGTAACGAGTCGAAGGTCGGCGTCGCTCTCGGCAACCAGATCCGCAATCGCGACTACGTCGGCGAGCGGAACGTGCTCGTCATGTACGACTCGGTCAAGAGCAAGACCGAGAAAGGCACGTCGCTCAACCTCGCGACGCCGCTCATCGAGGGCATCGAGTCCTCGCTCGGCACGATGTCGCGCGTCGCCGGCGTGGGCATGACGGACGGGATGCAGTGGAACCCGACGCACCAGTTCTTCGACGACCAGCTCGAGCGCCACACCGCGATCGCGACGGTGTTCCACGGCGGCGTCCGGATGGACACGACGATCATGCACGGGTGCGTGCCGGCGAGCGACTACCACGAGATCACGAAGGCCGAGCACAACGTGATCTACGAGATCGACGGCAAGCCTGCCGTCGACGCCGTCGCGGAGATGCTCGGACCGGGCTCCGACCGCACGTGGGAGGACTACCCGCTCTTCGTGACGCTCGGCCTGAACAACGGCGACAAGTTCGGCGACTTCAAGGAGACCGACTACGCGAACCGCCTCGTCATGGCGATCGACAAGGAGAAGCGCGCGCTCGTCATGTTCGAGCCCGACCTGAAGGCGGGCCACGAAGTCCAGCTGATGCGCCGGAGCATCGACTTCTCGTACATCGGCAAGCGCGCGGAGGACCTGCTCGCGAAGATCGGCGACCGGAAGCCGCTCTTCGCCCTCTACATCGACTGCCTCGCACGTGCGAGCGCGTACTGCGGGACCGAAGGCGAAGAAGCGGCGGAGGTGCAGCGCGTGATCGGCTCGAAGATGCCGCTCCTCGGCATCTACTCCGGCGTCGAGATCGCCAAGGTCGGCAAGCTGACCCAGGCGCTCGACTGGACCGGCGTTCTCTGCGTCTTCACCGAGTAAGCGTTTCCCCGAAGTACCGTCTGCCGGCCTCCCGCGAGCGGAGGCCGTCGGACCGCTCTCCACGGTGACCATGAGCGAAGAGACTCCCGACCTCGCGCTCCTCCAGCGCCAGGTCTCGTACTACAAGAAGCGTCTCGACGAGCAGGCCGGGAAGCTGATCCAGGCGGATTACGCCATCTCGGGGCTCCAGCACGACCTCCTCCAGAAGCGGCAGGGGTTCGCGCTCCTCGCATCGCTCCAGCACAAGGTCGCCGGCATCAAGGAGACGTCGCAGGTCTTCCACATCGTCGCCGAGTCGGTGAACAGCGAGCTCGGGATGGACCGCACCGTCGTGTTCGTGCCGACCGAGGTCGAAGGCGACTACCGCGTCGCGCTCGGGATGGGCTTCCAGGACGAAGTCATCCGCCGCTTCGAGAAGCTCCGGATCCGCTTCCCGCGCGAGTTCGCGGACGGCAGCGGCCTCTTCGTCATCAACAAGGCCGCGGAGAAGACGGAGCTCGTCGTCGAGCTCCAGACGGCGCTCGACCTCCCCTACTTCGTCGCCCTGCCCGTGATGGGAGACAACGGCGCGCTCGGGATCCTCCTCACCGGACGCACGAAGGAGGTGCGGCCGCTCTATCCACCGCTCGACAAGGGAGACGTCGAGACCTTCCGAGCCATCGCCGGCCTGATCTCCGCCACGATCAAGAACATCCGCGTCGCCGTCCTCCAGGAGATGGACCGCCTCAAGACGGAGTTCTTCGCGAACATCTCGCACGAGTTCCGGACGCCGATCACGCTCACGCTCGGCCCGCTCGAGAGTCTGCTCGAGGGACGGTTCGGCGACGT
>JBDHVE010000243.1:0-10733 GCA_039809485.1 Polyangiaceae bacterium | reverse complement strand
TGCCGACAATCAAGCCTTTCTGCCCGAGATCTGTAAAATGACGAGGTGCGTCTCGGACGAGCGGTCACCGTGAGCCTCGCGGTCGCGCTGGCCGGGCTGGCCGGCGTGCTCTCGGGCTCCGCCGGCTGCGACGTCTACACGCCGGCGCTGCTCGAGCCCGACGTGCCGCCCGTGCCCGCCCGCGACGGCGTCGGATGGTGGTCCGGCAGCGGGGATCGAGGCTGCTTCAGCACGCGGACGCCGACGGCGGAGAGCCGACCGAAGAACACGAGCGGCGCCGACATCGGGCCCATCACGCTCGCGATCGCGTCGATGCGCCTGGGCTCGCTCGACCGCGAAGGCAACCTCGACCCGAACGCCTGGAAGGACCTCGGGATGGACCTCGACGGGAGGTGCACCGGGTCCGACACGTGCGAGGGGCAGGACAGCCCGTTCTCGTGCGCGCCGACGGTCCCGCAGGTTGCGTACGACGGCAACTACTGTCGGGACAACAGCTTCGGCCGGCTCGAGTTCCAGGCGGCGCTCATCCCCGAGGTGTCGAAGAAGTACGGCCTGAGCGACGACGCGTTCAACTGCGCGCTCTGCGTCGGCCACTACAACTTCCTCATCCGCGTGACCGGCTACAACGGCGAGCCCGACGACGACAGCGTCCGGGTCGACCTCTATCCGTCGCCGGGCCTCGAGAAGGTCCTGCCCTGGAACTGCGCGGACCCGACGTGGAAGGACCGGCCCTGCTTCACGCCCGACATGGCGTGGACGGTGCAGTCGAGCGTCCTCGCCGAGCAGCGCGGCGGCCCCGACCTGCCGGACTCGGTCCTCTTCGACGACACCGCCTACGTGCGCCAGGGCTACATCGTCGCGACGCTGCCGGACGACACGCTCTTCTGGTTCCCCGGCTACAAGGCGCTCGTCGTCGCCTATCCCGTGAAGCTGCAGAAGGCGATCGTGACCGGCCGGCTCCAGCGTGGCAACGACGGCGTCTGGCGGATCGGGAACGGCGTCATCGCCGGCCGGTCGCGCGGCGCCGACATCGTGAAGGGCTTCCGGCTGATCGGATTCTGCGAGAGCGACCCGAACTACAAGCTGATGACGGAGTTCGTCGACAAGAACCTCGACATCATGGGCGACGGCACCGTCGACCCGGCCGTCACGTGCGACGCGATGAGCGTCGGCCTCGCGTTCGAAGCGCTGCAGGCGACGCCGGGCGCGGTCGCGAAGGTGGACCCGCTCGTCGAGTGCAAGGTCCCGGCGCGCGCCGACGGCGGGATCTGACTCGAGCGCGGACGCGCGTGTGCGCGTGTGCGTGAGCGGCCTTCGCGTGCGGGGACGTGCGCACGAGCGTTTGCGCCCGCTAACGGAGCTACCAGACCATGAAGCTCGACGACAACTCGGCGCTCGTGACGGTCGGCTCCTCGGTCGAGAGCAGCGGGGTCAGCGACGGGGGCTACCTCTGGCTCCTCGAGCGCGATCCGACGTCGTCGCAGAACGCCGCGCGCCTCGTCCGTGTGGCCGTCGACGGCACACGGACGCCGGTGGGAACGGCGCGCAACGAAGCGGTGGCCCTGATCACGACGCCCTCCTACGTGATCGCGGCGCTCGGACGTTTCGGGACCACCGAGACGAAGTACTACCGCTGGCCCAAGCCCGCGCCCTGACCTCGGGCGCACTTCGAGTACCATTCGCGGGAGATGGTTCCCGAAGCGCTTCCTCGCGGCACCACGCTCGGTGGCCGTTACGTGCTCGGGGACCTCCTCGGCCGTGGCGGCTGGGGCGAGGTCTACGACGGGATGCAGGCGGACCTCGGGCGCCGCGTCGCGATCAAGGTCCTCCGGACCGAGCGCGTGTTCGACCAGGACGGCCTCGCGCGCTTCGTGCGCGAGGCGCGCTCGGCCGCGGCGCTCGGGCATCCGAACATCGTCCAGGTCACCGACTTCCAGGCGAGCCCGGGCGCGCCGCCGTTCATGGTGATGGAGCACTTGAACGGCGCGACGCTCGGCGCCGTGCTCCGGCAGTACGGCCGCCTGCCGCCCGCGCGCGCGTGCGCCGTCGCCTACCAGATCCTGTCCGCGCTCGAGACGGCGCACCGGGCCGGGATCGTCCATCGCGACGTGAAGCCGGACAACGTCTTCCTCGTCTCGACCGCGGGGCACGAGGACTTCGTGAAGCTCCTCGACTTCGGCATCGCGAAGCTGGCGTCGGAGGACAGCATGAAGCTCACCGACGCGAGCACGATCCTCGGGACGCCTTCGTTCATGGCGCCCGAGCAGGTGCGAGGCGTCCCGGTCGACCATCGCGCCGACCTCTATGCCGTCGGCGCGACGATGTACCTCGCGCTCACGGGGAGGCTCCCGATCGAGGCCCCGGGTCTCTCCGCGCTCCTCTACGCGATCGTCCACCAGAGGCCGGCTCCGCTCGCCGCCCACGATCCGAGCCTCGATCCGCGTCTCTGCGCGGTCGTCGATCGCGCGCTCCACAAGGATCCGGCGGGGCGGTTCGCGAGCGCCGCGGAGATGCGCGCGGCGCTCGAGCCATGGGCGACGACCGGGCCGCGGGCGGGGTGGACGCCTTCGCACACGCCCGCGCTCGAGCCCGCGGTCGCGCCGACGGAGCGGGTGCCGGAGCCGCCGCGCGCGTCACGAGTACCGTGGATCGTCGCGGGCGTGTCGGTCCTCGCCACCGTCGGCCTCGCGGCTGCGTTCGTCGCGCATCGCGTGCCGTCGGCCGCGTCGCCTGCGCCCGCCCCGTCGAGCGCGGCTCTGACGGCAACGCCGCCCCCGAGCGCGCCGGAGCCGAGCCCCCCGCCACCGGCGGAGGTCGAGGCCGGCATCGTGCCGAGCGCTTCGGCGTCCGCGCGGCCCCGCCCGGCGGCGGCGCGGCCGCGCATGACGGGACGAACCCCGAAGATCGTCGGTGGCGGTTACCCGTCCTATGGCGCGGCGAAGGGAAGGGAGATCGCCTCGGCGGTCATGCCCGCCGTCACGGCCTGCCACGTCGCGAGCGAGTACGAGCCGCCGAACCACGAGCACACCTGGTGGCGACTCGCCGTCGATCCGAGCGGCAACGTCACCGACGTGAAGCGCCTCGGATCGGAGCCGCCGATCCCGACGTTCGACGCGTGCATGAAGAACGCGCTCTCGAAGACGCAGTGGCCGCCGATGCCGAAGGCGACCGAGGTGAAGCTCATGTTCACCGCGCGGCTCTGAGCTAGAGCGGGCCGCGGACCTCGAGCGCGCTCAGCTTCGCGTTGTTGGCCTTCGCCGGCATCGCGATGTCGAGCGTGCCGTCCGTGACGTCGACGTCGTGGGAGAGCATCAGCGTCCCGGCGTCGGCGGTGCCCGTCGACGCCGCGCAGCCGATCCGCTCGTAGAGGTCGATGTCCTCGTCGACCTCCTTGCCCTCGAGGTCGATCGCGAACACGCGTGAGCCCTTGCCGCCGGCGCCCGGGCACCCCGCGCCGAAGTAGATCTCTGCAAAGTACATAGAGACCCGGTACGTGCCCGCCGGCAGCTCGCCGTCGCCGATCGCGCAGACGAGCGGATTGCCCCAGACCTCGGTCTGGTAGAGGACGTCGTCGGTCGTGCCCTTGATCGCGACGGCGTTTGCGTACGTGCTCGGTCCGCACGGGCCCTTGCCGACGGTCCCCTCCGCCCACGGCCCCGGCGTCGTCGCGCTGCCGGCGTAGAGCGGGCCGCCGATGTTCCACCGGAGGAGCACGCCGGCTTCGCCCGCGTCGCCGTCCACGGGGGCGGCGTCCTCGATCGGAGGCGCGGCAGCGTCCGAGCCCGCGTCCACGTCGGCGGTGCCCACGATCGTGAGCCCGCATGCGGTGAGCCCGAGCACGCCGGCGCAGGCGAGCCACCACGACCGTGCGGCCATCACGTCGAGTCTACGCCGAAAGCGAGCTCCCCAGGAGGCTCCTCTCAGAGATGCCAGTGGCCCGCCGCCTCCGGCTGGTAGCGGAGCGACAGCACGCGCACGCGGCGGTTCCAGGCGTCGCCGAGCGGGGTCTCGGCCCCGACCCGCCGGCCGAGGAGCGCGGTGCCGAGCGCCGAGAGGACGCTGACGACGCCGCGCTCGCGCGACCGCCAGGGGTAGACGACGGTGATCTCCTTCGGCGGCTCGCCCTCTTCCTCGTAGACGATCGTCGAGTTCATCGTCACGAGGTCGGGCGGAGCCGCATCCGACGCAATCACGGTCGCGCGATACAGCTCCTCGCGCAGACGCCGTGCCTCGGCGAGATACGCGACGCCGACGCGCGTGAGGAGCAGCGAGGACAGGCGCTTCACGTCCAGACTGGTCACGAGCGGTGGGAGGGGAGACGTCATGGCGGACGTCCCAGGAATCTAGGATCCCGGCCTCCGCGGGGTAGGGCGCGCGTTCCGGCCAGAGCGTTCGCGTGCGCGAACAATCTGCCGCCGTGCTACGGGGCAGCCGGATGCGGTGCTCGGTCTGATGCCCGAGGCGGGCAGGGTACGTCCTCGATCCGGACGGCCACGTCCTCGCGTTCGCGGCGCCGCTCCCCGAGGGCTGAACGCGGCCGTCAGGCATCGGAATTCCCGCCGGCTCGGTCGGGGGTGTTTCCAATACGAAACCGGAGCCGCACGCGGCAGGTTGCCATCTCGCGCCGCATCGTGAAAATGGCGGTTTCCATGACGACCCGTACGCAGCGGGGGCTGCTGTCGACGAAGGTTCGGACCGATCATCGCCGGGTGCTCGACGCGCTCGATGCGGCGGCTGCTTCGAGCGCGCGCCTCCGTCGTTTCGAGAAAGACCTCGCCAAGCATCTCGAGGCCGAGCACGCCCTCGCGCCCGACCTGCCCTGCTTCGCCGACCACGATCACGCCGAAGAGCACGCGGTCCTCTCGTTCCTCGCGTCACGTGCGGCCGGGCACCGGACGCCGTTGGCGCGACGCGCGTGCGTTCGCGTACTCCGAGCGCAGCTGCAGCACTACTTCGACTCGGAAGAGCGCGTCGTCGAAGCGACCGAGAAGCGTCTCGCCGACGACGTGGTGACGCAGTTGCGTGCGCGTTACACGCGCGCGCAGCGTTGATCGCGCAGCGAGAAGCGACGGACTGCCGCACTCGCGGCCGCGCTCGTGCAGAGAGTTCGGGGGCACGAACCCGTCGGTCCGGTCTTTGGGCTAGAGATGAATGAGAGATGGCCATCCCGAGGAGGCCCGCGAAGCAGAAGCCGACGAAGGCCGACCGGTCACGTCGGCGATCCGAGCCGGATCCGCTCGCCGCGCGCGTGGGCGCGCGGATCCGCGCGCTACGTCGCGAGCTGGCGTTCACCTTCGACGCCTTCGTCGGCGAGACGGAGCTCGGACGTGGCTACGTCTCCGAGCTCGAACGCGGCCTCGTCGTGCCGACGATCGGCACGCTCGCGCGCGTCGCGAAAGCGCTCGACGTGACGCTCGCGGATCTCGTCCTCGACAGCTCGGATCGCGAGACCCTGTTCGAAGAGCTCCGGGACGCGCGGCCTGCCCTCATCCGCGAGCTCCGCGATCGCGTCCAGCGCGGCAAGATCACCGGACGGATCTGAACCTCAGGTCCCGAGGAGCGAGGCGACGTCGTCGAGCCCCACCGGCTTGACGAGCACGTGGTCGTAGCGCGACGCGTCCACGTCGGCTCGACCCGTCACCGCCACGCATCGCGCCCTGCGGCTCACGCTCGCTCGCACCGCCTCGACGACGTCGGCCCCCGTCCCGTCGGGCAACGTGACGTCCGTGAGGACGACCTCGAAGGGACCCGCCGTCGCGAGCAGCTCGCGCGCTCTGCCGACGGTCGCCGCGTACGTGCACGCGTGTCCGAGCTCTCCGAGCCAGAGCGTCAGCAGATCACCGAAGTCCTCGTGGTCGTCGACGTGGAGGATGCGCATCGCGTTCGGTTTCCACGAACCTGTCTATCACCGCCGTGCCGCACGATGTGCGGGAACTCGTCGCGGCCGACCTCGGGCGCGCGCGTTGCACGTCGCGCCCGCTCGCATGGCCACCCGCAAGAACCCTGCTCAGCGCGCTTCTTCGCCCAAGACCCCGAACGCCGCCAAGCCCCGGGGCGGGAGCGCCAAGCAGTCGATGGCGGGTCCTTCCGCGAAACCCAAGCAGCCCCGCAAGACGCGCAGCCTCCTCGAGATGGCGGCGACCGCCGTCGGCAGCGGGACGAGCAGCAAGAACGCCGACGTCCGCAACGCCGCGACGGCCGATCGACTCGAAGCGAAGGTCGAAGCGACCGAGGCGCTCGTCGCGTCGATCCCGAGCAACACGAACAAGGCGGCGGAGTACGCCCTCGGCGGGAAGGTGCCCTCGCCGCCACAGGGTGTGGCGAGAAAGCCCGACGACCTCGACGTCACGGCGAGCACGATCACCGAGAGCAACGTCTCGCCGAAGAACGGGGCGAAGGCGCTCCCCGGCACGAACCCGAACAACGCCCCGCTCCAGAAGCACCGCGTCGACTCGCTCGGGCGCGCCCTCACGACGAACCAGGGCGTCCCCGTCGCCGACAACCAGAATTCGCTCCGTGCCGGTGTCCGCGGCCCGACGCTGCTCGAGGACTTCATCCTCCGGGAGAAGATCACCCACTTCGATCACGAGCGGATCCCGGAGCGGGTCGTCCACGCCCGCGGCTCGGCTGCGCACGGCTACTTCGAGTGCACCGAGGACATCACGTCGCTCACGAAGGCCGCTCCGTTCGCCTCCGTCGGCAAGCGGACGCCGGTGTTCGTCCGCTTCTCGACCGTCGCCGGCGAGCGCGGGAGCGCGGACGCCGTCCGCGACGTCCGCGGCTTCGCGGTGAAGTTCTACACGGAGGAAGGCAACTGGGACCTCGTCGGCAACAACATCCCGGTGTTCTTCATCCAGGACGCGATGAAGTTTCCGGACCTCGTCCACGCCGTGAAGCCGGAGCCGCATCACCAGATGCCGCAGGCCTCGAGCGCGCACGACACGTTCTGGGACTTCGTCTCGCTCATGCCCGAGTCGATCCACACCGTGCTCTGGCAGATGAGCGATCGCGCGATCCCGCGCAGTTATCGCACGATGCAGGGCTTCGGCGTCCACACGTTCCGGCTCGTGAACGCGGCCGGGAAGGCGACGCTCGTGAAGTTCCACTGGACGCCGCTCCTCGGCACCCACTCGCTCGACTGGGACGAGGCGGTGAAGATCAACGGCGCCGATCCCGACTTCCACCGGCGTGACCTGTGGGAGGCGATCGAGGGCGGAGCCTTCCCCGAGTACCTCCTCCAGATCCAGACGTTCACCGAGGCGCAGGCCGAGAAGTGGAGCTTCGACGTCCTCGACGCGACGAAGATCGTGCCGGAGGAGCTCGTGCCGCTCCGCACCGTCGGCCGCCTCGTGCTGAACCGGAACCCGGACAACTTCTTCGCCGAGACCGAGCAGGTCGCCTTCTGCACGCAGCACGTCGTGCCCGGAATCGACTTCACGAACGACCCGCTCCTCCAGGGCCGCAACTTCTCGTACCTCGACACGCAGCTCACGCGGCTCGGCGGTCCGAACTTCCACGAGATCCCGATCAACGCGCCGGTCGCCGAAGTGCACAACAACCAGCGTGACGGCTTCCACCGGCAGGCGATCAACCGCGGCCGAGTCAACTACGAGCCGAACTCCCTCGCGGGCGGATGCCCGTTCCAGGCGGGCGCGAAGGGCTTCCAGTCCTTTGCCGAGAAGCTCCTCGCCGCGCAGGCGGGCACCGAGCCGACGAAGCTCCGCGCGAAGCCCGAGAAATTCGGCGACCACTTCACCCAGGCGCGGCTCTTCTGGAACAGCCAGACCGAGGTGGAGCAGGCGCACATCGTCCGGGCATTCCGGTTCGAGCTCACGCGCGTGCAGACCCAGGCCGTTCGCGAGCGCATGGTCGCGATGCTCCGCAACGTCGATGACCGCCTCGCGCGCGCGGTCGCCGACGATCTCGGCATGGAGCTCCCGAAGCCGCTCCCTGCCGTCGTCCCTGCGAAGGGGAAGCCGGAGGTCGCCGTCTCGCCGGCGCTCTCGCTCCTCGCGCGACCGGGCGACGGCCGGATCCTCGCGCGCCGGATCGCGCTCCTCGTGGCCGACGGCGTCGAGCACGAGGGGATGGCGTCGCTCTACGAGGCGCTTCTCCAGGCCGGCGCCGTCCCGCGCTGGGTGGGGGCGCGACTCGGCGTCGTCGAGACCGCCGATGGCGGCGAGCTCCCGGTCGAGGTCACGATCGAAGCGGCGCCGAGCGTGCTCTTCGACGCAGTCGTCCTGCCGACGGGCGAGGAGGCCGCCTCGAAGCTCGCGCTCGACGCGCTCGCGGTCGAGTTCGTGCAGCTCCAGTTCCGCCACTGCAAACCGCTGCTCGTCCCGCACGGGAGCTCCGCGCTGCTGCGGGCCGCAGGGATCGACGCGGCGGGCGGGGGCGGGGGAGACCCGGGGCTTCTCTTCGCCGCGGACGACGCGGTCGCGCGGATGGCGAAGCCGTTCATCCGCGCCGTCGCGATGCACCGAGCCTGGCAGCTGCAGACCGAGCCGCCGCGCGTCTGATCACTTCGTCCCGGCTGCAGCGACGGCGAGGGCGAGGACCTCGAAGTCGACGGGCTTCACCAGGTGCACGTCGAAGCCCGCCTTCGCCGTCTCGCGCCGCTCGCTCTCGCCGCCGAACCCGGTCATCGCGATGAGGAAGGGGCCTTCGCCGAGATCCTCGCGGATCCGCCGCGCGACCTCGAGACCGCTCCGCCCGGGCAGATCGATGTCGAGCGCGACGACGTCGAACGGCCCCGCGTGCGCCAGCACGAGCCCGTCGTGGCCGTTGCCTGCCGTCACGACGCGATGGCCGCGTTCGCGGAGGAGCTCGGCGAACAGCTCACGGCTGTCCTCGTGGTCGTCGATCACGAGGACCTCGCGCGACTGCGCCGGGCGCCTCGGAAGGCGCGCGGCGTCCCAGCCGCGGACCTGACAGCGCTCGTCGTTGCCGCGATACAGCTCGAGCCGGATCGCGCGGCTGCCGAGGATCGCTCGGAGACGGGCGATCGACCGGACGACGGCGTCCGTCTCGAGCGGCGCGCCGGCCGGTCTTGCCGGTGCCTTGCTCGCGAAGAACCCGCTCGCGAGGCGCACCTGCGGGATCCCCGCCGTCTCGAGGTGTGCCCGGAGTGCGGGCCCCGGCTCGCATCCGCAGTCGAAGACGACGGCGGATGGGACGGTCGTCGCGAGCAGCGAGAGCGCCTCTTCGGGGCTCGCGCCGACGACGGGAAGGCGACCCCCACGGAGCAGGCGAGCGCGCTCCTCCGCCGGGGGCCCTTCGTCGCTCACGTAGAAGACGAGCGGCGTCTGCGCGCGGGTTCCCAGGGGGGCATCCACGCGCGAGAAGGTTCCACGGCGGCGTTGCGCGGGCAAGTGGGACGGACCGCTTCGAGAAACCCACTGCAAGCGGTTCGGCGAAGCCGATGCGCGCCTGTGGTCAGCTCTCGTCGAGGTTCTCTTTCGCGTTCGCGATCAGGCGCTCGACGGCCGCTCTCGCGAGGTCGACCGTCTCGCCGTGGTGGTAGAGCGCGTGGACGGCAGCCGACTTCGGCGCGAAGGACGAGAGGACCTTCACGCGTCCGAGCTTCACCGCCTCGCGCGCCACGGTGCGAGGCACGAACGCGACGGCGCCCCCGCGCGCGACCGCCTCGAGCATGAGGAACGCGTCGTCGACCTCGCCCATGCTGTTCGGGCGGAGCCCGTTCTCCGCGAGGTAGCTCTCCACCTCCCAGTGGTAGATCGACGACGAGCGGTACTCGAGGACCCCGACGTTGTGCCAGTCCGGCTCGAGGACCGCTTCGGGATGGGCGATCGCGACGAGCACGGGACGGTGGATGGTCGCCATCTCGAGGTCGGGGCGCGCCACCTCGGTCGGCTCCGTCTCGCCGATGATGAGATCGAGCTCGTGCGCGCGGAGGTCACGCAGCATCGCGGTGAAGTCGCCGACCTGGATCACCGGCTTGCAGCGGTCGAGGGTGAGCACCGGCATCAGGAAGTCCGTCGCGATCGTGCGCGAGACGGCGGAGCTCACGCCGACGCGCAGCGACACGGTGGGCTCGGTGCTCGGCTTGCCGAGCGCCGCGAGCAGGCGCTCGCCCGCGACGAACATCGCGGTCGTGTGCTCGAGCGCCTGGCGTCCTGCCTGCGTCAGCCGGATGCCGCCGCCCGAACGATCGAAGAGCTGGAGCCCGAGCGAACGCTCGAGCATACGGAGCTGCTCGCTCACCGTCGGCTGCGTCACGCCGAGCCGATCCGCTGCCGCCTTCACGGAGCCTTCGAGGGCCGTCACGTGGAAGTAGTAGAGGTGGTTGAAGTTGAGCACGGCCCCAACCTAACGCTGGTTGGTCGCCGCGTCGATTCGGTGTTCCCTACGGACGGACGATGGTCGGGCTCCACGCCTCGACGCATTCGGCCAGCCCCGCCGCGTCGCCCTCGTAGGCGACGAAGATCGCGATCCGCTCCGCGCGCGGACCGAGGGCGCGGCGGAGCAGCGTCGTCGTCTCGCGTTGGGCGCGGATGCCCTCGACGAACGCGTCCGTTGCCGCAGGGAGGAGTCGGCACACGGCCAGCTCGTCGGAATCCGACAGGTCTCGGGCGACCTCCAGGAGAGCTTCCGCGTCGACCTCGTCCCCCCGCAGAACGAAGAGCACTCGCTGCATCAGCCGAGGATGCGGAGCAAATGGCGAGCCACTGCGACTGCGGTTCGCGGTACGGCGTTCAAACCGCCGGCGCGCG
>JBDHVE010000242.1:0-10848 GCA_039809485.1 Polyangiaceae bacterium | reverse complement strand
CCTCGTCGTCCGCGCGCCGGTCCATGCGCGCGCCGAAGCGTGCGCGAAGGGCCGCTGCTACGCGTCGTGCGAGCCGGAAGCGATCGCGACCGTCCGCGTGCCGCTCCGTCTCACCCCGGCCTTCGCCTTCGCCCCGTCGCGCGCCGAGATCGCGTTCACGCGGGGATGCGCCGTGCGCGCGCTCGGCGGCTTCGTCCGCATCGACGTGACGCCGATGGTGGAGAGCGCCGCGCGCGCGCAGCTCCGGAGCGTCGAGCAGGAGATCGACGCACGCCTCCCGAAGCTCCGTCCCCAGGCAGAACGGATGTGGCGCGAGCTCGAGAGCCCGCAGAAGCTCCCCCTCGCCTGCCTCCACACGAACCCTTCGCATCTCGTGCAGGGTCCGTCGTCGAGCACGCCGGACGCCGTTCGGCTCCGCTTCGCGCTCGTCGCGAGCCCGGAGGTCCGGCCGTCGTGCGGCCCCGCGAGCGCGCCGCGTCCGCTCCCGCCGCTCGCGTTCGATCCTGTCCTCCCCGCGGAGGACGATCTCGACCTCCGGATGGCGTCGCCGTTCGCGACGACGTCACTCGTCAGAGGCATCGCGTGCGACGACCTGCACGCGTCCGGCTCGGGCCCGAGCTGGACGCCCGAGGGACGCGACGTCCAGCTCGCGAGCATCACGCTCCGCGACGAGGACCGAGCCAGGCATCCGGATCTCGAAGCGCGCCTCGTCCGCGACGTCCGGCTGATGCCGCTCCTCGCGCCCGAAGGCCTGCGCGAGGTCGTCCCGATCGCGGCGGCCGCGCTCGCCGATCCTTCGGTGGACGTCCAGGCGCGGATCGCGAGCGCGAAGCCGAGCGCGGCCTTCGCACGCGGCGAGGAGCTCGTGACCTCGGTGCGCCTCCGCGGCTCCGTCGAGATCCGGCCGCGATAGCCGCGCCGCGTCAGCTCGGAGCCTGGGACAACCGAGAGCCGCTTTGCTAGCGTGCGCCCCGCCCCATGAAGCCCGTCGTCCTCGTCACGGGTGCGAACGGCGAGATCGGCCGCTCGCTCCTCCAGCGTCTCCACACCGACGGTCGCTATCGCGTCGTCACCGTCGACCTCACGCCGCTCCCCGAGAAGTACCGCGCGTTCTGCCTCGAGACGTACGCCGGCAACATCATGGACCGCTACCTGCTCGATCAGGTCGCGGCGCACCACGAGATCCGCGTCGTCATCCACCTCGCGGCACTCCTGTCGACGCGCGGCGAGCGCGACCCCGAGCTGGCGCACCAGGTGAACGTCGAAGGGACGCTCCACCTCCTCCGGATGGCGCAGAACCAGTCGCAGCGCCTCGGTGAGGCGGTGCGCTTCATCTTCCCGAGCTCGATCGCGGTCTACGGTCTGCCGAACCTCGAAGAGAAGGCGAAGGCCGGCCGGGTCCGCGAGGAAGAGCACAACGTGCCGATCACGATGTACGGCTGCAACAAGCTGTACTGCGAGCACCTCGGTCGCTACTTCACGCTCTACTTCCGTCAGCTCGGCGCGCTCGCGTCGGCGGCGCGGCTCGACTTCCGCTCGATCCGCTACCCCGGCCTCATCTCGGCCGAGACGGTGCCGACCGGCGGCACGAGCGACTTCGGTCCCGAGATGCTGCACGCGGCGGCGCAGAAGCAGCCGTACAAGTGCTTCGTCCGTCCCGACGCGAAGATCCCCTTCATGGCGATGCCCGACGCGGTGACCTCGCTCGTGCACCTCCTCGAGGCGGACCGCGCGAAGCTCACGCAGACCGTCTACAACGTGAGCGGCTTCAGCGTGAGCGCGCAGGAGATCGCCGAGCGCGTCCGTCACGCGTTCCCCGGCGCGCAGATCGGCTTCGAGCCCGATCCGGTCCGCGGTCGCATCGTCGACTCGTGGCCGGAGGACGTCGACGACTCCCGCGCGCGCGCCGACTGGGGCTGGAAGCCGGCCTACGACGTGAACCGCGCGTTCGACGAGTACCTCGTGCCGCAGATCCGGAAGCGCTACGCGCACGGCCACGGCTGAGGAGACGGCGGTGGGGGCGCCTCTCCGAGCTCTGGTCGCGTTCGCGGGCTCTGCGTGCGTGCTCGCGTGCGCGGGGACGGTTCACGCCGCCGATGCGGCGGAAGCGCGCCTCGCCCAGGCGCTCTTCGATGAAGCACGCGCGCTGATGGAGCAGAAGCGCTTCGCGGAGGCGTGCCCCAAGCTCGCCGAGAGCCAGCGGCTCGACCCCGGTCCCGGCACGCTCCTGAACCTCGCCGTCTGTCACGAGGGCGAGGGCAAGCTCGCGACCGCTTCGGCGGAGTACCGCGAGGTGATCGCGATCTCGACGCGGGAGAACCGCGCCGATCGCCGGATCGTCGCCGAGCAGCACCTGAAGACGGTCGAGCCGCTCGTCCCGAAGCTCGCCGTCTCGGTCGCGCCGCGCGTGCAGGCGCTCCCGGGGTTGGAGATCCGCGTCGACGGGCTCGAGCTCCGACAAGCGGCGTGGGGCGTCGCGGCGCCGGTCGATCCGGGGGCGCACGTCATCCAGGCGAGCGCGACGGGGCAGACGCCGTGGACGATGACGGTGCCGGTCGAGAAGGGCGAGAACCGGCGCGTCGAAGTCGACCTGCCGGCGCCCCCGCCTCCCGTCGCCGGAGCATGGCCGGTCCAGCCGCCTCCGCCCGTCGCGCCGTACCCGCCGGCGGAGACGACGAAGCACAACCCGGTGAGCAGCGTCCTCCTCGCGACCACGATCGTCGGCTACGTCGGCTTCGCGGGCTTCGGGATCTTCGCGCTCGGCGAGGGAAAGACCGCGAAGGACGGCTGCCTCGAGGACCGCGACTACTGCTTCGATCCGAAGGCGAAGGACGCCGCCTCGCGCGCGAGCACGTACGCGTGGCTGAGCACGATCTCGCTCGGGGTCGGCGTCGGCTCGATGATCGCGCTCCTCGTCGTGCCGTCGCGGATCCCGTTGACGTCGTCGGCGAAACCGCTCCACCTCGGCGTGGGGCCGGCTTCGTTGAGCCTCTCCGGAGCGTTCTGACGTGCGCGCGCTCTTCGCTGGCGCGATCGCCCTCTTCCTCACCAGCTGCATGCTCGTGACGCCTTCGATCGACGCGGGGGATCACTGCGGCTTCGCGGGGACGAGCGCCTGCGCGGCCTGCCTGCGAAAGAGCTGCCAGCCCGCGATCGACGCGTGCTGCAACGCCGAGGAGTGCCGCGACGAGTCGACGTACATCTCCAACGCCCCGCTCGCCGCGCTCGACGCGTGCGGCAACGGCCCGGCCACGACGTGCGCCGAGAAGGTGAAGAGCGTCCGGAAGTCGACCGCGGCGGACGCGATGTTCGGCTGCCTCCAGGGCTCGTGCCGGACGGAGTGCGTCGGCGACGCCCCGGTGCCCTGGTCCTGCCAGACGCCTCGCGACTCCGAGCAGGCGTGTGCACAGTGCATCTACACGTCTTGCGGCACCGCGCTCGACGCGTGCTGCGCCGACAGCACGTGCAACCCGACGTCGGACTACCTCCGCTCGCCCGTCCTCGAGCAGGTCGGCGCCTGCGTGAGCGGCGACGAGCCCGGGTGCGCGTACGTCGCGACCCAGTCGACGGCGGGGAAAGACGGCGTCGTCCGTGCCTGCATCACCTCGAAGTGCGCGACGGCGTGTTTCGGCAACGGCCGCCCGCACCAGTCGTGCTCGCTCCAGAACGGCGGCCTCTCGTGCACGTGCTCCGACGCCGACAAGGCGAGCGGCGACGAGTGCAGCACGAGCACCGTGACCGGCACCTGCGCCGTCACGAAGGCAGGCTGCGTCTGCGGGGGCTGGTCGTGCGAGCCTTCGAGCTTCGGGTGTCAGTGCACGTTCGACGGCGAAGCGAACGTCGTCCCGGACTGCACGCCGGCGTCGTCACGCTCGAAGAGCGGCAAGTGCTGCCTCGAGCTCGGCGACAAGACCATCTCGTGCCGGTGCGACGGGCAGTCCTCCTGCTACACGAACCAGTTCGAGGTCTCCTCGTGCGAGGAGTCGGTCGTGACCGCCGCGCTACAGCGCGCGAGCCGGATCACGACGCGCTGCTCGCAGTGATCAGGGCCCCGCGAGCACGACGTACAGCACCGGAACGGCGATCCCGAGACCGACGAAGACCGCGCCGCGACCGAGCAGACCGCGCTTCCCCGCGATCATGAACATGCCGCTCGTCGCGAGGAGCAGGAGACCGGCGGCGTACGCGTCGGCGACGTAGGTCCACGCCTTCTTGCCGCGATTGAGGTGGAGCCAGTTCGCGACGCGGAGGAAGAAGCGTGGCTTCTGACCTTCGTCGACGACATGGCCGGTCGCGGTGTTCACGTGGAGGGAGCGTTTGTCGAAGAGGATCTCGAGCTCGCTCTCCCCTGCGCGATAGACCTCCCGCGGCGTCTCCTCGATCGCAAAGCGGTGGCGGAGGTCCTCCGCGATCGCCTGGTCGTCGCCGCGGAGGGGCCCGACCTCGTGGATCGTCTGATAGGTGGCGAAGCTCGGGTCGCCGTCGCTCCAGTCGGTGATGTGGTTCACCGCGAGGCCGGAGAGCGCGTAGACGAACGTGAGCCCCACCGCGAGGTAGCCTGCGTCGCGGTGGACGGCGCGAAGCCACGGGCGCCAGCGCACCTTGCGAGGCGCGTCAGCCATACCGCTCTTCCTTCCAGGGGTCGGCGTGGTTGTGATAGCCGCGCGTCTCCCAGTAACCGGGCTTGTCGGCGGCGACGAAGCGGATCCCGGTGAGCCACTTCGCGCTCTTCCAGAAGTAGAGATCGGGCACGACCGCGCGCACCGGCGCGCCGTGGGCACGAGCGAGCGGCGAGCCGTCGTACTTGTGCGCGACGAGGACGTTCGGTGCGAGGGCTTCGCGGATTGGAACGTTCGAGGTGTACCCCGCGTTCGCCTCGAAGATGACGTGACGCGCGCTCGGCTTCGGCTTCGCGCGCGCGGCGAGGTCGGCCACCTTCACGCCGGTGAACTTCGCGTCGAGCACGGTCCACTTCGTGACGCAGTGGACGTCCGAGACCTGCTCGACCTGCGGCATCGCGAGGAGCTGCGCGAAGTCGAGCTCGAACGGCTGCTCCACTTCGCCGTGCACCTTCAAGCGCCAGGCCCCCGGGCTCGGGTCGCCTTCCGTCCCGCCCATCGGCTTGAGGCGCGTGATGAGGCGCTGGCCCGGCGGAAGGCGCGGACGACCGTCGGGCCGCATCGTCGCGCGCGCCTTCTTCTCGTCCTCGTCGCTCGCGAAGACGTAGGTCGCACCGCCGAGCGCGACCACGACCGTTCCGAGGCTCGCCGAGCGGAGGAACACGCGCCGGCTCATCGAAGGCGTGAGGATTCGGTCGTACGGCAGCTCGTCGGGATTTCGCGCCACGGCTTTCTCCTGTCTCTCCTACGCGCGAGACGCGGGCCCGGTTACGTTGGGTCGCGAAGCGGTGTAAGGCAAGGTACTCATGAGCTCGGACCGGGACGCCCTCGTCACTCGCTTGCAAGACCGCGGCTACACGCCGAAGGTCAAGGACGTCACCGCGCTGCTCGGCTTGCTCGGCGACGAGGACGAGGACCTCGCCCGCGACGCGAGCCGAGCCGTGATGCGAGTGGATGCAGCGCACGCCGGACGCGTTGCGGAGCTCGTGGCGACGGCGGCGCGCGAGGCCGTTCGCCCGGCCCGGGGCCGTCTGACGCGTCTCGCCGGTGACCTCGCGAAGAGCGGCGAGCCGACGTCGCCGCTCGTGACGTGGCTGCTCGAAGCGGTGCGAGATGCCGACCCGAAGACGCGAAGAGCCGCTGCCCGCGGGCTCGGCAAGCTCACCCCTTCGCCGGAGATCGAACGCGCATTGCTCGACGCGTTCGACGCCTTCGCGGCGGACGAGGATCGGCGGCCCATCGTGGAGGCGCTCGGCAAGGTCGGTGGCGAAGCGGCGCGCGCGAAGCTCGCCGGCGTGTCGTCCGAGGATCGCGCGGTCGTCCGCGCGAAGCTCGTCATCGATCGCGAGGCGGCGCGTGGGCGCCCGCAGGAGATCGCGACCGAAGCGGAGCATGCGGGGCTCGTCCGCTTCCACGTGCGACGCGGGCTCGAGCCCGTCCTCGTCGAGGAGCTCTCGGATCCGCGCGCGCGGGTGGTGGCCCCGGGCATCGTCGAGTCGAATCGGAAGGGACGCTTCGCCGACGCCCTCGCCGTCCGCACCGCGCTCGAGGTCGCGCTGCCGCTCCCGCCGGAGCGGGTCGGCGAGGACGGGGTGGCCGGCGCGATCGCACGCGCGCTCGTGCGCCCGGAGGCGCTCTCGCTGTTCCGTTCGCTCACGCGCGGCGAAGGACCGATCCGCTTCCGCGTCGCGTTCCGACGCGGCGGCCACCAGCGCGCGACGGCGTGGAAGATCGCCGAGCTCGTTCGCGGCGCGACCGACGCGCTCGTGAACGATCCGACGTCGAGCACGTGGGAGGTCCTCGTCGGCGAGAGCCGCGACGCGGTCCACCTCGAGCTCCTTCCGCGCGGCTACGAGGACACGCGCTTCGCCTACCGCGGCCACACCGTGCCCGCCTCCTCGCATCCGACGATCGCGGCAGCGCTCGTGCGCGTCGGGCCACGCCGCGACGACGACGTGATGTGGGATCCGTTCACCGGCGCGGGCGCCGAGCTCGTCGAGCGCGCACGGATCGGCAAGGTCGCGCGCCTCGTCGGCACCGACCTGGACGAGAAGGCGGTCCTCGCCGCCCGCGCGAACCTCGAAGCGGCGGGGGTGACGGCGAGCGTGACGACCGGCGACGCGCTCCACACCTCGCCGGCGGGCGTCACCGCGATCGTGTCGAATCCACCGATGGGCCGTCGCGTCCAGCGCGGAGGGCACCTCCCGCTGCTCGAGCGGTTCGTCCGCCACGCGGGGGAAGTGCTCCCGCCGGGAGGAACGCTCACCTGGATAGTCCCCGAGCCGGACGCGATCGTGAACGCGGCGCGCGCGGCGCGTTTCACGACGGAGCGCATGCTCACCGTCGACATGGGCGGCTTCGCGGGCGAGCTGATGGTCCTCCGCAAGGCCTGAAACGCGCGGTGCGGTCGCGCTCGATGCCTGGGCGCACCGGGCGACTTGTGTCGCACCGTGCTTCTGACCCAACATGGATGGGTCGATGTCGAATTGTGCGAAATGCGGCGCCGAGCTGATCGGCTCGCGGAAGTTCTGCGCAGCGTGCGGGACGCCCGTCGGTGACGCCCGCGCGCTCGGCGCGCCGCCTTCGTCCGCCGCGGCGGTGAACCCGTTCGCGGCGACCGCGCCGCCGAACACGATGAGCCCGGTCGCGCCGCGTTCGTCGAGCGACGCATCGCCTCCGGTGTCGAAGCCCGGGGCGCTCTCCGAGACGGAGACCGATCCGAATGCGCTGCCGGTCCTTCCCGCGCCCGGGCAGGTGAGCGCGACCGTCTCGCCGCTCGCCGTGAGCAGCGTCGTCTCGCAGGGCGATGGCCTCGATGCGGCCGAAGCGGCGCGCCAGCAGGTCAAGGACTACCAGCAGCAAGTCGAGAGCACGCCGTTCCGGAAGCCCGCCGGCACGCAGATCATGCCGAGCGCACCGCGGCCGGCGACGCCTTCGCCGCCCGAGGCGAATCCTCCCGCGCCGAAGCGCCAGGATCGGACGCACGTGATGCCGGCGTTCTCGCCCGCGTCCGCACCACGCCCGTCGGGCTCGACGCCGAGCACGTCGAAGATGCCGGTTGCGCCGCCGCTCCCGCCGCCGCCCGGGTCCGCGCCTTCGTCGAGTCGCGGGAGCAATCCGCCGGGCTCGCAGCCGAACCGGGGATCGGCGCCGCCGTCCGCATACGGGCCGCCACCGAATGCTCCGTACTCGCAGGCGCAGCAGGGGCACGTCCCGCGCTCGGTCGCGCAGCCGCTGCCGCCGTCGGGCGCGCCTTCTGGTTACGTCCCCGGTCAGGTGCCGGTGACGCCTGCGGCGCCGGTCGTGCCCGGCTATCCCGCACCGCCGGCGACCGGCGCGGCGCCGTGGAGCCATGGTCCACACGCGGCGCCGCCTCCGCAGTGGGGACAGCCGCAGGCGCCGTTCTCGCCGCAACCGGCGCCGCCGTCGTACGGCTATCCCTCGTTCGGGTATGCGCCCGGCGCGCGCGTGCTCGTCACGTGGTCGACGGGGCAGCGCTATCCCGCGACGGTGCAGCAAGTCACCGGCAGCCAGTGCCTCGTGCTGTTCCCCGACGGGCAGCAGCACTGGGTCGACATGCAGTACATCGCGCCGGGCTGACGATGGATCCCGCGCAGTTCGAAGCCCTCCGCCACCTGATGGAGGAGGTGGTTCCGTTCAACCGTCATCTCGGAATGAAGCTGACGGTCGCGCGCGCGGGCTTCGCGCGACTCGAAGTGCCGTTCCGGCCCGAGCTCGTCGGCGATCCGCTCCGCCCCGCGCTCCATGGCGGCGTCATCTCGACGCTCGCGGACGCGGCCGGCGGCGCCGCGGTCTGGTCGGGGCTCGACGTGCCCGCCGCGCGCGTCTCGACGATCGATCTCCGCGTCGACTACCTCCGCCCCGCGCGGCTCGAGACGCTCGTCGCGGAAGCCACCGTCGTCCGGCGGGGCAACCGCGTCGGCGTCGCCGACGTGAAGCTGTTCCATCCTGGAACCGAGAGCGACGTCGTCGCGACCGGCAAGGGCGTCTACAACATCGCGCTGAAGAAGACGGCCTGAGGCTCACCCTCGGGTCTGGACGTCGCGCTCGACGGGCGCGCGCGCGTGGACCTTCGCGCTCTCGGCAGCGGCCGTCCCGTGCGCAGTGGACCAGAGGAAGAACTGCGCCCCCTTCTGGAACGCGATGTCCTTCTGGATCCGATCGCCGAAGCCGTTGTCCTTCAGCCACCGCTGCATCGCCTGCGCGCGCGCGCTCGGGTCCGCGATGTGCGCAGTCGCCGCGTGCGCGCGCTCGGCGACGAGGAAGCCCTCGTCGGCGCGCGCCTGGAGGATCGCGCGGAGGTCGGGATCGGCGTCCATCTTCTCGAGGAGCTTGCCGGTCCCCTTCTCGCAGTCGGGCCGCATCTTGGCCTCGTCCTCGCCGAACCGCGGATCGAACGCGAGACCGCGCGCGACCGCGACGTTGACGGCGTCGTTCGCGTGGAGCGCGCGGAGGTTGTCCCCCTTCGCATTCGGCTCCGCCCAGGCGTGCATGTAGAGGTGATAGGCGCCGACGACGCTGCCCGCGGCGAAGGCGACGCCGCCCGCGACCGCCCAACCCCAGTGCTCGAGCACGTCGGGGATTGCGTGCTCGGCGATCCCCTTCGCGCCCTCCTTCGCGACGTCCTTCGCGCTGCCGTGCTCGGTCCGCCTCGCCTCGGCGGCGCTCCGGAGCCCGCCCCGTCCCTTCACGTGCTCGTCCTTCGCCGCGATGCCGGCCTGGTGGGCGAGGTCGTCGACGAGGTCCTCGGTCGATCGGCGTGCTCGGGTCGCGTCCACGGTCGTCATGAAATACCTCCGTGCAAGACGGGTCGGCCGCGGTCGCTCCGTCGTTGCGCGCTTTGTTGGACGCTCGCGCGAGCCCGTGCGAGAGCGCAACCATGCGCGCGTCGCTGCTCCTCTCGTCGTCACTCCTCCTCACCCTCGCCTGCGGAGGCACGCCGCCTCCGGCCAGCACGCCGCGACCGGTGAAGACCGAGACGGCGCCGCCCGCCGGCAACACGATCCGCTACGTCGCGATCCCGACGGGACCGCTCCTCGCGACCGTGAAGGCGGACGTCTCGAGCGCGAAGACGTGGGCGGCCGATCCGGCGCACCAGAAGCAGATCAAGCCGGTCTTCCGTCACCTGCTCGCGAAGTCCGACGGCACACCCGCGGGCGATGCCGTCGCGCGGAAGAAGATCGACGCGCTCCTCGCGCGCCTCGTCGCCGGCGAGCCGTTCGAGAAGCTCGCACGCGAGTCGGACGATCCGGGCAGCACGCAACAGGCGAGCGCCGAACGCCTCGCGAAGGCGCTCGGCCGCAAGTAGCGATGCTCCTCGTCTCGTGGAACGTCGAGGACCTCCGGCGGCACGATCTGCCGGGCGTCCTCGCCGAGCTCGGCGACCCGGACGTCCTCTGCCTCCAGGAGGTGCGGGTCCGCGACGCCGATCACGAGGCGAGGCAGGCGCTCGAGCGTGCCCTCCCCGGCTACGCGTGCGGCATGTCGCTGAACCGCGACATGCAGAATGCACGTTTCCGCGGCGGCCGGAGCTACGGCGTCGCGACGTTCGTGAAGGAGGAGCTCGCGCCGAGCTTCCGCGTGCTGCCGTGGGATCGCGAGGGGCGGATCGTCGTCGCGACGCTCGCCGACGTCGTCGTCGTGAACCTCTACGCCGTGAACGGCACGTCGAAGCCCTACCTCGATCCGTCGAGCGGCGAGGTCCACGGCACGCGCTTCGACTTCAAGCGCGCGTTCCAGCGGCTCCTCGCGCGCGAGATCGCGCCCTACGCCGAGCGCGTCGTCGCGATCGGAGACTGGAACGTCTCGCAGGCGAAGATCGACATCCACCCCCGGCTCCGGACCGAGGAGCCGCACGCCGTCGCACGGCGCGAGCTCGCGGAGATCGCCGCCGAGCTCGACCTCGTCGACGTCTTCCGCGCGCGGAACCCCGACGCCCGCGCCTACACCTGGTTCAACCGCCGCGCGCGCGGGCTCGACGCGGCGCGCGTCGACTTCGCGCTCGTCGGCCGGGCGCTCCTCCCGCGCGTGACCGACGCCGAAGTGCTCGCGCTGCGCGAGGGGAGCGACCATGCGCCGATCACCCTGCGGCTGGACTGAACGCTCACACTCCGGCATGGGGCTCGCGCTGGGACGGGGACGGGCTGGAGGCTCGGCTCGCCTCGCATGGGCGCGGGCTTCCATTCGGTGACGTCGTGTCGGCGGGGGC
>JBDHVE010000241.1:0-10916 GCA_039809485.1 Polyangiaceae bacterium | reverse complement strand
CTCGCCGACGCGATCGGCAAGGGCAATGGCTGGTGGGCGCCGCGCGAGGGCAAGTTCGCCTGGAACGAGGCGCAGTACCCGCCCGACGCCACCGGGCGCCGTGCGTTCTGGAAGCGCGTCCAGAAGGCGCTCCACGATCAGCAGCCCGTCATCACGTCCTGGAAGGTCGACTTCAACGCGCTGAGCTCGAAGAGCCGCTTCTCGCTCGCCGAGCTCCAGCGCCGCGGTCCGGGCAACCAGGGCGGTCACATGACCGTCATGCACGACTACCAGGCCGAAGTGCCGGGCGTCGGTCTCCTCGAGGCCGGCAAGCCGGCGACGAAGGAGCAGATGGACGCCGCGCTCGCCGACGGCACCAAGATCGAGTTCGTGCGGGTGAAGAACTCGTGGGGCGGCATCCGTCCCGATCGCTGGAACGAGTCCGCGATCCCCGGCTACCACGATCTCGAGCTCGCCTACCTCGACGGGCCGATCAAGGAGTGCGCGGAGAAGGACGGCCACACCGACACGACGAACTGCACGTCGGAAATGACGCCGCTCTGGGACGTCGTGCTGCCCGCCGGCTACTGACCGTTTTCGCGTTCGCGGAGCGCCGCCTGGCCGTGCTGGATCGCACGTCCATCGCGGCGCTTCGCCCATTTGCGCTCCGATCTCCGTGAGGTTTCGCCCATTTCGGTGTTTCACACGGTGTCCGACCGTATCCTACATCGGCACACCGCTCGCATCCGTCCGACGCAGCTCCTCGGAGGAAACGATCTCATGTCCCTGACCAAGACCTCGCGTTGGCTCACGCTCGCTCTCCTCGCTCTCGCCGGCACCGCCGTCCCCGCATGCGCCGGAGGCGACGAGCCCGACGCGGTCACGAGCGGTGACGAGACCGGCGCCTCCGTCGACGACATCACGTCCGTCGACCATACCGACGTGAAGCGGCAGTCGATCGGCAACTGCTGGCTCTACGCGACCGCGACCTGGCTCGAGGCGCTGAACAAGGCCGCGACCGGCGAAGCGCTGAACACGAGCGAGTCGTGGCTCACGTACTGGCACTGGTTCGAGCAGATCGCGAACGGCGAGGCGGGCGGCGAGATCCAGACCGGCGGCAGCTTCGAGACCGGCGTAGGGTTGATCCTCCGCTACGGCATCGTCCTCGAGAAGGACTTCATCCCGGAGGAGGCGAACGCGGAGATGTCCTACCGCCAGTCCTCGGCGCTGAACGCGATCAACGCGTCGCTGAAGACCGGCGCACTGAAGGAGGCCGCCGCCCGTCGCGACCGCGTCCTCGTCCGGAAGGAGCTCGACAAGGCCTGGGGCCTGAACGCCGACGTCGTCGCGAACATCGACAAGGTGTTCGGCGCCAACGTGAACCGCACGATCGATCGCTCCTTCCGCACGCGCGCGCCCGGCAACGGCGTCCTCCGCGCGGCCGACGTGAAGGCGCGTCTCGTCGACCCGCAGACGAAGCAGGTCGTGAGCGGCACGCTCGCCGACGCGATTGGCAAGCGTGACGGCGAGGGCTGGTGGGCGACGCGCTCGGGCAAGTTCGCCTGGGTGGGCGTCCGCTACCCGAGCGGCGCGACCGAGCGGCGCGCGTTCTGGAAGCGCGTCCAGCGCGCCCTCCACGACAAGCAGCCGGTCGTCACGACCTGGGACGTCGACTTCAACGCGCTCACGTCGGGGTCGCGGTTCTCGATGGCCGAGCTCCAGCGGCGCGGCCCGGGCCGGCAGGGCGGCCACCTCACCGTCGCGCACGACTACCAGGCGGAGGTGCCCGGCATCGGTCTCCTCGCCGCTGGCAAGGAGGCGACGAAGGAGCAGATGGACGCGGCGCTCGCCGACGGCACGAAGATCGAGTTCGTCCGCGTGAAGAACTCGTGGGGCGGCATCCGCCCGGACCGGTGGAACGAAGCGGCGATCCCCGGCTTCCACGATCTCGAGCTCGCGTATCTCGACGGGCCGATCAAGAAGTGCGAGCAGACGCCGGCCGGCGAGACCGACACGACGAAGTGCACGACGCAGGCGACGCCGCTCCGCCAGGTCGTGCTTCCCGCCGGCTACTGAAAACCTCGGCGAGACCGGGCGCGCGTGCGGCTGACCCTGCGCGCGCGCGCGTTTTGTGCCACGATCCGAGGGTGCTCCACTCGGACAACGTCCTCCGCGCCATCACCGACGACGGCGCCTTCCGCGTGATCGCTGCGGACACGACCGCCACCGTCCGCGGCGCGATCGAAGCCCAGCGGCCCGCCACGCCCGAGCTCGCGCGGACCTTCGCCGACCTGCTCACGGGCGCCGTCCTCGTCCGCGAGAGCATGGCTCCCGAGAACCGCCTCCAGGCGATCCTGCAGGGCGACGATCCGCGCCTCCGGATGGTCGCCGACACGCACCCCGACGGCGCCACCCGCGGGCTCATCCAGACGCCGAGCGACGTCAAGGCGATGCCTCTCGGCGACCGCGGCATGCTCCAGGTCGCGCGGACCCTCCACAACGGCTCGCTCCACCAGGGCGTCGTGCGCGTCCCGCCGGACGCGACCGTCTCCGCCGCGCTCATGGCGTACATGCAGGACTCCGAGCAGACGGTGACGATGATCGCCGTCGGCTGTCACATCGCGTCCGGCGAGGTCGTCGCCGCGGGCGGTTACATGGTCCAGCTCCTCCCGGAGGCGTCGGAGGGCCCGCTCATGGTCATGACCGAGCGGCTGAAGGACTTCCAGGACATCGTCCCGCTCCTCGCGCGCGGCGCCGCCTCGCCGGAGGAGCTCCTCCGCGAGACCCTCTACGGGATGCCGTACACGAAGGTCGGCGATCGCAAGGTGCACTTCGGCTGCAACTGCAGCTCCGAGCGCCTCGCGATGAGCCTCGCGTCGCTTCCGCGCGCCGACATCGAGTCGCTGATGGCCGACGGCAAGACGCTCGACATCGAGTGCGACTACTGCCGGACGAAGTACGAGTTCACGACCGAGCAGCTCCGCGGTCTGCTCGAGCGGAACTGAGTCAGGGGGCGAGGACCTGCACCGCGATCGCGACGAGCGAAGTCGCGGTCGCGAGGACCGACAGCGTGCGGGCATCGCGGAGGCGGAGCGCCGTCCCGCGCTCCCACTGCGCGTGGGAGCCTGCCGCGATCTCGCTCCGCGCGATGATCGGCAGCTCGCGGTAGACGGAGCTCCCGCGCGTCGCGGGAGGCGCGACGAGGACGGGGCCCGGCGGCACGCGCGCGCCGCTCGCGACGGTCCCGATCGTCGCGCCGCTCTCGTCCTGGAGCATGCCGCCCTCCGTCAGGGTCCGCTCGTTCCACGCGCATATCCGACGCGAGTAGGCGACGGCGAGGCGGACGCGGACGAGCGCGAAGGCGAGGGCGAGGACGGAGAGGAGCCCGATCGCGGTCGGGACGAGCCGGGGCGACGCGAGATGCGTGTAGTGGAGGACGAGGCGGTTCGTCGGCGCGATCCGGACGACGACGTCTTCGTCGCCGTCGATCGCCCTGATCCGGTAGTGCCCGCCGGCGAGCCGCGTGACGCGCACGTCCTGCGGACCGAGCAGGCGTGACGAGAGCCGGGCGCGGCAATCGGCGAAGGGGACGGCGAAGAACGGATCGGAGCATGCGTGCTCGACGACCCACGTTCCCGTCGTGTGCATCTCGACATCGAGCCACACGCCGTCGGCGTCGACCTCGCCGATCCGCGGATTGGAGAGGACGGGGAGCTTCCGCGCGGTGTTCTCGTAGACGACCTCGATCTTCCCTGCATACCGCGGGGCGACGACGGGCCAGGCCCGCGCGGCGAGGAAGAGCGCCGTGGGGACGACGACGAGGAGCGCGACGACGACGAGACCGGTCGTGACTGCGAGGCGTCGTGAAGGCCGGTCTTGCATGGCTCTACTCCCTTCTACGCACGAACGGCTCCGAGGATTTCCCGGAGCAGGCGATCAGTCGGCCGCGAGGACGTCGCGAACGCCTTCTTCCTCGAGCGTAGCGAAACCCCAGTCCGCGCCGAGCGCGACGAGCGCCTCCGCCGTGCTCCCGCCGGTGCCGACGCCGAGGCACTCCGCGCCGAGCCCCTTCGCCGCCGCGACGTCCTTCGGGGTGTCGCCGATCACGACGACGCGGCACGCCTCGAGCGGCGCGCCGAGCGCCCCTGCGCCTCGCTTCGCTCCGGCGCGGAGCAGCTCGACACGGTCCTCCGCATCACACCCGAACCCGCCGAACGCGAACAAGTCGTCGATCGC
This sequence comes from Polyangiaceae bacterium, assembly GCA_039809485.1. Taxonomy (GTDB): domain Bacteria; phylum Myxococcota_A; class Polyangia; order Polyangiales; family Polyangiaceae; genus Labilithrix. The sequence continues at coordinate 6,701 of JBDHVE010000241.1, read as the reverse complement.
CCCGCGCGCGAGCTTCGCATACGCGCCTTCGCGCACGTTGCCGGTGCCGAGGCCGACCGCGACGTTCTCCGCCGCGAGCAGCCATCGGACGAGAGGCTCGACGCCGGGCATCACGCGATAGCGCTCGGACGCCTCGAGCTCGCGCGCGAGCCGCGCGAGGTAGACCGCGAGGACCGCGCTCATCGCGTCCTCCGTCGGCTCGACCCCCGCCGTCTCGAGGCCGCGCCGCGCGATCGCCTTGTCGGTCATCCCTGCGAAGGAGAAGTGGGTGACCGCGTCGGGACGCGCGTGAGCCTGTTCGAAGGCGCCGACCATCGCGCGCCGTCCGGCGCCGCCCGTGTCGAGGAGCGTCCCGTCGATGTCGAAGAGGAGAACCGTCGGCCGCCGCGCCATCGCCCGGAGGCTAGCACGTGGTCAGCGGCGTGCTGCGATCGCGGCGGCGAGCACGAGCAGGACGCCGACGAGCAGGGGAGGCGTCGTCCGGACCGGCTGCGGCTCGTTCGTCCGGCGGTACGCGCCGAACGCGACGAGCGCGCGGATCCCGAGCGCCGCGACGGCGACGAGCACGCTCGGTCCGAGCAGGGCGGCGAGCCCCGCGACGAGCTTCACCGCACCTCCGCCCAACGTGGCGCGCTGCCGTCGCCAGAGCGAGAGCCCGATCGCGAAGCAGACGACGAAAGTCGCGACGCGGACGAGGAGGCGTCCGTCGTAGATCCCGCACGGCACCGCCGCGACGACGGTCGCGTGGAAGACCGCGTTGGGGATCCGATCCGTCCGCACCTCCACGACGAGCGCGACGAGGACGGCGGCGGCGGCGAAGGCGGCCGCGACGGGTCCCGGGACGAGCCAGGGGGCGCGTTCGAGCAGAGCCGTGAGGGCGGTCATGGATGGCGTCTAGCAGGCCTCGGACCGGGACGGCAGATCGACTACCCTCCTCGCCGATGTCCTGGATCCCCACCCGAGACGACTCGCCGTTCCACCGGCTCGGCGAGGAGACCGCACGCAAGCTCGCGTCGCGCTTCTACGACCACATGGACGAGAGCGAGCCCGCGCTCGCGCGACTGCACGAAGTCGACGAGCACGGGCACGTGTCGCCCGGGACCCGCGAGCGCTTCGCCCACTTCCTCGTCGAGTGGCTCGGCGGGCCGATGGTGTACTCGACCGTGCACGGGCATCCGCGGCTCCGGATGCGCCACGCGAAGGTGAAGGTCGACAGCGCGATGCGCGACGCGTGGCTCCGCTGCATGCAGAAGGCGATGGATGACCTCGCGATCACCGGCGAGGTGAGGAGCTTCCTCGACGGGCGGTTCGCCGAGGTCGCGTCCTTCCTCGTGAACCACATGGAGGGCTGACCGATGCCGTTCCTGTTCGAGACGGAAGAGCACGCGCAGCTCCGCGAGACGGCGCGCCGCTTCGCGCGCACGCACATCGCGCCGCACGCGCGCGCGTGGGAGGAAGCGAACGAGTTCCCGCGCGAGCTCTACGGAACCGCAGCGCACGCCGGCCTCCTCGGCGTGTCCTATCCACCGGAGGACGGCGGCGCGGGCGGCGACGTCACGCATGCGCTCGTCTCCTCGGAAGAGCTCGTGCTCGCGGGCGGTTCGGTCGGCACCGTCGTCGGGTTGAACAGCCACGGCATCGCGCTGCCGCCGATCGTCCGGCTCGGGACGCCGGAGCAGAAGCAGCGGTTCGTGACGCCGGTGCTCCGTGGCGAGAAGATCAGCGCGCTCGCGATCAGCGAGCCCGACGCGGGAAGCGACGTCGCGCGGATCCGGACGCGGGCGGTCCGCGACGGCGACCACTACGTCGTCGACGGGCGGAAGACGTTCATCACCTCCGGCTGCCGCGCCGACATCGTCGTCGCCGCCGTGCGCACCGCCGGGGAAGGGCACGCCGGCATCTCGCTCCTCGTGATCGAGAAGGGCACGCCCGGGTTCGCCGTCGGCCGCAAGCTCGAGAAGATGGGCTGGTGGGCGAGCGACACCGCCGAGCTCGTGTTCGAGGGGTGTCGCGTGCCCGCGTCGAACCTGATCGGCGAGGAGAACAGCGGATTTCTCGCGATCATGCTGAACTTCGCGACCGAGCGCCTCTACCTCGCCTCCCAGTGCGTCGCGATCGCGGAGCTCGCCTACCGCGAGTCGGTGAAGTACGCGAAGGAGCGGAGCGCGTTCGGCCGCACGCTCATGGGCCACCAGGTCACGCGCCACAAGCTCGCCGACATGGCGACGCGGATCGCCGCTGCGCGTGCGCTCGTCGGCGAGTGCGCGGTGCGCGTCGCGCGCGGCGAGCAGGTGCCCGGCCTCGCCGCGATGACGAAGAACGCGGCGACCGACATGTGCTCGGCCGTCGTCGACCAGGCCGTGCAGCTCCACGGGGGCAGCGGCTACATGCGCGAGGTCACGGTCGAGCGCCTCTACCGCGACGCCCGCCTCTACCCGATCGGCGGCGGCACGCGGGAGATCATGAACGAGATCATCGCGAAGGTGGAAGGGTACTGAGCCGCCGCTGGAGTAGACTCCCCGACGTGGCTGCGTTCGACCTCTCCGTCGTCCCCAAGGACGTGTTCGGGATCTGCGACAAGCTCCGCGGTGCAGGGCGCCGCGCGTGGGTCGTCGGCGGCTGCGTGCGCGACTCCCTCCTCGGCAAGCCGGTCGCCGACTGGGACGTCGCGACGGACGCGCGGCCCGAAGAGCTGATGAAGGTGTTCCCGAAGGCGATCCCGACGGGCCTCCAGCACGGCACGGTCACGCTCGTCATCCGCGGCCACCACTACGAGGTGACGACCCTCCGCGGCGAGACCACGTACTCCGACGGGCGCCGCCCCGACGCGGTGCACTTCGTCGACGACATCACCGCCGACCTCGCGCGACGCGACTTCACGATCAACGCGATCGCGGTCGATCCGTCGAACGGCACGATCATCGATCCGTTCGGCGGGCAGAAGGACCTCGGGGCCAAGGTCGTGCGCGCGGTCGGCAAGGCGCTCGAGCGCTTCGGCGAGGACGGCCTCCGCGTCCTGCGCGCGGCGCGCTTCTCGGCGACGCTCGAGTTCGACCTCGACCCGGACACGTTCGCCGCGATCTCGCCCACCCTCGACACCTTCCGCAAGGTCTCGCAGGAGCGCGTGCGCGACGAGTGGGTGAAGACGATGAAGGCGAAGAAGCCCTCGCGCGCCTTCGAGGTGATGCGCGAGTCCGGCATCCTCGCGATCACGTGCCCCGAGCTGCTCGAAGGGGTCGGCATGGCGCAGAACCGCTGGCACACCTTCGACGTGTGGCGTCACGGGATGGAGTGCATGGATGCATGCGCCGGCGATCCGGTGCTCCGCATCGCGGCCCTCCTCCACGACGTCGGCAAACCGCGCTCGCGTGCCTTCAGCGACAAGACGAACGACTGGACGTTCTACGACCACGACAAGATCGGCGCCGAGATCGCGGAGCCGATCTGCACACGTCTCCGTTTCTCGAACGAGGAGCGTGAGCGCATCGTGGCGCTCGTCCGCCATCACCTGTTCCACTACGACGCCTGGTCCGACGCCGCGGTCCGCCGCTGGATCCGGCGCGTCGGCAAGGATCGGATCGCCGACCTCTACGCGCTCAACGAGGCCGACCTCCGCGGGAAGGGGACGTTCACGGACGGAGACCTCGGGCCGCTCCTCGCGCTCCGCGGGCACGTCGAGAAGGTCCTCGCCGAAGGCGCGGCGCTCTCGACTCGCGACCTCGCCATCAACGGCAAGATCCTGATGAGCGAGCTCGGTCTCTCGCCGGGACGCATCCTCGGTGAGATCCTGGAGCACTGTCTCGAGGCGGTGACGAACGACCCCGAGAAGAACACGAAGGACGCCCTCGTGGAGCTCGCGCGCGCGTACGTGAAAGAGCGCGCGAGCTGACCCACGCCGCGACCCCGTGGACCCACGACTTTTCTCCGGCAGCGGGGCGTCTCGTGGTAGCGTCGGCGCGTGCTCCGGGGCGTCGCGAAGGCTCACGCGAAGACGATCGCCGCGCTCGCGGCTTCCGCGCTCGCCCTCCTGTCGAGCCGCGCCGAGGCGCAGTCGCCGCCGGCCGCGCCGGAGAAGATCGCGCTCGGCGACTGGCTCCTGTCGCCGACGATGCAGGTCCGCGTCCGCGGTGAGCTGCGGCGCGATCCGCCGGACATCGGCGGTCTCGACTTCTACGGACGCCTCTCGCCGCGCGTGCGCACGTCGTGGAGCGTGTTCGAGCGCTCGCGGATCGGCCTCGGCGCAGAGCGCGGCGCGATGCGCGCGCAGCTCACGCTCCAGGACGCCCGCGCGTTCGGCTCCCCGGCGCCGACCGCGTCGTTCGAGGGCGAGAGGGGGATCGGCGAGCTCGCGCCCTACGAAGCGTTCGGCGAAGTGCACTCGTCGAGCGCGCGCGGCTCGTACGTGCGGCTCGGCCGCCAGGTGGTGGTCTGGGGCGAGGGCCGCCTCGTCGGCAACGCGGACTTCTCCCCGCGCGCTCGCTCGCTCGACGCGATCCGCGCGAAGACGTGGTTCGGTCCGGTCGACGTCGAAGCGCTCGCGGTGCTGCTCGAGCCGCCGTCGCCCCTCGGCAGCGCGTGGAACGACACGAACGCGGCGCCGCGCTCGGGCACCCAGCTCTACGGCGCGCTCGGGAAGTGGACGATCGACCCGCTCCTCGCCGTCGAGCTCTACGCGCTCGCGCGCGTCGCGCGTGGGTCGGGCGTGGACCTCGACGGCTCGCGTTTCCGCGTCGCGCGTCTCTCGGGCGAGACGTACACCGGCGCGCTCCGCGTCTCCGGTGACGCGAAGGGGTGGACCTACGGTGTCGAGGGCGCCTACCAGCTCGGCACCTCCGCGTCGCTCCTCGTCGGCGGCGCCGACATCGCGGCGTGGGCCGCGGCCGGCCACGTGTCGAAGAAGCTCGAGGAGGTCGCGCTGACGCCGACGCTCCGCGTGGGCGCCTCGTATGCGTCCGGTGACGACGGCGGGACGACGTACCGCCAGTTCGATCCGCTCCTCCCCGACGTGCAGCGCTTCCACGGGATCACGGATCTCTTCGCGTGGTCGAACGCGATGGACCTCCAGGGCAGCGTGGGCATCGTGCCGTGGTCCTTCGCGACGATCACCGCCGGCTACCGCTACGCGCGGCTCGTCGAGACCTCGGGCGAGTGGGTCGGGAGCTACTTGAAGGTGATCGGCCGCGCCCCGACCGGTGCGAGCGCCGAGCTCGGGCACGAGCTCTCCGCGACGTTCGCGTGGCGACCGTGGGCGCCGCTCGAGCTGCGGGCGGGCTATGCGGGGCTCCTCCTCGGCGACGGCGCACGCGCCGTGATGAGCGCACAGGCACGCGGTCGTCGTGAGCCGGACAACGCGGTCTACGCGTCGCCCGTCGCGCACTACGCGTTCACGCAGGCGACGCTCGACATCCCCTGAGGCGGCTCAGCCGCCCCAGCGCCGATTCTTGCCGACGTCGGCGTGCACGAACCAGTCGCTCTTCAGCGTGTAGACGCCGACGCCTCCTTCCCAGCCGAGCGCGCGGATCTTCGCCTCGAGCTCGCGCGGGTGGATCCCGCGCGGCGTCTTCGCCTCGGTCTCGCCGGCAGCCTCCGGCAGCACGATCCGGAAGTCGACCGCGTGCCCGAGCGAGTGCTGGCTGTGCGAGGCCACGTGACGGCCCTTCTTGCGCATCATCTCGTTCAGCTTCGCGCTGCGGTAACCGCTGACGAGCTCGATGCGCGCGCCAGCGAGCGAGTGCTCGCGGACGAGCGCGCGGAGCAGCTCGAGGAGCTTCGGATCGAGCTGCTTCACTTCACCTGTCACGCGGTCGGCGAGCAGCTCGGAGAACCGCTCGACGCTCGGGCTCCTCTCGTCGAGCGGGACGCGCTCGTCGGTGTGCGTCTGCACGAGCGTCGCGAGCAGCGGCGGCCCACCCTGCGCGTCGGGCGCATCGGCCAGCGCCGCCTCCGTCGCGGGACCTTTCTTCGTCACGAGCCGCGAGCTGTGGTGCGTGGTCGCGTCGACACCGGCCGGTGTGGCGACGAGCGCTGCAGCGAGCGCAGCACGGAAGCAGGCCGCGTAACGGTGCATCGAGGCGCGATCGTATCGCAACCCCGCGCGACTGTGGCGCTCGGGAAAGCTTGACGTACCCTTGATCCCGTTGGACCCTCCCGACGTGCCCGCGCCTGCGCTCTCCAGCGATGTCGAGCTCCTCAGCTCGATCGCGGAGGGCGACGTGCGCGCGATGGCCGTCCTCTACGATCGCTACTGCGCGACGGTGTTCCCGATGGCGCTCCGCATCCTCCGTGACCGCGCCGAGGCGGAGGACGTCCTCCACGACGCGTTCGTCGCCGTCCGTGAGCGCGCCGACCAGTACGCGCCCGAGCGCGGCTCCGTCGTCGCATGGCTCGTCACCCTCGTCCGCAACCTCAGCATCGATCGGACGCGGCGTCGGAGCCGCCGCGGCGAGCTCGCACGCGACGTCGTCGCGCACGAGCCGCCGCCCTCGCATCGCGATCCGGAGCGCCTGACGTCGGAAGCCGAAGGTCGCGCGAAGGTGCGGCAAGCGCTCGAGAAGCTCCCCGAGGCCCAGCGCGCGACGCTCGAAATCGCGTTCTTCGAGGGCCTCAGCTACCCGGAGATCGCCGCGCGCGAAGGCGTCCCGCTCGGGACGATCAAGTCGCGCGCGGCGCGGGCCCTGTCGGCGCTTCGTGACGCGCTCGCG
>JBDHVE010000240.1:0-10993 GCA_039809485.1 Polyangiaceae bacterium | reverse complement strand
ACGACTCGACGTCTACCACGTCGCGTTGGACTTCCTCGTCCTCGCCAGGCCGACCAGTTCACGTTGCCGAGGGGGGCCAGGGTGTCGAAGGCGACAAGCGGCGCTACGACCAACCCCAGACCGCCGGGCACGGGCACGGGCACGGGCACGGGCACGGGCGAGAAGAAGCGGAGCCCTGGATTCAGGGACACACCCTAGGCGAGGAGCTCCACCTTGAACGTCGCGCCGCGTTCGGTCGGCACGAGCTCGATGCTGCCACCGTGCGCGGAGGCGACGCGGCGCGCGAGCGCGAGCCCGAGCCCGGTCCCGCCCGGCCGCGCGGTCACGAGCGGCTCGAAGAGCGTCGCCGCGAGCGCCTCGGGGACGCCGGGGCCGTCGTCGGTCACGTAGACGAGCACGCGATCGCCGCGGGTCTCGGCCCGCGTGATGATCTTCGGCCGGCGCGGAGCGCTCGCGCCGACGGCGTTTTCGTAGAGGACGTGGAACAAACGCGACAGGAGGCCGTGGTGTGCCCTCACCTTCAGCGCATGCGGGACATCGTCCTGGAGGTCGGCTCCCGGGTCGGGCAGCTCCTCGCGGGCCGCAGCCAGCACCTCGACGAGGAGAACGGGCTCAGCCGTGGCCGGCTCGCCGCGGGCGAGCGCCATCAGGTCGTCGACGATCGCGTGGGCGGTCCGCGCGTTCCGTTCGATGCGACCCAGGTACGGAGCGCTTCCGGCGAGGTCCTGCTTCGCGAGGTAGACGTTCGCGGAGATGATCTGGAGCGCGTTCCGTAGCTCGTGCGCGATCTCGGCGGCGATCTCGCCGATGGCGGCGAGCCTCTCCCTCGTTTCCGCCGGCGTTCCGGAACGCTCGCTCACGCCCCGAGCGTAACCAAGACAGCGCGGCCGCGGGAAGTCGAAGCGGGGACGAACCGACGCCGTGACCCGATTGCGACCTGCGGCCTGCAGAAGGCTTTTCGTTCGGTCCGGAAACAGCGTAGCATTTTCGACAGGCTGCCTACCGTCGCCATGGCTGCGAACGAGTCGAAGATCCCGGTCGGGACCACCCTGGTCGGCAAGTATCGCGTCGTCCGGGAGATCGGGCGCGGAGGTATGGCTGCCGTCTACGAGGCGGAGCAGCTCTCGCTCGGCAAGAAGGTTGCCATCAAGGTCCTCGCTGCCGAGCTCGCGGCCTCGACGATCGTCATCGAGCGCTTCTTCCGCGAAGCGCGTGCTGCCGCGAGCGTGAAGAGCCCGTACATCGTCGACGTCTACGACTCGGGGCGCCTCGACGACGGCCGACCTTTCATCGCGATGGAGCTCCTCGAGGGCGAGTCGCTCTACGACCGGATGGCGCGGGTCCGGATCATCGACATCCCGACCACCATCCGCGTGATCGTGCACACGGCCAAGGGGCTCGTGAAAGCGCACGCGGCGGGGATCGTCCACCGCGACCTCAAGCCGGAGAACATCTTCCTCACGAAGAGCGACGACGGCGAGGACATCTGCAAGATCCTCGACTTCGGTCTCGCCAAGTTCTACGCGCCGATGAATCCGGAGGGCCCTTCGCAGAAGCGGCTCACGCGCGAGGGCGCCGTCTTCGGAACTCCGGCGTACATGTCCCCGGAGCAGGTGAAGGGGCAGGGGAACGTGGACCACCGCGCCGACCTCTGGGCCCTCGGCTGCATGGCCTACGAGTGCCTCATCGGACGTCCGGTGTGGAACATGGACCAGGGCGTCGCGATGACGTTCGCGGCGATCGCGACCGCGCCGATCCCGGTGCCTTCCCACGTCCGGCCCGATCTCCCGCCGGAGCTCGACGCATGGTTCGCCAAGTGCCTCGAGCGCAATCCGGACCGCCGCTACCAGTCGGCGAAGGAGCTCGCCGACGCTTTCGTCCACGTGTGGGACCCCACGGTGCGCGGCTCGACGGGCAGCTACCCGAACGTGGCCTTCGCGTCGGGGCGAGCGGCGCCGGTGATGGCGGCGCAGGCGGAGGAGCTCTCGACCGACGTCCTCGAGAGCGTGCGGCCCTCGCCGCAGGCCGTGCCGCTCCCGCCGACGACGGCGCGCGGCGTCGGGGCGCCTCCGATGCCGCTCAACGGGCGCTCGACGGCGGGCAGCGATGCGTCGTCGCCGCTGCCGCTCGTGCAGCGCGCCTCGGTCGACAGCCCGGCGACGATCGGGGTCGACGTCGGTCCGCGACGGACGTCGCCGGTGCGCATCGCGCTCAGCGCGACGTTCCTCGCGGTCGGCCTCACGGCAGCGGGCTTCGTCTGGGTGCGGTTCCTGAATCCGCAGGTCCGGACGCCGCTCGTGCAGTCGACGGCGTCACCGACCGCGAGCGGTGCGTCGTCGGGCGGTCCGGGCGGGAATCCTTCCGCGCCGGAGCCGAAGTGGTCGCTCGCGCTCGGAGAAGCGCAGCGGCTCTTCGCGCAGGGCGACGTGAACGGCGCGCTCAAGAAGGTCGACGAAGCGTCGAAGCTCCAGGGCGGCGCCGCGCCGGCGAAGGTGTTCGCCGAGCAGCTCGGCGTCGCGTCGAAGTCGACCGGACCCTGTAAGCCGGTCGCGTTCGCGCGCCCGCGGCTGGCGACGGACCGCCGTGCCGAGCGCCCCGCCGTCGTCGCCACGCCGCGGGGGGCCATCGTCGCGTGGACCGACGATCACGAAGAGGCCGGCCACGATCACGTCTATGCGGCCGTGATCGACGGCACCGGCCGGACACAGGGCGCGATTCGCGATCTCACGCCGGAAGCGAAGGAAGCGACACGCCCGCTCCTCGCGCCGCTCGGCGCCGACCGGAGCGTGCTCCTCTACGGCGACGCCCCGAAGCCCGGCAAGGAGTACGGCGTCTTCGCGCGGGCGCTCGATCCCGAGGGTCGGATCGATCCGACGCGAGGCCAGCGGATCCCGATCCATCCTGCGACGCGGAGCCCGATGTCGTGGCCTTCGTTCGAGCGCGCGCCGCAGGGGCTCTACATCGTCTGGCAGGACGATCGTGACAAGGAAGGCGATACCGATCTCTTCGTGCGCCTCCTCAAGGAGGACCTCGACCTCGGGCCGGAGATCCGCCTCACCGACTACGTCCCCGCGCCGCGCGCGAAGTCGGCGCCTCGCGTGCGCGTCCCGAGCGTCGCGGTGGGCGCCAACACGCTCCTCGTCGCGTACAAGCTCGAACGCGAGAACCAGCGCGAGATCGTCCGGCTCCGCGTGCCGCTCGACAAGCTGGTCGGGAACGGCCTCTCGGTCCCGAAGGACAACAAGGCCTCGCGTGTGCTCGGCGACGCGCTGACGATCAACGACAACCCGAAGGCGCAGGTCGACGGACCCGAGATCGCGTGCGGACAGGAAGGTTGCTTCATCGCCTACCAGCTCGACACGGGCGGAGCCTTCGCCGCGTTCATCGATCCGAAGGAGTCGAAGGTGATCTGGACGAAGCGCCTCGGCAGCGAGAAGGCGACGAGGCCTTCGCTCGCGGTCAACGCGGGACGCGTCGCGGTCTCCTTCTTCGACCAGGGCCGCATCAAGATGTCGTTCCTCTCTCGCGACAGCCTCGTCAGCGCGCCGAACGCGCTCTTCCGGATCACCGACCAGGCCGCGCCGCGTCCGGCGCTCACGGCGGGTGGTGGGGAGAACGAGTGGTATCTCGCGTGGCAGGACGTCGAAGCGCCGCGGACCGAGGTCTACGCCGCGCGGCTCGTCTGCAACGCGAAATGAGCGCGCCGGCGGAGACGAGCCCCGCGCTCCTCTCGCGGCGGCGCATCGGCGTCGAGATCGCCGTCGTGTCGCTCGTCGTCACGCTCGGCGTGATGATCACGTCGCGCTTCCTTCCAGACCGTTTCGTCGCGACCGCGGTCGGGTTCGTCTTCCTCGGGGCGACGTGGGCGATGGTCTGGCGCGGCGACGACGCCCGCGTCGAGCGCTCGGGGCTCGCGCTCGGCGGGCTCGTCCTCCCCGGGCCGGTCGACGTGAAGCGGCTCCTCCGCGCTGCGCTCGGGGCGGCAGGGTGGGCCCTCTTGTTCGCGATCGTGACGTTCGGGCCGTTCTTCGTCGGATGGCGTGCGTTCTGGCATCCGCACGGAACGTTTGCGCTCCGCGTCGGTGCGTTCGACATCCTCAACGAGGCCTTCGGCCAGCTCGTCATCATCGCGCTGCCGGAGGAGGCGTTCTACCGCGGCTATCTCCAGTCGCGCCTCGATGACATCTTCCCGCCGAAGCTCCGCGTCTTCGGGGCGAGCATCGGCCCGTCGCTCGTCATCACGAGCGTCATCTTCGCGCTCGGGCACTTCGCGACGATCCGCGAGCCGGCGCGCCTCGCAGTGTTCTTCCCGTCCTTGCTCTTCGGGTGGCTGCGCGCGCGGACCGGCGGGATCGGCGCGGGCGTCGCGTTCCACGCGTCGTGCAACGTCTTCAGCGAGATGCTCGGGAAGGGCTTCCGCGTCTACTGACGTCAGCCTGCGCGCGCGGTGTCGAGGATCTTCTGCACGAGGGCGTCGTACTCGATGCCGGCGACCTGGGCGGCCTTCGCGTAGTCGTCTTCCATCGCGAGCGAGGGATTCGGGTTCGCCTCGATCACGACGATCTCGCCCGCTTCGGTGAGGCGCATGTCGAGCCGTGCGAAGCCGTTGATCTTGAGCGCGCGGCACACCGTGCGGGTGACCTTCGCGAGCTGCTCGGGGACGCCGTCCGGCAGCGGCGCGGCGGGCCCGTTCCGGATCCCCCACTTCTTCCGGTACGCGTCGTCCCACTTCGCCTTGAACGTGGCGAATTTCGGCACGTCGTCGGGGACGTTGCCGAAGAAGAGCTCGCGCGGCGGGAGGACGGTGAGTCGCCGCTGTCCCATCACGCCGACGTAGAGCTCGCGGCCGACGATGTACTCCTCGATGAGCGCATCGGACCCGAGCTTCTCGTGGATGAAGCGCGCGCGCTCGAGCGCCTCTCCCTCGTCGCGCGCGAACGAGGCCTGGCTGATCCCGTCGGACGCCTCCGTCGCGATCGGCTTCACGAACGCGGGGAAGACGAAGCGCGCGAGCTTGCGAAGCGGCCGCCTGCGTGACGAGACGACGAAGCGAGCGACCCTGACGCGGTGGTAGTGGAGGACCTTCTTCGCGAGCGCCTTGTCCTTGCAGAGCATGATCGTCTCGGGGCGCGCGCCGGTGTAGCGGACCCGGAGCAGATCGAGGAGCGCGGGGATGTTCGGCTCGTGGCTCCGATCGTCGTGCAGCGTCATGCACAGGTTGAAGACGACGTCCGGCGCGAAGTCGCGGATCTTGTCGGTGACGGCGGTGACGCTGTCGTAGACGGCGAGCGTGTCGACGGTGTGTCCGAGGCGCCGGAGGGCGAGGAGGACGTCGGCCTCGGTGGGCTTCTCCTCGTCCTCGCGGAGGTGCCGGGCCGAGAAGTCCTCGTCGGGGAGCGGCGGCCGCGCGAGATCGAACAGGACGAGCACCTTCATACCGACCTCTTGAAACGACCCGTGTGCAGATGGTTCGTGACCATCGACGCGAGATACGCGGCGAGCTCGACGCGGACGCGGACGCGCGCCTCGTCACCTTCGGGCGCGCGGAGATCGAGCTCCTGCGCGCGTTTCGTCAGACGCCGGACGAGACCGGTCACGGTGTACTTGCGCTGGCCGGTCCAGGCGACGAGCGACGAGATCAAAGGGGCGCTGAAACGTTTCATGAACGCGCCGGCGGGCTCGCCCTCGCCGCCCTTCACGAAGATGCGGACGAGATCGGCGTCGTAGAAGTCGGGGAAGTCCTCCGCCCACTGCTTGCGCCTGCGTGCATAGTGCATCGCGAGCGTCTTGCGGAGCTTGCGGGCGTCGGAGATCCGCCGCCCGCGCGTCACGGCCGGCGGCTTCTTCCGGACCTCTTGCATGAGGCGGTCGACGTACTCGAGCTTCTCGAGCGCCTTCCACCCCTGGTACCGGGCGCGCCATTCCTCCGGCGAGGAGCCCAGCCACGTCGCGAACGTCTCGGCGAAGTCCTCGTCGGGATGGGCCTGCGCGTACCAGTTCGGGAGGTGGCGGACGAAGCTCTTCGAGTGCGGTCGCGGCTGGTAGTTCCACGCGTCGTTGTCGGGATGCGCGGGGAGGAACACGGCATGCCACGAGCGGCGCCGCGAGAAGCGGTAGGCGTGGTCGAGCGCGTGGCCGCACTCGTGGCGGAGGATCCGCTGACACGTCTCGGGCGTTCCGCCTTCCACGTCGAGCATCTGCCTTCGCTCGAGCTGCTCGAGCCGCGGATGCGCGAGGTAGAACGGGACCGCGATCTCCGGTACGCCGTTCGGGGAGAACCACTCGTCGCCGAAGAAGCAGCCCGGATGGAACGCGATCCCGCGGGCCGAGAGCTCGGCGTAGAGCTGCGCGATCCGCGGCTCTACGGGGCTCCCCTCGATTCGGAGGTCGAGGTCGCAGAACCGCCAGGTGAGGAGCTCCTCGTCGGAGAGCGCAGCCCACGGCGGATCCACGCCCTCGACGCTATCACGGCTCTACCTTCGCGCGAGCTGGAGTGGCACGAGCACGAGGCCCGGTCCCCCCTTCGGCGGCGGGAACTTCGCGCCCTGGAGGACCGCGGTCGTGCACGCGGCGAGCCCGGGGGCGGCGCCGTCGTTCGTCGCGGTGAGCGCACAGGTCGGTCGTCCGTCGAGACCGACGCGGGCGGCGACGAGGAGGCTCTTCGGTCGCCGCGCGGGATCGCTCTCGCCGATGCACGTCTGCATCTTCGGCAGCAAATCGTCGAGCACGTCGAAGGCGTCGGCCATGCGATGCGTCTCGACGCTGGCGAGCGCGAGCGACCCGACCTTGTCCTCGCCGAGGGCGAGCTCGCCTCCGCGGAGCGCGAGAGGGATCCGGAGGGCGGAGCCCGGGGGCGTGAAGCGCTCGCCGGCGACGCGAGCGGACATGCAGTCCTCGACGTCCTGCGTGAGCCCCATGCCTTCCGCGGGGACGACGCATGCAGCGTGCCCCGACGCATCCACGGCCGCGTGGAGCGTCACCCTCCCGTCGCGCATCGAGGGCGTCGACTTCCGGCCTTCCTCGACGCACGCCGCGAAGGCGCCGCGTAGCCGGCCGAACGCGGAGGACGCGTCCGCGGGGGTCGCGTTCGTCTCGGGCGCGGCCACGACGGCGGGATCGTGCGTCGTCGCCGCGACCGGCGCAGGCGCAGGCGGAGGCGGAGCCGCCTCTCGTGGTCGCGGCGTCGCCGCCTCGGCGCACGCGACGAGGGCGAGGAGGACGAGCGCGCTCGGAATTCGCACGCGGGGAGCTTAGCAACTCGGCTGCTGGGCAAAAGCTTCCGCGTCGACTAGACCGAAGGCGTGCGCGCCGCGCTCTTCGACATGGATCGCACGCTCGTCCGGAAGGAGACGGCGAGCCTCTACGTGCGCTACCAGCGCTCGATCGGCGAAGCGCGGCGGCGCGACGCCGTGCGCGTCCTCTACTGGGTCGCGCAGTACACGCTCGGGATCATCGACGCGCCGGAGGTCGCCGCCCGCGCGGCGCTCTCGCTCCGTGGTACGCCCGAGCTCGTGATGGCGGCGCGCTGCGACGATTGGTTCCGTCGCTACGTCGAGCCGCACGTCTGCGATCTCGGCCGGCGCGCCGTCGAGCACCACCGTTCGCGCGGCGACGTGCTCGCGATCGTGACCGGCGCCTCGCCCTACGCCGCGCATCCGCTCGCGCGCCGGCTCGGCATCCCGCACGTCCTCGCGAGCGAGCTCGAGGTCGACGCGGAGGGCCGCTTCACGGGCCGCTTCGTCGAGCCGCTCTGCTACGGCGCGGGCAAGATCGAGCGGGCCCGGCGCCTCGCGGAGGAGCTCGGCTTCGACCTGGCCGCGTCGACGTTCTACAGCGACTCGTACACCGATCTGCCGCTCCTCGAGCACGTCCGCGAGCCCGTCGTGGTCAATCCCGACCTCCGGCTCGCGCGGGTCGCGAAGCGGCGCGGATGGCGGATCGAACGCTGGTAGCGCGGCCGGCGCTTGAGCTGCTCTCTGTCCGCGGCTATTGCCATTCGCTGCCCATGACCACCTCCTCGCCTTCCGGTTTCCACATGTCGTCCGGCCCGGATCTGCTCGAGCTGCCGCGGCCGATGGTGGACGCGATCGTCATCCGTGCGCTCGAAGAGGACCTCGGCGCGGGGGACGTCACGACCGAGGCGTGTGTTCCTCCCGACGCCCGTGCGGTCGCGCGCGGCGTCGCCCGCAAGGAGATGGTCGCCTGCGGGATGCCGGTCGCCGCGCGCGTGTTCGCGCAGCTCGACGCGGGGCTCACGTTCACCGCCGCGGTCGAGGAGGGAACGCTCGTGCAGCCCGGTACGACGCTCTTCAAGATCGAAGGCAAGGCGCGCCCGATCCTCGTCGGCGAGCGCGTCGCGCTGAACCTCGTCCAGCGGATGTGCGGGATCGCGACGGCGACGCGCCGCTACGTCGCCGCGCTGCCGCCGGGGAGCAAGACGCGGATCACCGATACGCGGAAGACGACGCCGGGGCTCCGCCTCCTCGAGCGCTACGCCGTCCGCCGCGGCGGCGGGCACAACCATCGGAACGACCTCGGCTCGGCCGTCCTGATCAAGGACAACCACATCGTCGCGTCGGGCGGGGTCGCCGCCGCGATCGGACGCGCGCGCGCGCGGGCGCCCCACACGAGCAAGATCGAGTGCGAGGTCGACTCGCTCGAGCAGCTCGACGAGGCGCTCGCGGCCGGCGCCGACATCGTGCTGCTCGACAACATGGCGACCGACACGATCGAAGAGGCGGTGCGGCGGACGCGCGGTCGCGCGCTCCTCGAGGCGTCGGGCGGGATCACGCTCGAGCGCATCCCCGACCTCGCCCGCGCGGGCGTCGACGCGATCAGCGTCGGGGCGCTGACGCACTCGACGCCCGCGGCCGACATCGGCCTCGACTTCGAGGCGTGAGGTGAGAGACCTCGAGGCCGCGCCCGCGCTCTTCTCCGCGCGCGGCCTGCGCATCGGCGCGCCGCTCTCCGTCGTCGCGGAGTGCGCGTCGACGAACGACGACGCGAAGGAGGCGGCGCGCGCGGGCGCGCCGCACGGCGCGGTCTGGGTGGCGGAGTCGCAGACGCGTGGCCGTGGTCGGCAGGGGCGGACGTGGGTCGGGTCCCCGGGCGAGTGCCTCCTCTTCTCGGTGCTCCTCCGCGTCACGTGCGAGCCGTCGCGGATCCCGCAGCTCTCGCTCGCGTGCGGGCTCGCCGTGCGCGATGCGGTTGCGACCGCGCTCGGCGCGCCAGGCGACGTGCTCGTGAAGTGGCCGAACGACGTGCTCGTCCGACGCGACGGCGTGCTCCGGAAGATCGCCGGGATCCTCGTCGAGTCGTCGCTCGCGGGAGGGCGCGCGAGCCATGTCGTGGTCGGCGTCGGGCTCAACGTGCACGCTCGGGCGTTCCCCGAGGAGCTCGCGCACGCGACCTCGATCGCGATCGAACGCGCTGCGCGCGGCCTCGGTCCCGGCGCCGACCGCGCGTCGCTCCTCGCCGACGTGCTCGCCGGCCTCGATCGCGACGTCGAGCTCGTCGCGCATCGCGGGCTCGCGCCCGTGCGCTCACGGCTCGCCGCCTGCGATGCGCTCGAAGGTCGCGACGTCGAGGTGGACGACGCCCGCGGCGTCGCGTCCGGGATCGACACGGAGGGCCGCCTCCTCGTGCGGATGCCCGATGGGACGACGAAGCGCGTCGTCGCGGGAGAAGTGCACCTCGGTCCGGTCTCGCGCTAGGGTTCGAGGCGTGACGCCCATCGACGAGCTCGCGACGCTGCTCCGCCCCGCGGGCGGAGGACTCTTCCTGGTCTCCACCGGCCTCGACGCGCAGCTCGCGATGCAGCGCCGCCTCTACGGCGCGCGCGACGCGGCCGAAGTCGACGCGCGTTGGCGTGCGGCGCTCGCCCGCCTCCCGAAGGCGAAGGGCTTCGTCCTCGGGATCCCGTCCGATGTCGGCGCGGGCTTCCGTCGCGGCGCGAACCTCGGGCCGCAGGCGATCCGGACGCGCCTCCTCGAGGACGAGCCGGGCTGGCCTGCGCGCGCGGAGGAGCTCGGGATCGTCGACATCGGCGACGTGTTCGTCGTCCCGCAGCTCCTCCACGACGACATGCTCTCGGAGGGCCAGAAGACGGCGACGCGCGCCGCGCTCTACCCGAACGTGGCGGAGAGCGAGCGCGCGAAGCTCCCGGTCTCGCCGCTCTCGATCGCGGAGCGTGCGCTCGACCTCGTCTTCGCACTGAACCCGTCGATCTGCCCGTTCGTGATCGGCGGCGATCACTCGAACGCGTGGCCGGTCGCCTCCGCGCTCTCCCGCGCGCGGAAGGACCGCTGGTCGATCGTGCAGCCCGACGCGCACACCGACCTCATGCAGCACCGGCTCGGGATCAAGTACTGCTTCGCGACGTGGTCGTTCCACGCGAACGAGCTGCTCGGTCGCGACGGTCGCCTCGTGCAGGTCGGCACGCGCGCCTCGAAGCACGATCGCGGGCACTGGGAGACCTCGACGAACGTGAAGCAGCTCTGGGCCGAAGAGTGCAATCGCGATCCGGAGGGCTCGATCGCGGCGGTGCTCGAGCACCTCGCCGCGCGGAACGTCACGAGCGTCTACTTCTCGAACGACATCGACGGCACCGACGAGCGCTGGGCCGACGCGACCGGGACGCCGGAGGCGGGCGGGCTCGAGCCGAGCTTCGTGATCGGTCTCATCCGCGCGCTCGGGAAGAAGTTCCAGCTGCTCGGCGGCGACATCATGGAAGTGGCGCCGCCGCTCCGCGATCGCCCGGACAGCACCGAGCGCACGGTGGGGCTCGCCGTCCGCTATCTTCGCGAGACGATCGCGGCGGCGATGAAGGTCGAACCGCCTGCGGGCGACGTGAGGACACCATGAACGAATCGAAGCGTTTCGTCGTCGCCGCCGCGCTGCTGCTCGTCGCGTGCGAGAAGAAGGAGACCGTGGCGACGGAGCCGTCGCCGCCGCCGCCGAGCGCGGTGCCCGTCGCAACGACGACGGCGACGGC
>JBDHVE010000239.1:0-11038 GCA_039809485.1 Polyangiaceae bacterium | reverse complement strand
CTCGCGCGAAGAGGCCGCGAAGCTCGTGTCCAAGGTCGCGCCCTACGGCCGGCATGCGGGTGCGGCGCTCGTCGCGCCGCCTACGCGCCCGCCGTACAAGGCGCGCGACGTGAGCTTCAAGCTCCCCGACTTCGTCGACATCGCGCTGAACGCCGGCGACTCGAGGAACCCCTTCGGCGCGACGATCGGACAGTCTCTCCCGAACTTCGGTCCCGTGGCCAACGAGGGCCGCGGACGCACCGTCGCGATGACGAACTTCTACACCGACCCGGACAGCGTCGCGTCCCTTCGCGAGCAGGCCGAGTCGATGCTCTGCAAGGAGGCGATGACGAAGTACACCGCCTCGCCCGCGCCCCAGCTGATGAGCACCGTGCTCCACGAGGCGGCGCACAACCTCGGCCCCGCGCACCAGTACAAGGTGAACGGGAAGATCGATCGCGAGGCCTTCGGCGGCCCGCTCGCCAGCACGCTCGAGGAGCTGAAGGCGCAGACGTCGGCGCTCTACTTCACCGACTGGCTCGTGGAGAAGAAGCAGATCTCGAAGAACGACGCCGAGCTCGCGCACGTCCGCGACATCGTGTGGGGCCTCGGCCACATCTCGCGCGGCATGTACGACGAGGACAAGCACCCGAAGAACTACAGCCAGCTCGCGGCGATCCAGGTCGGCTGGCTGCTGAAGAACGGCGCCGTCGCCTGGAAGGCGGACGAGACGGCCGCGAACGGCAAGGACAAGGGCTGCCTCGCCGTCTCGCTCGACAAGTTCCCCGCGAGCGTGAAATCGCTCATGACCCGCGTGGCGCAGATCAAGGGCAAGGGCGACAAGGCAGGTGCCGACGCGCTCGTGAAGGAGTTCGTCGACGTGACGGGGGACAAGAAGAAGCTCCACGACACGGTCATGGAGCGCTGGAACCGCCAGCCGAAGGCGAGCTTCGTCTACTCCGTGAAGCTCGACTGACGCGAGCGTCGGAGGGACAGGGGGAACCCTCGAACGATGCGTCCAGGGATCACGGACCGAGAGACCGCAAGGCTGCAGCTCGAGATGATCCGGCGCACGAGCTTCGCCGGGTTATGAACGTCGTCGCTTCCTCGCGGTCACGTTCGCCGCACCCTACGACACGGGACGGCCGTACGGGAGCGATCTCGCCCTCGCCGCCATCGGCGCGAGGGGCGCTCCCGCAGAGGACGGCGTCGCGTGAGGCCCTGTCGCATCGGTCCGGAGTCGCGCCAATCGTGAGAGCGCTGGGCGGGCGCGCGCGGAGGCAAGGAAGCGCGCAGAGATCGTCTCGGATCCGAACGGGATGACCGCATCGCGCGGCTCGTGTATCTCGCCGCTGACGAACACGCGACGCCGCGTGTCGCCGAGCCGCGGTCTCACGAGTGCGCGGCCGCTCGGGGTAGTGAGGCAGAGGGAGCGAGATGTTCGATCGCATTGTCCTCGTGGGCGCGGGGAGGACGTCGGGTTCGATCGTCGAACGCCTTGCCCGGGTCGCGCCGCTCACGATCGTCGATGTTTCGGCGGCGGCGCTCGATGGGCTCTCCGCGTGGCAAGAGACACCGGACGGGATGCATCCCGTCGTCCGGCAGATTGGCGACGGGACCTCGCGCCTCGTGCTCGAAGACGTGCGCGGCGAGCCGCGCACGAGTGTGGGGCTCGTCGTGTCCCCGGGCAACGACCGCGCGGCTCTCGAGTGCTGCCGGCTCGGGGCGGAGCTCGACTACAAGCCGATCATCGCGATCGTCCACGACCGCGACGTCGCGGCGCGATGCGAGAGACATGGGGCCAGGGCGCTCGTGCGAGCCGAGATCGTGGGTCGGCTCGTGGCGCAGGCGCTCCAGCAAGGCGGGCTCGGAATCACGAGCGCGGTCGGCTCAGGTCGAGGGGAGATCCTCGAGTTCAGCGTCCTGGCGAGCTCCCCCGCCATCGGCATTCCGCTCGGCAAGCTGAGGGCGGACGGCTGGCGCGTGGCCGCCATCTACCGCGCGTCCGAGCTCGTGCTACCGACGGGGAGCACGGCCGTGGAGGCTGGCGACCGCGTCCTCATCGTCGGCGATCCCAAGCAGTTGCCGCACGTCGCGGAGAGCCTCCGCGTCGGGCTTCCGACATTTCCGCTCCTTCACGGGCCGAACGTCGTCGTCTACTTGCCCATCGGCCTCGACAGTCCCATCGAGAACGAGGCGGAGATCTTGACGAGGCGCACGCGGGCCGCCTCGCGGATCCGAGTGTACCCTGGTGCGAGTGAGCCGCGGAGAGTGGTCGAGACGCCGCTCCCCGACGGAGGGATGCTCCGAAAGCACCTCGAGGATGCCGCACTCGAGGGGGCTCACCTCGACAAGCACGTCGCGACGCTGATCGAGAAGCAGCCGGGCGTCGTCGTCGCCCGTTCGGCGTCGCGTACGCTCTTCGACGTGCTCCTCGGTCGCAGCGGCCGTGACGCGCTCCTATGTAACGCGCTGACGCGGGCGGAGAGCGCCGTCCTCAGGACGGCCGAGGGCGAGCGGACGATCGCGGCCGAAGCCCTCCTCGTCGGCGCGCCGGCGACGAGGACGGCGGCGCACCGTGCACGGCACGCAGAAACTCACGCCGTTCGTCGGCAGGGCTTGGTCCTTCGGCTCCTGACGGCTCGGCGATGCGGTCCCCGATTGTTCTTGCCTGGCGCGACGATTGCGACGATTGCACTCCCATGGGCGATCGATGGCCGACCCTGCGAGAGCCCCTCTTCTCCCTCGGCGGCGGCGCCGTGTCGCTCGGATCGCTCATCAGCGGGGGGCGATCGTCGTCCTCGCGCTGTTCGTCACGGGCTTCGTGAGTCGCGGCGTCGGCGCGCTCCTCCGACGTCGCGGCGTCGAGGACGGCGTCCGATTCGGCGTGGTGAAGATCCTGCGATACGTGCTGATCGTGACGGGCTTCTTCGTCGCGGCGAGCAGCATCGGCATTCGCCTCGACGCCGTGATCGCCGCCTCTGCAGCGCTCGCCGTCGGCATCGGCTTCGGGCTCCAGAACGTGGCGCAGAACTTCGTCTCGGGAGTGATCCTCCTCGTCGAGCAGCCCGTGCGAAAGGGCGACTTCGTGCGGGTGGGAGACGCCTCGGGCACGGTCGAGGACGTCGGCCTGCGAGCCACCCGCGTGGTGACCCGCGACGAGGTCTCGATCATCGTGCCGAACAGCCAGTTCATCACGGAAGCGGTCACGAACTTCACGCGGCCAACGCGAAGCCTCCGGATCCACGTCGCCGTCGGGGTCGCCTACGGAACGGACATCGCGCGTGCCGCGGAGGCGCTGGTCGGGTGCGCCGCCGGAATCCGCGGCGTTCTCGAAGCCCCCGCTCCGGAGGTGCGACTGGAGCGTTCGGTGCTTCCAGCCTCGACCTCGCGCTCCTCGTCTGGATCGAGAGCGCACGCGAAGATCTGCGCATCGCCTCCGAGCTTCGCTTCGCGATCGACCGCGCATTCCGCGCGCACGGGATTTCGATCCCCTTCCCGCAGCGCGACGTCCACCTCATCAGGAGCGCAAAGGACACCGTGGAGCGCGGCTGAGCGCTGGCACGGGTACCGCCTCATTCCGCCGCCGCCCCCCCGCTGGCCCGGCCCGGGCGATCGACGTCGATAAAGACGATGGCCGTGGCAATCACTTCCCACCGCGACGTCCTCCGGTTCGACGAGCGGCGACGCGGAGCTAGGCGGGTGGACTGCCGACTTCCTTAGCTCTTTTGTCCGTGCCTCTCGCCATGCATGCGGGCTAGGGTGTGTGCGGACGGAGGATGATCGATGGCGACGAAAGCAGAAGCGTTTCGTAGCGAAGCCGAACGCTCGGGGCCGAAGAAGCCGAAGAAGCCGCGAAAGCCGCGACGCGACGCCCCCGTCGATACGGCGAAGCCCGGCGTGAGCGCGACAGCGCGCAAGGCCGGCGGCGGGTCGACGGCCGCGCGCAACCGCTCGAAGAAGGCAGCCGCAAAGGCCTCGGTCACGCTCGAAGATTCTGCGCGCGAGCGCCCGTCGCGAAAGTCGACCCGCAAGAGCGCGAACCGCTCGAAGCCCGACAACAACCTCGCGCGACGCGCGACGCGCAAGACCACCTCGCCAAAGGCGCGCGCACGCCGCGCGAACGCGAAAGGGAAAGGGAAAGGGAAAGGGAAAGGGGAAGGGGAAGTGAGAGCGCACCGCTTCGTCGCCTCGCGTTGAGCGCACGAACTGGAGTCCTCCGCGGAGTCGCCGTGGCGGCGACCGCGCTCGCCGGGGTCGCCGCCGCGCCGCGCGCGGAGGCGGCCGACACCACGACCGCGCCGACGGTCATCCCAGGGGGATACGTCGAGGCGTACTACGCGTACAACCTGGGGCGACCGAGCAACGGGATCACGAACTTTCGCGCGTTCGACAACCGCCACGCGACGGTGACCCTCTCGAACGCCGTCGTCTCGGTCGACGCGACCGCCTCGCGCTTCTTCGCGCGGGTCGCGCTCCAGAGCGGGACGACCGGCGAGACCTACTACCTCGCGGAGCCCCCCCGACCGGGCGCCGATGGCGCCGCGTCGGGTGGCCCGGCGGTCTTCAAGCACGTCCAGGAGGCCTACGCCCGATTTCGCGCGACCGACGACGTCGACGTCGAAGCCGGCTTGTACTTGTCGCCGATCGGCCCCGAGGCGATGGCGATCAAGGACACGTGGCTGTGGTCACGCTCGAACCTGTTCTACGGGCTGCCCTTCTATCACTCGGGGGCGCGCGTGAAGATTCGACCCACCGCGTCGACGAAGCTCCGCCTGGGAGCTCTGAACGGCTGGAACAGCGTCGTCGACAACAACGACACGCCCTCCCTCTCCGCGAAGGCGACGGTCGAGTTGTCGAAGGCGCTGAGCCTCGACGTGCACTACCTCGGTGGCATCGAGCGCGATCGCGGGGCTGTCGAGGGCCCTGCTTGGCGTCATCTCGTCGACACCTACGTGACGTGGAAGGCCACGGAGCGGCTCGACCTCGTCGTGAACGGAGACCTGGGGTTCGAGCCCAACCGTTTGGGGCTCGCTGGGTGGGCCGCGGGGGCGCTCTTCGCGCGCTTCGCACTCCGGCCGGATCTCTTCGTCGCGGCGCGCAGCGATCTCGTCATGGAGAAGAACGCGCAGCGAGGCGGCGTGACGTCGGCGCCGATGCTCTTCCCATCGCGATGGCTCACCTCCCACGCGGTCGCGCTGGATCTCCGACCTCTCCCCCCCGTCTCCGTCCGGCTCGAATATCGGCACGATGCGTCGGGAGATCCGATCTTCTTTCGCGGGGACGTACGAGGCAGCGGAGCCCCCGGCGATGCCTACGTGCCGAACACGCGCTCCCAGGACTCCGTGACGCTCGGCATGACCGCATGGTTCTGATCGGAGCGGCGCGTCCTTGTCGACGGCCCCCTCGTCATCCTCTAGGGTCCGCCGTGTCATGATGGTCCAGGGCGCCAAAGCGGCACGACGGTCGATGTTCGTCCTCGGCCTCGCTTGTTCGATCACGCTGATGGGGGCGCGTCGAGCCGAAGCCGTGGATGGCCCGGCGCTCGCCGACGCGGGATGGGACGCAGCCGCCGACGCTGCGGCGCCGTCGGGGCCCGACCACACGAAGGCGACGCAGGTTCACGCGCTCTTGGGAGGGACGCTCGACGTCGCGATCGCTCCTGGCTCCCTCTTCGACGTCCCGCTCGACGACCCAGAGAAGACCGCCCTCGACGCCGCGCGCGTCCGGGCCTTCCTCCGCGGCGCGGGACAAGCGCCTGACGCGGGAGCGCGCGGGCGCGATGCGGGCCACGACGCGGGAGTCGCCGTCGATGTCGCCGCGTGGCGCGGGCTGCTCGAGCTCGAGCGCGCCCGCGTCGCCTTTTATGACCTCTCACCGGAGCAGCGACACGCGATCCTCCAGAATCACGCGGAGCGTGTAGCGAACGCTCAGCCCAAAGAGACGCCCGAGGAGCGTCGCATTCGAGAGGCCGAGGAAGAGCGCAAGCGCGCGGTCGACGCCGCGGAGCGCGCCAAGTCCGAGGCGGAGCGTCTCGTCGCCGAGGAGCTCGCGCGCCTTCTCGGCGTTGCGCAGGCGCTCGCAGCGACCGATCGCAAGCTCGCCGCCGACGACGCGGCGATTGCGTCTCGCAAGGACGCCGTGCTCGGCTGGCAGCGACGTGTACGAGAGACCCGCGCGGCCGCTCCTGGCGAGGCCGACGCTACCTACGATGCGCTCCGCGCCGCGCTTCGCAAGACGCGCGACGACCTCGACGCCGGACTCTCGAGGCTCGACGCGGAGTCGAACGTGGTGGAGCTCGGCCCCGACCCCCTGGCCAGCTTCGAGGGAGTCGAGGGGATCGACGTCGCCGCCGCGCGGAACAAGCGACGAGAGCTCGAGAAGGAGGTCGCCAGGCTGCGGCAGACCGAGCGCCGCCTGCGCTGGGCACGCGTCGAGCAGTTCGCGGAGGCACAGGACACGCTGAATCGGGAGCGGCTCGGCCTGATCGGCAACCTGACGCCAACCAAGCGCAGCGCCGTCACCGGCTTCGGTGATGCCGGGTGGGACCAAGCGAAGTCCGAGCTGCGCCAGCTCACCCTCATCGTTCGCTACCACCGCTTCGTCGCGACACGCTGGCTCGGCGCGCTCCGCGAGCCAGGCAGCGGGCTAGGATCCACGACGGCGCGGACGATCGCGGTCCTCCTTCCCTGGGTGCTTCTGATCGCGGTGTTCGCGTGGTGGCGGCGTCGCGCCCCCTCAGTGCTGCAGGCGCTCCAGGAACGCTTCGAAGATCACGATCGCGCCGCGCGCGTCACCGCCCCCAGCCTCACGCTGCGCGGCTTCCGGTTCCTGCGCGCCCTGCGGAGACCGCTCGAGTGGCTCCTGCTATTCCTCGGCATGATCTCGCTGCTGCCGGCCGCGGCGGCGAGCTTGCTCGAGGTCCAGCTCATCACCACGGTCGTCGGCTGGACCATGGCGGGCGCGCTGGTCGTCGACGCGATCAACGCGGGCTTCGCGTCGACGACGACGACGGCCGGCGGGACGCTGCCCCCCGGGTCGATCGACGAGCTCCGCCTTCGCTCCCTGCAACTCATCGGCCGCGTGGTCGTCGCGTTCGCGCTGATCCTCGTGATCAGCGCGCGCCTCGTGGGTGAGGGTGCGATCTTCAGCTGGGTGTTGTCCACGTGTTGGCTGGCGTCGGTCCCGATCCTGATCGTGCTCGTCCGCTGGTGGCGCGAGACGGTCTTCGTGCGCATCGAGCGCATGCGAAAGAAGTCTCGCTTTCAGATCTGGGCGCTCGAGAACCAGCACGGATGGAAGAGCTTCTTCGCGGCGACGTCTGCCGCGCTGCACCTCTTCGTGACCGGCGCCGTTCGCCTCGCACGCGCCTGGGTGAGCACCTTCGATCTCGCGCGCCGAGGCGCCGCGTATCTCTTCCGGCGCGAGCTCGACAAGCTCGACAAGGAGCGGGACGCGCGAACCTACGAGGCCATTCCGAAACACCTCTTCGATGCTCTCGCTCCTACCGGACCCGCAGGGGAGTGGGTGGAGACGCCGCTCGACGAGCGCATCGAGAAGGTCGGTCTCCGAATCGCCAGCGGACAAGGCGGCGTCGTCGCCCTCGTGGGCGAGCGGGGAGCGGGCAAGTCGGCCATGCTGAGGCGCCTCCTCGACACGAGCGCGAGCACCATCCTCGCCCAGTGCGAGTGGGGCGGACGCGGGCTCGAGGAGCTTCGCGCGCGCCTCGCCGCCGCGGCCGGCCTGCCGGCGGACACGACGCTCGACCGCTTCGGCGCGACCGTCGACACGCCCGCGGCGCCACGCGCGGTCATCCTCGACGACGTCCACGTCCACGTCCGCATGGTGATGGGCGGGCTCGCGGACTTCGATGCCCTGATCGCCGTCGCGCGCGCCCACAGTCACCAGTCGGTCTGGATCCTCAGCTTCGAGGACACCGTGTGGCAGTTCCTCGAGCGGTCCCGCGGCGTGCGTCCGCTTTTCGACGAGGTCTTGATCCTCGAGCCGTGGTCGGAGGAGCGCATCGGCACGCTCCTCGACACCCGGTCGCTCGAGGCCGGCGCCACCCCCGCGTTCGAGGATCTCCTCGACGATCTGCCCCCCCAGGCCGACGAGGTCGACAGACAGGACGCGCTGCGCGAACGGCGGCGCGGCTATTTTCGCTTGATCTGGGACTATGCCCTCGGCAATCCGGGGGTCGCGCTCCACGTTTGGCGCGGCTCGCTCGGGGTCGATACGGAGGCCAAGGTCCACGTCCGTCGGCTTCAGACTCCGAACGCCCACGAGCTCGAGCTTCTGCCCTATCCGACGCTCTTCGTCCTCCGCGCCGTCCTCCAGCTGGCGCCCGCGAGCGCGGAGGACATCGAGCGCGCGACGCAGCTCACCCCGATGGAGATCTCGGACGCCATCCGATACTCCGTCGCGCACGGATACCTCGAGGAGCACGCGGGACGCGTCGATCTCTCGTGGGATTGGCTTCGCCCGATCACCCGACACCTTCAACGCCGCCACCTGCTGGAGCTCCGATGATGCGAACGCTTCGGACTCGGTCCCACGAGCTCGTCTTCGCGCTCGTCCTCGCGCTCGCCCAGCTCGTGCCGGCCACGGCCAGAGCCCAGGATGCCCCGGACGTCAGCTCGCTCGCTCAGTTCGTCCGCTGGAGCGGCGTGGCGGCTTCCGTCGTCATCGTGTTCGGCGCCATGGTGGTCCTCAAGATCGTCACCAACGTCGCCGCGCGCCTGAGCGCCCGCTTCGCGAACCGTAGGCCGACGATCCAGAAGCTCGAGTCGGCAGCGGGCTTCGCGATCTACATGGCGACGCTCGCCGTGTGCATCGGGCTGAGCGTCCGCCTGGACCCGACGGCTCTGGCCGTCATCGGCGGCGCCCTCGCCTTCGCGGTGGGCTTCGCGATGCGCGATCTCGTCGCGGCCTTCATCGCCGGCATCACCATCATGTTCGACCGCCCGTTCCAGGTCGGCGACCGGGTCTCCTACGGCGGGGAGTACGGCGACATCATCAAGATCGGCCTGCGTAGCGTGAGGATGAACACGCTCGACCACAACATCATCACGATCCCGAACAACAAGATCCTCACCGACGTGACGTCGAGCGGCAACTACGGCGAGCTCGAGATGCAGGTCGGGATGGACTTCTACATTGGCATGGACCAGGACGCCAAGCTCGCCGCTTCGCTCATTCGCGAGGCGTGCCTCACGAGCCCGTACGTCTTTCTCGCGCAGCCCGTGCCGGTGCTCATCAAGCAGGTGATCCTCCAGAACCACGTGGCGATTCATCTGAAGGCCCGCCCCTACGTGTTCGACTGCAAGTTCGAGAAGCCCTTCGAGACCGACGTTCACTTCCGCGTCCTCGAGGCGTTTCGGGCGCACGGGATCACGCCGCCGTGTGTGCTGCACAGCGAGCTCTCGTCGGGCTCGCGCGCGCGCCACGACGGAACATGAAGCGCGCGACGGCCATCGTCGGCGTGCTCGCGCTCATCGTGGCGCCATCCGCCGCGCGCGCGGACGGCGAGGCCTGGCTGTGGACGGATCACCAGGTGAGGCTGGTCGACGGCACGCCGGACGTCCCTCGCACCAACATGCGCTTCACGACGAACGCGCGGCTATCGGGGCGCGCCGATGGGCTCGACTTCGGTCTCGCGCGCCTCGGGCCGGTGTTCACGATCGCGCCGTGGCTCACCACGGCGGCGACCGGGGCGGCGGTCTCTCTCCGCTCCGGAGGCGGCGCGTTCGTCCAAGAGTACCGCGCGGAGCTGGACCTCGTTCCCCACGGCGTGCTCGGCGACTTCACCTTCGCGAGTCGAAATCGCTTCGAGTACGTGTGGCGCGAGGCAGGACCGTTCACCCGCTACCGAAACATGGTTCGCGTGACGTACGCGCCGCCGCATGCGAAGTGGATACCTTTCGCGTTCATCGACGTCTTCCTCAGGCCCACGACGGAGCCGCACCTCCAGGAGACCTGGGCGGCGCTCGGCCTCGGCCGGGTGCTCGGCGGCGGGTCCCGCCTCGACGTCGCCTACATGCTCCGGGCCCGCGAAGGCAACGGCGGCGAGGTCGACCATGTCCTGTGGATGATGATGTTCTTCGGCGCCCCGGCGCCGAGCGTTGCGCGCCGCCCCGACCCTGTCGGGGGCGTCGGCGACTGAGCGCTGGAGTCCCCCGGGACGGGAGATGACGAGATGAATGACGACATGATGCGATGGTTGTTCGACCCCACCGTGGGCAAGCTCGCGAGCGCGGTGCTCGGCGTCGCGTTCGTCTACGCGATGAGTCGCCTCCTGCAACGCTCGATCAATCGCTACGTGCAGGACAACGCGGCGCAGTACCGCGCGCGCAAGATCGTCACGGTCATCGGCTACCTCGCCGCGGCGCTGCTCCTCGGGACCATCTTCAGCAACAAGCTCTCGGGCCTCACCGTCGCCTTCGGCGTGGCGGGCGCAGGCATCGCGTTCGCGCTCCAGGAGGTCATCGCGAGCGTGGCGGGCTGGGTCGCCATCTCGTTCGGGAACTTCTACGCAACGGGAGATCGCGTCCAGCTCGGCGGTATCAGGGGGGACGTCATCGACATCGGCGTCCTTCGCACGACGGTCATGGAGACGGGCCAGTGGGTCCAGGGGGACCTCTACAACGGCCGCATCGTCCGGATCGCCAACAGCTTCGTCTTCAAGGAGCCGGTCTTCAACTACTCGGCGGACTTCCCGTTCCTGTGGGACGAGATCACACTGCCGGTCCGCTACGGCTCCGACTGGAAGCGGGCGAAGACGATGCTCGTCGGTGTGGCCGACGAGGTGTGTCGCGATTTCGCGGAGCAGTCCCGAGAGGCCTGGAAGGAAGCCGTCCTCAAGTACCGCCTCGAGGAAGCCAAGGTCGAGCCGATGGTGACGATGACGTGCAACGACAACTGGCTCGAGTTCACGGTCCGCTACATCGTCGACTACCGGCGACGTCGCACGGTGAAGGACCAGCCTTGACCGGCCGAGATTTCAGCCGCGCGCGAGTCGTCAGAGCCTCGAAGCCAGGGCCGCATACTTGCATCAGCCACG
>JBDHVE010000238.1:0-11123 GCA_039809485.1 Polyangiaceae bacterium | reverse complement strand
CGACGAACGTGGCGGTCGCCGCGCCGCAGCCGCCGGTCGCGTCTCCCGTCGCGCCGGCCACCGCCGCGCCGGTCGACACGAGCCGCGCGCTCGTCGATCGGAAGTAGTCAGAACAAGCGTGCGGCGGTGTCGTCGGTGAAGAGCCACGCTTCGCGCGGGATGCGGAGGTGGTCTCCGTCGCGGACGAGGCGCCCGCGCGAGACGAGCGCGTCGATCGCGCGCGACCGCTCCGGCGTGAACGGGTCCGTCCCGAGCGCGCGTCCGGCCGCGCCGAGGTCCATTCCGCGCGCGAGCCGGAGCCCGAGCATGATCCGCTCGCGGAGCAGCTCGATCGTCGAGAGCGGCTCGGACGAGAACGTGAGCCCGTCGCGCTCGAACGGGAGCTCGGGGCGCATCGCCTTCGTCGCCTCGACGTACCTCCGTGGATCGACCTGGTTGCGATAGCGGACGCCCTCGGCCGGCCCGCGCTTCGTGCGGACCATCCCGAACGCCGCGCAGCCGAGGCCGACGTACTCCTCGCCGGTCCAGTACGCGACGTTGTGGCGCGCCTCTTCACCGGGCGCCGCGAAGTTCGAGATTTCGTAGTGGCGGAGGCCGGCTCCCTCGAGCGCTTCGTCGACGGCGAGGAAGGCGTCCGCGACGACCGCGTCGTCGGCCATCGGGAGGAGGCCGCGCTTCCGCCGCTCGCCGAACTGCGTGCCCGGCTCGATCGTGAGCTGGTAGCAGGAGAGGTGACGGAGGCCGAGCGACGCGAGCTCGCGTGCCTGCGCGGCGGCGTCCTCCGGCGTCTGGTCGGGGAGGCCGAAGATGAGATCGGTCGAGACGCGCGGAACGCCCACCGAGAGCGCCGCTTCGATCGCGCGACGCGCGCCGCCCGGATCGTGGAGCCGTCCGAGGAACTTCAGCTGATCGGCCCGGAGCGACTGCGTCCCGACCGAGAGCCGGTCGACGCCGACGTCGACGAGGGCGCGCGCGCGGTCTCGGTCGAGCGACGTCGGGTTGCACTCCACCGTCACCTCGAGCGAAGCGCTCGTGGGGAAGAGCTCGCGGAAGCGCCGGAGCACGCGCCCGAGCTCCTCCGGCGCCCACAGGCTCGGCGTCCCGCCGCCGAAGAAGATGCTCCCGAGCGGCGCCCCCTCGAACGTGCCGAGCGCTTCGAGTTGGCGCGCGCGCGCTTCGGCTTCGCGGAGGACGGCGTCGGCGTAGCCGCGGTGATCGATGTCCTCGCGCTCGGAGGCGTAGCTGACGAAATCGCAATACGGACACTTCGCGAGGCACCACGGGAAGTGGACGTAGATCGACGGCACGGCGCGGCGGACCCTAGCACGCGGCGCGCGGCCGCGAAGACGAGCTCACCAGACGAAGACCGGACCTGCGGTCCAGGTCCCGCCGCTGCGGGCGTACAGCCGGAAGCTCTGGCCGGCGACGAAGTACCCGCTGTCGGACGCGGCGAGCGTGAGGTCCTGGACGCCGGCCGGGAGCGAGATGCGCCCTTCCGCGTCGTTCAGCTTCGCGCCGTTCGCGTCGAAGACGCCGAGCACCCAGGTCTGACCGCCGCTCGAGAACGGCGAGCCGATGTCGGGCAGGGGATCGGCGCCCGTGATCGTGTCCCACTGCTGGCCGCCGGCAGGCGTCCCGGCGGCGTTCGTCGTCACGAGGATGAGGCCGTCGACGGGACCGACGAGGCGCGCCTTGATCGTCGCGTCGACGGCGCCGTCGGCCGCCACGTTCTTGTCCCCCGCGCCGACGAGGTCGACCTGGGTCGCGGCCTTCGCGGAGTCCGGGATCGTGCCGGGCGGGCCGGCATCGACGCCGGCGTCCGGCGGGCTCGCGTCGACGGTGGCGGCGTCCTCGCGCGGCACGCTGGCGTCCGTCGTCTCGGGGGGCGTCGCGTCGGTCGTTCCGGCGTCGAAAGAGCCCGTGCCACCTGCGTCGAAGGTTCCGGTGGACGACGAGGAGCCCGAGTCCTCGCATCCGACATGGGCGAGCGCGAGGCCGACGACGAGGGCGAGGAAGGGAGAGAAGAAGCGGCGCATCGTCGTCTTCTCTGCAACGTCTTCCCAGGCGCCGCAACTCGTTCTCACTGCGCGTCGCGAGGGCGGGTCTTCAGCCAGGGATCCTCGAAGTCGTCGACGAAGAGGCGGGTCCCGGGATCCGGGCCCGCTTCGGGCACGGCGACGACGGCCGAGGCGTCCTCGGTCTCCTCGACGCGTACGGTGCCCGCGTCGACGACGGGCGGGACAGCGATCGCGGTCGTGCTCGCCTCGAGCTCCGAGGAGGCGACGGCCGCATCCGCGATCGTGGTCGCCGCCGCAGGCGGCGTCTCGCCGAAGAGGCGCGTCGCGACGTAGACGCCCGCGAACGCGAGGAGCCCGAGGACGGCGAGGATCCCGGCGACGCTCGGACCGCGCGCGGGCGCGGGCGGCCCGAGCGACGGCGCGAGCGGCGCGAGCGGCGCGAGGGCGGCGCTCGGTTCGAGCTTGTTCGGCGCCGACGGCGAGAGCTCTGTCGGCGCGAGGGCGAGGGCGGTGCCGCCTTCGCGGCGCGTCGCGGGCGAGCCCTTCGGGGTCTCCTCGCCGAGCGCCTCCTCGAGCGCCGCGACGACCTCGTCCATCGACGCGAAGCGATCGCCACGCTCGCGCGCGAGCGTCTTGCCGAGGACACGTGCAGCGGCAGCGCCGACCTCGGGCACGACGCTGTCGAGCGCGGCGGGGAGGGCCCCCGTCGGGCCGCCGGGATGCACGCCGGCGAGGAGCTCGTAGGCGGTGACGCCGAACGCGTACTGGTCGCTCCGCGGATCGGCCGGCAGCCCCGAGAAGAGCTCCGGCGCCATGTACCGCGGCGTGCCGACGACGAGGCCCACGTCGGTCCGCGCGCTCGCGCCCTCGACTGGCTTCGCGAGGCCGAAGTCGAGCACCTTCACGATCCCTTCGTCGCTCACCATCACGTTCGTCGGCTTCACGTCGCGATGGACGAGCTTCGCGCGGTGCGCGGCGGCGAGCCCGCGCGCGACGTCGACGAGCCAGCGGAGCTTCCGCGTGACCGGCACCTTCGTGTCGCCGACATACGCGCGGAGCGGGACGCCCGAGACGAGCTCCATGACGAGGTAGACGACGCCGTCGACCTGTCCGAGATCGTGGATGGCGACCGTGTTCGGGTGGGCGAGGGCGGCTGCCGCGCGCGCTTCCCGCTCGAGCCGCGCCGCGGCGTCCGGGATCGCGAGGTCCGGGTGGATGACCTTGAGCGCGACGCGACGGCGGAGCGTCGTGTCGTACGCGCGATAAACCTCGCCCATTCCACCCTGACCGAGGAGCGCCTCGATCGTGTAGCGCGCGAAGGTCTGACCCGGCGAGATCGTCACGGCGCGCGAAGCTAGCATGCCCGCGAAAACGCTCGGGAGGGCTGCCGCCATTGCGTGGGTGCACGATGGGCGATGAGCTCGGCTGCACGCGGCGCCTCTGTCTTCGGTCGTCCCGTTGCCCTGCGATTTGGGGGGTGTTACGTTCGAGATCGGGCTTTTCCCGGCGAATCTCGCCGGTCCGGCCCCACCGAATGCTTCAGGTCGACTCCCTCATCGAGCGTGTGCGGTCTTATCAGCCTGCGGCCGACGCCGACCTGATCAAGCGAGCCTACGACTACAGCGCGAAGGCCCACGACGGGCAGAAGCGCAAGAGCGGCGACCCGTACTTCATCCACCCGGCCTCGGTCGCGGGAATCATCACCGAGCTGCGGCTCGACACGGCGTCGGTCTGCGCGGGGCTCCTCCACGACGTCGTCGAGGACACGCTCGCGACGACGAAGGACATCGAGCGCGAGTTCGGGGCCGAGGTCGCCTCGCTCGTCGACGGCGTCACCAAGCTCGGCAAGATCAACTTCGCCTCGAAGGAGGACCGTCAGGCGGAGAACTTCCGCAAGATGGTCGTCGCGATGGCGCGGGACATCCGCGTCCTGCTCATCAAGCTCTGCGATCGCGTCGACAACATGCGAACGCTCGAGCACATGAAGCCCGAGGCGCAGGAGCGCATCGCGCGCGAGACGATCGAGATCTACGCGCCGCTCGCGAACCGGCTCGGTATCCAGGCGTTCAAGAGCGAGCTCGAGGATCTCTCGTTCCGCTGGCTCGAGCCCGAGGGCTACCAGGAGGTCCTCCAGGGCGTCACGAAGACGAAGAAGGAACGCGACCGGTACATCCTCGACGTGTCGAAGACGCTGTCGAGCCGCCTCGCCGAGCAGGGCTTCGCCGCCGACGTGTCGGGGCGCGCGAAGCACCTCTACTCGATCTGGCGGAAGATGAAGGCCAACGAGTGCAGCGTGGAGCAGATCCACGACATCATCGCGTTCCGCGTGCTCGTGGAGAGCGTGAGCGACTGCTACGCCGCGCTCGGCGTCATCCACTCGAAGTGGACCCCGGTGCCGGGTCGCTTCAAGGACTACATCGCGCTGCCGAAGCCGAACATGTACCAGTCGCTCCACACGACGGTCATCGGCCCGGGCCGCGAGCGGATCGAGATCCAGATCCGGACCCACGAGATGCACCGGGTCGCGGAGCGAGGCATCGCCGCGCACTGGAAGTACAAGGACAAGAGCGCCGGCGGCGGGATCGCCGAGAGCGACGCGGCGCGCTTCGGCTGGCTCCGCCAGCTGATGGAGTGGCAGAAGGACCTCAAGGACCCGGCCGAGTTCCTCGAGGGCGTGAAGGTCGATCTCTTCCAGGACGAGGTCTACGTCTTCACTCCGAAGGGCGAGGTCCGCGTCTTCCCGCGCGGCTCGACCCCGGTCGACTTCGCCTTCGCGATCCACTCGCAGCTCGGCGAGCACATCACCGGCGCGCGCGTGAACGGCAAGCTCGAGCCGCTTCGTTACAAGCTCCGGAACGGCGACGTCATCGAGGTCGTGACGAGCCCGAGCCAGCAGCCGAGCAAGGACTGGCTCGACGTCGCGATCACGACGCGCGCCCGCGCGAAGATCCGCAATTTCCTCCGCCAGGAGCAGCGCGACAAGTCGCTCCGCCTCGGCAAGGAGCTCCTCGAGCGCGAGTTCTCGAAGTCGAGCGTCTCGCTCTCGAAGCTGCTCAAGAACGACAACGAGCTCCGGAAGCTCCTCGAGCAGCTCTCGGTCGGCAACATCGACGAGCTCTTCATCGGGATCGGCTACGGCAAGGTCGATCCGAAGGACGTGCTCGAAGTCGTCGCGCCGCCGTCCGTCGACGGCGCGCAGAGCGTCCCGCCCGAGCAGCTCCGCGAGGGGCGCCTCGCGGGCTTCGTCCGCAAGGTCATCAAGGGCGACGACGGCGGCATCCGCCTGAACGGCATCGACGACGTCCTCGTCCGCTACGCGAAGTGCTGTAACCCGCTCCCGGGCGACGACATCCTCGGCTTCATCACGCGCGGGCGCGGCGTCACGATCCACCGCCGCGGCTGCCCGAAGGCGTTCGACACCGATCCCGAGCGTCGCGTCGAGATCACGTGGGACTCGAAGGCGAAGATCAATCGCTCGGTGCAGCTCCGCGTCGTCACCGCGAACCGCCCCGGCATCCTTGCGACCGTCGGTCAGACCTTCAGCCAGCTCGGGATCAACATCTCGGAAGCGAACTGCCGCGCGGGCGACGACGGCAAGGCGGTCAACGTCTTCACCTTCGTGTGCTCGGACCTGACCCAGCTGAAGGGCGTGATGAAGGCGCTCCAGAAGGTGCAGGGCGTGGTCGCGGTCGACCGGGCGTGACGTCGGACGAGGCTTCGTCCGACGTCATCGCGGTGGTCGCGCCCGCGTCAGTAGGCCGGGTTGTCGAGCACCTTGTTCGCGACCTCGTAGGCGGGGTTGTCGAGCTTCTCGAGGAGCACCGGAGCGACGGGAGCGGGGGCCCGCTCCTCGCTCTCCGTGTCGTCGGCGACCTCGCCGGTGCAAGCCGCAAGACCGAGGAACACGACCGCGAGCGCTAGCTTCTTCATTTCGATTCGACCTCCTCCGAGAACCCGTGACGGCGATCCCAAGGATGCCTGCTTCGATCGGCGTGGCAACCGTCATCCACCGTCTGGACGTACTTCGATGGGTTTCTCGGAGAGAAACGTCCACGGCGGCCCACACGCACGTTCACTGCACGAGACGGATCTCGGCCGGACGAGGGAGACGAAGTGCGTGCAGCGCTCGCCGCCTTCGGCATCGCAAGAGCGCGGGTGGCTCGCGCCTCAGAACGCCATGCCGACCATTCCGCTCGCGGCCACCTGGAAGACGGACAGCGTCGTCGCGAGCCCCTTCCCGACGACCAGCCGACGGCCTTCGATCGGGACGAGCACGGTCGGGCCCGCCGCGAGGAGGAAGTGGCGCGTGATCCGGAACGCGACGTAGAGATCTCCTTCGAAGCCCACGTGGCGCGTTTCGATCGCGGGCGCTCCGTCCTCGCGTGCGAAGAGGAGCGCAGCGCCCGCGCGCGGCCAGAGCATGACGTGCGGGAGCACCCCGAAGAGCGCTCCGACGCGCGGTGCGACCGTGACCGCGACGACGTTCTGGCTGCTCCGCGTCGGCTCGATGTAGCCGAGGCCTCCACGGAGGCCGAGCGTCAAGTGCTTCACGACGACGACGTCGGCGGAGAGCTGCGGGATCCGAGGCAGCACGGTCCGGGTGTCGACGATGCCGAGGCGCGTGTCGGACGCGGACGTGCGCGCGGGCGGCTTCTCGCCGAACGGCGTGGTCTTCGGCTCCGTGACCCGGCTCTCGTAGGCGGCGAGCTCGAAGAGGCGATCGACGCCGACGATCCACGTCCCCGACCGGAGCGGCGGACGCGCGTCGGCCTCCGGGTCCGCATCCGCGTCGGACGGACCATCGAGCCGCGCGAGGAAACCGACGCTCGCGGCGACGCGCGCCGACGGACCGCGGTCCATGACGTAGATCGGGTACCCGGACGAGGAGTAGGCGGGAGCGCGGCGCCACGTATGGAGCGGCGCGACGACCGCGACGCCGAACGTGAGCGCCACGTCGCTCGAGAGCGCATGAACGAAGCGCGTGTCGACCTCGAGATCGAGCTGGGAGGGAACCTGCGTCCGATCGAAGCCGTGATGAAACGCAGCGCCCACGCGCGGCCAGAACGCCCAGTCCGTCCCGATCGGGAGGGCGACGCCGGCACGACCGTGGACGGTCAGGAACGCCGGCGCGAGCTCGTCGGAGACGCGCTTGCCTTCGGGTTGCTGACGGAAGGTGAGCCCGAACGACCCGCCGAGCGTGATCCGAGGTCCGAGGACGATGTCCACGTAGGGGAGCTCGGGCGGCGTCACGATCGTCGACAGGCTTGCTGCCTCGCCGATCGAGAAGGCGTCGACGTCGGCGAGACGGTTCACGTTGCCGCCGGAGAAGAGCGGCGCGGCGTCGTCGAGCGAGAGGACGACGGCGCCGGGGTCGAACGGCCGGCGCGGCGTCGTGCTCTCGCTCGGGCTCGGCGGCGTCGTCGGTGCCGCTGGCGGAACCGGAGCCGGGGGCGGCGGCGCCGGCTTCGGCTCGGAGTCGGCCTCGGTCACCGGCTCCTTCGGCGCGGCGTCCGGCCCGGGCGTCGATGCGTCCTCCGCCTCCTGGGCGCGGGCATGGATGGTGAAGAAGAGGAGAAATGTCAGCGCGGTGACGGCGGTGAGCCTCATCGGTCGCGCGCGAGGCTACTCGATACTCGCGAGTACCGCGGCGCGAAGGTCACCGCCCGCGCGCGTTGATCTCCGCGGCCGCCGCCTTTGCGCGGTCACCCACTGCCGGTCGACGTGAGGCGAGCTGCTCGAGCGGCGCGATCGCGCGCGTGTCGCCGACGCGGCGGAGCGCGTCGATCGCGTGATGGACGACGCCCTCGTCCTGGTCGTCGAGGAGACCGATGAGGCGAGGAGTCGCCGCATCCTTCTGCGAGCCGGCGAGGGGGAGGAGCGCGCCGGACCGCATCGACGGCGCGGGATGCGCAAGGAGGACCTCGACCCGCGCCACGGCCTCGCGACACGGGAAGAAATGGAGCGCGTGGGCGGCGGGGGCCGCGACGCGAGCGGCGCTCGACTTCGTCAGCACGACGAGCGGCGCGACCGCGCCCTCACCGAGCGCGACGATCTTCTCCACCGGCGTCTCGTCCTCCGTCTCGATCGTCGCGGCCGCCTTCGCGACCGCCACGACCGGCTCCACGCGGCAGGGGCGGAGGCTCGGCGCGAGCACGACCGGCCCCTGGAAGACGGGCATGCCGGAGAGCCCGGCCTCGAGCGCGAACGCGACGTCGATGCCCTTCGCGCGGAGCAGAGGTGCGGGCTCCTTCGCGTCGGCGCATCCCACCGCGACGAGAGCGGCCGCTGCCAGCACCGGACCTGGTCTCACGTCGAGAAGACTAGCTCTCAACGCAGGCGCGCTGCGCGCTTCGGCGCGGCCTCTTCGTCCTCGGAGGTCGACATCGCCTCCTCCTCGAGCGCCGAGTCGTCCTCGACGCGCATGCGCTCCTCGGTCGCGACGCGCACGTTGGTCGTGGCCGGAGCCGTCGCGAGCGCCGGTTCGACGAGACCGCCGGGGCGCTTCCGGTCACGGACCGCGACCGCGACGCCCGCGGTCGCGAGTGCCGCCAGCGCGAGACCGTGGGCCGGCTCGATCCCGGGACGGAGCGCCGCCACGTTCCAGAACAGCCACGGCGCCGCCATCTTCCAGAACACGGCGGCCAGGCCAGCCGCGCCGGTCGCGAGTCCCGCGAGCGCGGCCGCTGCGCCGCGGTCGAACGTCCGGAACGCTCCCCACGCCCGCGCGAACGGTCGCGCCCCGAGCGCGCCGACGAGGAGGAACCACGCCGGCGCCATCCCGAGGAGGAACGCTGCCGGGAACCACATCGCGGCCGCGAACGCGAGCGCGACACCCCACGAACGACCGCGGAGCGCGGCACGCGCGCCCACGATCATCAGCGCGGACACGAGCACGGTGAACCAGCGATCGAAGGCGACGCTGCGGAGCAGCGTGAGGAAGCCGACGAGCTGAGCTGCGACCAGGGCAGAGCGGAGCGAGCGCGGAGACAACCCGGCAAGCGTAGGACTTCGCGCCGGCTTCGCAACTCGGGCACCGGCGGCCCGAATGCGCCATGCTGAGCGCGATGCTCGACGATCCGGCTCGGCTCATGGTGCGTCCGTTCCGGACGTACGCCGAGCTCGGTGGCGAGGACGGGCGGGCGCACGTGCTCCGCGGCGCGGCTCCTCCTCGTGCTCGGAACGCTCGTCGCGATCACGTCGACGTCGAGGCTGAGCCCGCTCGAGCTCGTCACCTCGGTGCCGTCCTTCGCGTACGTGCTCGTCGTCCAGCTCGCGGGGATCGCCGCGGTCGTCCGCGCGCTCGCGCCCGAGAAGCGCGTGCTGCACGTGTATGGGCTCTACCTCGCGGGGCACGGGCCGTGGCTCGCGGCGCTCCTCGGGGTGTGTGCAGTCTACATCTTCGCGACCGACCCCGCGCGCGTGCTCCTCACGACGGCGCCGTTCGTGGCGCTGGTGACGGCAGGGTGGGGCGGCGTGCTCACGTACGCGTGCTTTCGTCGCGTCGTCGGGCTGACGCGCCGTCGCGCTTGGGCCGGACTCGGGCTCTTCTATCTCGTGATGACGACCTGCGTGCTCGCGTACTTCGTCGTCGCGGGGCAGCTCCTTCCGATCCTCCCGTCCGAGGGGGCGCCGTGAGGATCGTCGGCCTCGTCCTCTTCCTGCTCGGGGTGGTGTCGGGCTACGCGTACAGCCGCGCGCCGGAGCGGGCCGTCGTCGTGCGTGCGGGCTACCGCGTGCTCGCGGCCGATTTTCACGTGCACACCGCGCTCAGCGACGGTGGGCTCTCGCCGCTCGCGATCGCGGCGCACGCGCGGCGGCGCGGGCTCGACGTCGTCGCGGTGACGGAGCACAACGGGATCCTCTCCGCCGCGATCGCGAAGCTCGCCGCCCGCTTCGTGGGGGAGGGTGCGCCGCTCGTCATCATGGGCGAGGAGATCACGACCCATCGCGCGCACCTCATCGCGGTCGGCCTCTCGCAAGGGATCGCGCCGACCACGAACCCGCGCGACGCGGTGCGGTCGGTTCACGAGCAGGGTGGAGTCGTGATCGCGGCGCACCCGGTGAAGCGGTACTGGCCCGCGCTCCTGCCGGTGCGGGACGAGCTGGACGGTGCCGAGGTCGCGCACCCGTTCGCGAATCCGAGCGCGCGCGCGTCGCGCGGAGGGTGGCGGTCGGAGGACCTCGCCGCGTTCTACGAGCACGAGGGACGGCGGCTCGCGGCGATCGGGTCGTCCGACTACCACTGGGGTGCGGGGATGGGCAGCGTGCGGACGTGGGTGTTCGCGACGGAGGCGAGCGAGCGTGCGGTGATCGACGCGATCCGGGCGGGGAGGACCGTGGTGCGGACCGCTTCCGGGGAGCTCGTCGGAGAGCCCGCGCTCGTCGAGGCGCTCGAGCGGGAGCCGATGCCGGAGGTGGGTGTCGACCGCGGGTACGCGGGAGTTGGATGGGCCGATCGCGTCTTTCGTGCTCTCGGATGGCTCGGGGTCGTGCTGCTCGTGTTCAGCAGGCGACGCTGAGCACCGCGCGGTCTGGAGGAGGTGGTCATGCCTGGCGCGCACCATTCGCGCCGGCGCTTCGCGCCGTCACGAATGCCGCGCGTGGAAGGGCATGACCACCTCCTCCAGACCGCGCCTGCCGTTCCACCGTCTCGCCGCCTACCAGGTCGCGACCGAGATGCTCCTCGAGGTTCGCGCTGCGAACGTTCGCGACGCGAAGCTGCGGGACGAGGCGCTCCGCGCGGCGAAGTCCGTCTGCTGCAACATCGCCGAAGGGGCCGGGCGGTTCTCGAAGGCGGACAAGGCGCGGGCGTTCACGATCGCGCGCGGGGAGGCGCTCGAGGCGTTTGCCGCCGTGGAGGTGGCTGGGCCGTGCGGGGACTGCGCGCCGGAGAGCGTGGAGCGATGCCTGCGGCTCGCG
The DNA here is from genome assembly GCA_039809485.1 of Polyangiaceae bacterium. Taxonomy (GTDB): domain Bacteria; phylum Myxococcota_A; class Polyangia; order Polyangiales; family Polyangiaceae; genus Labilithrix. Next base: position 186 of record JBDHVE010000238.1, on the reverse strand, counting down.
GACAGGTTGTATGCGCTGCTGACGGGGCTGATCGGGTGACGGCGCGCTCGCTCGCTCGCTCGCTCGCTCGCGAGCCGCGGCTGCGGGGCTCGCGAGCGGGCGGGGCCGGCGAGCAGGTTCGGGTGCGGGTGCGGGTGCGGGTGCGGGAGCGGGGCGAGGGAGCGGGGCCGGCGAGCTGGTTCGGGT
>JBDHVE010000237.1:0-11126 GCA_039809485.1 Polyangiaceae bacterium | reverse complement strand
GTTACCCGGCCCGCGACGTACGCGTACGGATTCAGGTCGGCTCCCATCGCATGGATCGTCAACGGGTCCGCGCTCGCCCACTGCGCGAGGTTCGGGGCGTAGTACCGCGCTCCGAAGTACGTGAGCCCGATCTCGACGTCGTCCTCCTTGCCCGTGAAGCGAAGCGGCTCGCGATGGGCGCCCCAGCGCGTGGGTCGCGTGTCTTGTTCCGTGGCGCCGTAGGCTTGGTATGTGACGCGTTCCGCGAGCTCGCCGGTGGAGTTCTCGATGAGGACCGTGGACGAGCCGAGCTCGTCGGTCATCGCCTGGAACATGTGGACGTCGGAACCCGTGCGCGTCGGAAGCGTCGGATCCCACCGCACGTCCGCGACGCCCGCCATTCGCGGCCGCTGCTCGGAGTCGCCGGCGACGTACTCGCCTGCGACGAACGCCGCCTTCTCGATGCGGAGCGTCGGGAAGACGTCCGCCGTGGCACGCAGCGTGCCGACATCATCTGTCTTCCAGATGAGGACGCGAGCTCCGAGCGAGTACGCGAAGGACAGATCTCGAGTGGGCGTGTCCGTCGGGACGGAGCGCTCCGACGGGGACGGACCCGGGGGAACCACCGGGAAGCTCGTCGTGAAGTCCCAGCGTCGAGCCCGGAGCAGCTTGCCTGTTTCGTCCCAATCGTAAGCAAACCATTGCTTACACTTCGACACCGAGCCGCTCATACACGTTCCGGGCCGGTCGACCTTGAGCTCGACCAGGTTTCCGGCCTCGTCGTAGCTCGCATACACCCCGTTTGCCGACTGCAGCTGGTTCGGTCCGAGCGCATCCTCTCCGGTTCGGCCTCGTGCGATGTTGCCGAGGGAACGGTCCCAGTTGAGCGAGAGGTTGTCGTTGGAGCTGGCGAGGCCGCCGAGGCCGTCGTAGGTGAACGACTGTGACGTGACTCGCGAGGTCACCGAACGCGGCGGAACCGGCGAGCGATCACCAGCGGCATTCTCAGCCGCGAACGGGTTCATCCACAGGTTGTCGTTCGTTCCTTGGAATTGCTGGAAGTAGGCGTAGTTGACCGTCTTCAGCCGATAGTCGTCGTCATAGGTGAACGTCCGCTGCTTGGCAGCGTGGCCGCGATACCCGTTCACCGGTGAGTTGTCCTTGATGATGCCGGGATTGCCGACGTCGTCATAGGAGAGGATCTGGATGTCGTGGAGAAGCGTCGGCGTCGTCGTCACCGGAGGAAGCGGATAGTCGGCCGTCGCAGGTCCGCTCCAGAACGACGGCGCGCTTCGCCAGGTCTTGAGCCCGGTGAGACGCCTGCGCGCGTCGTAGGTGAAGTCCGTCTTCGTGTTCGCGGCGTCGCCGTACGAGATCTGTTCGGGCTGACCATCGGCCGCGTATGCGGCACCCCTCTGGATGATTCCGTAGCTCGTCGAGATGTAGGTCGGCTGGCCGAAGAGCGTGTACTGCCAGAGCTCCTCGCTCGTGCCGTTGACGAGAAGCGCTGGGGCGGCCGCCGACACGCCACTGGACCGACGCTCCAGTCGGTTTCCGACGTCGTAGTCGAGGCGGCTCCTGTACCACTGCGTGGTGTAGTCGGTCCGGGCAACGGCCGACATCGGGATGGCGAGCTGCCGCGCCATCTGCCGCGTCCGACCCCTCGCGTCGCCGTTCAGCTGCGTGTGAGCGGCGCGATCGCGAACGGCGGTGAGCTGGCCCGCGGCGAACATCGCCGTGTCAGGGAAGGTCGCGTCTCCGGCGAGCTGGCCGGGCTCGTATTCGTCGTAGGTGTAAGAGGTCTCGAAACCTTCTCCCGTCGCGAGATTCGCCTCCGAGTAGGTCGGTTGCCGCGACGAGCACGGGGAGTAGTCCTCTCCGCGCAAGCGTCCGAGCCCGTCATAGTAGTAGTCGATGCCACAGCCACGCGCGTCACTCGTCCCGATCAGATTTCCATCGCGGCTGTAGATGTAATTCCACGTCCCGACGTTCGGTTCCGTGTTGCTTCGGAGACGGCCGAGCGTGTCATAGGCTGCAGTGCGCCTGTAGAGCATCGCGCCGTCGTAGTACCGTTCGAGCTTCGTGACTTCTCCCGTCACGAGCCGATCGACGAGCTCCGAGGATCTCGGCATCGAGGCTCGCCAGCGCGTGACCTCGAGTACGTTGCCTCGGTGGTCAGTGCGCTGGGACGTGTGTCCGCCCTGACGCGGAGAGCCGACGCGAACTTCCTCGGCGTCTTCCACCCCCATCTCGAAGACGCCATAATCGTAGGTGCGGACCGGGATGACTCCGCTCGAGGTGTGCTCGTCGACGCGAACGACGCGGCCGAAACCGTCGTAGGCGAGCTCCTGGTGGGGGTCGTTGCCCGAGACGACGCCGCCCTGCGCTTGCGCCGCAACGGTCAGCGGGTTTCCGAGCCAGTACTTCGGGGCGTAGCTGCGTACCACGCGTCCCGCCGAATCCGGCTCCGTCGCGCGAACGACCCACGAAGCTCCGTCGCCCGCGAAGGACAGCACGGGTTCTCCGAGCCCGTTCAGGAGCGTGATCTGCGCAAGATCGGTCCCGGCGGCCACCTGGGTATGCGTTTCCACGGCGCTGACGGACGTACCGTCGACGTAGTTGAACGTCGTGGAAAGCACGGTCGCGTAGACGGCATCGGGGTCGGGACTGTAGGCCTCGAGCGGCCGCCCGAATGTGTCGAGCGTGATCGACGCCATACCGCCATTGGGCCCGAAGTGCAGGACGGGAGTCCCCGTCGCGCGATCGTACGCGTAGACGTCCGAGAGAGCGGCCGTGCCGCAGCCGTTCGTGTAGCGGTTCACGCTGCTCGGGAACTGCCCGAAGAGCTCGTCGAAGCCGATCTGCGTGCACCTTGCCGGGTCACCCTCCAACGGAGCGGGATCTCCCGTGACACGCGTCACGTTGCCGACGTCGTCGTACTCGAGGGTCGAGACGGTCAGGAGCTCCATCTCGGCGAAGGCGTCGGCACTCCGACCGCCGGAGTTGGCTACGCCGCTCGGGGCCCTCCGCGCGAGGCCCGCCGTATCACCGACCCCGGCCTTCACTTCGACGGGGCCGGCCCACGCGCTGCTGTCGTAGACGAAGGCCGACTCGCGACGGCGCTTGAACGTCGCGGGGTCCCCTCTATCAGCCGCCCAGAGCGAGACGTGCGTTGCGCGGCAGACGTAGTTCTCGTCGCAGGGAATCGGCGCCAGAGATCCAGCGGGGGGAAGATCGGTGAACGACTGGGTCGAGTAGACGGTAATCGCGGGGTGCCCATCCGGGACGCCGACTTCCGTGTCGGCTTCGTACAGGAGCGAGCCAGCTTCGTCGTACCTCAGCTCGTGCTGGACGGTGTGTGCTCCTTGCTGGGTATGCGCCGCTTGGATCGGGTCCTCTCCCGGGATTTGTGGTGGCGCGAACCCTCCGAGCACCACGGTCGCGCCTGGCGTCGTCCGGAAGAACGTCGTCTCCTCGGTGACGACGCGGGGGCGCCACCAGTACTGTTCGATTCCGGCCGCCGTCGTCGTCGCGGTGAACTGTTTCGCGCCCCAGTGGATCAGCTTGGACCAGAGGTATTGGGCGTCCTGCCGGCCGGCTACGCCGGGAACGTAGCGTTCGACCCGAATCGGACGACCGACGTATGGCTTCCTTGCAGCCTCCTGCGCGTACTCCCACTCGTCCTCGTCGCCGTCGATGCAGCGCTGCTCGGGACCGTTGCCGTTGAGCTCGCGGAGCGAGTCGTTCTGGCATGCGCTGAAGCGGTACGTCGTCTCGGTGACGGCGCTCTCTCCTTCGAGCTTCTCTGTGATCCGGCGGAACCCGAGAACCCGTCCTTGCCACCGATCATAGGCCGGGTCGCGGTACGTGAAGGACGTCGCGCGCTCGACGCCGAAAGGTTCCGGGAGCGTCTGCCACGAGGCGTCCACGACGCTGTCTTCCGTGCGCATCGTCGTCACGACGGTCCCAGGCAACCGAGAGTGGTGCTCCCACGGCTCCGGTGACCCGCGGGCGGCCAAGTCGAGCTCCTGGATCGTCTTGTAGACGAGCCGAGTGGTCGCTCCGCGGCCGTTGTCGATGCGCGTGAGGAGGCCTGGCCGCGGCGCGTGCTCGCGGTCGCTCGGCTGACGCGTCGGCATCACGGAAGCGACGTGGATCCCGGTTCGGGTCACGAGTACGGGCTCGTCGATCCCGTTCGCATCCATGTCCGCGAAGGCCAGCTTGCGCTCGTCGACGGTCCCGACGTCGAACGAGGTGTGCACCGTATCGAGGAAGACTCCCACCGAGCAGCCGTTCACGCCGACACAGCTGAACGTGTGGCCGTCCATGTTGACGAACACCCAGAGCTCGAGCGCACCCGGCGTCGTGTAACTCGGCTTCAGCTTGACGAGATCTGCAAGGCCGTCGCCGGTCACGTCGTGGAAGAACGTTTCGCCGTCGAACGGCAGCGCGCCGGTACTCGTGAACTCGAGGCGGTAGAACGGCGTGAGGCCGCCGTTGTCGAGACATCCCCAGCCGGGCACGTCAGGCTGACGTGACGAAACGCACGCGAAGTTGCCGCGGCCGTCTCCCGGGCGAACCTCGGGGTTGCCCTGCATGTTGTTGTCGTCGGGGTTCGAGGTGACCAGATCGACGAGACCGTCACCGTTGATGTCCACGTAGAACGCGCGATGATCGAGCCCAAGTCCAGGGGTAGGGACCAGGCCGTCGCGAGGCGCGATGGAAGTGTGAGTCGTGTCCTCGAAAGCGAACGGGACCTGCGCCTGGCGACCGTCGGGACGTTCACCGCGAGCGAAGCGACGTGTGTACTGGACGAACGCTTCGCTCAGATAGTCGGAATGCGTGTCCCGGCGACTGAAGGCGTCGACGAGCCCGTCACCGTCGACATCTGCGAGCCAAGCCGGTGCCGAAAATACCGAGGCTCGAGCCCAGTCCTCGCGATCGACGCTGCGCCACGTCCATGTGGGGGCGAAGTCGGCGGGAAGTGGAGGCGCGCTCCAGGCTGGCGATTCCGCGTCCGCGGCGGCGAACGGGCGCATCGGAAGCAGGCAGTTCCCTTGCGGATCCGTCGGCGCTCCGGACGGCACGGCGATCATCGCGCGGAAGTCGTTCTTCCGCCACGCGACCGCCGATTGGCCCCAGTTCCCGAGCAGCGTGGTGCTCCCCGCCGTCGTCAGAAAGCCGGGGGCGTCGCCGTTCGCCGTCAGCCCGAGCGGCGTCCCCCAGCTGGTCCGCGTTCCTGCATCCATGCACTGATGCCGAAGCTGCGCGACGTTGTTCCAGAGCACGCCCTCGTTCAGATACCCGACCATCGGACGCGCGTAGGTGTTCGCGAACTGCCTCCCGTACACGTCACCGGCTTCGCTGCTGCAGTAGACGATCCCGTCTTGCACGACGGTATGGCCAGGAGCGACGTTCCAGCTCCCGCCGAGGACGCGCTCGCACGTCGGCGCAGACGGCCAGCTCTGGACGATGTCCGGGAGCCCGTCGCGGTCGAAGTCCACGATCGTGATGCCGTTCGGTGCATAGAACGCGGTGCGGTCCGATGCGAACGAACCGTTCAGAATGGTGGAGACGGGGAACGGCCCGGTAGCCATCTCGTGCCCTTCGTAGCCGAAGGTCAGCGGCGGGAGCGTCGCGCAGTCGCCGAAGAACGGGATTCGTCCGTCCGTCTCCGTCCGCCCGCATCGACCTTCCTCGCGAACACGATAGAGGAACTGTTCGTGGAACAGTGGGGAAGCGTTCGGATCGTAATTGCCACCCAGCCGGTCGTCGAGATAGTCGAGGCGATAAATGCGATGCACGAGGCGCGCGCCCACCGTGGCGAATGGCATTGCCGCCACGCCGATGGACTCGAGGAGCATGTCGGATGCCGTTCGCAGCGGCGAGCCGTACGACGTGTGCGCGTGGGGATTGGTCTTCCACGCGAGCTGGACGTGATACGACCAATCAAGGTCCGACGCAGCTCCCGTCCTGGGAGGGGTATAGTAGATATCGCGCAAGTAGCTGTGTCCGCGCGAGCCTAGCTTCTGCCAACGATATTCCGCGCGATCTCGCGCGTACTCGACCGGGTTCCGCGCATCGACTTCACTCGTGAGATGCCAGCGGACTTCCGTCCCGGGCCCGCTCTCCTGCTCGATCGCGTTCTCGTCGGCGCCGAACGTGAGAAGGACGCCGCCCTTCATCTGAACGCGCCATGTCGTTCGGTCCGCGCTCAGGAAGAAGCGCGCCGGAGTGCCGTCTTCGACTTGCGCTCGGAAGTAGGACCAACCGCCGGCAGCAGCCCATCCCGGCAACACCTCGCCTCCGGTGGAGCAGCCGAGACTCTGACCCGCCTGGCAGACGAGAACGAGGAGCGTGCCCCCATACGTGAATCGTTCGCGGAACGCGAGATCGCTAGGCGACCCGTCGAACACCGGGTTGCCAGACAGGGGGCTCCGCTCGATGGATGGAACGCGGAGGTTCCAGCCGTATCCGGCGTTTCCGGATTTTGACGATGAGTGATAGCCCAGCGAGAGTCTCGGTCCCACACCTCCGCGGCCGCGCGGGAGGTCGAGCGGAACGGAAAAGGAGAACGCACCCGTGGAATCCGCGTTTCCAGCGGCGCCCTGTTTCCCCGAACCGAAGACGCCCTCGGGCACTGCTGCGCCGGGGACCGTCGGATCCGCGTCCGCGAACCGCGAGACGCTCGACATGATGGTGACGAGGGAGACCAGCAAGAGGCGACGGGTGCGGTTGCGCATGTGGGCCTGCTTCGGAGCGTGTTGGGCTGAGGCACCTGGCGTCAGGTGTCCGGGTCGACTTTCGATGTCGTCGGTCGTCGCCGACAGGGGCAAGCTGCGGCTCAGCGGCACGAGCGCTCGAGGCGCTCTCGCTGGACCACGCACGTTGCTGCCGTCCGTTCGCCGCGAACAGGATCGGCGAGCGCGTCGTCTAGAGCGGCTCGCGTGCGTGATGCGACGGTCTCACCACCGCAACGCCGCAGCAGAGCGACATAGTCGTTGCACGCGGTGCGGTCTGGGCCGCTGCGGGCGGTGTCGCAGGCGCACATCACGGCGATGAGCGATGCGACGGCGGCCATCGCCTTCGCTGAAAACGGCGCTCTCGAACCTCGAGGCCTCGTCTCGAGCTCGAGAGGGCGTTTTGGGCGTTTCTCGGAACGTCGCTTCCTCGGCATGCATCACCTTCCGGCGTCGCGTGTGAGGGCAGCGTGACGGCGTGAGCGCAGTCGTGCAATCGATCGAGCGCTCGTAGTCGAAGATCTGGAGGAGGATATGAACACCGCAACGAGAGCTCCCCAGCTCAGACGACGATGGGTATGACGGTATCCCCGAATTGACGGCCGCGCGTTTGTGTGAATGCAGCTGCCTACCGGCTCAGAACGTCCTGACCAGCACGTCGTCGTACAGGACCTCCGCCGCGCCGTCGTCCTCGCTCGTCGCATACACGCCGAGCCGCAGATCGAGCGTCGGCAGATCGTTCTTCTGCACGCGATCGAGCGCGACGAAGACGCCGTCGACGACGAGCTGCACGAACGGCGATCCGACCGGCGCGCGCCCGTAGCGGATCCACGCCGAGTGCCACGTGTCGCCGGGGAGCCAGTAGACGCTGAGGATGTCGGGGGTCGGCTGCGCGAAGTCGAGGCGGAAGCCGTCGTCGTACGCCGCCGCGCCCATCGCATAGCCGCCCGTCACGCCCGGGCCCGACGCGAGGAACGGACCGCCCAGCACCGCGTACGCGAGCGAGCTCGATCGGACCGAGAACGAGAACGTGATGTCGTAGCCGGTCGCGGTGAGCTGACCGAGCGACGCGAGCGGCTGGCTCACGTAGACCGAACGCGCGGCGCTGCCCTGGTCGACGTTCACCTTCAGCGCGTGGTTCGCGCCGAACGGCTCGACCGCGATCGCGCCGCCCGTGCTCCGCTCGTTCGGGAAGCCGACGACCGCGTTCTCGAAGTCGTTGCAGTAGACGAACGGCGTCGTCTGCGACGCGCAGAAGCCCGGCGCCGGCGCGGCGTCGAGCACGGTCGCGGCGTCGGGGCTCGAGCCCGCGTCGACGAGCGGCAGCGCCGGAGAGGCGCCTGCATCCGACTCCGGCTGCGCGTCCTCGCCGGCGTCACCCGCGTCGATCGCAGGACCGGCGGTGCCGAGGATGTCGAGCCCGCAGGCGGCGACGGAGAGGATCGCGATCGTGCCGGCGGTCGTGACGACCGCCGCCTTCCGGACGCGCGCACGCATCGATCACACGATTGACTTGGCGATCTGCTTCGCCTCTTCGCGCTCCTTGAGCGACTCGAGGATGATGACCGCGGTCTCTTCGATCGCGCGGCCCGTCACGTCGATGACCGGCCACGACGGGTGCTTCGCGAAGATGCCCTGCGCGAACTCGAGCTCGGCCTTCACCTGATCCTTGAGGCCGTAGTTCGCGTCGACGCTCATGCCGAGCTGGCGGAGACGCGCCTTGCGGATCTCGACGAGCGGCTCCAGGCCGATCGTGAGACCGACGCAGCGCTCCTGGTTCGCCTCCTCGAGCTCGGGCGGCGGCGCGACGCCGAGCACGAGCGGGAGGTTCGCGACCTTCAGCCCGCGCTGCGCGAGCAAGGTCGAGAGCGGCGTCTTCGACGTGCGGCTCACGCCGACGAGGACGAGGTCCGCCTTCTTGAAGTTGCGGGGCTCCTTCCCGTCGTCGCTCTTGACCGTGAACTCCACGGCTTCGATCCGACGGAAGTACTCGTCGGAGAGCGGGAGCATCGCGCTCGGCATGTTGATCGGCTGACGGTCGAGGTAGACGCCGAGCTTTCCGATCAGAGACCCGATGAGGTCGAGCGCCTCGACGCGCAGCTCGTAGCTGGACGCGTGGATGTACTCGCGGAGCTCGGGGCTCACGACGGTGAAGACGACGAGCGCCCCCTCGCGCGCCGCGCGCTCGAGGATCGGCCGCGCTGCTTCCTTGGTGCGTACCCGCGTATGCAGCCGGAGCTGCGCACCCGAGTGCGGGAACTGGAGCATCGCGGCGCGCACGACCTTCTCGGCCGTTTCGCCCGTGGAGTCGGAAAGGACGTCGATGCGTTTGGCGTCCACGATGAGAGCCTGTCTACCACGAGGACGCGGCGAGCGCGGAACGATCCACGTGAGACGTCGTAGGCGCGGCCCCGCGTCGCGCGGTGGGTCGCGGTCGCGTCCGGCCGCGATGTGGGTGGTGGTCGGTGCTCGTTTCGGGGTCCATATGGAGCCAGACGCTGGATCGACGTCGATCCGCACGCACTCCCAGGTGTGCAGTGAGGGCCGGGGAACGCAGTCGCGATCGAGGGGCTTCCCTCGCGACCCGGCGCGCGCACGGAACGTGCATCACGTCCGTCACGACCATGGGCGAGCGTGGAATGCTCCCGAAGTTCCGACCGGCGGCCATCGGTGCCGCGGGGGCACGCCCCGCCATCCGACCCGCCAAGCCGGCCCCGCCTCCGACGCCGCCGCGCCCGAAGCGGCCGACGTCGGGCGTCGGCGCGCGGAACCCCTACGAGAGCGCGCCGCCCCCGTCGTACGACGAGCCCGCGGCCGAGACCGAGGTCTATCGCGATCCCGAGACGATGGACGCGCCGCCCCATCCGCACGCGGCGCAGGTCATCCGCGATGCACGCGCCCGCGACGGCCAGAGCCGGCCGCGTTCGCTCGAAGAGATCCAGGACGAGGAGTCGTTCGCACGTCGCGCCGAGCGCGAATGGGAGGAATCCCGCGGACGGCAGGACGACGAGACGCGCGCGCGCCCGGGCGACTCGCAGATCGCCGAGTTCCGCCAGCAGTACGCCCCGCACGACTACACGCCTTCCTACGCGGAGCAGGGCTACGCGCCCGAGACGTACGGCCAGGAGGCGCAGCACGATTACGCGCCTCCTTCCTATCCGACGCCGCAGCACGACTACGAAGCGCACGAGAGCGCCGCGCGGATGCGCAGCGACGACGATCGCTACGACGCGTACGGCAACCTCGCGACGCCGTACGAGGCGCTCCCCTCGCTCGAAGCTCCGCGCGCGTCGCGCCCCACCTACGAAGCCACGCCCGAGCCGGTGACGCGCTACGGACAGCGCAGCGACGACCTCGACACGCGCGACGTCCTCCGCCGCGACGCCCGTCACGAGTCCGGCGCGCGGTCGCGTCCGCGCGACGAGGAGGCGTTCGCGCCCGAGTCCTACCAGCCGAGCGAGCGCTCCTACGTTCCTCCGCCGCTGCCCGCTCCGCAGCCGCCGCCGTACGCGTCGCGTCCGCCGGTTCACGCGGAGCCCGAGCCGGCACCTGTACCCTACACGCAACACTACGAGGAGCCGCGTCGCGCCGAGCCGACGCCGCCCCCTCCCGCGCCGGCGAAGGAGCCGTCGTTCCCGCCCGTCGCGGTGGAACCGCACTTCCCGATGGGCGTGCAGCCGCTCCGCGCATCGACGCCGGCACCGGGCGAAGGCAGCGCGAAGCACGACCCCGCGATCGTCCAGCAGCAGCTCCTCCAGCAGCAGCTGATGCAGCAGCAGCTGATGCAGCAGCAGTTGATGCAGCAGCAGCTGATGCAGCAGCAGCTGATGCAGCAGGCGCAGCCGAACGCGCAGGTCCCGCGGACGCAGCTCGTCGGCCCTTCGCAGCCGCAGCTCCCGGCCGGCGTCCAGACGGCGGTCCACCCGCAGTCCTATGTCGTCCCCCCGCAGCCGACGATCCCGCCGATGCGTCCGACGCAGTCGGGCGCGCCGCGTCCGGCCGGCGGCGCCGCCGCGCAGACGGTGCTCACCCGCGCGCAGACCGACAACTCGCTCCTCGGTCAGGGCTTCCGCGCCGCGACCCAGCTCGGGCGCCTGCCCTGGTTCGTCGCCGGCGTCACCTTCGGCATCGCGTTCATGTTCTTCGCCGCGGGCATGATGAGCCGCGCGACCTCGTCGCCCGAGCCGGCGCCGGTCGCGACGGTGCGCGCGCCCGCGCCGACGCAGGCGACCGCGGTCCCGACCTCGCTCGCGCAGCCCGCCCCCCAGCAGCCCGCGCCGGTCGCCACCGTCGTCACCGCCCCGACTTCGATCACGCCGGCCTCGCTCCCGCAGGCCGCTCCGGTCTACACGCAAGCGGCGCCGACCTACGTGCCGGCGCCGCCCCCGACCGGCTACGGCGCGGACG
>JBDHVE010000236.1:0-11161 GCA_039809485.1 Polyangiaceae bacterium | reverse complement strand
GGACGTCAGTCCTTTCGCTTCCGAACGCGCTGGAGCAGCCCGGTCACCACCGACGCGAAGGTGCCGTCGCCCTCGAACCACGGGTCGTTGTTCCCCGGGTCCTGGTAGTCGTAGTGACGGGTCTTCATCTCACCGCGGCTGGTCCGGGTGCTGACGACGAAGAGGTGGAAGGCCTCGTCCTTCGGATCGCCGCAGAAGAGGATCCCGTCGTTCAGGATCTCCTTCGCGTCCTCGTCGCGCGCCTTCGCCATCTTCGCGCGGTATGCGAGCGTCTCCTTCGCGGCCCGCGCCGGCGGGAACAACGACGTATCGTTCCCCCGTCCGCGACCGGTGAGCTCGCCGCTCAGCGTGAAGGCGCCGTACGTCGTCACGAGCTCGGCGTACGACGGGGGGAACGCCACGCCGAGGCGCTTCGCCGCTTTCTCGAGCTCCTCGCGCGCGACGGGCTTCGAGAACGTCGCGCCGCCCCCCTCGAGTGCTTTCTTCAGCTTCGCGGCAGCAGAGCCGGACATGGGTCGAACGTACGGCCGCTCCGACCGCTTCGTCCAGGGGCCCTACTTCCCGAACGTGACGACGAGCCGCGCGCTCCGCTCGGCCCCCTGCACACGTGCGACGTCCGACTCCGCGTCGATCCCGCACGTCGTCGCGCCGAGCTTCGCCGGGCTCCACCTGTAGTAGGTGCTGTCGCCCTTCGTCAGCCAGCCGACGCTCTGCTCGCGCCCCCCGACCGCGCCGTGCGCGACGATGCCGGCGTTCGTCACGTCCCACGTCGCCTGCTCGTAGCCGGACTGATCGTCGTACGGCCCCTGCATCGTCAGCGCGAGGATGTTCTTGTACTTCGTGTCCCACGTCGTTCCGAGCGTGACCGTCCCGGAGAAGGCCGTCCGCCAGTCGGACCACGCGCCGGTGCCGGTGATCGGGTTCGTCTTCCGCGACCGCACGAGGAGCTCGAAGCGGCCGGCCTCGGCGCGGCTCTCGCCTGCCGGCATCAGGCTCGCGGCAGTCGCGAGATCGAGCGGCGCGCACGCGTTCGGGGGTGCGACGCAGACGTTTTGCGCGGAGAGATCGGCAGCGGTGACGATCTCCGTCCATCGCGTAGAGCCCGCCGCCGGCTGGCAGACGACGTCGAAGCGCCCGTCGTCACGACGGGTGATCGATGCGGCGTCGCGGACGAGCTCCGCGTCGGAGGTCGCCGGAGCGTCCTCGGGATCGGCAGCGCAGCCAGCGACGGCGAGGAGGGAGAGAAGCGACAGAGCGAGCAGGCGCGAAGTCATGATGCCTCCGTGAGGGGTTCGAGGTGTGCGCGTGGTTACGGCACCCACGCCCGGCAAATTCCCTCCGGAAAACGAGGGGTCATGGTGCGGCGGGAGCAACTCACGAAACGCCGGTTGCAGACGAGAGTCATCACGGCGGTGGATCGAAGACCCACCATTGCATACATGATCTTGCCTGCTAGACCGCCTGCATGTCCGTGCGCGCGTCGCTCTCCTGGTCGTTGCTCGCGTCGGTTGTCGTCTTCGGTTGTGCCGTCCCGGACGGCGAGGACACCGGCTCTCGGCAGGACGAGCAGACGAGCGCCGAGTGCACCGCGTCGAAGAACGCCGACGGGTGGTGCTGGGGGATGGCGAACCACCCGAACGGGACGGGCCGTGTGCTCGCCTTCGGCGACGCCGACGCGTGGATGGCGAACGACTCCGAAGTACTCTCGCGCTGGGACGGCACGGCGTGGAAGCCGGTCCGGATCGCAGGCGCGGAGATCAGCGCGCTCTGGGGCACCTCCTCGACGAACGTCTACGCGGCCGGCCGGCTGAAGGCGCCGAACACCGGCCCTTACGGCGTCGTCTATCACTTCGACGGGCAAACCTGGACCAAGGTGGCGACGGGCGCGCGCTCCTTCCGTGCGATCTGGGGCAGCGGTCCCGACGACATCTGGGTCGGAGGCCAAGGCTACTCGCTCGTGCACTTCGACGGACAGACGTGGACGGAGACTGCGCCGCAGATCGATGCCACGCTCGGCCTCTCGTACCAAGCGTTCGACGGCACCGGACCGAACGACGTCTGGATGGCGACGAACACCGGCGACGGCGGCTCGCCGCTGAAGCATTGGGACGGCAACGCCTGGTCGCCCGTCCGCTTCGGCGAGACCGTGCTCGCGATCGGGACGATCCGCGCGTTCGCTCCGAACGACGTGTGGATCGGCGGCAACGTCGAGCTCCGTCACTGGGACGGCGCGACGTGGACGAGCATCGCTCCCCCCGGCCACCGTCGCTTCGACGGCACGGGTTGGAACATCACGTCGATCGACGGGCGTGCCTCGAACGACGTGTACTTCACGTTGGGCTACTCGAACGGCGGAACGGGTCGGCTCTTCCACTGGGACGGCGCGACCATGACCGCGGTCGACGGCGTCCCCGGCGAGGACGCCTACCTGCCCACGATGCGCACCGTCACGACGAGCTCGAACGGCACGCTCTGGGTGACGCGCGGCAACAACGCCGTGCTCCGCAAGACCGCCGCCGGCTGGCAGCGCACGACCGCGGGCCCGGTCACCGATCTCCTCCGCGCTGCCTCGAACGGGAAGTTCCTCGCCGCCGTCGGGCGGAGCGGAAAGATCGCGACCTACGACGGCGCGCGCTGGTCGTCGACCGAGGCCGTCCCCCCGAAGGACGGGCACGAGCCGTGGCTCACCGGCGTCGCGACGCCGGCCTCCGGCGTCGTCGTCGCCGCCGGCCCGAGCCAGTTCGCGACGATCGCGGGCGGGAACGTCACGTCGAGCCAGCCGTTCGTCTCGCTCGACAACTTCTTCGGCGGCCCCTGGGTCTCGGCGCTCTCCACCGACGACGTCTGGGTGTCGGCGCGCGGCGTCATCATGCACAAGGTCGGCGACGGCTGGGCCGAGCTCGCGCCTCCCACGGGTGCGCGCGACATCGGCCAGATCCTCGCCGTGAGCGACAGCGAGGTGTACCTCGCGACGGAGCTCGGGCTCTTCGCGTACGACCGCGGTGCTTGGACGAAGCGCTGGGACACGCCGGTGCAGGTCATCGCGCGCGCGCCCGACGGCACGCTGTGGGGCGTGCAGGCGACGGGCGGCATCGTGAGGGACGGCGTGGTCGTCCCGGTCGACCGCGAGATCACCGACCGCACGCGCGGCGCCTCGTCGATCGCGACATGCCCGAACGGGCGCGTCTACGTGGCCGGAGCCTTCGGCTCGGTCGTCTCGATGACCGGCAACACGTGGCGCGTCGAGGACCCCGGCGTCTGGTCGGTCACCGCGCTCACGTGCGCTGCCGACGGCACCGTGTGGGGCGTCGGCAGCGGTGGTGTCGTGGTGAGGAAGCCCTGAGGGGCGCTCGAGGACCCCGGGAGAACCAAGTCATGCGCAAGCTCTTCGTCTTCGCCCTCGCTGCCCTCGTGCCCGCGTGCGCGCCCGCCTCGGACGACGATGCCGTCGCGAGCGACGCGTCCGAGATCGTCGCCGACAAGGTCGTCGGGAATCTCTGCCACCTCGACGGAGACACGGCCTTGCACCAGCAAGGGGTCGCGTACGTCGGCCTCTGCTCCGGGCAGGTCGCGCGCATCGACCTCGTGACAGGCACGCTCACGAACCTCGGCACGTTCACGCCGGGCGAGACCCTCTACTTCCAGCAGGTGGGCCGGGACTACGCGCTCTGGACGACCTACGCGAATGCGCCGGCGACGGCCGCGACGCGGCCGCCGACCACGATCAACGTGTGGGACGCGGCGTTCGGAGCGCGCTCGTTCGTCGCCGACACGATGCTCGCCGCCGAGGACCTCGGCACGAGCATCCCGAAGTTCGGCCTCTTTCGCTACGCCGGTGAGGGCCGGGTCTTCGCGATCTGGGACTGGGCGCGCACGAAGGCAGGCGTCGTCGACGTCCGCAACGCGCCGGCGCTCGCGTGGCAGACGGATGCGCCTTCGCTCCGAGCGATCGGCAGCACTTGGTATTCCACCGTGATCGCGTCGTCGGACTCGTCGCGGATGCTCGTCGGCAACACGCTGATCGATCTCCGCGGGGCCACGCCGCGCATCGTGCCGCTCGCCTTCAATGTGAAGCCGTTCCAGGTCTTCGGCTGGGGCGGCAACTACGCGCCGTGGGACGGCAAGCGCGCCTTCGTCCTCCGCCAGCCGCGGACGACCTCGTATCCGCAGCTCGATCGCGCGAGCTACGCGCTGCTCGACCTCGACACCCTCGTCCAGACGCCGCTCGGCGAGCCTGCCGAGCACGACGCGCTCGGCCGGCTCCGACCGACGACGGCGAGCGACGGAACGCTTGCGTACTACACGTACTCGGGCGGCGGCGCGGCGCGCGCCACCCAACTCGAGATCCTCACCCCCGGCGCGACGCAGCCGAAGACCGAGCGCGTGCTACCTCAGGAGGCCGTCGGCAGCATCGTCTACGTCGCCCCCGGCGGCGCCTGGGCGCTCACGAGCCAGTCGAAGCGCCAGCCGAACGGCAGCGAGCTCTCGACGCTCTGGAAGGTGGACCTCGCCGCGCCGGGCGCGCCGGCGCCGGCGAAGATCGCCGAGTACGGCTCGCTCCGCGTGAACGATGACGGCGCATTCGTCACCCTCGCGCTCGACGCGTCGAGCCGGAAGACCCGGGTCGTGCGGATCGCGATGGACGGGACGGCGGCGCCCGAGGTCGCGCTCGATCAGGGGCTCACGTTCCTCACGAGCAGCCGCGTGCTCACGGGCGCGTGTCTCGCGTCGTTCGACGGCGCCGCGCTGACCAAGGACGCGGACGGGTGCCTCCCGGCCGAAGACCAGAAGTACGCGCCGGAAGTGGTCATCGGGAAGAACCGCTTCGTCGTCCGCCGCGGGCCGACGAGCAGCTTCGGCCTCGCGACCTATCTGTTCTGAGGGCCGCTCAGGGACAGCCGTTCGAGATCACGAGCGGCGACTGACCCGCGCCCCAGAAGCTCACGCCCGTGCTCGCGAGCACCGTGCTGGCGCCGGTCGCGGGATCGATCTTCAGGATCTGGCCGCCGGTCGTGAAGCCGACGACGCGCGAGCCCGCATAGGCGAGCCCCCACACGCTGCTCTTGCCGGTCTGGCCGACGACAGTGGCGGCGCCGTTCGGCGCGACCTTGACGAGGAGATCGCTCGCAGAGCCGGTCGCCGTCGCGTACATCTGCCCGCTCGCGACGGCGACGAGATCGCCCGAGCTGCCCATCCCGCCGCCGTAGTTGCCGACGTACGTGACCGCACCCGTGCTCGGATCGATCCGCTTCACGTCGCCGCTCGAGTCGGCGGCCTGGAGCTGCCCGTTCGGGAGGAACGTGAGGCTGTTGTTGCCGCTGCCGCCGACGCTCGCGACGAAGGTCGCCTTCCCGGTCGTCTTGTTGATCGAGTAGAGCGAGCTGAACGAGACGCCGTAGACGACACCGGCAGGCGTCACCGCGACGTCGGTCATCTCTTCGCCGATGTTGAAGTCGCCGACCTTCGTGACCGCGAACGTCACCGGGTCGACGCGATAGAGCGACGTCGACGAGTTCGCGTAGATCGTGCCGTCGACCGTGGTCGGGTTCGGCGTGCAGCACGCGGCCGTCGGCGCGCAGGCGGAGTCGTTGCAGTCGACGAGGCCGTTGCAGTCCTCGTCGACGCCTCCCGAGCAGACCTCGGCGGACGGCAACGTCTGCCCCGTGCAGGTCGTGCCCCACTTGCCGTTCTCGCACGCGATCACACCCGCCTTGCAGACGCCCTTCCCGAGCGTGCCGGCCGGACCCGTGTAGCAAGGCTTGGTGTCGCCCGGGTTGCAGTCCGGAAGACAGGACTTGTGCGTCTTGCAGGTCGGGTCGTCGCAGCCGATCTTGCCGTCGCAATTGCGGTCCGCGGTCGAAACGCAGTCCTCCTGCGCGGGCGCGACGCCGCCTTCGCACGGGCCCCACGTCCCGCCGAGCTCGTTCTTCGGGTTGCACGTCTGCGCGCCGTCGCGGCAGATGCCGACGCCGCGCGACGACGCGGGACCGACGAAGCACTGGCGCGTCGTGCCCGGCGTCGTGCACGGGCACCCCGTCGCGTCGAGCGCGTCGGGCGCGCAGCTCGGAGGCGTGCTCGAAGCGCCGCCGTCAGCGGGCTCGGTCCCGAGCGTGGAGGTGCCGTCGCCACCTCCGGTCTGCGCCGAGCCGCTCTCCTCCGGGACGTCGAAGCCGCGCCGCTCCACTTCGGAGCCGCAGGCCGCGAGCGAGAGCGCGACGATCAGGGACGCACCGAGGGCACCGATCCGGGGAGAGCGCATGGGCCTAGAGCTTCTGCTCTAAACGGCCGAATCGAGCGAGTTTCCGGCAGTCGGGACGAAGAGGAGACCCGTACCTGGTGGGAGCGCTCCTCACCGGTTACGGCGCGCACGTCGTCGAGAAGCTCCCCCACATCCCGTCCGCGCCACACGTTCGCGTGCGCGTGGTGCCGGCCGCGCAGCCTGCGCTCGTCTTCTCGGTCGTGCCGGGCTCGCACGCCTTCTGGTTGGCGCACCAGCCGGGCGACCAGGTGTAGCCGGCGCTGCAGGTCGAAGTGCGCGTGCCGAGCTTCTCGCACGGCTCGGTCTTCTTCTCGCCGGGCACGCAGCTGATCGTCACCGGCGCGACGCACGCGGTCTTCTCGGAGACGACGAGCTTGCCGCCGAGCTCGACGCACGCCGCGTACCGCATCCCGCCGTTGCACGGCTCGGAGAAGACCTCGCCCTTCGTCGTGCACGTGGTCGCGACCGCGATCCCTCCGGCGCCGCCGTCACCTCCGAGCGGAGTGACCGCCCCAACCGCCTGCGCCCCACAGAGCGCTGCGCGATAGGCCACCTTGCGGAGCGGGATCTCGTGCTCGCGGACGAACGCGGAGAGCACCGCGTCGCCCGTCGTCTGCGGCGCGACGTGGTGGAGGGTCGTGCCGGTGTCCGCGCCGTGGCAGCCGTCACACGTCGCGCGCGAGAAGAGGGA
The DNA here is from genome assembly GCA_039809485.1 of Polyangiaceae bacterium. Classification (GTDB taxonomy): domain Bacteria; phylum Myxococcota_A; class Polyangia; order Polyangiales; family Polyangiaceae; genus Labilithrix. Next base: position 4,211 of record JBDHVE010000236.1, on the reverse strand, counting down.
GCGCGCGCGCGACCAGCGCTCCTCGGTCCAGCCGTCGGGACGCGACAACCGCGCGCCCCACGTGCTGCCCGGCTGGAGCACGATGCTCGTCGTGCCGGCGCCGGACGGGAGCTCGAAGGTTCCATCGAGCACGCGCGCCTCGTCGCGCATGATGAGCGTGACGAGCGGATCGCGCACGCCGCAGGATCCTCCGCCGTTCCAGCCACCCGAGGCACACGGCGTCGTCCCCCAGCCCGACGGCGGACTTCCCCAGACCGTTCCGGGCTCGTTCCACGACGCCTCCGGCGTCCGCGTCAGGCTCGTCGCGCGCAGCTTCTTGCTCCAGCCGTCCTGCGTGAGCGCCGTCATCGTCCAGCGGTCGGCGCCATCGGTCCGCGACGCGATCCCGATCATCCGGAGCCGCGGCGGCACGACCGTCCCCTCCGTCCCCGTGCTCTTGCGCGTCACGGCCTTCGTCAACGAAGCGAGCGCCGCGACGTAGGCCGGCTGGGCGAAGGGCTTCTTCTCGAGATCGCGCACGGCGTCGATCCAGGCGTTCCGGCGCGCGGTCGCACCGGCCACGTCGGCCGGACGCGCGGCATCGGCCGCTTCGCCCGGCGCCGGCCGGGACCAGTCGAGCGCGTACTCGAACGACGCGAGCACGCCGAGCGAGCCGCCGGCCCACGCCTCGAAGACGAGACGGAGCTCGCCGAGCGTCGTGCCGCTCCCTTCCGGCCGGAACGCGATCGCGACGAGCCGGTACGGCGGCCGGCTCGGATCGCGCGTCCCGTCGGGACGGAGCGGCCACGCGTTCGCGGTCGAGCCGCCACCGAACGCGTCGGTGAGGAGACGCTCGCGTTCGTAGGCGCTCGTCGCCTCGTCGAAGAGGGCGCCGAGGACCGTCGCGAAGTGGAAGGCGCCCCCCGGAGCGGACTCGGTCGCGTCACCGAGGACGCTGCCCTTCGTGATCACGAGCGACCGCTCCGGGCTCACGTTGCACGCGCCGAGCTCGTCCTCGGCGGCGGCGACCTCGCGATCCTCCGGCGTGGAGCAGGCGAAGGCAGCGATCGTCGAAGCGGCGAGCGCGAAGAAGGCGAGGCGGCGCATCACTTGCACTCCGACGGCGTGTAGCGGACGACGTTGCGCGGATAGGTGATCACTTCGAACCCGTTGACGACCTCGCGCGAGCGACCGCCCCAGACGACGAGCTGCGTGCCGTTCCACACCGCGGCCTCGCCGAGGAGGCGCGGGAGCTTCGGCCGCGGAGGCGGCGTGAGCCCGCCGAACCAGCCGCGATGGGCAAAGCGCGCGTCGCTCGGGTCGAGCGTGTCGAGCTCGGAGTAATCGTCCTGGCGGACGAGCGCCACCGCGTAGGGCGCGCCCTTCCCTCCGAACAGGTCAGCAGAGGTCGAGGCGCTCCGGTCCCACGCGCCGCCGATCGTCGTCACGGTGACCTTCTTCGAGGGGAGGTGGATCCGCGCCACCACGCCGGAGCCGCCGTTCTTCGCGTACTCGCCGCGCATGAGGACGACGCTGTCACCGGCGGCCGAGATGGACGCATCGCCGTCGATCGGCCCGAGGCCGACGTCGGCGACCGTCCACTTGCCCGCCGACGTGAGCTCGAACAAGCGCCAGACGGCGTGCTCGACGATCGAGCGCGGCTTCACGAGGGGAACGAGCATCACGAGCCCGTCTCCGGTCGCGGTGGTCAACATCGTTCCCTCGATCCGTCCCTGCGCGTTCCGCACCGCCGCCGCCTCCGGCGGGTCCGCCACCGGCGTCACCGTCTTCGTCACCGGGTCGATCTTGTGGAGGAGCCGCGACGAGCCGGGGCGATAGACCGCGCCGCCCACCGCGTAGAGGTCGCCCCACCAGTCCTTCGCGACGTCGTCCGGCACCGGCACCGCCGACCAGCTCTTCGCGACGAGGTCGTAGACGAACGCGTCCTTGGGGACGACGACGCCGTTGATCGGCCCGAAGCCGCCCGCGACGACGACGGCGTCTCCGATCGCCGCCGCATGCGCGGACGATCGCGCGCTCGGCGCGCCTGCGGTCGCGAGCGGCTGCCACGTGCTCGTCGTCGGGTCGAAGACCCCGCCGTCGGCGAGCTCGGCGCCGTCCTCGCCTTCCCCGCCGAAGACGAAGAGCCCGCGGCTGGTCCAGGTCGCTGCATGGTACACACGTCCGCTCGGCGCACCGGGCAGCCCTCCGACGGCACCACCGACGTCGAGATCGGTCGCGGCCGGGGTCGGACGGCACGAAGGCGCTGCCGCGGACACGCACACGTTCGCGATGCACTGCGCGCCACTCCGGCTCGCCTTCTGGAGCTCGCAGTCGCTCGGGGCGGCGCACCACAGCTCCTCGCTCCGCCGGAGCGTCGTCGTGACGAGCGGCTGCTTCTCGATCCCGGTGTCGTCGAGCTCGAGGAGCGCGAGCTCGTGACTGTCGACGGTGGTGGACGGCGCGCTCGCGCGCGAGCGGTAGGCGAGCTTCTTCGCGCCGAGATCGATCGTGAGCCGCCGCTCGTCCGCCTTCAGCGGCCCGAGGTCGTAGCGCCCCGTGTATTGCGTCGACGTGCACGACGTCGCGGTGCACTCCTGGACGATCACCGCCGCGGTGCCGTCACCCTTCAGGGCGAGCGTGCGGAGCTCACCGCCCTTCGCGGCGTTGTTCCGGTAGGTGCCGATCCAGCGCGAATCGACGAGCTCGTCGTCGGCGCTCGTCCCGGCCTCGGGCGCGGCCGCGCAAGCGGCAAGCAAGAGAAGACCGGCGGGACCGAGGAAGCGGGGTCGAATCATGGCGAGTCGCCCCCAAGAGCCGCCTCCCCACCGGCAGTCGCAGACTTTCTTCTCGCCCGTACGAAAAGGCGAAGGGCCCGCCGCGTCGTCCGCAGCAGGCCCTCTCTTCCTGAAGCCTGAAGCCTGAAGCCTGAAGCCTCGGGCCGCAGACCCGCGATCACTTCATCATCGACTTCAGCGTCGACGCCATGTCGCTCGGGGTCGGAGCGACCTTCGCGCCGGCGGCCTCGAGCGCGGCGATCTTCGCCGACGCGGTGCCCTTGCCGCCCGAGATGATGGCGCCGGCGTGGCCCATGCGCTTGCCGGGCGGAGCGGTCGTGCCCGCGATGAAAGCGGCGACGGGCTTCGTCATCTTCTCCTTGATGAACTGCGCGCCGCGCTCTTCCGCGCCGCCGCCGATCTCGCCGATCATGATGACGCCGTGCGTGTCCGGGTCGTTCTGGAACAGCTCGAGCACGTCGACGAAGTCCATCCCGTTGACCGGGTCACCGCCGATGCCGACGCACGTCGACTGGCCGATGCCGAGCGCCGTCAGCTGACCGACGGCCTCGTAGGTCAGCGTGCCGGAGCGCGACACGACGCCGATGTGACCCGGCTTGTGGATGTGGCCCGGCATGATGCCGATCTTGCACGCGCCCGGCGTGATGACGCCGGGGCAGTTCGGGCCGATGAGGCGCGGGATGGTCGCGCCCTTCGTCCGCGCCTCCGCCTGGAGCGCCTCGAGGACGCGGCGGACGCCGAGCATGTCCATCACCGGGATGCCTTCGGTGATGCAGACGACGAGCTCGAGGCCTGCGTCGAACGCCTCGAGGATCGCGTCGGCCGCGCCGGGCGGCGGGACGAAGATGACCGACGCGTTCGCGCCGGTGTCCTTCACCGCGCGCTCGACGGTGTCGAACACCGGAACCTTGCCCTCGAACTTCTCGCCGCCGCGCGTCGGCGTGACGCCGGCGACGACCTGCGTGCCGTACTCGATCATCTGCTTCGCGTGGAAAGACCCCGCGCCGCCGGTGATCCCCTGGACCAGGAGCTTCGTTTCCTTACCGACGAGGATGCTCACTTCGCACCACCCTTGCTGACCGCTTCGACGATCTTCGCTGCGCCGTCCGCCATGGTGCTGGCGGCGACGATGGCGAGCCCGCTCTCGTTCAGGATCTTCCGACCGAGCTCGACGTTGGTTCCTTCGAGGCGGACGACGAGCGGGACCTTCAGCCCGAGCTCCTTCGCCGCGGCGACGACGCCGTTCGCGATGACGTCGCACTTCATGATGCCGCCGAAGATGTTGACGAAGATCGCCTTCACCTTGGGGCTCTTCAGGATCATCGAGAAGGCCTTCGTGACCTGCTCCTGGGTGGCCCCGCCGCCGACGTCGAGGAAGTTGGCGGGCGCGACGCCGTGCTTCTCGCCGGCGTGCTTGATGATGTCCATCGTCGC
>JBDHVE010000235.1:0-11432 GCA_039809485.1 Polyangiaceae bacterium | reverse complement strand
GACGGCGACGCAGATCGGATCGAAGAGCCCGCCGATGGCGCTCCCGGCGACGGCGGACAGCAGGAACGCGTACATGAGGTAGTACTTCGCGCGCTGGTAGCCGTGCGTCTTGTTCGCCTCGACGCGCGCGGCGCCGCGGCCGCGCCGCGACGGCAGGATCCAGCCGAAGAAGTGGTGGAGCGTGCCGAACGGACAGATCCAGCCGCAGAACACGCGACCGAAGACGAGCGTGATCCCGAGGAGGCCGACCGACCAGAGGAGGCCGCGGTAGACCGTGTGCGTCGAGAGCACCGTCATCGCCGCGACGAACGGGTCGGCGAGGAGGAACGCCTCGACCGGATACGGGAGGCGGACCGCGGTGTCGGCCGTCGCGGCGAACGAGCCGCGGAAGCCGGTCTGCGTGAGGAAGTAGAGGAAGAGGCCTAGGAAGAAGACCTGGCTCACGCGGCGGACCCACATGAGCGCGCGGATCGACTTCCGGGCCGGGATCCCGGAGCCGGGGAGCTTCGGGTCGACCTTCTTCTTCTTGCCGGGGGTGGCCTTCGGCGGCGCGGCGCCGTCGCCGTCGGCGGCCATCTGGATCCCGAGCATCTCGCCGAGCTCCCGGAGGCGGCTCTTCTCGGCGGCTGCCATGAGGGCGGCGTCTTTCTTCGCCTGGACGTCGTCGGTGGGCTTCTTCTCGGAACCGCAGCCGCACGACGAGCCGCACGCCTTCTTCGCGGGTGCGGGTGCGGGTGCGGGAGGAGACGGGAGAGACCAGGACGTATCCTTGTCGATCGGCGCGACGGCGCCGACCTCGCCCGTCACCCACGGGATCGGTCGCGCGTGCGCTTCGTCGTGGACGTGCTCGGTCTTCGCCGCGCGCTCGACCGCGTCGACGTCGAGCGTGACGCCTGCGTGCGGCGCGCCCTGGCCTTCGCTGCGCGCCGTATCCGAGAGCTGGTTCGCCATCAGACCTCGCGCCTCCGCAGCTGCTCCCAGTACATCGTGCCGAGGCCTCGCTCGTGGCCCATCTTCAGGTAGCCGAGGTTGTCTCGGTGCTGCCCGATGAGGGTCGCGCCGAACGCGTCGGCCGCGACCTGGTCGACGGTCGCGAAGACGGTGTTCATCACCTTCGTGTCGTCGATGTTGCCGCCCTGCGGCCCGTTCCGCATCAAGACGCGCATCGCGTCGACGACGACGAGCGTCGGGCGCATGAAGGTCGCAAGGTCGGCGATCGACGTGTCGATGTTCTGGTGGAGGCGATTGCGGCGTCCGCCGAGGACGCCGTACCAGTTCTTCATCGCCGCCGTGTACTTCGCGAGGTTGTGGTGCTTCGCGACCGGGACGTTGATGACCTTGTCGGCGTCGACGAGGGTGGTGAAGATCGGCCACTCGTCGAGGACCTCGCCCTTGAGGCGCGTCGTCCGGTAACGGTGCTCCTGCGGGAGGACGACCTGCGCGCCGAGCGCGTAGGTCTTGCGCCAGATGCCCGAACGCTGGAAGCAGCGCTCCGGCTCGTTGCACGAGCCGTCGGCGACGACGACCTTCTTCGCGCCCGCTTCGAACGCGAGCTGCACGACCGCACCGACGACGTCGGGGTTCGTGTTCGCGGCGTGGATCGGCATCCGGTCCCAGCCGATGTTCGGCTTCACGACGACGACGTCGCCGCGGCTGATGAACCGCTTCATCCCACCCATCGCGTCGACCGCGCGACGAACGAGCGTCTCGGCGCTCACCGGCTCCTCACCACGTGCGCGCGCGATCGCGAGCTCCGCGAGGTCGGCGTTCCCGCCTTCACGGAGACGGTAGTCGCGGACCTGACGAACGGCGGACGACGTCGCCGCGCCGAAGCCGCCCTTGTCCCAGACCGCGCGCCCGAGGACGGCGGAGCCGGCGAGCACACCGGCCGTCGCGCCCACGCGCGTGAGCATCTCGCGACGCGACGGCCGCGAGAACATCGGCGACGCCGCCGGCGCCGCCTCCTTGTTCGCGTCCTTCGCCTCTTCGGGCGAGCCCTTACCAGTCGGGCGGTCCTTGCCGTCCGTCGCGCCGCTCATCCCGGATTGTTTACTCCCTCGGGCAATGGTGAGGCAACTGCGCGCGCCCCCGAAGAATTGTGACCGATCCGCTGCGCTCGGGCTCGCCTGCGCCGCGCGTGCTCGGGCTCGCGACGCGCGAACGACGTCGGGGCGGAGCGTCGCCCTGTTGCCGCACCGCGCAACTCAACGGGAACCCCGACAATTCTGGGCTGCGACATCGTGCGGGCTAACATGGTGATTCGATGGGCGCTCCCCTCGTGACGACGTTCCTCCCGGGCGGGTGGCCGGATCTGCGGGGCCTCGCGTCCGCGCTCGGGCTCGAGGGCACGAGGCTCTACCGGTGGGAGGAGCAGTTCACGGAAGAGGGTGAGCGGCGGCGCGCAGCGCACGTGGTCGCGATGCCCGGAGGGCGGCCGCTGGAGGTCGTGAGCACGGTCGTGGTCGCGCGAGCGAGAGAGAACGGGTTCCGTGCAGCGCCGTCGTCGTCGCCGTCGGTCGCCAGCCCGGCGCCGATCACGCCGGCCGCCGAGGATCCGCACGCGATCGCGATCCTGAAGGACGATCACGAGCGCGTGCTCACGATCGCGACGCGCCCGGTCCCTCCGCGTCTCGTCCTCGCGCTCGTCGAACCGCGCGCGTGGAGCCTCGGGCTCCGCGTCGTCCCCTCGCCGCCGCCGTCCGAGTGGGCACGTGATCCGACGCTGCTGCCCCGCGTGGCCGCGGTCCTCGGCGTCGTGTCGCGCGTCGCGCGCGTGAAGGTCGCCGCCGTCGATCGCTTCGCGGAGCTCGATCCCGATCCCGAGCACGGCGACCGCTTCCACCCGCCGACGCTCCGCGCGATCCTCCGCGGCTCGTTCTCGCTCCAGGCCGTCTGCAGCGTCCTCGGCGACGACGGCTACGAGGAGGACGGGGACGCGTGGGTGAAAGAGACGCGCGCGAGCCGCGAGGAAGTGCGCCTCCGCGACGGCGAGATCGAGCTCGCTTCGGTTCCCGGCGAGCTCGCCGGGATCCCGATCGCCCCGCTCTCGAAGTCGACGCGTCCACCGAACGTGGGCTGAGAAACCGAGAAACCCACACCGGCACCGGAAAAATCGACCGCGCCGCGGGCTCGGCACTGGGAATTCCTCCCGGCTCCGCCGTAAAACAGGCGGTCATGCCACGCTTCCTCCGGTGGGCTCCGCCGATCTCGGCCCTTCTCGGTCTCGTCGTCGCCTGCGGTTCGAGCGACGAGGCGCAGCCGCCGGGCCCCGACGTGATCAGCGCGCCGCCCGCGCCGTCCGGGACCTCCGGGGCAACGCCGATCAGCACGAGCTCCGGCGGCGTGAGCCCCGGAGACGACGCGGGGTCGACCACGCCGGGCACCCCCACGGCGGGATGCGGAGCGCCGGCGGCGCAGAGCGGCTTCGCGACCGGCCTCACGATCCAGGTCGACGGCCAGAACCGGACCTACGCGCTCTTCGTGCCGCCGGGCTACGACCCGAAGAAGGCCTATCCGCTCGTCTTCGCCTTCCACGGCGACGGCGGGAGCGGCGCCGGGATCCGGAGCTCGATGAAGCTCGAGGAGCAGGCGAACGGCGCCGCGATCTTCGTCTACCCCGACGGCCTGTCGAAGACGTGGGACATCGATCGGCCGGCGACGACGAACAAGGACATCAAGCTCGTGACGGCGCTCGTCGACAAGCTCGGCGCGCAGTACTGCACCGACGCGACGCGACGCTTCCTCGCCGGCTTCTCGCGCGGCGCGTACTTCGCGAACCAGCTCGGTTGTCGCTCGCCGCGCGAGTTCCGCGCGGTCGCGCCCCACAGCGGCGGCGGCCCGTACGGCCTCGACGGCGAGTACGACGACAACGGCAACTGGAAGTGCAGCGGACCGAGCAAGCCGGCCGCGCTCGTCCTCCACGGGGCGAACGACGACCTCGGCGACTTCGGCAAGGAGAGCCGCGACTTCTATCGCGTCGCGAACGGCTGCAAGACGACGACGAAGCCGACGACACCGAGCCCGTGCGTGACGTACGACGGCTGCGCGGCCGGTCGGCCCCTCACGTTCTGCCTCGTGCCGAGCCTCGGCCATCAGCTCTGGTCGCAGAGCCCGGGCGCGATCTGGAGCTTCTTCGCAGGGCTTTGACGCCCCCGCGGAGACCTGCCACAAGGCGGGCGCTCCATGGCGGCCACCGTGACGCCCAACGACGCGCAGACCAGTCGGATCCTGAAGGGTCGACTGGCGTTCGAGATCGGCCGCTTCGGCACGCCGCTCGCGGTCGGGATGGCGCTCCAGACGCTGTTCAACCTCGTCGATGCGTGGCTCATCGCGCGGCTCCCCGCCGACGAGGTCGGCGCCGCCGTCGGCGCGATCGGCATCTGCGATCAGGTCGCGGCGCTCGGCACGATCATCAGCTTCGGCGTCTCGACCGCGACCGGCGCGATCCTCGCGCAGCGCAAGGGCGCTGGCGACCACGCCGGGGTCCAGCGCGCGGCGTGGCAGTCGATGCTCGTCGTGCTCGCCTTGAGCATCGTGCTCGGTGTCGTCGGCGGTCTCGGCGCGGGCATCCTCGTCCGCGACGTCATCGGCGCGAAGGGCGCGGTCGCGGACGTCGCGACGAGCTATCTCCGCGTCGTCGTCGGCGGCAGCTTCACGATCTTCTTCCTCCTCCAGCTGACGAGCGTGCAGCGCGCGCTCGGGTCGGCGAAGACGCCGGTCGCGCTCCTCGTCCTCGGCAACGCGCTCAACGTGGTGCTCGCCGTCGTCCTCGTGTTCGGGGACGGTCCCGCTCCGTCGGTCCTCACGTGGGGCGCTCCCATCGCGCGCGCGCTGCATGTCCCGCGGATGGGGATGATGGGGGCCGCGTGGGCGACGGTGATCGCGCGGTGCATCGTGCTCGTCCCGAACGTGATCGTCCTCGCGAAACGGTTCGACGTGTTCCCCCCGCGAGGCGCGCGTGCTCCCGACGCGGCCGAGCTCCGGCGGATCGTCGAGATCGCGTGGCCCTCGAGCGCGCAGTTCTTCCTCCGGATCGCGTCGATGCTGCTCGTGAACTCGCTCGTCGCGCGCTTCTTCACGACCGAGGCCGACCAGACGGCGACGACCGCGATGGGGCTCGTGTTCCGCCTCGACACGATGGCCCTCTTCGTGGCGATGGGGTGGGGCAACGCGGCGCAGACCTTCGTCGGCCAGAACCTCGGGGCGAAGCTCGAGGCGCGCGCGCGGAGCACGGGCTGGATCACGGCCGCGTACGACACCGTCACGAACGTCGCGCTCGTGATGCTCGTCTACGCCTACGGCGAGGCGATCCTGCGGGTCTTCGACGACGAGGCCGGTCCCGTCGGCATCGCGCTCGAGTACCTGCACGTCGTCGCGCCGTCCTACGTGGGCCTCGGGATGGGGATCGTGCTCGGGAACGCGATGGCCGGTGCCGGCGCGACGAGGACGACGTTCGCGATCGACGCCTTCGTGGTGCTCGTCGTCCAGCTCCCGATCTGCCTCCTCACCGTCGCCGTCTTCGGCGGGACGCTCCCCGCCCTCTTCCGCTGCGTCGCCGCGACGAACCTCGCGAGCGCGCTCACCTACGCGGTCGTCTACGCTCGCGGCCACTGGGTGGCGGCCGCCCGTCTGACCACGTGATCGAGACGCGGAAACCCCGTGAAAACGGGCCCCGCCTGGTCTAACCTCCGCCGGAAGGAATGGCGAAGGTCTCCCAGGCGGCCAAGATCGGCCTGTTCGTCGTCGTCACGGCGGGCGCGGGATACGTCGTCTACAAGACGATCAACCGGGAGATGGGCGGCGGCGGCGGCTACGTCGTGCACGCCTACCTGAAGGACGCGAGCGGCATCGCGAACCACTCGCGCGTCACGATCGCGGGCATCCCGGTCGGTCAGATCGAGCGGATCAGCCTCGAGAACGGGCGCGCCCGCGTCGACGTCCGCGTCGGCAAGGACGTGCAGCTCTTCGAGGACTCGCGCCTCGGGGTGAAGTCCGCCTCGCTCCTCGGCGAGAACGTGATCGTCCTCACCCAGGGGACGCACGAGCCGCTCAAGCGGGACGGCGACGAGATCCAGGTGATGCCGGAGGCGCGCTCGGTCGACGACATCAAGGAGGTCGTCGGACGGATCGCCGACCTCGTCGAGAAGGTCGCCCAGCAGCTCGCCGGCTCGGTCGGAACCGAGGAAGGCGGCGCGAACCTGCGCGCCACGCTGAAGAACCTCGCCGAGGCGACCGAAGCGATCAACCTCACCGTCCGCGAGAACCGCGCCGTCATCAGCGAGACCCTCCGCAACGTCGACCGCATCACCTCGGTCAACGAGCCCGAGATCAACAAGATCCTCGTCAACGTCCGGGTCATCACGGAGGACGTGAAGGCGCTCCTCGCCGCCGCCGAGACCGGCAAGGACGGCAAGAACGGCGAGCTCCGCTCGACGATCGAGCGCGTGAACCGGGCCTCGCAGAGCCTCGAGAGCGCGCTCGGTCACATCGACAACGTCGCGGGCCGGATCGACCGCGGCGAGGGCACCGTCGGCCGCCTCACGAAGGACGAGGCCCTCATCAACGAGGTCCAGGGCGTCGCCGAAGGCGTGAACGACTACGTCGACAGCCTTCGCCGCCTCCAGGCCGTCGTCGGCCTCCGCTCCGACTACAACTTCCTCGCGAACACGATCAAGAGCTACGTCGAGCTGCGCCTGCAGCCGCGCGAGGACAAGTACTACCTCATCGAGCTCATCAACGACCCGCGCGGCAAGACGAGCTTCACGCAGACCGATGTCCAGACGACGAATCCGAACGACCCGGCGCAGTACCGGACCGTGACGACGACGACGACCGACGCGTTCCGCTTCACGATCCAGTTCGCGCGCCGGATCGGCCCGTTCACCGGCCGCTTCGGCATCAAGGAGTCGACCGGCGGCATCGGCCTCGACACGCACCTCCTCCGGAATCGGTTCGAGATCGTCCAGGACCTGTTCGGGTTCGGCGAGGAGATCCGTCCGCGCTACCGCCTGTGGATCGGCTACGAGTTCCTGCGCCGGCTGTGGCTCATCGGCGGCGTCGACCACCTCTTCCTCGCGAACCGTCGCGACTACTTCCTCGGTCTGCAGCTCCGCTTCACGGACGACGACCTGAAGACGATCCTGCCCTTCACCGGCGGCGCCGCAGCGGGCGGCGGTCGCTAGGACGCCTGACGCGAAGACGATGGGCCGCGTCCTCGGAGCTCTCGTCGCCGGGTTCGTCCTCGCCGTCGCGGGAGATGCGCGCGCCGACGAGGACGAGGACCTCGCCCACGATCTCCGTGTCGACATCCCGGTCACCGCCGGCCTCGCGGCGGTGACGGTCGGCTTCCGCCTCGTCCGGGACGACCTCGAGCCGAGCACGTGCCGGTGGTGCGACGGGAGCACGCCGGGCGAGGTCAACGCCGTCGACGACTGGTTCCGCACCGCCCTCGTCCGGCCCGACACGCACCCCGCGAACGTCACGAGCTACGTGCTCGCGTTCGGCGCGGCGCCGCTCTCCGCCGCCGGGATGACGCTCCTCGCCTCCTTCCACGAGGGTCGGCAGAAGGGCGCGCTCGTCGACGTCCTCGCGATCGCGGAGGCTGGCTTCACGGCGATGCTCGTCACCGAGGTCGTCGAGTCGCTCGTGCTCCGGACGCGGCCCTACGTGCACGCGATCGGGGACGACGAGGAGCGCGCGCGCGTGATCGCCGAGACGGGCGCCTTCCACTCGTTCCCCGCCGGGCACGTCGTCGGCGCCTTCGGGATGGCGGCGGCGGCGGGCACCGTCGCGAGCATGCGCGACTACCGCCTCGCGCCGCTCGTGTGGGGCTCCGGCCTCGCGATCGGCGCGGCGACGGCGTACACGCGGATCGCCGCCGATCGCCACTACTTCACCGACGTCGTCGCGGGCGCGGCGATCGGAACCGCGATCGGCGTCGCCGTCCCCGTCCTCTTCCACCCGCCGGTGCGCCGGCGCGGCGTCGCGAAGCTCTTCGATCGCGCTTCGCTGTTCGTGAGCCCCGTGCCCGGGGGCAACGTCGTCGGCATCGGCGGCGTCCTCTGACCGGTGCGCGGACGCGCGCGAGCCGTAGACGCGATTACGCGGCGCTCGCCCTCGGGACGGCGGCCGAGGCGCGCTCTTCCCGGCTCGCGGTGGGAAGCTCGAACCAGAACGTGCAGCCCTTGCCGACGACGGAGTGGACACCGACCGTGCCGCCGTGACTCTCGGCGAGGCGCTTGACCGTCGCGAGACCGAGGCCGATCCCGGACTGTGTCGTCTGCGGTCCTCTGACGTACGGCTCGAAGGCGCGCTCCTCGAGCTCGGGCAGGAGTCCCGGGCCGGTGTCCTCCACTTCGACTCGGACGCAGCGGTCGCGTTCGGCGGCGCGGATCTCGATCCGCCGCACGGGGCCGTCGCCGATGTACTTGATCGCGTTGCGCGCGAGGTTCGCGACGAGGCTCGTCAGGACCCCGGCGTTGCAGCAGACTTCGCACGCCACGTCGGCGCTGACGACGAGCTCCGCACCGACCTCCGTGGCGGCGGAGCCGAGCTCGCCGACGAGGTCGGCGATCGTCGCGGCGACGTCGGTTCGCGTCTCGCGTTCGGGCCGCGCCCCGGCGCGCGCGAACTCGAGGAGGCCGTGGACGAGGCGCTGGACGCTGTGGAGCCCCTTCATCCCGCGTGCGACGTGGCGAGCACGCGCGTCCTCGTCGCCAGGCCCACCCGCGAGCTGCAGCGCGAAGCCGACGGCGCCGAGGGGGCTCACGATGTCGTGCGCGATTCGACCCGCGAATTGCTCGAGCTCGGACGCGCGCTCCTCGAGCATCCTCTGGTGGCGTTCCGCGAGGTCGATGTGAGCACGCATCGCGCGGTGGAGCGCGAGAGCACCGGCGAACGTGCCGAGGACGCAGAGGACGCCCAGGACAGCAGCAAGGAACGTCGAAGTGCTGCGCAGTCGTCGGATCTGCAGCGCGAGGTCCTCCGAGTGCTCCACGTTGAACTCGACATCGCGCGTGATCGCGGCGCTGAGGTCCTCCGCGAGCTTCGGGATCGTGTCCCGCAACATCCGATCCGCCGTACGGAAGTCGCCTCGCTTCACCTCGGCCTGACAGACGGCGACAGCCTCGTTGAACCGCTCCTTCGCGCGGAGGATCTCGGCCCACTTCGCGTTCTCTCCCGGGAAGACGGGCAAGCGCAGGTACTCGCTGATGGCTCGATTCATCGCGCGGCTGGACTCGTCCACGTCTTCCGCGTCGCGCGGCGCACCGGCGGCTCTCCGGTCGAGATTCTCGCGAAGGAGGACCTGGAGGCGTCGCATCTCGCCGCGGGCGACGACGAGGCGCTCGATGCTCGGAGCTGCGTTGTCGGCGATGTCGTACGAAGCGCGATCGATCGCGAGCAGCCGCCAGTGCGTGAAGACCGTCGCCCCGACGAAGCTGGCGAGGATCAGCCCGAAGATGACCGGCAGCCGCCGACTCCAGCTCGGTCGCGTCTTCATGGCGGAGCTCTTGGTTAGGGCACGCCGGTACCCTGGTCAACGGACGGCGCGCAGTGAAGCGTCGTCATCGCGCTTGTCGAAACGAAACACGTCGGAATCGGCCGACCCGTTGGGAGGATGTCGAGCCGAGGCGCCTTGTCCGCGCGCGCGGTGCGCCCTATGCATGCACGGATGGCGGCAGGGATCTCCGAACAGAACGGTCGTCGGGACGTGCAGCTCGCGGACGGCGAGGACGCCGCCCGCGCAGCCCTCGAAGCGCTCGCCCCCGGCGAGGCGATCGTGCTCATCGGTGACGATCCCCATGCGCTCGTCGCCGAGCTCGAGGAGGAGGACGCGGGGCGCTTCGAGTGGAGCCTGCTCGACGACGACGAGGAGCGGACGCGGCTCGAGGTCCGGCGGCGCGTCGACCGTGGACCGCGGACGGTGACGGGGTTCCTGCAGGCCGACCACCGTCGTCTCGACGCGATCATCCCCGTCGTCGAGCGCCTCGTCGACACCGGGGCCTTCGACGAGGCGCGCACACGTTTTCGCGAGTTCGCGTGCGGGCTCGACTGGCACATCGAAGCGGAGGAGAGGGTGCTCTTCCCCTACTTCGAGGCGAAGACGGGCAACACCCGCGGGCCCACGCCCATCATGCGCGCGGAGCACGTCGAGATCCGCGACGGCCTAGAGCGAGTACTCGCTGCGCTCGAGGAGAAGGACCGCGCGCGCGTCGGCGCGACGCTCGGCGAGCTCGTGCCCACCCTCGCCGCTCACAACATGAAGGAAGAGCGCATGCTCTACCCGATGGCGGACCGAGCGACGGAGAGCGTGGAGGCGCAGGAGCGACTCGTCGCGCGAATCGCGAGGTCCTGAACGCGTCCGCGCCGCGCGTCATCCCCTCACGTTCACGAGGCCGGCGGCGACGAGGACCTGCAGCGCACGGAGGACGTCGCCGACCTCGTTGCCCTGCGACGTCGCCTCGGCGAGCAGATCGCGGAGCACGCGCGGACGTTCCACCATCTGCCGCACGTTCTCGACCGGCGCCGGCCAGTGCACGCCCTCGAGGGTGAAGAGGTCGTCGGTGCCGGTGCCCGGCACGAGCGTCTTGTCGAGGAGCGGCCTCATCTTCTCGAGCGGCGCGTCGCCCGGCTCGGCGGCCTCGAGCCCCGCGAGCATGAGCGAGGGCAGGTCGAGGTCGAGCGGGAACTCGACGTGGGGCGCGGCCTGGCCGCGGTAGAAGCTGAGCGTGCCGCCCTTCCACGAGAACAGGTCGGCGACGCGATCGCGGCCTTGATCGCGAATCGCGCGGAAGATGTCGACGGGACCGACGAGCCCCATCGAGATGAGCGTGTCGCCCATCCGGCCGCCGTAGCGGGGCAGGACCGCAAGCGCGAGATCGAGCTCCTCGCGTTCGAGCTTGCCGCGCCGCACGAGGTACTCGCCGAGCAGCTCGCTCGCATTGCTCGAAGCGACGTGATGGAGCTTGCCCGCGACGAAGTAGAGCTCCTTCCTGCCGCTCGTGCCGGTCGCCTCGGCGCGCTCGGCGAAGAGGACGCCGGTCTCGCGGTGCCCGAGCACACGCATGAGCGTCTGCAGGATCGAAGCGGGCGCGACCTGGTCACAGAAGTCCGGTGCACCAGGGCCGGTGAGCTGGTTCGTGGTCGCCGTCTTCTCGGGGAAGAAGCGGGCGAGCTCTTCGATCTCCTCGGCGACCTTGAACCCACGCCCGACGAAGTCGATCTTGTCGCCGCGGGCGATCTGCCCGGTCGCGAGAGCCTCCATCAAGCGCGCGAAGGTCCACGGCCCGAGCCGCTGACCGGCCTGGGTGATGACGTACGAGGGCACGACCTCGTAGCGCTCGGTCTTCGGCTCGTCCTCGGGCGCCGCCGGCGGCGGCGTCGCGGCGGGCACCACGTCGGCGACCGCGCGCGGAGGCGGCGGGCGCGTCTGG
>JBDHVE010000234.1:0-11477 GCA_039809485.1 Polyangiaceae bacterium | reverse complement strand
TCGACATTCGCGCGCGTTTCTCGCGGAAGGGAGCCCCGCGCTCGTGGCGTAGACAGAGCCATGAAGCGACTCCTGATCACGAAGACCCCGTTTTTCTTCGCCCTCGTCGCCGTGGCCGCTGCCGCGGTCGCCTGCACCGTCGAGACCACGAGCACGCCCGACGGCAGCTCGTCGAGCAGCAGCAGCAGCGGTGGCGCGGGGGGCGACGGCGGCGCGAGCTCCAGCTCCAGCTCGTCCAGCTCGGGCGGCACGACGGGCGACGCGAAGATCGGCACGATCACGATGAGCCAGACCAGCTTCTCGGTCGCGAACACGAACATCGACAACTACATGGTCTTCGCGTCGTTCGCGGCGGCGACCGGCGGGACCGGCACGACCGGCGGCTCGAACCCGTGCACCACCTCGAAAGACGGAGCGTGCACCGTCTCGGAGTGCACGCTCTCCCAGTCCGACGCCGGCACGACGCCGGCGGGTGACGGCGGCGCCGGCGGCAAGGCGCTCAACGCGGGCGACATCGCCGTCTCGGCCACGCTCGACGTGACGCTCTCGCCCGACACCGCGAACGGCACCTACCCGGCGAAGACCGGCCAGGTGAAGCTCTTCGCGTCGGAAGAGGACATCGACATCGACGCGAAGGGCAACGACGTCCCCGCGTTCAAGACGACGCTCAAGGCGCCCACCTTCGTGACGCTCACCGCGCCGACGTGGCCGGCCGCGGGTCAGCCGCTGAACGTGAACCGCGCGAACCCGCTCGAGCTGAAGTGGGACGCGGGCACGTCGGGCGACGTCATGGTCTCGCTCTCGACCGTCGACACGGCCAAGATCGCGACCGTCAGCTGCACGTTCAAGTCGAGCGACGGCGCGGGCACCGTCCCCGCCTCCGCGCTCGGGAAGCTCCTCACGACCGGCAACGCGAGCATCTCGGTCAGCTCGCAGGCGACGCAGACCGTCGAGGCCGGCGACTGGAAGGTGAACGTCCTCGCGACCTCGCCGGCGAAGGCGGGCAGCTCGCTCGCCTCGGGCACGATGAAGGTGCAGTGAGGGCCTGACCCCTTGCGCTCGCGCGCGCGCTCCTGCGACCCTGTTCGCATGAGCGCGCGCGACACTTTCTGCTCCCATTGCGGAACCGCCTACGCGAGCACCGCGAGCTACCCGCGGACGTGCGAGAGCTGCAAGGTGCAGGTCTGGGCGAACCCAATCCCGGTGAGCGTCGTCATCCTCCCGGTGGAGACCGGCGGACGGACGGGCGTGCTCGTCGTGCGTCGCGGGATCCAGCCCGGGCTCGGCAAGCTCGCGCTCGTCGGAGGATTCCTCGAGGAGCACGAGACGTGGGCCGAGGGCGGTGCCCGCGAGCTCCGCGAGGAGACGGGCGTGACGATCGACGAGGCGACGCTCACGCCGTTCTGGTTCACCTCCACCGAGCCGAAGCCGAACCGCGTGCTCCTCTTCTCGCTCGCGTCTCCGGTGGCGGCGGAGGCGCTCGACCCGTTCCGGCCCGATCACGAGACGACCGATCGCGGGCTCGTCTTCGGACCGAAGGGGCTCGAGGACGTGTTCGCGTTCCCGCTCCACATCCGCGCCGTGAGCCGCTTCTTCGCGTCGGTCGGAGTGACGGGCGACCACGACTACATGCCGATCTGAGCTGGCACGACGCTCGCTCGGAGCATCGCATGCCCGAGAGCACGAAGACCCCGCCGCCGTCGCGCGGCGAGCCCGCGCCCGCGCCGGCCGGAGATCCGAAGCCGCGCGGCCCGGTGCCCGATCCGCCGCCCCACGAGCCACCGGCGAAGGATCCGCCGGTGCGGAAGGGACCGCTCGGCGACCCTTCGCCGAAGGAGCCGGAGCGCCGCGATCCGCCTGCACCAGGGACGCCGGAGGGGCCGGTCGTCACCGACCCGATGTAGACGCGTTCCCCGCCGACCGAGGCAGACCGGTTACACTGTGCGGCCCCGCCATGCCGGCACGGCCGCAACGGTTCACGTCGTTCGTCGTCACCGCGGCCGTCCTGGCCTCCTCGGTGGCCGCGCGAGCGCAAGAGCCGGCCCCGCCCGAGCCGAGCGCTCCGTCCATCACGCCCTACGGCTACGTCGAGGCGGCGTTCTCGTGGAACACGAATCGGCCGTCGAACGGCATCACGGCCTACCGCGGCTTCGACAACCGGCACGCGTCGTTCATGATCCAGAACGCGGTGCTCGGCGCGAACGCGAACGCCGGCCCGGTGTCCGCCCGCGTCGCGCTGCAGGTCGGCACGATGCCGTCGTCGTATTACACGAGCGAGCCGCTCCGGCCGGGCTCGGGCCCGGTCGCGACCTCGGACGCGACGTACTGGCGGCACATCCAGGAAGCCTTCGTGACCTACGAGGCGCCGGTGGGACGCGGTCTACGCTTCCAGCTCGGCGTCTACGCATCACCGGTCGGCTACGAGAGCATCCCGATCAAGGACAACTGGAGCTGGTCGCACTCGAACCTGTTCTTCGGACTGCCCTACTACCACACGGGCCTCCGCGTCTCGTATCCGCTCGCGGACGGCCTCACGGTCTACACGTCCGTCTTCAACGGCTGGAACAGCGTCGTCGACAACAACGAGGCGAAGAGCGTCGAGGCGTCGGTCGAGTACAAGGGACCGCGCGGGCTCCTCGTCGACGTCCTCTACTTCGGCGGGATCGAGCGGCCCGACGGCGCGCCGGAAGGACCGTGGTGGCGACACCTCTTCGACGCGAACGCGAAGATCGACGCGACCGACTTCCTCGCGTTCATCGCGCACGGCGACTACGGCTTCGAGCCGAATCGATTCGGCACCGCCCGCTGGTGGGCGACCGCGCTCTACGCGCGAGCGACGATCGCGAAGGGCGTGCGCTTCACGCTCCGCGGCGATCGGTTCCACGAGCACCTCGCGACCGGTGCGCGTGGCACGAGCTCGCCGATCTTCTGGGGCGGCGCGGAATGGGTCACGTCGGGCACCGCCACCTTCGAGCTGCAGCCGCACGACCACGTCATCGTGCGCCTCGAGGGTCGGCACGACGTGGCGGAGACGCCGCTCTTCTACGGGCGGAACGTGATCGGCGACGGCGGCGCTACGCCGTTCGTCGCGAATGCGCGGACGCAGTCGACAATCACGGTCGGCGCCACGGCCTTCTTCTGAAGAGAGAAGAAACAGGAAACAGGAAACAGGGAACCGGCAACAGGCAACGTCCGCCTCTCGCCGTTCCCTGTTGCCTGTTTCCTGTTTCCTGTCTCCTGTTCTCTCGTTCTCGTCAGGAAGACGCGACGAGCTCGGTGACCTCGTCCGACTCGGCGGACGCAACATCCCGTAGCGATACCCCGCTCCGCCTCTCTTCGACCCGCTTCTCGACCCGCCGCGAGACGACGCGGCGGACGCGCGCGAGCGCGATACCGGCCGCCGCGAGTGGCGTGTCGCTCATCGACTCGGCGTCGAGCTCGACGCCATCACGCAGCGTGACGTGCACGTGGCACCGCACGTCGACGCCGCCGCGCGGGCCGTTCACGTCCTCGAGCGACACGTCGACGCGGCGGATCCGGTCGGCGAACCGGTCCACCGCGAACACGACCCGACGCGAGAGCGTCTCCCGGTCCTCCATCGAGAGTTCCAGGCCGCGGGTACGCACGTGGAGGGCATGAAGGACGTTCATGCTGGGGCAACCCACGGGCGCGCGCCTCTCTTCCCGGCCTACTCTCGATCGCCGGGGAGGCCCACGATCCAGCCTTCTCCCGCAGAAATTGCGTCCCGTTCGAAGAACCGAAAGGGTGTGAGCAGCCGCCCCTCGACGTCGAGGCACGCGGCGCCGAGGGCGAGCACCGCCGCATCCGCGACGTCGGGCGAAGCTTCGATCGCGCTCACGAGCGCGCGCCCGGCGCGCACCGCGACGCCGAGCGAGGGCGCCTTCGCGACCACTTCACGAAACCGCGCCGGCGCGCGCCGCCGATGGCCGAACACGCGCCACCAGAGCAGCGACGGATAGCCCTCGAAGAGCCACGGGCCGCGCACGACCGCGCGTCGATCGAACGCCCAGACGTTCGCCCAACGCTCGGGGGAGGAGGCGAGGTCCTTCCACAAGCGGAACGTGCCGGTCTGCACGTTCTTCTGGAACGGACGCGTGAGGAAGACGCTGTTCGCGCCCGCGAGCTCCTCGCACGCGCGCCGCGGCAGCTCCGCGCTCGGGATCGTGAGCGGGTCGCGCTCGAGCAGCGACGAGAACCAGCTCGTGCCCGGTCCTCTCCCCCACCCCGGCACGCCGCTCGCGCGGACGAAGAGCGACCACGGGCGGTCGCCCCCCGACAGAGCCTCCGTCCACGACGGCCAGCACGCGGCAGGCAGGCCGATCACCGCGTCGATCAGGATCGCGAGCCGCGACCACGGCACGCCTTCGTCCCGCGCCCACGCCGAGAGCACGTCCTGCGAAGCCGACGGGAGATCGGCCGTGACGAGCCGCCCCGTCTCGCGCACGAACATCGCCGCGCGGAGCGGACGCGGCGTGCCGTTCGCTCGCACGGCGCCGGTCTGATCGATCCCGACGTACGCGGAGAACGCGCTCACCCCGGCCGTGCGCCGAAGATCGCTTCCGCGTCGAAGCCGTGCGAGCTGAGCTTCAGCTTCGCGAAGATCTCCTCCGCGCGCCGCGCGAACTGCTCGGCCTCCTTCGCGGACGCCGGATCGGTCTCGTAGTCGGGCGAAGCCTTGAGGAGCGCCGCGTACACGCGGCAGCTCCGCGCGAGCTCCACGTCGTTCCCGATCTCCTCGAAGATCCACACCGACTGGAGGAGGTGCGCGCGGGCGGTCATGAGCCCCTCGCCGCCCGCGCTGCCTGCGGCCATGACCTCGCCGAGCGACCGGAGCGCGACGCCGAGCTGCACCTTGCTCTGCACCTCGCGGAAGATCTCGACCGCGCGCGCAGTGCACTCGCGCGCCTTCGTGTACTCGCGCTGCGCGAGGTACGCCTTCCCGAGGCCACGAACCGCCTCGGCGAGACCGAGCTTGTCGCCGAGCTCGTCGGCGATCTCCTCGGCCTGCTTCAAGTGAACGATCGCCTTCGCCGGATCGCCCAGCCGGTTGTACGTCTCGCCGAGGTTCGTGAGGACGAGCGCGATGCGGTTCCGATCGCCCGTCTCCTTCGCGACCTCGAACGCTTCGAGGAAGAGCGTGAGCGCGCGCTGGTCGTCGCGCTGGTCCTGCGCGACGGTGCCGAGGTTGTTCAGCGAGATGCTGACGCCGACGAGGTCGCCGATCTCGCGCCGGATCCGGAGCGCCTGCTCGAACGCGTCGAGGGCGAGCTTGAACTGTCCGGAGTCCTGGTAGACGAGGCCGAGGTTGTTGAGGCTGAGCGCGATCGAACGCCGATCGCCGATCCGGCGACGCATCCCGAGCGCGCGCTGCGTGTTCTCGAGCGCCTTCTGGTAGTCCCCGCGAAGCCACCACAGCTTGCCGAGGTCGTCGACCGTGCTCGCGATCCCGCGCTCGTCCTGCGCGTCCTCGAAGAGCGCGAGCG
Organism: Polyangiaceae bacterium; assembly: GCA_039809485.1. Classification (GTDB taxonomy): domain Bacteria; phylum Myxococcota_A; class Polyangia; order Polyangiales; family Polyangiaceae; genus Labilithrix. Next base: position 5,973 of record JBDHVE010000234.1, on the reverse strand, counting down.
CCGCCTCGAGGTGGACCTGCGCGTCGTCGAGCCGGCCCGTGTCGCGATAGAGGCGGCCGATGCGCGAGTGCGCCGCGCCGCCCTTCGCGCGGAGGTCGAGGCGGTACGCGCGGGCGAGCATCTCGTTGAACGCGTCGAGCGCTTCGTCGTTCTTGCCCTGCACCTGGAGGACGTCGCCGAAGTGGTGGAGCGCGCGGAGCTGCTGCTCGGTCGACCCTTCCGCGCCGTCGCGGAGGAGGCCGAGGCCCTTCACGTAGTACTCGTAGGCCTTCAGGTTCGCGTACCGCGAGCGCGCGAGATCGGCCGCCTCGAGGTACGTCGCGGCGCTCTGCACGACGAGCCCGGCGAGCTCCTGGTGGCGCGCGAGCTGGCCCATGTACTCCTCGTGCGTCCGGACGTGCGGCTTGAACGAGAGCCAATCGGCGATCGCCTTGTGGAACCGCGCCGCCTGCGCCTTCGGCAGGAGCTTGAGGAGCATCTCGCGCTCGAGGTTGTGCTTGAACGCGTACTCCTCGTCGTCCGGGAACGTGCTGTCGGGCAGCTTGAGGATGTAGTCGCGCTCCTTCAGCTCACGCAGGAGATCGCGGATCTTCGTGATGTCGGTGACCGCGCTGCGCGACCAGATGTCGGGCGCGTTGACGTCGAGACGCGTGATCGCGAGGAGCCCGCCGAGCCAGAAGACGCTCCCCATCGTCGCGGCGCGCTCGAGCATGTCGCGCTCTTCCGTCGAGAGCGCCGCGATGCGCGCCTGGATGGCGTCCTCGACCGTGAGCGGGAGCTTCACCTGTTCGAGCTTCTCGACGTGGACGAGCCACTGCTCGACCTCGGCGAACTCGTCCTTCACCTCGACGACGCCCATGTCGTGGAACACGCGGACCATGCGCTCGAGGAGCGCGGGGTTGCCGCCGGCGAGCGTCGTCGCCGCGTCGACGAGGTCCTCGACCCCTTCGCTGTCCCCGCAGGGGCCGAGCAGCTCCTCCATCACGCGCGCCGAATCGGTCTCGGACAGCGGCGACAGCTCGATCACCTTGTGCCGGTTGCCGCCGTGCTTCCGCCAGTCGTCGCGGCGCGCGAGCATCTCGGGGCGTGCGAGGCAGAGGAGGAGGATCGGCGCGTCGAGCCCGTCGTTCAGGTGCCCGAGCAGCTCGAGCGACTCGTCCGTCGCATGATGGAGGTCGTCGAAGACGAGGACGATCGGTCCGGGGGGACCCGGCGGCCGCGACGCCGGCGACGCGCCGGGAGGCGCCGCTTCGACCGGGTCGACGACGCTCGAACGCGGGACGTGGAGCGCGTCCGCGACGAAGAAGCGCTTCAGCACCGCGCGCCGGAGGAGGCGCATCTGCGCGGCGTCCCCCCGCACCGCCTGGATCAGCGGCGAGTCCATGAACTCGAGGTCGAGCAGCTGCCCGAGGAAGAAGCAGACGTCGCCGACCTTGCGATCCTCGAGGACCGCCGCGACCTGGGCGCGGACCTGCGCCTTCGCCGCCTCCGCGTCCATCCCCTCGACGATCCCGAAACGCGCGCGGAGCACGCGCGCGAACACGTCGTAGGCGCCGCCGCCCTCGCGCGCCGAGCCGCGGAAGACGCGCGGCGCCCCGAGCGCGCTGTCACGCTGCTTCGCGAGGAAATCGCGGACGAGGCGGGTCTTCCCGATCCCCGCCGCGCCGACGACCGTGACCGTGCGCGCCTTCTTGTCGTCGCGCACACCGCGCAGTGCCTCGTCGAGCACGCGCAGCTCCGCCGTGCGCGCGACGAGCGTCGCTCGTCGATCGAACGTGGCATAGGCAGGCGCTTGACTCTCGGCCATGACGGGGTGCGCGCTTGTAGCATAGCTCCCGGCGCGTGGAGCGCGGAAGCGGCGCGACGCGGAGTGAGGCCGTCCGTTCTCCGAAGATACCTCCGCCGCTCGCGACGGCGTCGCTCACTCGAGCACGCCGTCGGGATCGTCCACGGCTCGGACGGCGGGCAGGTCCTCGGGCTTCGGCGCGTCCTTCGGTGCGCCGCCGAGCGGCGCGGCGATGACGGCGGAGTCGAGCCCCGGCACGATCGGAGCGAGGTTCGGGACGAGCGACTCGCTCTTCGCGCTCGCGTCGTCCGACGCGGGCTTCGAGACCGGCCTCGCGTCGGGCTTCGCCACCGGCGCCGCAGGACGCGCCGGCACCGCGCCTGCAACGTGCGGCGACGGCTTCTTGGCGCCCTTCGCATTCGAGGCGACGGCGCCGTGCGTGCGGGGCGCGCGCTTCGCGAGCGGCTGCTCGATGCACTTGTCCATCCCGGGAGGGCACGCGATGCGGACGTGGAAGTGATCGTCGTGCGGTAGCGCGCCGTGCGGCTGCGCGAGGACCTCTGCCGCGCGCTGCCTCACCGCGGGCGGCGCGCCGATCTTCTCGGCGTACGCGAGGAGGCGCGCGCGGAGCGGCGTCGCGACGAAGAGGTGCGTGACCTTCGCCTGCGGGTCGCTCACGAGCGCGGCGACGAGCGCCCAGTTCCGCGCGTCGTCGAAGTGCGCGCCGGGCCACACCTTCGAGGTCCCGTCCGCGAGGAACGGCACGAAGTGGTCGGCATAGACCGGCTTACCGATGTGGTTCTTGACGTAGAAGCCGACGTCCGCGTCGCGCCCGCTCTCGTGCGACGCGTGGCGATCGATCTCGCCGCCGCCCGCCTTCGACAGGTGGCCGACCGACATCACCGCGTCGTGGAACTGCTTCCGCACCGACTTCCCTGCGCGATCGAGCATGCCGACGAGCGGCTCGAGCCCCCAGCGCACGTCGCCGTTCGCGTACTGGGGCACGATGCGGAGGTGCGGCCCTTCGGTGAGGTGGGCGCCGCCGACGAGCTTTCCTTCCGTCGGCGAGCCGATGCTCTTCCCCGAGGGCATGCGATGCGCCGGCGCGAGCAGCGCCGTCTTTCCATGGGCCTTCTGCGAAGGCGCCGCCGGCCCGGCGAGAGCGGCGGGGGCGGTGAAGAGCGCGACGAGGGCCACGGGAAAAAGGCTTCGCTTCACGCCTCGAGGGCAGCACGCGCGCGACGCCGCGGCCAAGTTCCCGGGCCTGCCGCACCGCGTCGACCCGCTCGCCCTGAAGCCTGTAGCCTGCAGCCTGAAGCCTGAGTAGTGTCCGCGCCGAGGCAGACGATGAACAAGGTCGTGAAGAGCGCACGTGAAGCGGTCGAAGGCATCGCGAGCGGATCGACGATCCTCGCCGGTGGCTTCGGCCTGTGCGGGATCCCGGAGAACGCGATCCGCGCGATCGCCGAGCTCGGCGCGAAGGATCTCACCTTCGTCTCGAACAACTGCGGGGTCGACGACTTCGGCCTCGGGATCCTGCTCCGCAACAAGCAGATCCGGAAGATGATCTCGAGCTACGTCGGCGAGAACAAGGAGTTCGAGCGGCAGTATCTCGCCGGCGAGCTCGAAGTCGAGCTCTGCCCCCAGGGCACGCTCGCCGAGCGCCTCCGCGCGGGCGGCGCCGGGATACCTGCATTCTACACGCCGACCGGCGCCGGCACCGCCGTGAGCGAAGGCGGCCTCCCGCTCAAGTACGCCGCCGACGGCAGCGTCGCCAAGTCGAGCCCGAAGAAGGAGATGCGCGAGTTCGAGGGCCGCACGTACGTCCTCGAGCGCGCGATCACCGGCGACTTCGCGATCGTGAAGGCCTGGAAGGGCGACCGCTTCGGCAACCTCGTCTACCGGCACACGGCGATGAACTTCAATCCGATGTGCGCGACGGCAGCGAAGACGACGCTCGCCGAGGTCGAGGAGCTCGTCGAAGTCGGCGAGCTCGATCCCGATCACATCCACACGCCGGGCATCTTCGTGCACCGGATCTTCCAGGGTGAGCGCTACGAGAAGCGCATCGAGCGTCGGACGGTGTCGAAATGAGCGAGACGAACGTGGCGAACGCGAAGCGAGCTGGACTCACGCGCGATCAGATCGCGAAGCGCGCAGCCCAGGAGCTGCGCGACGGTTACTACGTGAACCTCGGCATCGGCATGCCGACCCTCGTCGCGAACTTCATCCCGCCGGGCGTCGAGGTCGTTCTCCAGAGCGAAAATGGCCTGCTCGGAATCGGTCCCTACCCGAAGGAGGCCGACATCGACGCGGACCTCATCAACGCGGGCAAGGAGACGGTCACGATGCTGAAGGGCTCGGCGATCTTCTCGAGCGCCGAGAGCTTCGCGATGATCCGCGGCGGTCACATCGACCTCGCGATCCTCGGCGCGATGCAGGTCTCCGCGCGCGGTGATCTCGCGAACTGGATGATCCCCGGCAAGATGGTGAAGGGGATGGGCGGCGCGATGGATCTCGTCGCGAGCGCGCGACGCGTCGTCGTGATCATGGATCATGCGGCGAAGGACGGGACGCCGAAGATACTTGAAGAGTGCAACCTTCCCCTCACCGGTCGTCGTGTCGTCCACCGCATCATCACGGACCTCGCGTGCATCGACGTGACGGCGGAGGGTCTCGTCCTCCGCGAGGTCGCCCCCGGCTTCAGCGCGCGGGACATCCAGGAGCGTACGGAGCCGACCCTACGGGTCCCCTCCGACCTCCGCGAGATGGTCCTCTCCTGACCGCGGCCGTCGGCGGACCTCGAAAAATCCGCTGAAATCCGCATTCCGGACCAGCCGGAAGGAGCGTGCGGCGGCGTCACACCTGTCGGAGAGACGCGGAGAGAGTCTCACGGATCTTTCGGAAAGCCGCGCTGCGTGTTTGTCACGCGCCTGACGAGACCCGTATTCTCGCAAGCGATGGACAACTCCGCGCGCAAGGCTGTCGGCATGCACTCGAACGACACGCTCGATCCGGTCAAGAGCGGAACGATGGCGACGCACAAAGTGATCGACGCGCCCTTCATCAAGGGCGAGAAGATCGCGGGCCGCTACATCATCGACCGCGTCCTCGCCGAAGGCGGAATGGGCATCGTGCTCGCGGCACGTCATCTCGAGCTCGACGAGATGGTCGCGATCAAGTTCCTGAAGCCGGAGTTCGCACGGCAGCAGGACATCATCGGCCGCTTCGCACGTGAGGCGAAGGCCGCCGCGCGCATCAAGAGCGAGTACATCGCGACGGTGCTCGACGTCGGCGTGATCAACGATCGCGGACCGTACATCGTGATGGAGTACCTCGAGGGCGAAGACCTCGAGACCGTGCTCGCGACGGAAGGCAAGCTCCCCGTCGAGCGCTCGATCGAGCTCGTGCTGCAGGCGTGCGAAGCGCTCGCGGCCGCGCACGCGAACGGCATCATCCACCGGGACATCAAGCCGGAGAACCTGTTCCTCGTTAAGCGCGAGAAGGGGCTGCCGATCATCAAGGTGCTCGACTTCGGCGTCTCGAAGACGGCGCTCACCGGCAACGTCTTCGGGGGCGAGATCTCCGTCGCGAAGACGCAGTCGCTCCTCGGCTCGCCGCTCTACATGTCCCCCGAGCAGCTGCGCGGGAAGATCGACGTCGACTTCACCGCCGACATCTGGTCGCTCGGCGCGATGATCTACGAGCTCCTCACCGGCCGTCCTCCGTTCGAGGGCAGCACGGTGACGGAGGTCTGTGCGTCGGTCCTCGAGACGGCGCCCGGCGACATCCCCGCCCTCGCGCCCGACGTTCCGCGCGAGCTCGCGACCGTCGTCATGAAGTGCCTCGAGAAGGAGCCGTCGCGCCGCTACCAGAGCGTCGCCGAGCTCGCCGTCGCGCTCGCGCCGTTCGGCCCGAAGCGCTCGCGTCTCTGCGTCGAGCGCGCGATCGCCGTCTCGAAGTCGGCGAACCTGATCGCGTCGAACTACGCGAACCCGAACTCGGTCCCGCCGCCGAACGGCAGCATCATGGATCGCGATCCGCGTACGACGCTCTCCGAGGCGCAGTCCTCGCCGAACGTCTCCGTCGCCGACGAGTCGGAAGAGATCCCGCCGAAGACGAGCAGCGCGGCACGTCGCGCGGCGATCGCGGCGGCGCTCTTCGCGCTCGGCGCAGGCGGCATGCTC
>JBDHVE010000233.1:0-11761 GCA_039809485.1 Polyangiaceae bacterium | reverse complement strand
CGGAGATCTCCGCGGACCCTTGCGGGGCTACTTCGAGAAGATTAGAAGTAAGGCGTGGCTGCGAAGCTCGAACAGCATGCCGGGCAACTGAGCGCGCTCGGACATCCCGTACGGCTGAAGATCCTCCGATTCGTGGTCCAGGCGGGGCTCGAAGGCGCATCCGCGGGGGAGATCCAGGGGCACGTCGACCTGCCGGGCTCGACCCTGAGCCATCACCTCAAGCGGCTCGTCGACGCGGGCGTGATCACGATGCGCCTCGAGGGCACGTTCCACTTCTACGCCGCCGACTTCGGAGCGCTCCGCGCGCTCACGGACTACCTGTGGGAAGACTGCTGCAAGAAGGGCGCGAAGCCGAGCTGCTGCTGAAGCGGCTCTTTTTTGGTGCTTCTATTTCGAAGTTTCTGGAAGTGAGGAGAACGCGATGGCGAACACGACGACCGAGAAGAAGGCATCCTGCTGCGCCCCGAGCTGCTGCGCTCCCGAGGAGAAGGTCGCCGTCGTGGACGAGGCCGTCCGCGAGACCGTGAAGGAACGCTACGGCCAGGCGGTGAAGGCCGTGCTCGGCGGCTCGAAGGCGTCGTGCTGTGGATCGAACGCCGCTCCGGGGATCGCGGGCACGGACCCGATCACGCGCGATCTCTACGACCTCCGCGAGACGGAGGACATCCCGGCCGACGCGCTCGCGGCGTCGTTCGGCTGCGGGAACCCGACGGCGCTCGCGGAGCTGAAGCCGGGCGAGACGGTGCTCGACCTCGGCTCCGGCGGCGGGATCGACGTGCTCCTCTCCGCGAAGCGCGTCGGGCCGACCGGCAAGGCCTACGGCCTCGACATGACCGACGAGATGCTCGACCTCGCGATGAAGAACAAAGCGAAGGCGGGCGCCACGAACGTCGAGTTCCTGAAGGGCCACATCGAAGCGATCCCGCTCCCCGGCGCGGCGGTGGACGTCATCATCTCGAACTGCGTCATCAACCTGTCCACGAACAAGGACCTCGTCCTCCGCGAGGCGTTCCGCGTGCTCCGCGCGGGTGGACGCTTCGCGGTCTCCGACATCGTCCTCCGCCGCGCGCTGCCGCCCGGGGCGCAGAAGTCGATGGAGCTCTGGTCGGGCTGCATCTCGGGCGCGCTCCTCGAGAGCGACTACGTCGCCAAGCTCGAGGCCGCCGGCTTCACCGACATCGAGATCGAGCCGACGCGGATCTATACGAAGGAGGACGCGGAGGAGATGGCATCGTCGTGCTGCGGCGGCGAGCTCGAGGCGTCGGTCCGCGATCTCGACGGCGCGGTGATGAGCGCGTTCATCCGCGCGCGGAAGCCGTGATGTCCGGAGTCGCTGCGCGCCTCTCGGTCATCGACCGCTTCCTTCCGCTCTGGATCTTCCTCGCGATGGCGCTCGGGATCGGTCTCGGGCGCGTGTACCCCGGGATCGGACCGGCGCTCGACACGGTGAAGATCGGGGGCGTCTCGCTGCCGATCGCGATCGGGCTCTTCTGGATGATGTATCCGGTGCTCGCGAAGGTCCGCTACGGCAAGCTCGGATCGGTCGGCGCGAACGGGCGCCTCTTCGGCGCCTCGCTCGCGTTCAACTGGGTGATCGGCCCGCTCGTGATGTTCGTGCTCGCGTGGCTGTTCCTCCCCGACCTCCCGCACTACCGTACCGGCCTCGTCCTGATTGGGCTCGCGCGCTGCATCGCGATGGTCCTCATCTGGAACATGCTCGCGAAGGGGAGCGGAGAGGTCGCCGCCCTCCTCGTCGCCTTGAACTCCGTGTTCCAGATCCTCTTCTACTCGGTGCTCGGCTGGTTCTATCTGACCGTCGTGCCCGGGTGGCTCGGCGCGGAGAGCACCGCGTTCCACGTCTCGATGTGGGACATCGCGAAGAGCGTGCTCCTCTTCCTCGGGCTCCCGCTGGTCGCCGGTGCGCTGACGCGGATGGGCCTCGTCCGCGCGCGCGGGAACGAGTGGTACGAGACGACGTTCCTGCCGAAGATCGGCCCCACCGCGCTCCTCGGTCTGCTCTACACGATCGTCCTCATGTTCGCGATGCAGGGCGACAAGATCGTGAGCCTCCCGCTCGACGTCGTCCGGATCGCGATCCCGCTCGTCCTCTACTTCGTCGTGATGTTCGGATCGGCCTTCGTCATCTCCAAGAAGCTCGGCTTCTCGTACGAGGACACCGCGTCGCTGTCCTTCACCGCCGCCGGGAACAACTTCGAGCTCGCGATCGCCGTCAGCGTCGGCCTCTTCGGGATCGCGTCCGGCGAGGCGCTCGCCGGCGTCGTCGGTCCGCTGATCGAGGTGCCCGCGCTGCTCGCGCTCGTCTATCTCTCGCTCTGGCTCGAGAAGAAGCTGTTCCGCGGTGCGCCGCGCGTCACCGTCGCGGAGGCCTCGTGAGCGCAACGGTCCTCTTCGCCTGCGTCCACAACGCCGGTCGCTCCCAGATCGCGGCGGCGTGGTTCGCGGCGCTCGCGGACGCGTCGAAGGCGCGCGCCGTCTCGGCGGGAACCGCGCCGGGAACGCGCGTGCATCCCGAGGTCGTCGAGGCGATGCGCGAGGTCGGGATCGATCTGTCGCGCGGGCAGCCGACGTTCCTCTCGGACGAGCTCGCGCGCTCGGCGTCGATCCTGATCACGATGGGCTGCGGTGAGGCGTGCCCGCACGTAGCCGGGCTCGAGCGGCGGGACTGGCCGCTCGAGGACCCCAAGGGCAAGCCCGTCGGGCGGGTCCGCGAGATCCGGGACGAGATCCGCGGGCTGGTGCAGACCTTGATCGCCGAGAAGGGCTGGGAGCCGGGCTCATGAATCCGTTCACGTCACCGACGCGTCATCTCTTCTTCACCGGCAAGGGCGGGGTCGGGAAGACGGCAGTCGCGTGCGCGAGCGCGCTCGCGCTGGCCGATCGAGGCAAGCGCGTCCTGCTCGTCAGCACCGATCCGGCGTCGAACCTCGACGAGATGCTCGGGGTCGTCCTCGGCAACCAGCCCACGCCGGTTCCGGGCGTCGCGAACCTCGAGGCGATGAACATCGACCCGGAAGCCGCCGCCGAAGCGTATCGGCAGCGCGTCCTCGCGCCCTATCGCGGGACGAAGACGGAGCAGGAGCTCCGGACGATCCGCGAGCAGCTCTCGGGTGCGTGTACGACCGAGATCGCCGCGTTCGACGAGTTCGCGGGGCTGATCGGGGGCGAGGACTCGGCCGGCTTCGATCACATCGTCTTCGACACCGCGCCGACGGGGCACACGCTGCGGCTCCTCGCGCTCCCGCTCGCCTGGACGCAGTTCCTCGACACGAACACGCGCGGCGCGTCGTGCCTCGGGCCGCATTCCGGGCTGACGATGCAACGAGATCGATTCGGCGCCGCGCTCGACGCACTCCGTGACGCGTCGCGGACGACGCTCGTGCTCGTCACGCGTCCCGATGTCGCCGCGCTCCGCGAAGCGGACCGTTCCTCGGGCGAGCTCCGCCAGCTCGGGATCGAAAACCAGCTGCTCGTCGTGAACGCCGTCTTCCACGCGCAGGACGCGAACGACGCGATCGCCGTGGCCTTCGAGCAGAAGGGCAGAGCTGCGCTCGCGCAGATGCCGGAAGCGCTCCGCGCGCTGCCGCGCTCCGAGGTGGCGCTGAAGGGCGAGAACCTCGTCGGCGTCGCCGCGCTTCGGACCCTCTTCGACGACGCGGTCGCGAGGGCGGTGACGGAGCAGCGCCCGGAGGAGAATGCGCCTTTGCCGCCGCTCTCGTCGCTGGTCGACGAGCTCGCCGCCGCGCCGCACGCGCTCGTGATGGTGATGGGGAAGGGCGGGGTCGGGAAGACGACGATCGCGGCGGCGATCTCCGTCGCGCTCGCGAAACGCGGCGTCGCCGTCCATCTCAGCACGACCGACCCCGCGGCGCACCTCGCGAGCACGGTGGCAGGGAAGGTCGCGCACCTCGACGTGAGCCGGATCGATCCGGCGGCCGAGACGCGCGCGTACACGGAGAAAGTGATCCAGAGGAAGGGGCGCGATCTCGACGCGGAGGGGCGTGCGCTCCTCGAAGAGGACCTCCGCTCGCCGTGCACCGAGGAGGTCGCGGTGTTCCACGCGTTCTCGAAGCTCGTCTCCGAGGCCGGACGCGGGGTGGTCATCCTCGACACGGCCCCGACCGGTCACACGCTGCTCCTCCTCGACGCGACCGGCTCCTATCACCGCGACGTGGTGCGCGGCCTCGCGCCCACGACGCCGAGCCGGCTCGTCACGCCGCTCATGCGCCTCCAGGATCCGGCGTACACGAAGATCATCCTCGTGACACTCGCCGAGACGACGCCGGTGACGGAAGCGGCCCAGCTCCAAGAGGATCTGCGCCGCGCCGGGATCGAGCCGTTCGCCTGGGTGATCAACGCGAGCCTCGCCGCGACGGGCACCCGTGACCCGCTCCTCCGGGAGCGCGCCGCGAACGAGCGCGCGCAGATCGAGCGCGTGCGCCGCGACCACGCGAAGCGCATCGCGATCGTCCCGTGGACGACGGAGCCGCCGGTCGGCCCGGAGCGGCTCGCGGCGCTCGCCGAGTGAGCTCAGACCGCTTCGAGCACGAGCGAGATGCCCTGGCCGCCGCCGATGCACATCGTGACGAGCCCGTAGCGCTTCTTCGCCCGCCGGAGCGCGTGCGCGCACGTGATGCTCAGGATCGCGCCGGTCGCGCCGAGAGGATGGCCGAGCGCGATCGCGCCGCCGAGCGGGTTCACCTTCTCGGGGTCGATTCCCATCTTCTCGAAGTCGCGGATGCACGCGAGCGCCTGGGGCGCGAACGCCTCGTTCAGCTCGACGTGATCGATGTCCTTGCCGGTGATCCCCGCCGACGCGAGCGCGCGCTCGGTGGCCGGGACCGGGCCCCAGCCCATGATGCGCGGATCGCACGCGGCGACGCCCATCCCGGCGACGCGCGCGAGCGGCTTCTGGCCGTGGCGGACCGCGTCGCTCTCGCGCGCGATGATCATCGCGCCCGCGCCGTCGACGACCGCGCTCGCGTTGCCGGCGGTGACGATTCCACCGGGCTCGAAGGCCGGCGGAAGGCGCGCCATCTTCGCGAGCGAGGCGTCCTCGAGGATGTGCGTGTCGTGCCGGACGACGACGGCGTCGTCGGGCCGCTCGACCGTGACCGGAACGGTCTCCTCCGCGAAGGCGCCCGCGTCGCGCGCCTTCTTCGCGAGGACGTGCGAGCGGTACCCGAACGCGTCCGCCTGCTCGCGCGTGATCCCGTAACGGCGACCGAGCTCCTCGCCGGTGTTCGCCATCGCGAGCCCGGCCGACGGGTCGTAGAGGCTCATCAGGAGCATGTCCTGGAGGTACGTCCCGGCGGGCAGCGTCTTCGCGTCGATCGGGCCGTACTTCTGGACCGCCTCGCCGATCTTCTTGCCCCGCACGCCGTAGAGCGTGAACGGGTACTGCATCGACTCGGCGCCGCCGACGACGACGAAGGGGCGCTCGGGATCGTGCCGGACGCCGGCGAGGATCATCTCCGCGCCGACCGCGACCGCTTCCGCGCCGCTTCCGCAGATGCGCGCGACGGTGAGCGCGGGGACGGATTCGGGGAGCCCGCCGCGCCACGCCATGCCCTTCGCGCCGTAGATGCTGTCGCGATGGCTGTGCTGCGCCATCCCCATCACGACGTGACCGACGAGCTTCGGGTCGACCTTGCTCGCCGCGACCGTCGCACGGATGGCGAGGCCGCCGAGCTGCGTCGTCGAGAAGCGCGCGAAGAGGCCCTCGCTCTTGTTGTTCTCGAGGATGTCGGCGCGCGGCGTGCGACGCGCACCCTCGACGATGACGATGGATCCGATGGTGGACATGCTTCTCTGGCTCCTTGTCGTCTTCTTCGCGATCACTCGTGGAGGAACGCGGCGGGCACCCGCGGTCCGTTCTGGACGAAGTTCTTCATGCCGATGTCCATGTCGACCGTGCGCCGGCACCGCGCGAAGCCCTCTGCTTCGACGACGAGGCCTTCCGCGAGCGGCTTTGCGAGCCCGCGCCGGAGCACGTCGACGAGGATCGCGTCGATCGCGAGGGAGCGGTGCCCGATGTCGACCTTCGGGAGCGTGTCGACCTGCATCGGCGCAGGGGCGACCGCGGCGAGGCGGACCTTGCCGGCCGCGGCCTCGAGCACGAGCTGCTTCGCGGCGGCGAGCGGACTTGCGACCGGCTCACCGTGGGCCCACCCCCACGCGCACGCGTCCTTCGCCGAGACGGGGCGGCCGGTGCGGAGCATGACGACGGCGCGCTCGAGGCCGACGAGGCGCGGGAGGCGCTGCGTCCCGCCGTAGCCCGGGATGATCCCGAGGTTCACCTCCGGCTGCGCGAGCGCGAGCGACGGGCCGACGACACGCGCGTGGCACGCCATCGCGAGCTCGGCGCCGCCGCCCATCACGGGGCCGTCGAGCGCGGCGACGACGGGCTTCGGCGCGCCTTCGATCCGCGCGAAGATCGGGTGCGCGTCGAGGCACGTCTTCTCGCAGGCCTCCGGCGTGGGGAGGGCGGCGAGCTCGCCGATGTCGGCGCCCGCGAGCGCGCCGTCCTGGCTCGTCACGACGATGCCCTTCACCGACGCGTCGCGGACGAGCTCCGCGACGGCGGCGTCGATCTCCGCGAGCGTCGCCTTGCTGAGCGCGTTCTTCACCTCGGGGCGGAAGACGCGGACGACGCCGACGCCGCCTTCGATCTCCGTCTTCACGTTCCGCCGGAACGCAGGGAGCTTCTGCTCGGCGACCATCTTCGGGACCGGGAAGCCGGGATGCGTCTCGGCGTAGCGGACGCAGAGCTCGCGCACCTTCGTGGCGCCGAGCTCCTCGCCGACCTCGAGGATCCCCTTCGTGAACCCGAGCGCCATGCGCGTCAGCCAATTCGTGTCGATCGCCGTCGCGATCCCCTGCTCGACGACGAAGTACGTGCGGCCGAGCAGTACGGCGAGGATGCGGTCCATCACCGTGCGGGCGAGCGCGTCGTCGTGCTTCGGATCGCCGGGCGCCTTCCGGTCGTGCCACGGGCGATCGCCTTGCGTCGCGAGGATCGCGGGCGGCGCGAACCAGGGCGTCCCCGTCTTCGCCTTCTGCATGAGGAGCTGGCACTTGTGCGTGAGGAGGTTGCCCTTCGTCAGGTCCATGACGTTGAAGGGGCCGCCGCCGCCGATCGCCGCGTTCACGATCGCGTCGACCTGCGCCGGCGTCGCGACGCCTTCCTCGACGATGCGCGCCGCCTCGGAGACGTAGTTGCAGAAGATGTCGTCCGCCGCGAAGCACTCGACGTCGGCGGTGACGACGGGCACCTTCCCGAGCTTCTCGATCGTCGCGATCATCTTGGCGCCGAGGGCGGCATCGTCGCTGTGGACCACCTCGATCGGCAGCGCGCGCCAGGCGGGGAAGAAGGGGTGGTTGACGAAGCAGCGATCGGGGTGCGTCGCGTCCCGCGCGATCTCGCGGCGGGGGAGGCCGCTCGTCGCGAAGCCGACGAGGCAGTCGGGGCGGACGACCTTCTCGAGCGACGCGAGGATGCGCCGCTTCACCTCGAGGTCCTCGCTCGCGGCCTCGAGCACGTAGTCGCACGCGGCGAGGTCCGAGAGCTCGCGGGTGGGCACGAGCGCGGACGTGATCGCCTTCGCGGCGCTCTCGGTGATCTTGCCGCGCGAGACGCCCTTCTGGACGTAGCCGTGGATGCGCGCGACGCCGGCTTCGAGCGCCTCCTGCTTGATGTCGACGAGGAAGACCTTCGAGCCGGGCTCGCGCGCGAGCGCGGTGAGGAAGCCGTACGCGAGGTCCGGGCCGATGGCCCCCGAGCCGATGACTCCGACGATCATGGTCGCTCTTCTCCTGGGCGGCCTCGGCCGCCGGTCCGGAGAAAGCTCGTAGATCCGCTGCGGCCGGGGGTCGAGCCCCAACGTGCAGGTAGCCGGTCAGCGTGCCGCGACGCGGCGTTCCACGTAGGCGAGGAGGTCTCTGACGGTCACGAGGCGCTCCACCTCGTCGGCCGGCATCTCGAGCCCGAAGTGCTCTTCGAGGGCGAGCACGGTCTCCTCGGTGTCGAGGTCGTCCATGTCGAGGTCGTCGTGGAGCGCGGCGTCGTCGTCGAAGTCGACGGACAGGCGACCGAGGTGCTCGGCGAGGATGGTCCGGACCTGCTCGGCGATGCTGTTCGTCTCCGCACTCACGCTTCAGGCTTTGTCCGGTATCCGCCGCTCGTCAAGCGCGCGGAATGCGTGGTCCGAGCCGCACGTGGCGTGCTCCCGACGACGCGTCCGGATCGCCTCTCGCTGGTATCCTCGTGCGCGATGGCGTCTCTCCGCGAGCGCTTCGTCGCGCTCCTCTCCACGAAGCCGCAGTCCGTCGTCGACCTCCCTGCCGTCGTTCCCGACGAGATCGGGCGCGAGGTGCTGCGCTGGGGCATGCCGGAAGCGCGCTGGCACAAGCTGTTCCACGTGCGACGGAAGGCGATCGTCGCCTGGCACGTCGCCACCTCGCCGGTCACGAAGCCGCGCGCGCCGCTCACGGAGGACCAGATCGCGTCGTTCACGAGCTGGCTCGCCGGCATCAGCGAGGCGGAGCTCGCGACGGCGACCGCCGAGCGCCCGCTCGTCTTCGTCTCGCGTGTCGTCGTTCCTCCGTTCGCGGGCTTCGCGATCGTCCACCCGTCGCTCGCGGAGTACGAGGCGGACGAAGACGATCCGGTCGTGCGATCGAGCACCTACGTCGTCTTCCCGTGCGCGGCGAGCGAGATCCCGGAGCCGGTCGACCTCGATTGGATGAAGCTCCAGTACGCCCAGATCGGCTGGAGCGACCTCGCGCGCGAGCCCGCGTCGGCCGTCCGCTCCGGCAAGCCCACGCCGGCGCCGAAGAAAGGGAAGGCGCCCGCGAAGCACAAGCGGAAGCCGATGCGCCCGCGCGATCTCCGCGCGCTGACGTCGGGCTGCGATCTCCGGAAGGGCGCCGTCGAGATCGAGAACTGGCGCGGCCACGTCCTCACGCTCGCCGGCGGCGAGGCGGTGACGGCGTCCGCGCGCGTTCGCATCACCGGCAAGCAACACCTCGAGGCGCTCGTCGGGGCGTTCGTCCGTCGCGACGAGGCGCCGTCCACCGGTGAGGTCGATCCGTTCACCGTCGACCAGGTCTGGGACCTCCTCGAAGCGACCTGCGGCGACGTCGAGGACGGCGTGGAGCCCGTCTTCTTCGAGGAGCGCGCGACCGGGCGTCAGGTCGCGCGTCTCTGGGTCGAGAAGAAGAAGCGAACGCTCCACATCGCGTACGCGATCGAGGACCCCCGCGTGACGCGCGAGGTCCTCGACGCCGCGATCGCGGACGCGTACCTCCGCGTCTTCACCGATCACTTCTACCGAGGCAAGGTCGACACCCTCCGCGTCCACCCGAAGGACCGGCCGGAGGACGCGCACGAGGTCCCGTACCCCGCGTGACGGGGGCGCGTGAGCCGGGTCAGTCGTCGTCGCCCGGAGCCCACGGCGGCTCGCGCGGCGGGACGTCGGCGAGCGTGTCGACCGAGGCCGCGTCCACCGAGCCGAGGCGCTCGAGCGCGTTCATGACCCAGCGGCCCTCGACGACGTGCCAGGAGACGTCGCGCTCGATCGATGCGCCCTCGGCGGCGTCGAGGATCGCGCTCACGACGCGGAAGGCCGATGCGGAGGACTCGGCATCGTCTTCGGTGAGCACGCGGGCGCCGTAGAGGAACGGGCGGAGCGCGCTCGCAGAGGCGTCGTCCTCGAGCGCGTCGTGCGCGCCCTGGAGCGAGCTCACGAGCGTCTCGACCTCTGCGCGCGACGGCGGCCGACCGGCGGCGGCGAGGGCGAGCTTCTCCGCCACCGTGCGCGCCCGTTCCATCTCGCCGGTGCCCGCGAGATGGGGGAACGACGTGAACCGCGCGCAGGCGCATGCAGCGAGCGCGGTCCGATGCCGTCGCGGGAGCGCGGCGAGGCGTGCCTCCACGGCGTCGGCGTCGAACGCGTCGACGGGCGTGCATTCGCTCCGGAGGAGGCGGAGCGGCTCGCGGCCGAAGCCGAGCGCAGCCCACCGCTCGCGACGCGTCGGGTCGCTCGCCGCGGCCTTGTGCGAGACGTCGAGCTGCACGGTCACCTCTTCGGGATCCCCGGATCGCTCGATCGCGACGTGAAGCATCGCGACGTTCCGGTCGCTGCCCGTGAGCTCGTCCAGGTCCGAGAGGAGCACGCGGCAGGTCTGGCGGCACAAGTCGCGCAAGGGCTCGCTCGGCTCGGACTCGGACACGAGAGCGGCGATGGCGGCGACGGCGTCGCCCATCGCGTCGCCGTCCCACGCCCGGACGCCGTCGAGGAGAGATCGCTCGAGGGGGTGCATGAGGCGATGCTACGCGCCCCTCGCGCGGGTCGAGCGCCAGAAAGGCCGACGGGCCGCGCATCACGCCCGACTGGCGGTTCCCTCGCAGCGTCGGCATGGGGAGCATCGAGAGGGCAGCGCGAGGGCAGGGCAGGCCCACCTGGCGTAAGCTCGAACACCTCGATGATCGATCCGAGCCGCATGGACGCTCTCCGCGCGCAGCCTCTGAGGAGCGCCGCGATCGGCCGCGTCGACGGCCGATGGGTCGGCGTGCGGAAGAACTGGGTGCACGCCGAGGTGCGCGCAGAGTCGGGAGAGCTCCTGTTCACGTACGACGTGCAGCCCGAAGAGCATTGGCTGCTGCACGAGATGCGACTCGCGGGGGGGCACCTGGTGGCGGCGATTGGCGACATCGCACCGTGCGGTCTCTGCGCGTGGGACCTGGCTCGTGGCGTCACGACGCTTCGCTTCGACGAGGCCTGGCAGGACGAAGGCGAGACGATCGTCGCGACCGAGGCCGAGGCTCCGCGCGCGCTCGTGCGCTGTCCGGGCGGCTTCGCGTTCATCGACGTCGCGGCTGCCGTGATCTCGGAGGTCGTCGTCGTCCCAGGCACGACCGGGGCCGCGGCGTGGGACGGGTTCCGCGAACGGCTGTTCGTCGAAGAGTGGGGCGACAGCGGCCGGTGCGTGTGCATCCGCCGACGGGACGGCGACCTTCTCGCCGCCTTCCCGTCGGGAGACTGCGAGGTCGAAGCCTTCCTCCCCAGCGGTGGTGGCCGGCTCGTCGCGGTGCAGGGCGGCGACGGTTCGGTCGTCGTGCGCGACACGGACACGTGGTCCGAGCACGTCATCGTCCAGGGCTCGCGCGTGCTCGCCGCGTCACCGTGTGGGAGATGGCTCGCACTCACCGGCTCGCTCGTCGATCTCGCGACCCGAACGCATCCACTCGCGACGAAGGCGATCCCGAGTGCGGAGGCCGCGGCGTTCGATTTGAACCGAGGCGAGCTGCTCCTCGCCGACGATCGAGGGCTCGAGCGCCTGCGTCTGCCCTGAAGCCGACACCTTCTCGCGTCGCCGCGTTCCGGAAACGCCGTGAGCGCGCGGCGGAGTCTTCGTGTCGATCTCGACGAGTCACTTCTTGGAGCTGCCGCTCCAGATCTTCGCGGTCGACGAAGCGGCCGACCTCGAAGAACGAGCGGGCAGCGCGCTCGCACGTGTCGAACGCCACAAACGGCGACGGGCCGAGCATCGCTGCCCGGCCCGTCGTCCCCTCGCTACGTGTTCATCGAGGGGGAGCTCGAGGGGGGAAGCGAAGCTCGCCCTTGTCCAGAGAGCAACGACCGGCAAAGCCCCGCGCGGGCCCAAAACGGCGACGGGCCGAGCATCGCTGCCCGGCCCGTCGTCCCCTCGCTACGTGTTCATCGAGGGGGAGCTCGAGGGG
>JBDHVE010000232.1:0-11797 GCA_039809485.1 Polyangiaceae bacterium | reverse complement strand
GGGGCCCTGCTGCTGCGGGTAGGGCTGCTGCTGCGGGTAGGGGCCCTGCTGCTGCGGGTAGGGCTGCTGCGGGTAGGGCTGCTGCGCGCGGGCTTCGTGGGCACCGGCGAGCGTCACGGCCGCGAAGACGAAGGCGAAGCCGAGCGAAGAAAAGCGCATGCGCTCCGAGCGTAGGACATCTCCGTGGGGAGGGTCGAGCTTGGTCGGCGGCGTCCTTGCGGCCGCCTACGGATCGGGAGACCGGAGAACAGGGAACGGGCAACCGGCAACAGGCAATGATCTGCGGCGGCGGACCGACTCGCGCGTGGCCGCCGCCGCGAGCGGCGACCCGAACCCTGCTCTCGGCGTTCAGAACATGGGATTGTCGTGCGCGAGCGGGTTGACCCCGCTGTTGCCCGTCGTCACACGGACGGTGTCGGAGGAGACCGATGGTGCGCTCTCCTCGCGCGCTTCCGCGGGCGCGGGGTCCGTGCGCTCCGTCTCTTCGGGCGCCGCCGTCTCGCCCGTGCACCCCGCAGCGAACGACAGCACAGCCACCAAGAACACCGCGAGCTTCATGAGACCTCCGTCGTGTGTAGCGCCGATCGGAGAAGACCTCGGATGCCTGCTCCGCGCCGGCCGAGGATCCCAGGATGAGCTACGAGGCGCTCGCGCGCTAGCGCGATTCGATACGCGATACGAAACCCGTGAGGTAGTGTCGGACGCCGGCGGACGCTGTCGTCGCGCGCGTCTCAGCCCGTCGGGATTGCCCGCACGCTCTCGAACTCCTTCGTGAGCTCGCGGCTCATGAGGTCCTTCACCGCCTGGAGGACGGGCTTGTCCTCGTAGAGCACACGGTACGTCTCGCTGATGATCGGCAGCTCGATCCCGAGGCGCTGCGAGAGATCGTAGGCGCTCTTCGCCGTCTTCACGCCCTCGGCGACGTGTCCGAGGTTCGTGAGGATCTCGCCGAGCTTCTTCCCGCGTCCGAGCTCGAGGCCGACGGTGCGGTTGCGCGACAGCTCGCCGGTGCACGTGAGCACGAGGTCGCCCATCCCGGCGAGCCCGGCGAGCGTGATCGCCTCGCCGCCGCGCGCGAGCGAGAGCTTCACCATCTCGGAGAGGCCGCGCGTGATGAGCATCGCGCGCGTGTTGTGCCCGAAGCCGAGCCCGTCGGCGGCGCCGGCCGCGATCGCGATCACGTTCTTGATCGCGCCGCCGCACTCGACGCCGGGCACGTCCGTGCTCGCGTACGTGCGCATGTAGCTCGTGTGGAACCGCCGCATGACGTGCTCGCGCACGCGGTCGTCCGTCGACGCGATGACGACGCCGGTCGGCAGCTCGGCGGCGAGCTCCTTCGCGAACGACGGACCGCTCAGGAACGAGAAATGGTGATGCGTCGCGCCCGGGAGCTCGGCTTCGAGGATCTCGTCGATGAACGTGAGCGAGTCGTTCTCGATCCCCTTCGTCGCGCTGACGATCGGCGCATCGTGCGGCACCTTCCGCGCGACGAGGCGAGCGACCTCGCGCGTCGCGTGGCTCGGCGCGACGAACACGACCATGTCGGCGCGGTGGAGCGCTTCCTCCGGATCGACCGTCGCGGTGAGCGTCTCTGGGAGCTTCGCGCTCGGCAGGTACTTGCCGTTCACGTGCTCCTCGTTGATCTGCGTCACGAGATCCGGCCTGCGGCAGTACATCGAGACCTGGTCGCCCTTCGCGGCGAGCACGCGTGCGAGCGCCGTGCCCCATGCCCCTGCTCCGAGAACGGCGACTTTCCCTGCGGTGCCGGCGTTGGTCGTCATGGCCCGAGCGTACCAGATGTGGACGGCGGCGCCGGTGGCCCACGACGGGGCCGAGGGTGTGGTAGCCTCGGCCTGCTTTGTGGAAGCCCTTCGCCGCCTTGCTGGCGCTCGCGCTCGGCGCCGCCTTCACGTCCGGGTGCTCGTGCAACCCGGCGTGTCAGTTCCGGGGAACGATCAACGAGCCGGACAAGCTCTCGATGCGGCGCGCCATGCTCCGCAAGGCGATGGGCGACGTCTGCAAGCAGATGACCGGCCGCAACGTGCCGCTCCGGCTCTCGAACGACTCGCCCGTCATCGGCCGCTTCTATCCGAAGCAGTGCACCGCGAACGAAGGTGACCAGCTCGCGCTCACGTTCTCGGGGTTCGGCTACGGCTGGACGAACCTGACGAAGAAGCTGACGTTCACGAGCGGCGGCGCCGCCGCGTACCGCTACGACTTCCAGGTCACCGATGGCGAGCGCTGCGACATCTACGCTTACTTCCGGCCGACGCGCATGGGCTCGACCGAGTTCCGCACGTACCGGATCGAAGCGGGGGCGGCGTCGCTCCTCAACTCGTTCACGAACGTGGGCGACAGCTTCGGACGTGAGATCGTCGGCAAGAAGCTCGGCGAGGGGTTCACCGTCGTCGCCTACGACGGGCAGGAGACGAACACGGACTTCGCGCTCGGGATCCTGCCGCTCGGGCAGAAGCCGATGCGACCCTTCCAGGTTCGTGGCAGCGATCGGATCACGGTCGAGAACGAGCGCGTCGAGGTCCACCAGAACCAGCGCGACTTCATCGGACCGATCGTGGTCGAGGGGGAGGGCCGCGCGATCTTCGTCCAGGCCCGGATGGACGGCGCACCGGCGATCGACGTCGCGCTCCTCCGCGCGCAGGACGCGGAGCCCGCCCTCGTGCAGTACTACGAGCAGCCGCAGGCGGGGCCGATCAGCGTCGCGCCGCTCGTCGCCGACGTGATGCAAGCGGGCGTCGAGCTCAAGCGTTCGCTGGCCGTCGCGCCCGGGATCTACTACGTCCTCCTCGACAACACGGCCACGGCCGGGTCGGTCGCCCCTCCGAACAATCCGCTCGATGACCGCGCGGCGGTCGTAAACTACCTCATCCAGATCGGCGACCCGTCGTGAAGAAGGACGAAGTGAGCACCACCTCCGAGGCGGAAGCGCCGAAGGACGCGAACGACGCGAACGACGCGACCGAGGAAGGGGAGGGCGCCGAGCCCGCGATCGCGAAGCCGAGCCTGAGCGTCCCGCCGGAAGGACCGGGGAAGGACGACGGCAAGAAGCACCCGCATCCGCACGTCGCGCCGCGCCGATCGCTCCGGACGCTCTACTACGCGCTCTGGTTCGTGCTCGTGCCGTTCGCGCTCGCGTGGATCCTCGTCTGGGCGCTCACGCCGCCGAGCGGGATCGATCGGCCGGGCGTTCTCGGGATGATCGAGGGCTGGGTCCGCGAGCAGCCGGTCCCGTTCGGGATCGTCACCTTCACCCTCTTCGAGATGGCGTTCTGGGCGGCGCGCCACCACCTGCCCTTCGCGTACCACGCGCACCCGCCGCTGCGTCCCGGCCTGCCGAAGGGCATGCGCCAGCCGTTCGAGCGCGCACGCGCGCTGCTCGAGGAGGCCGACGTGCTCCTCGAGCGCCATCGCGAGGCGATCGCGAAGGACCTCTCCGCGAAGGAGCGCGAGAAGCTGCGGCTCGATCTCGAGGCACTCGAAGAAGCGATGGAGCGCGAGCCGTTCGACGAGGAGTCGTTCGTCGACGCGCTCGTCCGCGCCGACGGCGAGGTCGACATCCGCCTCGGCCGCTGGCGGAAGAGCGAGGTCCGCGAGTACGCCGAGTCGATCCTCGTCGCGGTCGCCGTCGCGATGTCGCTCCGCGCGTTCGTCGTCGAAGCGTTCAAGATCCCGAGCGGCTCGATGATCCCCACGCTCCAGGTGGGCGATCACATCTTCGTGAACAAGTTCACGTACGGGCCCGCGGTGCCGTACACGCACACGCGGCTCTGGTCGCGGATGCCGCCGGAGCGCGGCGACGTCATCGTCTTCGCTTATCCGGAGCATCCGGAGCAGGACTTCATCAAGCGCGTGATCGCGATCCCGGGCGACAAGCTGGAGGCGCGGAGCGGCCATCCGATCATCAACGGCTGGACGGTGCCGAGCTGCTTCGTCGGCCCGTACGCATACTCCGAGCCGCCGGACGGCGGCCGCCACGAGGGGGACGTCTACGTCGAGTTCCTCGAAGACGAGGCGTTCCTCACGTTCTTCGACAAGCTCTCGGGGCAGGGCGACTACCAGGGCCCGTTTCTCGTGAAGCCCGGCGAGGTCTACGTGATGGGCGACAATCGGAACAACAGCCACGACTCCCGCATGTGGTGGCAGGGCCAGGGTGGCGGCGTCCCGTTCCAGAACGTGAAGGGTCGCGCACTCTTCGTCTGGCTCAGCGTCGGCGAGAAGTGGGATTTCTCGCGCATCCTCGCGCCGGTGATGGGGCGCCCGCCGGGGCACGGTCCGTTCGGCGACATGCCGCCGTCGATGAAGAACCTCGAGCCCGCGATCGAGACGTGCCTCAAGAATCGCCCGCCGCTCGAGCAGACGCGGCCTCCGCGCGGAGAAGCGATCAAGTGAGGTCCTTCGCCGTCCTCGCGCTCGTCCTCACGAGCCTCGCCGGTCTCGCGGGCTGCCGCGCCGCGCAAAGGGCGGCGGCGGAGGACCCGATGAAGTGCGAGCGCGATCCGAAGTGCGAGAAGAAGCGCGGCCGCACGATGGACTGCTCGCGCCAGTGCAGCGACGACCCCGCCTGCGTCGAGCGCTGCGAGCAGATCCAGCAGCAGAACGGCGCCGGCCGCCTCGGACACTGACTCAGCGACGCGCGAACGTCGCGAGCACGCCGAAGTGATCGGAGAGCGTCGTACGCACCGCGCGGGAGCCGACACGGAGAGCCAAGCCCACCTTCGGTGCAGCGCGCATGCCATGTGGCTGCTGACGAGGATGGAGCCTATGGTCGAGGCATGGAGCATCGTGACGAAGCGGGCGTTCGTCATCGCATGCTCGAGCGTGACGGGGTGCGACTGCACGTCGCCCAGCTCGGGCCCGAGGACGGGCCCCTCGTCGTGCTGCTCCACGGTTTCCCGGCACGCTGGTCGACGTGGCGCGGCGTGATGCCTGCGCTCGCACGAGCGGGGTTTCTCGTCGCGGCACCGGACATGCGTGGGTACGGCGATTCCGACAAGCCGGTCGACCGGTCCGCGTACTCGATCGTGGAGCTCGTCGAGGACGTCGTGCACGTCGTGAAGGCGCTCGGCCGCGAGCGTGCGTGCATCGCGGGGCACGATTTCGGCGGAGGGATCGCGTGGGCAACCGCGATGCTGCGCCCGGAGGTCGTCTCGCGCCTCGCGATCCTGAACGCGGTCCATCCGGTGGGGATCGAGCGGCAGATGCGGAAGCCGAGCCAGCTCGCGAAGAGCTGGTACGTGTTGTTCTTCCTCCTTCCGACCGTGCCCGAGTGGTTTCTCGCACGAAACGGCTACGCGTTCCTCGAGAAGTCGCTCGCGGACGACGGTCTCGCGAAGGACGTCATCGCGGACGTGCTGGAGGGCGTGCGCGCTCCAGGGGCGCTGCGCTCCGCGATCGACGCGTACCGCCAGAGCTTCCTCGACGCGGTACGGAAGCGCCTCGTCCCGGTGGTGGTCGACCATCCCGTGCGCGTCATCTGGGGCGACCGCGAGCGGCACCTCGATCCGGAGCTCGCCGATCCGCCGCGGGACTGGGTCACCAACGCGCAGGTCACCCATCTGCCCGAGGCCGGGCACTGGGTTCAGCACGACGCGTCGGAGCGCGTCGGCGCGCTGCTCGTCGAGCACTTCGCGAAGAGCTAGGGCGCGTCGATCAGCGCTCGCACGGCGCCGAACTTGTCGTTCGGGATCGGGATCGACAAGTCGTACTGCGCGATCTTCCACGTGCCGGAGACGCGCACCAGCACCCCGGTCCCGCGCGCAGGGCCGAGGCGCTCGGTGGCGAGATCCTCGTCGAACCACGCGACGTCGGACGTGAACGTGATCGCACGACGCGTCGCGCGGAAGCGCCACGCCTTGCCGGACGCGAAGCGCGGATGCGCGTAGGCGCGGAATTCGGGGACGGTCCAGCGCTCGGTCGCGTCGGTGCCGAGGAACACGGCGCCCTCGGCGAAGTGACCGAAGTAGCGGCCTTCGTCGGCGTGCGCCGCGGCGTCGTGCCAGTCGTCGAGCACGTGCGCGATCGCTTCGGGCGAGGGCTTCTCCGGTGCCGAAGCAGGCGACGGACGTGCGCACGCAGAGCAGAGGAGGACGGCGAGGACGGCGCGGCGCATGCGACCGTCCTATCACGAGGAGGGGATCGGTATCGGGGGCGGGATCACGCGCGGCGCGCGCGACGACGCCGTCCCGCGGCGAGGGCGAGCGCACCGAGGACGATGCCCCATGTCGCGCCGTTGCCCGCCTTCCGCGCGCCCATGCTGCAGCCGGCGCTCTGCATGTCGTGCTTGGTGTTGGTGCTGGCGGCGGCCGACGACGTGCCGTCGTCCTCCTCCTCCTCGGGGTCGGCCTTCGTCGACGACTTCGGCGGGCGCGGCCTCCGCGTCGGCGTCTCCTCCTCGGGAGCTGCGTCTTCGGTCGTCGGCTTCGGATCCTCCTCGGTCGCCGGCTCTTCCTGCTCCGTCGGCGCGGGCGGCTTCGTCGTCTCCGGCGGCGGCTCGGTCTCGTCCGTCGGCGCCGGCTCTTCCTCCGCCGTCGCGCCTTCGAGGACCGGCTTCGCGCCGGCCGCCGAGAACGCCTCCATCACCATGTCCTTCACCGGATCGAGCGAGGTGTAGATGTTGAGCGTGCTCGACCCGCGGCAGAACGCGGCGCGGTCCGCCGGATCCGGGTTCGTCCCGTTGCCGACGCGGGACGCGACGCCGATGACCGCGCCGGTGTCGCCGCCGAGCGCCGGTCCGCCGCTGTCACCCGAGCAGGCCGCCTCGCTGAAGGTGAACTCGCCCGGGTCGAGCGGATTCCACCCCGAGGGCATCGCCTGCGGGAACACGCGCGTGACGGTCTTGCCCGTCCGCTGCATCCGGACGTCGGGCGCCTCGCTGTTCTCGTTGATGCCGTACCCGACGATCGTGAGCGGCTCGCTCACCTTCGCGCCGCCCTCGAGGCGAATCGGGGCGACCGGCGCTTCGATCGCCTTGTCGAGGACGATGAGCGCCACGTCGGGGATCATGTTCGTGCCGGTCGTGAAGAGCTTCTTGCCGCGCGCCGCGGGCGCCGAGCGCGCGTTCGCCTTCTGCGGCGCCTTCTGGCCCGTGAAGATCCCGAGGTCGGTCGCCTTGAAGTTCACGACGCTGTTGTCGCTGTCGTCGACCTTCCCGACGCAGTGACGCGCGGTGAGGACCAGGTTCTTCGCGACGAGCGATCCCGAGCAGCGGCCGGCGGGGAAGTCGATGAGGACGACTGCGTCCTGCGCGGCCGGCGACTCCGTGCCGTTGATGATCGCGTCGCCGGAGGTGGAGACCCGGTCGGTGGGCGCCTGGTGCGGCGCCGAGCAGCCCGCGACGACGACCAGCGCGAGGAGGGGGATCGAGCGGGCGAGGCGGTCCACGGCCCTCTCCTCAGCAAGACCCCGGCCGACCGCGGAACCCGCGGAATTCCCGCAGTTCCGCGTGTCGCCTCATGGGGATCGGAGGTCACGCCGCCGCGGCCCCCGGAGGCCACCCGGCCCCCAGGAAATCGTGGATCCATGAACGATCCGATCGCGCCCCCTACGCGAGTCTTCCGTCTTCGGTCAGAGCGCGAGCCGGAAGTGGATCGCCTTCGGCCGCGTGAGCTGGTCGAAGCCGAGCGCGCTCAGCGTGCAGCCGCGGCCCGAGTCCTTCACACCGGTCCAGGGAAGGGCAGGGTCTAGCGCGTCGCAGCGGTTCATGTAGACCGTGCCGAACTCGAGGTCACGCGCGAGCCGCTCGGCGCGGTCCTTGTCCTTCGTCCAGACGCTGGCGGTGAGGCCGAGCGACGAGTCGTTCATCCGCGCGAGCGCCTCCTCGTCCGACTCGACGACGGAGACGGCGAGGATCGGACCGAACGACTCCTTCTGCATCAGGTCCGCGCCGTGCGGCACGTCGCGGAGGAGCGTCGCCTCGAAGAACCTGCCCTTGCCGTTCACGCTCGTGGCCTTGCCACCGCACACGAGCTTCGCGCCCTTGCCGACGGCGTCCGCGACGAACGCCTCGAGCTCCTTCGGGTGCCACGGCTGCGCGATCGGTCCGAGGGTCGTCTTCGCGTCGTTCGGATCGCCGAGCACGTAGGCGCGGACGAGCGGCTCGGCCGCAGCCAGGAACTTCTCGTACTGCGAGCGGTGCACATACACGCGCTCGACGGCGCAGCAGCTCTGACCCGCGTTGTAGATCGCGCCGTCGACGACGTTCTCGACCGTCTTCTCGAGATCCGCGTCCGCCGCCACGTAGGCTGGATCGTTGCCGCCGAGCTCGAGGCCGACGTGGACGAAGCGGTCCTTCGCAGCCGCCTCGATCTTGTGCCCGCCGAGGACGGAGCCGGTGAAGAGGACGCCGTCGACGCGCTTGTCGCCGACCATCTTCTCCGTCGTCGCGTAGTCGACGAAGAGGGCTTGGACGAGGCCTTCCGGCGCACCAGCGGCCTCGAAGGCGCGCGCGAAGTGCCACGCGCAGAGCGGCGTCCGCGGCGAGTGCTTCACGATGACGGCGTTGCCCGCGAGCACGGCCGGGACGACCGCGTTCACGGCGGTGAGGAGCGGGTAGTTCCAGGCCGGCAGGTCGAGCACGACGCCGAGCGGCGTCTTCACGATCCGCCGGTCGAACCCGTCCTTCGGCAGCACGATGTCGGCGAGCGACTCCTGCGCGATCGCCATCATGTGCCGCCAGCGGCCGGCCATGCCCTTCACCTCGCCCTGGGCTTGGGAGAGCGGCTTGCCCATCTGCTGCGTGATGTCGGCCGCGACCTCGTCGATCTTCGCCTCGAACGCGGCGAGCGCGCGGTCACACAGCGCGACGCGATCCTCGACGGCGGTGTGCCGGAAGGCGCGGGCGGCCGCCTGCGCGCGATCGAGCGTCTGCGAGATGCGCGCCTCGTCCGCTTCCTCGACGGTGCAGGCGACTTCGCCGGTGTACGGATTGTCGACGGTGTGCTTGGCCATGAGGCCGAGGAGTCTACGTCAGTAGACGCCGGGGAGCAGCACCCAGCGGACCTTCTTCTTGTAGGCCTGGTACTCGGGGTCACGGCCGAGGTGCCGCTCCTCGGTCCACGCACGGAGCGCGTACACACCGCAGAGGAGGCAGAGGAAGAACGCCTTCTGGAGGCTGATCGTGGGAAGGTGCTCGAGCCACCACGCGGAGCACTTCGTGAGGTAGGCCGGGTGGCGGACGAACCGATAAGGCCCGCGCGTGACGATGCCGCGGTTCGTCAGGTTCGAGAACTTGAAGCCGAACGCGACCGTCGCCGACGCGTAGATCGTGAAGAGCGCGACGATCACGCCCTTCAGGACCAGGAGCGTCGTCTCGTCGGTGATGACGTGCTTCGAGCTGTCGAGCGGCAGATACGTCCCGAGCACGTTGTTGTACGGCGGGTAGCACGCGAGGCAGACGAGCCAGCCGAACGGCGTCGGCTCGACACTGCGCGTCTTGTTGCCGATCCAGCGGCTCTCGGACGCGTAGCCCATCAGCGCCCAGCCGCAGTCGACGAAGAAGACGATGTCGTACGCGAGCCCGAGGCCCCACGTGACGTCCGCCCGCGTCCACGTGTCGGGGTGGAAGAGACCTCCGAAGTCCGAGAATGCCGGAACGAGGTCGGGAACGCGCGCCTTGATCTGCGAGAACCAGAGGCCCGCGCCCGAGAGGAGGCTCATCCCCTTCGGGATGTCGATCTTCAGCGGCGGCAGGTTCTTGTGGCGGAGCCACGCCGACGCGATCGAGTTCATGTGGCCGGCGAAGAAGCCGGTCATCAGGGGCGTGAAGAAGCCCTTCACGCAGATGCCGAGCAGCGTCGTCCGCACGCGCGGATTCTTCGCGACGCGCCAGAAGCGCTTCTCTTGCCACGCCTTCGCGAGGAGGACGAGGTGGAGCGCGCCGTCGCGGACGACGTAACGCGTCTGCGAGAAGTGCAGCATCGTCTTCTTCACGTAGAAGATGCCGAACACGAGCCACACGAAGAACGCGGCCGTGTAGAACGGCCGCCACGGCGCGAACTGCGCGCCCTGGTAGTAGGGGTGCTGCGTGTAGAGGACGAGGAGCGTCGCCATGACGGCGGTGACCGCCGTCCACCGGTACGTCGCGCGTTGCCAGACGGTGGGCTGCGCACGCTTCACGCGCGGGCGCACGCCGGTCTCTGCCGGCGCCGCCTCGCTCTTGTCCGCGACCTCGGTCTCGTCGGGCTTGCTCTGGGCCGCGCTCACACCCGAGTCATATCGCGTCTGTCGCGATATGGCGATGTCTCCGCCACGGATGACCTGTCACGCCGTCTCCGCGACGTTTCACTTCGCCGGCGCGTTGACGAGCGTGATCGCCTGGCCCTTGCCCGACGTCACGGTGCCGAGGTCCACGAACCCGCGGTCGACCATCACGACGAAGGGGCGCTCCTCGAACGTCACGTGCCCCTTGCCGTCGTGGTCGATGATCTGGAGCTTGCCCATCCCGTAGCCCATCGGACCGCGCGAGTAGTAGTGGGCCTGGAGCGTGTAGGGCTCGGCGCGCGACGCGCGCGGGTTCCGGATCGTGAAACACTCGGGACCGTAGCCCGTCGTCACGTCGGCGTAGAGCTCGCCGCCGGAGGGGAGCGTGCGCGCGCCGTAGTAGGCGTGGCCGCCACGGCCGTCGTAGATGTGGAAGTCGACGTCGTTCGCGTCCGTCTCCCAGTTCAGCACGAAGCGGAGGCTCGGACCGTTCTCGGCGGTGCCGTGCGCGGCCGAGAGCTTCTGATCGATCTCCGCCGCGCGCGCCGGCTGGGCCGCCTTCCACGCGGAGGCGACGAGGCCGAGGTCCTCCCTGAGGATCCGATCGACGCCGGCGAACCGGCCGGAGGGATAGGTGCGCTCTGCACCTTTCCTGAGCGCCTCGAACGCCTTCTCGTGCTCGCCCTTCTTGAGGAGGGCGTACGCGTAGAGCCGGTGGCTCGCGGGGTGGTCGGGGCGCTGCTCGACCGCTTTCTTGTACGTGTCGATCGCGAGCGCGAGGGCACGCGCGTCGTGGAGCCGCTCGAGGCGCTCGCCGGCGAAGCGGCGCGAGTCGGCGCGGAACGAGAAGAGCTCGAGGATCGAGCCGTAGGCGCGGGCGGCGGTCGCGATGTCGCCCTTCGCCTCGTAGGCCTCGCCGAGCGCGACGAGCGCCATGACGTCGCCCGGGGTGTTCGAGTGCCACTCCTTCGCCTCGGTCAGCGCCGTGTCCTTCGCGCCGCGCGCGATGCTCTCCATCACGGTCTTGAAGCGGCCTTCGTACGGGAGCGCGCGCGGGACGTTGCCGTTCCGCGGCGCCTCGGCGACGTCGGAGTCGCCGCCGCCGAGCGGGACGAGGTCGAACGACCCCGTGATCCGCGCCTCGCCGCTCGCCGGCGCCGGGAAGCGCATCGCGCGGAGCGCGGACGTCACGCACGCGTCGAGCGCGTGGGAGGGGGTGTCCACGACGCTCGCCTCGCGCACCGTGCCGAGGGGCTCGATCACGAGCCGGACCTCGAGGCGGCCGTGGAGCGAGCGGTTGCTCGCGAGCCCCGTCGCATAGCACGCGCGGATCGCCGGGATCGCCGAGCGGAAGCCGCGCTGCGCGTCGGCCTGGGACATGTTCGGCTCGGTCGTCACCGTGCCGGCGTTGACCTGCGCGGTGACGCCGGACGGGCCCGCGGTCACGGTGGCAGGCGGCGTGGTCGACGGAGCGACGGCGCGCGGCCGAGCCGCGCGCGCGGGTGCCGGCTCCGCGCGCGGTGCGTCTTCGGCGAGGCGCGCGGCGGGCGCCGGCGCGCGGCCGTGACCGGCGCCGAAGCCG
>JBDHVE010000231.1:0-11828 GCA_039809485.1 Polyangiaceae bacterium | reverse complement strand
CGACACGCGCGTTCTCCCGCGAGGGAGCGCCGGGGGGGCGGTCTACCCTCGGAGCAGACTCCGCACCGCGGAGGCGGGCTGGCCGACCCATGTTGCTCCCCGCGCACGCGCATCGGCCCGCGGCTTGAAACGTGCTCGTCACCATGAGCCACCACCGCTCCGCTTCGCTCCTCGCTCTTTCCTTCACCCTCGCCGCCGCCGCGTGCGCGGCGCCGCCGATGCCCGACGACACCGAGTCGGGCGGCGCCGCCGTCAGTCGCGGCCAGGAGGCGAACGGCCTCGGCGGCCGCTTCGCCCCGGACGACGACGGCACCTGGCGGACCGACCTCGACATCGCGCTGCCGCGCGAGACGCCGACGAAGGCCGCCGTCACCGGACGCCTCCTCGTGATGACGGAGCTCGACGCGTACGATCCAAAGGCGGTCTGCGCGCTCTCTTTCGCCGGCGTCCTCGAGAAGCCGGAAGAGGACGGCCCCGTCACGGTCGACATCACCGTCGCCGACGCGAACGGGACGTCGAAGGGCAAGCTTCGCTTCGAGAACGTGCGCCGGATGGCCGGCGTCGCGCTCGGCAAGCAGCGGGTGAAGCTCACGCTCGAACGGCCCTCGCGTCCGTGCACGCAGGCGCTCGCGGCGCGTGGCGACATCCGCGAAGGGATCTCGTTCGTGCGGACGCTCACCGACCTCGGCGAGCAGATCGTCGCCTACCGCACGCTGAAGGCCGAGGTGAAGAAGGCCGGCGAGTACCACCCGGGCGGGACGACGACGATCTACGACCGCCCCGGCGGCACCGCGCTCGCGGGCGAGCCCGTCGTCGTCAACCGCGTGAACGACGACGGCTCGCTCCAGATCTCGTGCGACCGCCTCCAGGTGAAGGACCGCGGGTGGCGCAACCTCAGCGACGGCAAGGCGAAGCGGAGCGACGTGAACGAGTGGCCCGAGGAGGTCGAAGACCTCCTCGCGATCGGCCGGCGATGAGCGTCAGCGCGCCGCCTGCTCGGCGCGCTCCTTCTTCACCATCTCGCAGAGGCTCTCGCCCTTCGGACCGGCCGGGAGCTCACGCGGCGAGAAGCCCGTGAACGCGAGCGCGCCCGTCCAGCTCGCCGAGAGCGTGCTGCTGCAGCCGTCCCAGTAGTACGTGCGGCCCTGCGGACCCTGGCGGTAGTTCTGCGCCGCGCAGGTGTACGACGACCCGCAGTTCTGGCTTCCGCAGCCGTCGACGCGGCACGTGTGCGAGTCCGAGTGCGAGACCTTCCAGCTCGCGCTGAGCTCGGGGTCGCTGATCTGGTTCCAGAAGTTGCCGGAGATGTTGAGCGTCCCCTCGCGGTGGAACGACTCGACCTGCACGGGGTTGTCGCCGTTGCCGTAGACGTTGCTCTTCACGATGCGCGACTCGGCATTGAGGCCGTCGGCGGCGATCACGACGCCGGCGCCGTTGCCCTTGACGTTGCTCTCCTCGACGACGAGGAGCTCGGGGGCGTCGAGGCGGATGCCGTACTCCTTGTTCTTCGTGATGTCGCAGCGGACGAAGACCGGGTCGCGCGGGTAGTACGAGATCGGCGGCGGCGCGGGCGGGGCGGGACGCGCAGGCTGGTCCGTCGACGGGCACGCCCCGAAGTTCGGGTGCACGCCGGCGTTCGGGCCCGTGAGCGTGATGCCGCGCGTGTTGTTCGTGATCGTGCCGTCCTGGACCTCGAGCGCCGTGCCGTTCAGCTTCAGACCGTCGCCGAATCCGGCGACGAGGGCGCGGCGGAACTGCGAGAGCTCACCGCCGTTCGCCTCGATGCCGACGCCCTTGCCGTCGTCGCGGCCGAGGAGAACGGAGTCCTCGATGATGCCTTCGGAGCCCTTCGAGAGGAGGACGGCGCGGTCCGACTTGCTGACCTTGATGCGCTGGATCGCGTTGCCCTTGCTGTTCTCGCCGAGCTCGATGCCGAGGGCGCCGGAGTTGATGTTGAGGTCGGCGAACGTGTTGTTCGAGCCGTGGACCTCGATGCCCGTCTTCGCCTTCTCGACGAACACGTTCTTCAGCGTGTTGCTGTCGCCGTTGAGGACGAGGCCCTTCCAGCCGTCCTTGAGCGCGGTGAAGACGACCGGCTGCTCGGGCGTCCCGACTGCCTGGAGCTTGCCGTCGACGACGAGCCCGATCGAGCCGTAGGGCGCCTGGCCGAGGAAGTTGCCCTTCACCGTGACGCCTGGCGCGATGGTGAGGACGGCATCCTTCGCGACGTGGATCTCCTCGAGGAGCACGACGTTGCAGTCGTTCCAGGTCTCGGTCCCGATGATCTCGCCGCCCTGGATGTAGCGGGTGTTGTCGACGCACTTGCGGCCGATCGGGCGCGCGCACTGGAAGTCGGTGCCTTCGCAGGCGGCGTTGATCGAGAACTTCCCGTTCGTGCCCGGGTCGTCCCACGAGGACAGGACGACGAGGTACTTGCCGTCCTGCTCGATCTTCACGGGGGCGAGCTGCGCGTTCGAGCTGCCGTTCTCGCCGTCGTCGGCCTGGGCGAGCTGCTTGCCCTTCTTCTCGCCGGTCAGCGGGCCGTAGATCGCCGCGACGGTGTCGAGCGGGGCGCCCGCCTGGAGCTCGGTCGCGTCGGTGCCGGCCGTCGCGGAGAGCGACACCTTGATCACGGCGCCCGCCTTCGCCTCGAACGAGAAGCCGTAGACGCGTACCTTGCGCTCGAACTTGCCCTCGAGCGGCTTGTCGAGCGTGAGCGCCTGGATCTGCTTCACGCGGTCGATCATGAGGTCGCTGTCCGAGCTCGCCGTCGCGTCGTCCGTTTCGGCGGAGCACGCGGCGGTGGCGGAGCTGGCGAGAGCAACGAGAGCGAGAAGAGGAAGAGCGCGACGGAACATGATGAAGAGGCCTCCAACGATGGGGACGGGGACGGCCTCTCGTACGAACGACGTAGGAAATTCTCCCCTCCGCTCTCACCCTGCGGAGCGCGCCGCGCGCACGCGTCCACGCGGGTTGCACGCGCGAGGACGCGTGCTACGCCCCGCTCCGGGGTCCTGTGTCGCGTGACAAGATCGCGGTCGTCCTCACGCCCGTCGCGATCGCGGCTGGGCTTACGTGCGTCGTGCACGCCGTACGCGCGCACGCGTGGGCGTGGTTCGCTCCCGCGCTCGTGCTGTTCGTGGTGCCCGTCGTCCTCTACGAGTGGGCGGTGCGTGACGACGACGTGTGACGCGTCTCGTGCGCCGTCGAATGTTTGGCGGTTCCATCGCGCGTGCTATCAAAGGTCCATGCCGATGTGCCCGATCTGCGGCAAGGACGCGAAGCCGCGAAGCGAGAACAAGGCAGCACCGTTCTGCACGCCGCGCTGCAAGTCCGTCGATCTCGGCAAGTGGCTCGACGAAGAGTATCGCGTCCCTGTCGAGCCGAGCACGTCCGAGGAAGAGGCTGCTGTCCGCGATGCCGCTGCAGCTGCTGCCTCCCGCTCGCGCGGAGATGTGCGAAACTGACCGGCGATGCGCCGCCTTCGTAGCTCGGTCGTTCGTGCCGCGACGTCCCTCCTGATCGCCGCCGCGGCGCTGACCGCCGGCGAAGCCCACGCGCAGGACGTCCAGCCGCCGCCGCCGATGGCGCCGCCGCCGATGGACCCGAACGCGCCGGGCGGGACGCCGACGACCGGCAACGCGACCCAGGCGAAGCTCGACGAAGCGGAGCACGAGGACAGCGGGCGCGGGTTCGAGCTCTTCTGGCTGAACGGCGAGATCGGCGGCGCCTACACGAACATGGCGCAGTTCTCGTCCGACTCGCTCCAGATCGAGAAGACCAGCGCGGGCGGTCCCATGTTCGGTCTCGCCGCCGGCCTCCGCTTCGTGATCCTCACGCTCGGCGCGCGTCTTCGCTACAACGCGCTCTCGTCGTTCAACCTCTGGCAGATCAACGGCGAGCTCGGGTTCAAGCTCCCGATCAAGTCGGTCGACATCCTGATCGGCGGTCACGGCGGCTACTCGTTCGTCGGCAGCCTCGGTGACGCGACCCTCGCGACGAACACGAGCGTCCCGACCGAGAAGGATCGCGTCAGCATCCGCGGTGCGAACGCGGGTCTCGATGTCGGCTTCGACTACTACGTGTCGCCGACGTTCTCGGTCGGCGTCGGCCTCTTCGGCGACATCCTCTTCTTGAACCGACCGCCGGTCGAGAAGCCGGCGGGGCTCACGCCGGAGCAGGAGGCCGTGATCGCGAACGACCCGCTCTATCAGCAGTCGGGGACGAGCGCGGGTCTGCAGGCCGGCGGCGCGCTGCGCCTCGGCCTGCACTTCGGGCTGTGATCGACGCGGAGGCGCTCGCCGCGGAGCTCGGCGCGCCGCGTGGGGACGTGGACGGGCGGCGCCTCGGCCCGATGCTCTGCGCCGCCGACGAGGCGGGCGGCGCGGTCCTCGCGTCTCGTGATCACGTCTTCGAGCTGAAGCTCGACGGCGTCCGCATCGTCGCCGACCGGCGCGCCGGTGACGTGAAGCTCACGTATCGGCGCCTCCGGGATGCGACGACGGTCTATCCCGAGGTCGCGCGCGCCCTCGGCGAGCTCGCGACGTCGCGGGTCGTGCTCGACGGCGAGATCGTCGCGTTCGACGACCGCGGGCTGCCCGACTTCCAGCGGCTCGGCCGTCGGATCCAGGCCGACGGTGCCGCGGCGGAGCGCGCAGCCGCCCGCGTCCCGGTCGCATACCTCGTGTTCGACGTGCTCGCGGTGGGCGACCGCGACGTGCGGAAGCTGCCGCTCGAAGCACGCCGCGCGCTCCTCGAGCGGATCGTCCCGAAGAACGAGGGCAGCATCGTCCAGCTGCCGCCGACGTTCGAGGACGGTTCCGCGCTGTTCCGCATGTGCCTCGAGAAGGGCCTCGAGGGCGTCGTCGCGAAGCGCCGTGGGTCGGTGTACCGCGACGGCGATCGCACGACCGACTGGATCAAGGTCAAGAACCTCCTCGAACGCGACGTCGTCGTCGTCGGCTGGACGGAAGGGGAGGGGAGGCGAGCGCGCCTCGGTGCGCTCGAGCTCGCGGCCTACGAGGGAGGCGAGCTCGTCGCGTGCGGCAGCGTCGGGAGCGGTCTCGACGAGGACACGATCGATCTCCTCCTCGAACGGCTCCGCGCCATCGAGGTGCCCGCGCCGACGGCGCGCGGGAGGCGAACGCCCGCGCGCGGGCGTCATCACGTCCGGCCCGAGCTCGTCGTCTCGGTCCGCTTCATGGGCGTCTCGGCGGAGGGGAAGCTGCGCGCGCCGGTCTTCCGCGGCGTGCGCCCGGACGCGCGGATCGAGGACTGCGCGCTCGAAGGCGAGCTGCCGGGGCCGAAGCGCGTGTCGTCTCCGCCGGCAGTCCGCGACGACGAAGCGCGTGCGGCGGCCGAAGCGCGCCACGCGGAGCTCCGCTGCGTCGCGCTCCGCGTCGAAGGGCCACGGGGCGCACGCGACGGCGTCTCGGAGGCCGCGCGCGCCGTCCGCGATCTCGCGGAAGAGATCGGCCTGCCGGCGGTCGCGCTCGCGGCCGTCCCCGGCGCGCTCGACGTGCTCCTCCCCGCGAACGCGCCGGACGCCGCCGCGCAGACGCTCGGCGCGATCGTCGCGCAGATGACGACGACCGAGCGCGCCCGCGTCCGCGTGCTCGTGCGCGCCCCGCTTCCGTGGTCGCGAGTCGACCCGGCCCGCGTCGCGGTCCCCCTCGCGTGGGACGAGGTCGAGGACTTCGTCGAGCGGGGCGCTCCGCTGGAGGTCGCCCGCGCTCGGCTCGGGGCCCCCGACCCGGCGCTCGCCCTCCATGCCGGCGGGAAAGGCCTCTCCTCCGCCGTCGCCGAGCTCGAACGCATCGTCGCGAGGTGGGCCGCCGGGCGGCCCGCGCGCTAGGCTTCTGCCGTGCTCGGTTGGGTGCGCTGGATCGGTCCGTCGCTCGTGCCGGCGCTCGCGCTGCTCGCGGTGGTGTATTTCTCCGACCGGCGCCGCGAGCCGCTCCCGCTCGTCCTCCTCGTCTTCGGGCTCGGTGCGGTCGCGAAGGTCGCGACGTGGGCGGCCGAAGCGCGCGCGTCGGCGTGGACGGGGCTCGACCTCGACGCGCAGGTCGCCGGCAACGCCGGCGCGGTGCTCTTCGTGTTCGGCTTCGCGGCGCCGATCCGGGAGGCGTCGAAGGTCGCCGCGATGTGGGTCGCGTTCCGGTCCAAGTACTTCGACGAGCCGATCGACGGGCTCGTCTACGCCTCGTCGGCGGCGCTCGGCTTCGCGATGGTCGAGAACGCCCTCACGCTGCGCGGCCATCCCGTCGGCTGGGTGTGGATCGCGCGGACGGCCGCGGCGTTGCCCGCGCACGTCTTCTTCGCGTGCGCGTGGGGCTATGCGCTCGGTCGTGCGAAGGTGATCAAGCGGCCGGGCGCGATCTTCCCCGCGTCGTGGGTCGTCGCGACCGCGTCGCACGGCCTCTACATGCACCTCGTCTACGGACGAGGTCCGGGGGCGCTCGTCGGGACGCTCCCCCTCCTCCTCGCGATGGGGATCGCGACCGTCTTCGCGGCGCGGGACCTCAAGGCGCGCGAGGATCGGAGCTCGCGGAGCTCGATGCTCCTCGAGCGCGTCTCGAGCCTCTACGTGCCGGGGCCGCCCAGCATCCGGAGCGTCCGCGAGGCGATGCGACGCGAAGGTCAGCCGATCACGGTTCGGTGGGTGCTCTTCGGCGCTCTCGTGACCCTCGGCGCGATGACGGCGGGGCTCGCCCTCTCGATCGCGTTCGGCCATTGGGCGCACGTGGACTTCTCGATCGTGGACGAGCACGACGTGTCGACGACGGCGCCCGTCGCGCTCCTCGGCTCCGGGCTCCTCGCCGCCTTCCCGGTGAGCGGCTACGCGATCGCGAAGGCCTCCAACCTGCCGACGTTGCTCGAGCCGGCGCTCGCCACCGGGCTCGCGATCGGGCTCGTGCTCGCGCTCCTCGGCCTGGCGGCGCCGGTCGCGCTCGTCTTCGCCCTGGCCTTCTCCCCGATCGCCTGGGGCCTCGCCTGCGCGGGGGCTTGGGTCGGGCGGCCAGCCCGCTAGACCTGAGGGCGCGCCCAGGCCGCTGACCTGAGGACCAGGCCAGCCCGCTAGGCTTGACTTTCAGGGGCTGGCCCGTAAAGTGCGCTCCCCCTGCCCCGACCCGGGGCCTTTTGTCGAGGAATCGCCGTGGCCAATCACCCGTCCGCAGAGAAGCGTAACCGCCAGCGTATCAAGCGCACCGACCGTAACCGCACCGTCTCGAGCACGGTTCGCACGCTCGTGAAGCGCGTCCGCACGGCGCTCCACGCCAAGGACAAGGCGGCGGCGACGTCGGCGCTCGCGGAAGCGACCGTCGCGCTCGACAAGGCGGCGACGAAGGGCGTGGTCCACCGCAAGGCGGCGTCGCGCACGATCGGCCGTCTCGCGGCGCAGGTCCACCGCCTCGCCTGAGAGGCTCCGCCCCTTCGGGGCCCGTGGCATCATGAGCCGGCTGGCAGGGGTGCCAGGCGGCTCGTGATCTTCCAGGGGAACACTGCCCGATGACCGGATTCGACGACCAGTCCGACCGCGCGAAGGCGCGGGAGGCGCTGATCGGTCGTACCGTGGCCGGGCGATACGCCATCCGAGGCCTCCTCGGCGCGGGTGGCATGGGCGCGGTGTACGAGGCCGAGCATCTCGACCTCGGCAAGGCCGTCGCCATCAAGTTCGTCGATCCGGAGTTCGCGACGGACGAGCAGGTCGTCGCGCGGTTCGCGCGTGAGGCGCGCGTGATGAGCCGGCTCGACAGCGCGCACGTCGTCACGATCTTCGACGCGGGCAACGAGGGCGGTCGTCCGTTCCTCGTGATGGAGCTGCTCCGCGGCGAGGACCTCGGCAACCGTCTCCGTCGCAAGCGCACCGTGCCGCGCGAGGAGGCGCTCCACATCGTCGCGCAGGTCCTGAAGGGCCTCTCGCGCGCGCACGCAGCCGGGATCATCCATCGCGATCTGAAGCCGGACAACGTCTTCCTCCTCGAGAAGGACGGCGACACGTCGTTCGCGAAGATCGTCGACTTCGGCGTCTCGAAGATCGACCGGCCTCGTGCCGGCACGACGCCGCTCGCGCTGACGGGACGCGGCACGGTGATCGGGACGCCGTTCTACATGTCCCCCGAACAGGCGCAGGCGGCGAGCGACGTCGACGGTCGAGCGGACCTCTACTCGGTGGGCGCGATCCTCTTCGAGTGCCTCACCGGTCGTCCGCCGCACACGGGGGAGAGCTACGAGCAGGTCATCCTGTCGATCTGCATGCGCGATGCGCCGGACGTGCGGGCAGTCGACCCGTCGATTCCGGAGGACGTCGCGGCGTTCGTCGCGCGTGCGCTCGCGCGGAACAAGGATGCTCGCTTCCCGACCGCGGAGCGGATGCTCGCGGCGCTCCACGAAATCGCGCCCGACGAGCGTGCGCGCGTTCCGCTCGACCCGGTGACGGCGGGGACGATGCTCTCCGCCGGCGGCGTCGCGAGCGGGGGAGCGATGACGCCCGAAGGCCCCGGCGTCGCCACGCGACTCGGAGTCGGGAGCCTCGACGAAGCGCCCGGGAGCGACGCGCGCGGCGCGAAGACGGTCACGAGCGTCGCCGGAGCGAGGGACGCGCGCGCGTCGTCGCCGGAGCGCGCGCCGAAGGCCGCCGAAGAGCGGCGCGTCTCCTCGGAAGCATCGGCGGGACCGCCGCGCGCGCGGCGCGGCTTCGACAAGAGCTTGATCGTGACGGCGAGCTTGGCGACGCTCGCGGGCGTGGGCGTCACGCTCGGGATCATCCACCTCCTCGCCGGGCGCGAACCGCCGCACGTCGAGCCGCCCGTCGTCGAGACGGCCTCGAGCGCCGTCGTCGTCGACGCGTCCGTCACCGCCGCTCCGCTCCCGGAGGCGCACGAGGCGGGTGCGGAGGCCGCCGAGGTGCCTCCGGCGGCGTCGGTCGCGAGCCCGCCTCCGCGCACGAGCGCCACCGCGCGCGCCGTCGCGACGCAGGCGTCGCCTCCGCCGCCGAAGCCGTCCGCGAAGAAGCTCGACATCCAGCGGGACCTGCCGCCGTGAAGCGCGTGTCGATGCTCGCGCTCGTCGCGCTCCTCCTCGCCTCGCCGCTGCCCGCG
Source organism: Polyangiaceae bacterium (assembly GCA_039809485.1). Classification (GTDB taxonomy): domain Bacteria; phylum Myxococcota_A; class Polyangia; order Polyangiales; family Polyangiaceae; genus Labilithrix. Next base: position 2,727 of record JBDHVE010000231.1, on the reverse strand, counting down.
CGCGCCGACGACGCCGCGGCGCGCGCCGCGTTCCGCAAGGGCGTCGACCTCTACGACAACAAGCGATGGGCCGAAGCCCTCGAGCAGTTCCAGGCGGCGTACCGCGAGAAGCCGTCGGCGATCATCAAGCAGAACATCGGCCTCTGCCACGCCAAGCTCGATCATGCCGTCGAGGCCGCCACGGCGTTCGACGAGGCGCTCGAGGAAGGCGCGAAGACCCTCGACCGGGGCACGAAGAACGCGATCGGCGCCGAGCTCCGTGACCTCGAGCTCCGCGTGGCGACGCTCCGCCTCCGCGTCGTCGACACCACCGGCGCGCGCGTCGACGACGTCGTGGTGTCGGTAGACGGAAAGCCGCTGCCCCCGGGCGCGCACACGAGGCCGGTCCGGCTCGAGCCCGGGACGCACGAGATCGCGGCGCGCGCGCCAGGGTTCTCCGATCCGCCGACGAAGAAGCTGTCGCTCCTGCAGGGCTCGCCCGTCGACGCGACGTTCGAGCTCGCGCGACCGGCGGTCATCGAGCAGCTGCCCCCGCCGTCATCGGGGACCGCGTCCTCGCCGAAGGAGGCGCCGGGCGCGTACGCGTACGAGGGGGCGGAGCGGAAGCCTCCGCCGCGTCCGAAGCGGTTCCTCGTCGCCGTGACCCTCGCGCTCGGGGGCGAGTCGCTGCGGCTCGGCGAAGGAGCGGGCGAGCAGCCCGGCGGCGCGCGGCGTCCGTTCTTCGGCGCGTCGCTGGGCGTCCGCGGAGGCGTGCAGATCGCGAAGCCGCTGACCGTCGAGCTGAGGCTCGAGACGGGCTCCGTGACGTCGCGCTATCAGATGGACCCCGGGATCCCTCGTGACACGAAGCAGACGGTCACGCACCTCCAGCTCACTCCCATGCTCCGTCTCGCCACGCCGGGGAAGACACGCTTCACGGTGGGCACCGGGTTCGGGCTCCACGCGACGACCGTGGCGTCGGAGATCGCACGCCAGGGATCCACGGAGCGCCGCGAAGGGAAGGGCCTCGCTGCATCTTGGCTGATCGACGCGGGCGCTCAGTTCGAGGTCGGCCCCGTCTTCCTCGAGGCGGTCGCGTTCGCCGAAGTGCACGGCGTGTCGAACGCGCGCGACAACGTCGTCTTCGATCGCATGCTGCTCGCCTCGCCGGCGGTCCGCTACGGCGCGAGAGGCGGCGTTGTCGTTCCGTTCTGACGCTGCTGGTTCCCTTCGCCACGGTCGTGGGATACGACCGCGGGCATGGCCAAGAAGCGCACCGCACTCGTGACCGGCGCGTCCGCCGGCATCGGCAAGGAGCTCTGCTCGCTCTTCGCGAAGGATGGGCACGACGTCGTGCTCGTGGCGCGCAGCGAGGCGAAGCTGCGCGAGGTCGCCGCCGCGCTCGAGGCAGAGCACGGTGTGAGAGCGCACGTCGTGCCCGCGGACCTCGGGGATTCGAAGGCGCCGCGCGCGATCTTCGAGGCCGTGACGCGCCTCGGCGTGACGGTGGACTTCCTCGTGAACAATGCAGGCTTCGGCTCCAACGGGGCATTCCTGGACCTCGACCTCGAGCGCGAGGCCGAGATGATCGAGGTGAACGTCTCTGCGCTCGTGAAGCTCACGCACCTCTTCGCGCGGGGCATGCGCGAACGTCGTGCGGGGCACGTGCTGAACATTGCCTCGACGGCCGGCTTCCAACCGGGGCCCTTCATGGCGACGTACTACGCCACGAAGGCGTTCGTCGTCTCGTTCACCGAGGCGCTCGCGCACGAGCTCGAGGGCTCCGGGGTCAAGGTGACGTGCCACTGTCCGGGGGCGACTGCGACCGAATTCGCGGGCACGGCGGGGAACGACAAGTCGAAGCTCTTCAAGAACGGACGCGTCGCGGGCGCGGCGGAAGTGGCGGACCACGCCTACCGAGCGATGCTCTCGGGCGACGTCCTCTCGATCCACGGGGCGTTGAACTGGTTCCAGATGGAGTCGCTGCGGATCGCGCCGCGCGCGGTCGTGCGGAAGATCGTCGCTGACCTGAATCGCGGCTGAGGTCGCCTCGCGACGGCGTGGCCCGTGGTTTGCGTCGCTCCCCCTGCGGAGCGATGCCAATGAACGTCGACGAGCTGTTCAACCATGCCCTCGTGACGCTGCCGGAAGCCGTGACGGACGTGCTGCGTGACGGACGTGATCCGTCCGAGCTCGTCTTCGCGAGCTTCGAGGGAGCCAGTGAGCTCGGGATCTCGCTCATCGCGGCCGACTTCGCCACGGATCGTGGCGCGTCGGTCCCGGATGCGCGGGCGGAGGTGGAGCGCATGCTCCTCTCGGCTGGCCATCGAGGCGAAGAGCTCGTGGTCTCCTTGATGGTGACCAAGGAGGTGCTCGCGCGCATCCTGAGCGTCTCGCAGATCGACGCGCCGACGCGCATCGCCCTGCGCCTCTGGATGGATGTACCGCTGCCCGACGGCCACATCCGCGTTCTCGCGGTCGGGCGATCGGACGTCCGTGCGGGCGTCGTCGACGGTGTGTCGGAGGAAGCCGACGAAGCACCGCCGGTGTCGCGCTCGATGCTGAACTGACGCGTGCGGGCTCGGGGGGGCCGCCTACTCGTAGTGCTCGTCGATCGGATAGCCGACCTCGTCGCGGAAGAACGTCTTCCACTTCGGGAACACGGCCGGGTAGGCGAGGTTCGCCTTCTTCAAGCGTAGCGCGTGCTCGTCCTCGCGCTGCTTCTCGGTGCGCTGTTCCCCCGGCGGC
>JBDHVE010000230.1:0-12010 GCA_039809485.1 Polyangiaceae bacterium | reverse complement strand
AAGCCCTCGACAGACGAGGGCGTCGTCGTCGTGTTCGTGCCCGAGAGTAATGGTGCCCCTCACCGTGTCGTGAGCGCCAGCGCGGACGTGAACGAGAAGTACATGATGCGAACGGCCACGTCCGTGATGGTGATGCCTCATCGGCTTCTTGCGGACCGCTTTGCACGCACCGCGCCGCCAGCCCTGCGAATGATCGTGCGCGTTGCGGATCCTCCCGGGTCGCCTACGCGCGTGGAGTTCTGGCTCAAGAACATCGGTCGCGGTGCCGCTCGGCAGCCAGCAATCCTCTTTCCCGACCTCCCGCCCAACTTCGAGCCGTCGGTGGGCACACGACTCACGAGCCGATTCGTGTTCCGCAAGAACGACGTTGGCGATCGGAAGCGACTCTTTCTCGTCGAGCCCCACGAGGACGTCATCATCTATCCCGGCATGGAGCAGTACGTGGCGACTCTGCCAGTGCAGGGAGGTCAGTCGTTCACCGTGCAGGTTCCGGTGGTTCTGCACGCCCTCGACATGCAACCCGTGGTTGGGACCATCGATGTTCTCGTGAACAACTCCTTCGACCAGCTCAACATCGGGCGGTCGTTCACGATGAATGTGAGCGACGACGGGCAGTGACCGTTCACGCCGGGGAGTCAAGCGTCCCTCGGTGCGCGAAGCGCTCGTGTCTGCCTTCGCGAAGCCGAGCGAGATCCCCCTCGGTTCGAAAGGCTTCCCTGGGATGCCCGAGCAGCGACACGGGCTGTCGCGACAGCGTGCTGCTTGAGAGACCGCCCCGCAGGGACGTAACCTCTTAGGTCGCGTCGCTTCTCGCGCGCCGCCACGGGGATACATGAGCGTCACGACGTCGTGGATCAAGCCTGCGCCAATCATCACCGGCCATGACCATCTCGTCACGCAGGCGCCGTCCGTCGCGATCTACGCCGCGCTGCTCACGGACTCGTCGATCTCGAACATCCAGCGGCGCATCGGTCAGGAGAACCCTCTCCGCACCATCCGCCGCGCGCCGGAGACGCTCGTCGCCAGCGGTGCAGTCGAGGCGGCCGGGGAGAAGGGAGGCGCCGCTATCGGCTCCGCTCAGGGAATGGGAGGGGTACCGCTCGTGGCCGATAGGAGTGCTTGTAACGGTTTCGATCTCGAAATGCGCGCGGGATTCTATCGGCCAATACCGTCGCGGTGGCCGATAGAGGCCCCGAGTTGGCCGATAGAAGCGGCGCTGCGCGCAGAACATGGGCGGAGCGTACGGCACCCCGCGCGTGGTCGCCTCGCTGCCGCGACCGGAGAGACATGACGGACCGCATGGACCACGCGACGCTCGACGCGCAGAAGCGCGGGCACCCCGGATGGCGGTTGCTCGCGGCCGACTACGCCCCGATGGTCGTCGGGTTTCTGTACGCCACGTTCATTCAGCCGAACGTGCGATCCATGCCGAGGCAGGACCTCATCGCCCGGCTCGATGATCACCTCTACCAGCTTCGCGCGCGCGAAGGCGGGGAGGAGGCCTACCCGAGGTCCGCGGCACAGTACCTCGACACGTGGGCCGACGAGCAGCACGGCTGGCTCCGGAAGTACTACCCGCCCAACGGCGATGAGCCGTGGTTCGATCTCACGCCAGCGACGGAGAAGGCGATCGACTGGGTCGCCAGCCTGAAGCAGCGCCAGTTCGTCGGGACCGAGTCGCGGCTCATGATGGTGTTCGAGCTTCTCCGTCAGATGGCGGAGGGGACCGAGCTCGATCCCGTGACTCGAATCGCTGAGCTCGAGCGACGCCGCGCTCAGATCGATGCCGAGATCGCCGACATCCGATCCGGCAACCTGAGTCTCATGGATCCTGCGCAGATCAAGGACCGCTTCCAGCAGATGGCGTCCACGGCGCGCGGGCTGCTCTCCGACTTTCGTGAGGTCGAACAGAACTTTCGCGACCTCGATCGTGACGTGCGAGAGCGCATCGCGACCTGGGAGAGCTCGAAGGCCGCGCTGCTCGACGAAATCTTCGGGCAGCGTGACGCGATCCGCGACTCCGATCAGGGCGCGAGCTTCCGCGCTTTCTGGGATCTGCTCATGTCCACCGAGCGCCAGGACGAGCTCACCGCGATGCTCGACAAGGTCTTTGCCCTTCCCGCGGTCAGGGAGCTCGCGCCGGACCGTCGCCTCCTGCGGATCCACCATGATTGGCTCGAAGCCGGAGAGGTCGCCCAGCGGACCGTCGCGCGCGTGTCCGCACAACTTCGCCGCTACCTCGACGATCAGGCGTGGCTCGAGAACCGTCGCATCATGCAGCTCATTCGCAAGATCGAGCACCACGCGCTGGCGCTCCGCGCGGACGGGGCGAACGACTTCCTCACCGAGCTCGATGACGCGTCGGCGACCATCGAGCTGCCGCTCGAGCGTCCGCTCTTCAAGCCGCCCTACAGACCCGTGATCCGCGGCACGGACGTGGCGAACGGCGACGACGCGGTTCCGACCGACGCCCTCTTCGCGCAGATCCACATCGACAAGGCCGCCCTGCATGCTCGGATCCGAAGGCTGCTCCAATCCCGACCGCAAATCTCGCTGGCGGACCTCGTCGAGGTGCACCCGCTCGAGCACGGGCTCGCGGAGATCGTCGCGTACATGAGCATCGCGTCGGACGACGCCAAGGCGCTGATCGACGACGGGCGCAAACAGGTCCTCTCGTGGCAAGATTCGTCGCGGGGGCTACGCCAGGCAACCGTGCCCCTGGTCGTATTCACCCGCTGACGCCGAGGACATGCCGTGACGCCCTCCGATCCGAGCTCCTCTCTCTCCACCGTGCTCGTCACGTTGATGAGGGGCGTGACGTACCGGGATGCGAATCCGGACGTCTGGCAATCGCTCCTCGCCCTCTCCGGGCGCGTGCGGGAGTACGTCGTCGTCCTCGGCCTGGACCTCGTCCTCGATGAGGCCGAGGGCTACGCGTACCTTCGTCAAAGGCCCACCGCGGAAGGAGAGCCGGAGCTACCTCGACTCGTTGTGCGACGGCAGCTCGGCTTCCAGGTGAGCCTCCTCATCGTGCTCCTTCGCAAGAAGCTCGCCGAGTTCGACGCGCGGAGCGGCGACACTCGCCTCGTGCTCAGTCGGGACGAGATCATCGAGCTCGTCCGCGTGTTCCTGCCCGACAGCGCCAACGAGGCGCGCCTGTTCGATCGCATGGACGCCCACATCAACAAGGTCGTCGAGTTCGGCTTCCTTCGGCGCCTCCGCGGCAGGGACGATCACTACGAGGTCGAGCGAATCTTGAAGGCGTTCGTGGACGCGCAGTGGCTCAGCGGCTTCGAGGAGCAGCTCGCGGCATACCGCGCGCATGTGAACACGGGCGCCGCGTCGGGAAGGGACGACCGCCCGTGAGCCGCTCCGGTTTTCGCCTCACGCGGCTCGAGGTTTTCAACTGGGGCACCTTCGGCGGCGCCGTGTGGGGCCTCGACGCGGGCGGCGACAACACGCTCCTCACTGGGGACATCGGCTCGGGCAAATCGACGCTGGTCGACGCCATCACCACGCTGCTCGTCCCTCCCCAGAAGCTCGCATACAACCGGGCCGCGGGCGCCGACGCGCGTGAGCGCACCCTCCGCTCCTACGTGCTCGGATACTACAAGTCGGAACGCGGGCAGGAGGGCGGAGCGGCACGTGCTGTCCCGCTCCGCGACAAGGACACCTACGCGGTCATCCTCGGTCGATTCGAGAACGAAGCGTTTCGACAGGTCGTCACCCTCGCGCAGGTGTTTTGGTTGAAGGACACGGACGGGCAGCCGGACCGCTTCTACGTCGTCGCCGACCAGGCGCTCGCGATCGCCGAGGACTTCGCGAGCTTCGGCTCCGAGATCGGCAATCTGCGCAAACGCCTGAAGCGCGCAGGCCACGAGCTCGAAGAGTCGTTCGTGCGGTACGCGACGAGCTTCCGCCGACGATTCGGAATCGAAAACGAGCAGGCCCTCGACCTGTTCCACCAGACAGTCTCGATGAAGTCGGTGGGGAACCTCACGGACTTCGTCCGCCATCACATGCTTCAGCCGTTTCCGGTCGACGACCGGATCACAGCGCTCGTCGCCCACTTCAACGATCTGAACCGCGCTCACGAGGCCGTGCTTAAGGCGAAGGCGCAGGTGGACGCGCTCACGCCCCTCGTCGCCGACTGCGCCAAGCACGCGGTCGTTGCGGGGGAGATCGAGGCGCTTCGGCGGTGCAGAAACGCCCTCGGACCGTGGTTCGCCAGCAAGAAGAGCGAGCTCCTCGAGCGTCGCCTCGAGAATCTATCCGGCGATCTCGCGCGCGCCGCCGAGCAGATCGCCCGGCTCGAAGAGGAGCGGGGGCGCGCGAGCGGCGCCCGCGACGACATCAAGCGCGCCATCATCGAGAACGGTGGCGACCGCATCGAGAACATCCGTGCAGAGATCCAGCGTGCCCGCGGAGAGGTCACCGAGCGTCAGGGGCGCGCGCGGCGGTACGAGGAGCTCGCGGCTCGGCTCGGCCTGCCCGCCGCTCGCGATTTCGAGACCTTCACCCAGAGCCGCGCGACGCTCGCTGCAGAGGTCACGCGTGCGGAAGACGAGCGGGCGAGGGCGCAGAACGCTCTCGTCGACACGAAGGTCGAGATGCAGAGGCTTCGCGAAACGCATGAGGGGGTTCAGAAGGAGATCGCGTCGCTGCGGCAACGCCGGTCGAACATTTCGGCGCACATGCTGTCGGTGCGTGAGATGCTCTGCCGATCGCTCGGCCTCGACGAAGAGGAGCTCCCTTTCGCCGGCGAGCTTCTTCGTGTGCGGGACGGGGAGTCCGCCTGGGAGGGCGCGATCGAGCGCGTTCTTCACGGCTTCGGCATCTCCATGCTCGTTCCGGAGGCTCATTACGCCGACGTCTCGCACTGGGTGAACAAGACGCATCTCGGCGCACGCCTCGTCTACTACCGGGTGCGTCCGATGCGCGCGGCGGAGTCGTCGAAGCTCCATCCGCAGTCCCTCGTGCACAAGCTGGACGTCAAGCCCGACTCCGACTTCTGGAGCTGGCTCGAGGCGGAGCTCGCGCGACGCTTCGACTACGCATGCTGCGAGACTCTCGACGACTTCCGCCGGGAGCCCCGGGCGCTCACGACGAGTGGTCAGATCAAGGGCGGCAACGAGCGGCACGAGAAGGATGACCGCCGCCGCATCGACGATCGTTCCCACTACGTTCTCGGTTGGACGAACGAGGCGAAGATCGCGACGCTCGAGAAGCAGGCGCGCGACCTCGAGGTGCGGATCCAGGCCGTCGCCGATCGCTTTTCGAAGACCCAAGAGGAGGAGAAAGGGCTCGTCACGAGGATCGCCGAGCTGCGTGAGCTGGGGTCGATCGATTCGTTCCGTGCGATCGACTGGCGGCCCATCGCGGCGAACATCGACGCTCTCTCCGCGGAGCTCGCGCGCCTCGAGTCTGACTCGGACCTCCTCGCGACGCTCGGCGCGCAGCTCCGTGAGGTTGAGGCCACGATCGAGCGGCTGGGCCGTGAGCTGAATGAAGCCAGCAGCGGACGGGGCGCGATCGAGACGAAGATCGAGTCGGCCACGCGGCTCAAAACCGAATGCGACGCCGTCGTTGCGGCCGCATCGGAGGAGGTCCGGGCTGCCGTCGGTGAGGCCGAGTCGCTCATCATCGAGTCGCTCGGCTCGCACCAGCTGACGGTCGAGTCGTGCGACAACCGGGAGAAGGACGTCCGGCAGCGCATTCAGGAGAGGATCGACGCCGAGGAGCACCGGAGCAAGCGCCTCGCAGAGAAGATCGTGCAGGCCATGGAGGCCTACCGGAATGCCTATCCCCTCGACACCCGCGAGGCCGACGCCAGCATCGCGGCAGCAGCCGAGTATCAGGGAATGCTCGAACGCCTGCGGACCGACGATCTTCCGCGCTTCGAGTCACGCTTCAAGCAGCTGCTCAACGAGAACACGATCCGCGAGGTGGCGAGCTTTCAGGCCCAACTGCATCGGGAGCGCCAGGACATCAAGGAGCGCATCGACGTCATCAATCGGTCCCTGATCGACATCGACTACAGCCCCGGGCGCTTCATCGCGCTCGAACCCGATCCGACCACCGACGCGGAGATTCGCGAGTTCCAGCAGGACCTCCGTGCGTGCACGGAGGGGGCGCTCACGGGATCGGAGGACGACGCGTACTCGGAGGCGAAGTTCCTGCAAGTGAAGCGCATCATCGAGCGCTTCCGCGGGCGTGAGGGCCTTGCCGAGGTCGATACACGATGGACCCGCAAGGTCACCGACGTTCGCCACTGGTTCACGTTCTCCGCATCGGAGAAGTGGCGCGAGGACGGCCGCGAGCACGAGCATTACACTGACTCCGGCGGGAAGTCTGGCGGGCAGAAGGAGAAGCTCGCGTACACGGTGCTCGCCGCGAGCCTCGCCTACCAGTTCGGTCTCGAGTGGGGTGCCGAGAGGTCGCGCTCCTTCCACTTCGTCGTGATCGACGAAGCCTTCGGCCGTGGCTCCGACGAGTCCACGCGCTACGGTCTGTCGCTCTTCGAGAGGCTCAACCTCCAGCTCCTCGTCGTCACTCCGCTGCAGAAGATCCACGTCATCGAGCCCCACGTCGCGAGCGTCGGCTTCGTCCACAACGAGGAGGGACGCAAATCGATGATCCGGAACCTCACGATCGAGGAATACCGAGCCGAGCAGGCCGCCGCGCGGAGCGCGTGATGGAGTGGTCGACGCCCGACGACCTCGAGGCCCAGGTCCGACGGTGGTGGGAGCGCGGGGACCTCCTTCGCGCGCCGGCGCCGAACGCGGGTTTCCCGCGGCAGCTCCGCTTGAAGCGCCCCGACACGCGCTCGCTCTCCGAGCAGTTCGCCGTTGCTCAGGCGTGGATCCGCACCCTCGAGTCAAAGAGCAAGGGGACGCGCGGCTTTGGTTACGAGATCGAGTGGACAGAGGTATCGCACCGCGTCCTCGGTTCGAATCGCGTTCCGATCGCGGCGTTCGTCCCGACGCGCGAGGATGCGCTGCGCCTCGCCGGCAAACGCAAGCACGCGGAGCGCTTCGACGAGCTCGCCGCTGCGACGCGCACCGCGCAGCCGGCGCTCGACGCATGGCTCGAGAAGCGACCGCTCGTGCTGCTCGATCACGCAGAGCATTGGGAAAAGATCCTCGCGGTGCTTGCGTGGTTCCAGGCGAACCCGAAGCCCGCGGTGTACCTCCGCCAGCTCGAGATCCCAGGCGTGGACACGAAGTTCATCGAGAGTCACAAGGGGATCTTGAGTGAGCTCCTCGACCTCGTCCTGCCGAAGCGGGCCGTCGACGCGTCAGCTCGACGCGACTTCGAGCGTCGGTATGGGCTACTCGCCAAGCCGATCACCGTTCGCTTCCGATTCCTCGACCGCGCTCACTACATCGCCGGACTCTCCGATCTCACCGTCACCGCGACGGAGCTCGCCGCTTTTCGCCCTACCGTCCGCACCGTCTTCATCACGGAGAACGAGATCAACGGTCTCTCCTTTCCCCCCGTGCCCGACGCGATGGTGATCATGGGGCTCGGCTACACGGTCGAGCGCCTCGCCGAGATCCCGTGGCTTCGCGACAAGGCGGTTCACTACTGGGGTGATCTCGACACGCACGGTTTCGCGATCCTCGATCGGCTGCGCGGGGTCCTGCCGCACGTCGCGTCCATGCTCATGGATCACGACACGTTGATGAGCCATCAGCCTCTCTGGGGTCGTGAGGAATCACGCTGCTTGACGGACCTGACCCGGCTGACGGAGTCGGAGCTGGATGTCTTCGACGCGCTCCGCTCAAATCGCGTCGGAGAGAACGTCAGACTGGAGCAGGAGCGCATCGGCTTCGGCCACGTGCGGTTCGCGGTGGAGAGGGTCGCTCATGGGCGTCCAGATCCGGCGAGTGCCTGAGCCGGCCAGGTGCATCCCACGCCCGCACCCCAGCTTCTCGCCGTTCTCGGCCCTCTCCATGGAGAACACGTCCAACCGCCCGACTTCGCACTCGTTCTCCGAGGACGTCTTAAGAAGAGAGCGGTTCCCATCGAGACAAAGGGCGGTTCGTAAACACCATCGAACGGGGCGCCACTCGATAGTCGTTACGAACTTTGGCGACCGGCGGCTCCGGAGGTCGCCGGCGCGCATGAGCCGCTGGAATTCGTGGGGCGCGGCTCTCGCGGCGCTCTCTACAAAGAGCAGGCGGTCCGTGCAGGATGCATGGGACTGCTCGGTTTCGGATCCGAGAAGCGGCTCTCCGGGTCAGACTTTCGGAGACGAAGTGACCCGCGGCTCCGGTCGCAGTGGACCCGTGGCTCCGGAGGTGACCTGCGGCTCCGGAGCTTTCTGGGTCACCTCCTCCGGAGCGGCAGGTCAGCGGCGCGTAACGCGCGGAGATTGTTCGGGGCGCGATCGGGACAAAGAACGGCGAGTTCGTAAAGACTATCGAATGGGGTCCGGGCGTGTAGTGCACCGTCACGTCGCAGCATGAGCGAGCGTTCTCGCGATCGGCGCTCATCCTGACGCCGTCGGATCCATCATCGCGTCGGAGACCGCGCGCCGGAAGCGCTCATGTCGTCGAGGTGCGAGCCACGACGCGAGACGCATCAACCTGTGGTGGCGAAGTACTCGTTTGCGCAGGAAATCACGCGGCTCGCGAGTAGCGGTGGTGGAGCCCGCCGACGCGCGGTAGCGCGATGACGTCGCCGCCCTCGGGCCCCTCGATCGCTCGCCTGCGGGCGCATCTCCGTCGAGCGCCAGCCGTCCTCATCAGGCTCTCGACTGGAAGACGCCCGCGGAGGTCCGCCTGGCGGCATGAACGACAGCAACACGTCCTCGCTCACCGCCCACGGCCCGGCGAGGAACTGTCTTGCTCCGAGGGGAACACTGCAGTCGCGCGTGAGCGACATCGTGATGGGCCCCTGCTCGACTCTCCTCACGACGTGCACGATGCGACCCACCGTCGCCCGCGAACGCCGCGTCGCCTGCGGGGCCGACGCTCTCGGGGAACGTCGCGAGTCGTTCGGCCTTCGCCCCGTCGAGCGAGAAGACCGCGTGCGAGCCCTGGTCGGGATCGGGCTTCTGCGACCTCGGGGCTCCGACGAGCACGCTTCGGCCGCCTGCGGTGGCGAACACCCCGACCGGGAAGACGTTCTGCAAGTCGATGACGTCCAGCTTGGTGCGGATCTTCTTCATGCGGTTCTTCGTGGCGAGCCTTCAGCCTCGCACCCACCTGCCGCGGCGGTGGGCGAAGGAGGACCCGATCGGCGCCTCGACGATCGCCGCCAGGTGCTCGAACCTGTCGAGGAGCGCTCCGAGGCTCACGATCGCTACCTGGGCGGGGTCGCTCATGAAGCCGTCCGGCTCGACGCCGCCGGTGAAGACCCAGCCGCTGTCGGTCTCCGCGGAAGCCCTCATGCGGTCCGCGAAGCGGATCGGCTCGCGACCGTCCAGCACCACCCGGCTCACCACGGCGAGGCGCGACCGAATCAGCACCCGGTGCAGCATCGCCTCGCGCTCCGGCGTGCCGAGCTCGACACGAACGCGCACGAGAGCGCCGCGCGTGTCGTAGCACGCCACCACGTCGAAGAGGCCGTCGCCCCAGCGGTTGTCACAGCCGAGCACCCGCGCGCCGTCGAGCACGAGGTGTCCCACGCGTTCGTCGGTCTCCCTGATCTGCCCGTTCAGCCGCTCGAGGTTGCAGTGAGGGCGGTAGTCGACGACGACGTCGAGCCGTTCGGTCTCGACCAGCGCCTGCAGCGGCTGGGCCCGCTCCGCGACGGAGCCCATCGGGATGTCACGCCAGCCGAAGAGGCCATCGGCCAGCTTCGTCGCGCCGACGCGCTCGGCGAGCGCGGCGGCGGCGCGACCGAAGAAGACGTAGTCCGCGAGGCCGTCGAGCGAGTCCCACATCCGAAAATGCGAGAGGGGGCTCCAGCCCGCGAACAGCAGCTGACCGTGCTCGACGGAGACGCGGCCGACCTGCTCGACGCGCTTCCATCGCCCGTCGGCGACGACCACGTCGAGCGACCGCCATCGTCCGCGTGCCTCGTCGCTCGGTTCGCCTCCAGCGGACATCGGTACGCCGACGACGCTCAGCGGGCGGTCCCGTGGGATGGAGGTCACCGCGACGGCGACGTGGGATCCAAACGCGATCTCTCCGGTCGCGACGTCCCTCGGGGGAGCTTCGTGCTTCCAGGCTCGTCCGAGCCCTGGATCGAGGATGACGAGGACGCCGTCCGGGACGTCGATCCAGCCGAGCTCGACGCCGGACGGAGCGTCCTTCGTGGTGCGGTTCTTCTTCGTTGCGGCCATCCTCGGCGCCCTGAGAGTGGGCTAGAATGGACGCGATGTCGACGCTGCGCGAGCGCTTCGTGGCGCTCCTGTCCGAGAAACCGAAGTCGGCCGGCGACCTCCCCGTCGTGATCCCGGACGAGATCGGTCGCGGCGTGCTCCGCTGGGGGCTGGAGAGTGGGCCCTGGCACAGGCTCTTTCCGCTCGGCGAAGCCGTTCTGCCAGGGCGCGCGGGGCGAGATCCGGAGCTGCTCGAGTCCCATGCCGGCGAGCCACCTGTCGAACGCTGCGCCGAAGATCCGGTCGCGATCGCGGATGACGCGCTCGGCGACCACGTCCGGCGCCACCGCCTCGATCATCTGCTGCGCCGCCCACGCGGCATATGGATGCGCGGTGACGTTGACGTGCAGGACGCGCCGGCGCTCGAGCGAGAGCACGAAGAAGACGTAGAGCACGCCGAAGGTCGCCGTCGGAACGGTGAGAAAGTCGATGGCGAGCGTTCCCCGGATGTGATTGCGGACGAACGTCCCCCACGTCTGCGAGGGCGGGCGCGAGCGCGGTCTGCGTCGGGGCATGTACCGCGCCACCGTGTCCTTGCCGACGACGTGCCCGAGCTTGGCGAGCTCGCTCGCGATGCGACGCCGGCTCCACGTCGGGTTCTCGCGAGTCATCCGCACGATGAGATCGACGGTCATCGAATCGAGCGGTGGGCGGCCCGCGCAACGAGAGCGGAGACCAGAAGCGAAAGAAGCCGCGCCGGTACCAGCCGATCACCGTCTCGGGCTTCACGAACACGAGTGGACGGAGCGCGCCGTCGCCGACCTCCGCGCGATCGACGACTCCATCGGAGCGGACAACCCGGCAGCGGCCGGGCGGTGGGTTGGCCGGCTCATCGCGAAGGCCGAGGCGGCTGCTCGGCTCCCGATGGCCGGGCGCGTCGTGCCCGAAGGGACGATCCGACATCCGCGAGGTGTTCCTTCGGACCTACCGGATCGTGTACCGAGTGCGGGAAGGCAGCATCCTCGTGCTCACGGTCTTCGAAGGGCATCGCCTCTTCCCGACCGGAGCAGCGGAAGCCGACGATACGTGAGCGCCAGAGGGACTTGACCGGCGCCGGATGCGGTGCACGAAGCGCCTTGGGTTGCACAGCCCGGTGAGTCACAGAGGCTCGCGTCCCGTGAAATGTGGCCACGCCTGTGCTTCCATGGCCCGGTCAAGGATCCCTGATGCCGAAGATGGAGGCGATTCTCGATTGTCTCGCTGCGAGCTATCGGCTGGATCTCGACGGTGCGGAGTACGTTCGTCACCTCGCCGAAGAAGCTGCACCGCTGCTCGACCGCGGGCTCGGCGTCATGGCCTACACGTACGACGCGAGTGATCCCGCACGAAGCCCCGTCATCGACCACTTCGCCACCTCGACGCGCTTCGATCCGCGCTGGCTCCCGGCGTTCTACGAGGCCGTCCAGGCGACCGGGATCGACAGCGGGAAGCCCGAACACCCGGCGGGCTTCCACGCGTGGGGCCACCTCATGTGCGGCCAGGCGAGCGCCATCCCGGAGATGCGTCCGTTCCTCCCGCTCTTCGCCCATGTCGGAGGGGCGCGCGACACGGTCGCCGTGAACGCGCTCGACGCGAGCGGGCGGGGCCTGTGGGTCGGAGGCGCGATGCGGTCGACCGCGAAGGTGCCGGCCGAGCACTTCGCGCTCTTCACGAGGCTCGCCGCGCACCTGACGTCCG
>JBDHVE010000229.1:0-12241 GCA_039809485.1 Polyangiaceae bacterium | reverse complement strand
GCGGTCACCGCGGTGAGGAGCGCAGGGTTGGAGGACTGTCCGATGCTGCCGGTCGGCGCGCCCGCCTCGAGGAGCGCACGGACGACCAAGGGCTCTCCGTCGACGATCGCGCGCTCGAGCGGGGTCGTCGCGTTCTTGTCGAGCGCGGACCATGCGATCCCGCGCGTGGCGAGCTTCCTCACGAGCGCGACGTCACCGGCCTCCGCCGCAGCGGACGCAGCCTCGAGCGTCGCGTCGCGTTCCAGCGTCCCGCCGAGCAGCACGTCGAGCACGGCGGCGCGATCGGCCTCGGGCGCCTTCGCGACGGACGCGAGCAGCGCGCCGGTCACTTTCGCGCCCTTCGCCACGAGCGAGGCGACGAGATCGACCGCGCGCTCGCCCTTCTTCCCCTCCTCGTCGCGGGCGCGGATCGCCTCGGCGACGAGGAGCGAGAGCGCCGAGTCGCCTTCCTCCGTCCGGGCGTCGAGCGGCGCGTGCGCGGCAGCGAGCGCATCGACGATCGCCTTCCGCTTCGCGCCCGAAGCGCTCCGGACGGCGACGACGAGGAGCGGATCGGCGTCCCGCGCCGCCGAACGCGGGCTCGCCCCCTTCGCGATCGCGCGGCGGACCGCGTTCGGGGCTCCGGCGAGGACGGCCTTGTCGAGCGAGACGTCGTGCGCGCCGCGCGCGAGGAGCAGATCGACGACGTCCTGGTGCTCGTCGGCGAGCAGGAGCGGCGGGACGGAGAGCGCCTCTCCATCGGTCGCGGGCACACCGTGCTCGAGCAGCCATCGCACGAGCGGCGCGCTGCCGGACGACGCGGCGTTCTCGAGCGTGCCGTCGAGCGCGACGCCTCTCGCGAAGAGCGCCTCGACCGCGCTCGTGTCGCCACGCGACGCCGCGTCGAGCAGCGCGCGGCGATCGGCGCTCGTCGCGCCGCCTGCGCTGGGTGGCGGCGGATTGCGCCCATCGATCGCGACGCGCTCCTTCGCGAGCGGGTCGGTGAGCACGCGCGGCAGCCGGTCCGCGTGCGCGGGCGCCGGAGCGGTGAGCCGATCGCGGACCGCGAGCAGTCCCGCCGCGATCGCGCCGGCGGCGGCGATCGCGAAGAGCTTCGTCGCGACGCTGTCCGTCCTGCGCTCGAACGACGACTTGGCGGCGCCCATCAGAGCACCTCCTTCTGCTGGCCGGGCCGGAGCTCGCCCTTCTTCGTCGTCACCGTGAACGCGCGACCGTCCCAGACGAGCTTCACGATCTGGTAGGCGATCTTGCGCGCCGGCACCTCCCCGCGATGACGGATCGCGTGCGCGCCGCGCTCCCACGCGCTCTCCGAAGCGAGCACGCCGAAGAGGCCGACCGCGCCGGCGTCGGTCGTCTCTCCGATGCGCTCACGCGCCTTCTCGTCCGCGTTCGCGAGAACGAGCTTCGCGTCGAGGTCCTGCCACGTCAGGAGAACGAGCGTCTCCGGACCACTGAAGAGCGAGAGCTCCTTCAGCTTCCGCGACACCGCCTCGGAAGTGATCCCGGAAGCGGGATCCGGCTTCGCGAGGAGGAGGCCGAGCCGCGAGGCGGAGAGGAGCTTCGCGAACATGCGCGGATCGTCGGGGCCCGGCGTTCCCTCGCCGCTCGCGACGTCGCGCTCGAGCCGGAGCGCTTCGTCGACGCGTCCGGCGCCGGCGGCGGCGTTCGCGAGACGGAGCCACGCGAGGGGATCGCGGCTCTCGAGATCGGTCAGCGTCTTGTACTGACGGTACGCGGCGGGATACCAACCCTGGCGGAGGAACACGTCGCCGAGGACACGGCGCGAGACCGCGTTCCGCGGATCGAACTCCACGATCTCGGAGTAGGTCCGGATCGCCTCCTCCTCCGCGCCGCTCTCGGCGAGGACGTCGCCGAGCTCCTGCGCGAGGCTCGGCGTGAGCGCGCCGCGGTCGCGCATCCGACGGCCGTGCGCGAGCGCCTCCTCTTTGCGTCCGGCGCGCGCGAGCACCTTCACGAGGCGGACGTCACCCTGCGGGTCGTTCGGGGCGACGAGGCGCGCCGCTTCGAGCCGCGCGAGCTGCTTCTCCGGGTTGTCGATGTCGAGGAGCTCGCGATCGATCTGCGCCCAGTCGACCCCGCCGTGGAGCACGCGCGACACGGCCGCCGCGATCCGGGGGTCGACCGTCCGCCGGAGGAGGTTCTTCGCGAGGTAGCGCTGCCCCTCCGCGAAGCCAGCGAAGTGCGCGAGCACGGTCTCGGCCATCTGCTCCGTCTCGATCCGCTGCTGGACGACGTCGAGGAGCGCCGCTTCGTCGCGCCAGTCGGGCAGCTCGCACGCGGCGTACGCGCCGTCGTAGAGACGCGCGAGCTCATCGGCCCCCGATGCGCGCTTCGCGCGCTTCTGCCAGAGGACGAGCCGCTCGGAGAGCGGACGCGCCGCGGCATCACTGCACTGGCCGAGCGCGCGACGGAGCGGGATCGCCGGAACGGGCGCCGCGAGGGCGACCTTCGCGTCGTCCTTCGCGCGCGCAGGCCCGGGCGCGGGCCGACCGAAGAGACCGCCACGTGCGACGGGCGCCAGCTTCTTCGCCGTCGCGGAGGCCGCCGTCGTCGGTGCGGGTGCTCCGCCCACCGCGGCCGCCATCAGGGGAGCATCGGCGGCCGGCGGCGCTGCGGGCATCGGAGCCGTCGCCGTCGGTGCGGCTTCGCTCGCGGCCGCCTTGTTCGCGTGGAGCCCGTCGTCCGAGCGCGTCGAGGGCATCGCGACCGGAACCGCCTTCGACGCCTCGCGATCGGACGTGGGCATCCGCTTGTCACAGCCGGTCACGACCGCGGCCGGGCCGATCCCGAGGCCGCGGAGGAGGTTCTCCTCGTCGGACGGCTTCTCGATCGCGCTGAGGCGCACTCCGCGGACGCGCGACGCGCGGCGCTGGATGCCTTGCTGCGCGTACGCGCCCTCGCTGTCGAGCGCGAGCGAGCTCGTGAACGGCGTGACGAGCCCGTACTCGACGCCGAGCTGGAGGATCTGCGCGCGGTTCTCCTCCGGCGTCGCTCCCTGCCCGAGCAGCCTCCGCACGTACTCGGCGGCCCAGAGGCGCGGCACGAGCGTCGAGGTCACCGACGTCGTGTCGACCGTGACGTCGTACTTCGACGCGAAGTCCTTCCCGCCGAGCCTGCCCTTGACCGTCACCTTCTCGGGGAGCGGGTGGTGCGTGCGCGCGAGGAGGACGAGCTCCTCGCCGCGGGACAGCTTCCCAGTTGCAGAATACAAGGGCTGATCGAGACCGGCCCCGAGGTCGATCGCGAGGTCGGTGATGACGGGGTTCTTGACCGCGCTGACGAGTCGGAGCGCTTGCGACGTGGTCTGGCCGGACTCGTCGACGCGCGCATACTGCCCACCGCCCGCGCGCGCGAGCTGCGAGAGCACTTCGTGGCGTGCGTCGCTACCGGTGCCGATCGCGAAGAAGCGCGCGTGCGAGCCGCTGAGCGACCGGCGGAGGCGCTCCGCCAGCGCCTCGGTCGCGGTCTCGCCGGACGTCGCAGCGCCGTCGCCGACGTAGACCACCGCAGCCTGCTCCTTGCCGTGCAGACGCGCGAGCGCCGGCTCGAACATCGCGCCGAGGTCGGTCGCGCCGCCGGCGACGTGGTCGGCGAGCTTCTCGAGCGCGCGCGCGATGTCCGTCTCGGTGGCAGGAGCGAGTCCTTCGCGCGGATAGACGACGCGCGGAGCGACATCGAGGGTGACGACCGCGAAGTGATCGCGATCGCTCAACGCGCGGAGCGCACCTTCCGCGGCGAGGGTCCGGAGCTGCCGCGCCGCTTCGTCACCGCCTGCCGACGTGTCCACGACGAGCACGACGTCCGCGCTCGCCGGCGCCTCCTTCGTGAAGTCCTTGTCCGGCGCGTAGCGGAGCATGACGTAGTCGGCCTGGTCGGCCCCGGCCTGGAAGCGCCAAGCGGCGATCGGCGCGCGCTTCTTCTTGTTCGTGATCTCGAGCTGGAAGTCGGCGCGCGGCACGTATCCACTCCGTCGCATCGAGACCGTGCGGCCCGTGCTCTCGACGCGGGCGTCGAGTGACGTCGCGAGCTCGACGTCCTTCCCGTCCCCGCCGACGTCGACGCTCAGCGCGAGCTCGTCGTAGCGGACCGGATCGTCCGAGCGGAGCGGGTAGACGTAGCGTGTCTTCCCCTCCACCATCGGCAGCATCTCGAGGTAGCGGAGGACGACGCGCCGCGTGCCGCTCGCCGGGACCGGGAAGATCCGGGCGCGGTACGTGCGGCCGTTCACCCACTCGAGGAGAGCCGGCGCGTTGCCCTGTCGCGTCGCGGCGCCGTACTGGGCCGCCGCCTCCTGCTTCTCGATCACCTCGCCTTCGACGAGCTGGCCGTTGCTCTCGAGCGCGAAGCTCGTCACCGTCGCCGTCTCCGGGAGCGTGAACCAGTACCAGCCCTCGATCGGCTGCCCGCCGGGATTCGCGAACGTCTGGTCGACCTCCGTTTCCGCGATCCCCTCGCGCACGACCGCACGCACGACCTGCTTCGCGATTCCGAGCTTGCGCGCCGGAGCGCCGGGAGGAGCGGAGGGATCGAGCCCGTAGATCCGACCGGTGCCGGTCGGGACGCCGCGCGCGGCGCGCTGATCGCCCATTCCGCCCGTCCAGTCCTGCCAGAAGGCGACGGCGCTCACCTGGGGCTTTCCGCCGGCCTTCGCGATCGCTTGCTCGCCCGCGCCGATCTCGACGCGGCCCCCCGGTGCCGTCAGGACGGCGAGCCCGCGCGCGACGTAGACGACGACGTCGTCGCCGTCGCGCTTGATGTCGACGCCCGCGCCTACGGCGGACACCTTGTACGGACCGAGCGAGCACTCGAGTGCGTCGCCTTCGACGCGCGGGGCCTCGAGCCACACCTCGCCGGACGCGACGTCGACGCTGCGCTCGCGCAGCTCGAGCGACGTCTCCCCGCGGAGGAAGAGCGCCGCTCCCTCCCCCGTCCGGACGAGCGCGCGTGCGCCCTTCGCCGTCTTCACGCGCGCACCAGTGCCGAGCGGCGTCCCCGAGAGCGCCGACCCGCGCGGTCCCGCCGTGTCATCGACCGTCACGTCACCGGCGGCGAGGTCCAGCCGCGCGCCGAGGCTCCGCGCGCGCTGCGGGCTCCCGGGGCGCGTCGCGAGCGCGACGACGACGGAGAGGCCGAAGGCGGCCGCGAGCGCACCCGCGACGACCGATCGGAGGGGAAACCGCCGGGGCGGCTCGACGACGGGCGGGAGCGGCGGCGGCGGCGGCAGCTCCCCGGGCGAGGGCGCCTCCGAAACGACCGTGCGCGGGAGGTCCTCGGGGAGCGGCCCGTCGTTCGCTTGATCTCGCATGAAGCCGACGTACGGGCGAGCGGCCCCGGCGATCTACGCGAGACGCACGTCGCGGGCCGCGTAGCTCGCCGGACGGGCGCGACACCATGCGGCCGCACGGGTTCGACACGCCGCCTCGGGGCGACCTTGGGTGCTCAGGGACAGGCGCGAGGGGCGGGCGGCGCATACGGCGACGACGCCTCCTCGGAGCGCGGGCCCTCGGCGCACGACGCGCTGCAGAGCAAGCTCTCGAGGTGGTTCTCGCGGCGCCCGAGCTCGTCGTCGTGACCTGGATCGTGGAGATAGCTCGAGACCCGTGTGTCGGTCCCCGTCCCGTAGTACGCGCCGGGCGCATCCCACGGCGCGAGGTGCTGGAAACGGAGCGCGTCGTCCGGGCGCTCGCCCGCGTGGCAACCGTTGCAGGTGGCGGCGCTGAACGTCTTCCGTGCGGTTTCGGAGATCGGAACGCCGGCCCCCCATTGCGTGTAGGCGCTCGGCATCGAGGACGCGCCCGCCTGCATCGACGCGGGGAGGAGCGGCGTCTCCCCCGCCTCGAGGAGATGATCGTTCTCGACGAGCCACGTGCGGAGCGCGGTGCCGCGATCGAGACCGTCGCGCGGCGTCTGTGCGAGGAGGGCGGGGACGAGCCGGCGCGGTCCGCCGTCGCGTGCGAGGGAGAACTCGCGGAGCTCCCACGGGATCGGCGTCTCGCCCTCGAACGCGGCTTCGTTCGTGCGGATCCGGGTACGGAAGGGATCCCCCGCCGACGTCACTGCGCGCACGAGCGCTGCGAGCTTCCTCACGTAGGCGTCGCCGAAGTCGAGTGCGCCGAGCTCGTGCCAGGCTTCGGCCCACTCCCGCGCCGTGCGCGTCGCGGGATAGGGCATCTCGACGATCGCCGTCATCGCAAGCGCGTTCCGCGCGAGCGGGTCGACCGCGGTGTAGACGAGGCGGAGCTCGCCCGCGCTGCCCGCGCATGCGTCGGTCGTCCCGAGGTCGAGCCGGTTCACGACCGCGACGAGACGGAACGGCGCGACCGCCATCGGCGAGGCCGAGGCTCGCGCTGCCGTGCGCCACGGCGCGAGGAGGATCTCCTCGACCCGCGGGCGCGGCGTCACCGGCGCGGAGAGCGCGCCGACCTCCGTGATCGTCCCGAACGACGCGAGCCACGCGGTCGTGACGTCGTAGGCGCGCTCCGGATCCCCGGCGAGCGCCTCGAGCTGCGTCCGGAAGCTCAGCGCGGCGCCCGGCTCCTCGTTCTTCGCTTCGAGGCTGCGGAGGACGGAGCGATCCACGACGAGGAGCTCCTTGAAGCGTTCCACGTGCACACCACATGTTTCCGGACCACCGACGCCCGCGCCGGACGGGACCTCGGCGGGCGCGGAGCGCGGCGTGCTGGATCGGTGGCCGTCGAGACGCCCCTCGAGCTCGCAGGCGGAGAGGGCGAGCAGGCAGCCGAAGAGGGCGGACGGACCGAGACGATGCGCGAAGAGGGACACGAGGACCTCCGAGGAGAAGGGAGAAGGGAGAAGGAAGCGACGATCTGTCGCCCGACTCCCCTTCGTCCCCGCTCGCACGCGAAGCGTGAACGCGATCGCGTCGAATTCGTCAGCGGAGCGATTCGACGAGGCGCGTCGCGTCGTCGCGCCGGTATCCGCCGTACTCCCCGCGCGCGAACGGCTCCAGCGCCGCGCGCGCTTCGTCGCGACGCCCGAGACGCAGGAGCGCGAGGGCGCGGTTGTAGCGAGCTTCGAGCGTGAACCGCCCCGACGGCCCCGCCGCGGCAAGATAGCGGTCCCACGCCGCCAACGCCGCGGCCGGGTCCTTGCGGTCGAAGTGCGCGGCGTGCGCTTCGCGGTAGAGGGCGTCGACGTCGGGCGGCGGCGGAGGCGGCGCGGGGCGAACCGTGGGCTTCGGCGCCGGCGCGGCAGAGACGACGGGCGGAGGAGGCGGTTCGATCGGCTCGGAAGCGATCGCGGTCGGCGCGACGCTGGCGATCGCCGGTACCGCGCTCGGCGGCGCGGCCGCGTGTCTCTCGTCGCGGGGCTCCTCCGGCGACGCCACGAGCGCTTCGATCATCGCCGCCACGCGCGGCAGCCGCCCCGTCGTTCCGGCCCAGGCCGTCACGCCGACGAACGACGCCGCGAGGAGCGCGACGAGATGAAGCCTCCGCTTCCGCTTGCCGCGGCCGACGGCGCGCTCGAGCCTCCGGCGACCGAGCTCCCCTTCCGAGGAAGCCTCGACCGAGTGCTCTTCGCGGAGCGCACGGGTGAGCG
Organism: Polyangiaceae bacterium; assembly: GCA_039809485.1. Taxonomy (GTDB): domain Bacteria; phylum Myxococcota_A; class Polyangia; order Polyangiales; family Polyangiaceae; genus Labilithrix. The sequence continues at coordinate 4,660 of JBDHVE010000229.1, read as the reverse complement.
CGTCGAGGTCGGTCACGACGCCCCTCCGTCCTTCGCGAGCGCCTCGCGGAGCTTCGTCTTCGCGAGCTTCACCCGCGCGCGGATCGTCGCGGCCTTCTCCCCGAGCATCGCGCCCACCTCGGTGCTCGTCCGCTCCTCGACCTCGCAGAGGACGAAGGCGACACGCTGATCGACCGGCAGCGTGTCGAGCGCGCGCGAGAGGATCTCCGCCATCTCGCGGCGCTGCGCGCTCTCGTCCGGGAGCGACGGCCCGGAGATCGGCTCGCGCGAGAAGCGCGACTCCATCGCCCGCCTTCGCGCTGCCGTCCGGATCCAGCGCTGGGCGCGCTTCGCCGCGACCGACACGATGTAGCTCCGCACCGAGCACTCGCCGCGGAAGCTCTCGAGCGCCTTCGGCAGCGCGAGGAACACGTCGTGGACGAGGTCCTCCGCGAGCGCTTCGTCGCCGACGAGCCGCCGCGCGAACGCGCGCACGTGGGCATGGTGCGCTTCGTAGAGCTCGAAGAGCGCGTCGCGCTCTCCACGCGCGGCCCGGACGCAGGCGTCCGGACCACGCTCGCTCGCGACGGCGTCGTCCATGCGCAGCCAGGATGCCAGGGAGAGGTTCAGAATTGCACCCCCCCGAAGAGCTCCGGCATGACGCGGTAGAGACCGTCGGCGCCGTCGTCGACGATCCGGACGCGGAGGACGGCACCGACGCCGACGAAGAGGCTCAGGTGCGGCAGGATCGTGACGCCGCCCATCGCGCGCGCTCGCGCATCGACGAGGACCTCGTTGTAGCGGACCTGCGGGTTGTCGGACCGCGCCGTCTTCCGCGTCGCGATGTGGGGCGAAGCGCTGAGGTCGAAGTCGACGAACGCGCGATCGAGCGGGACGTGCCCGCCGAGGAAGAAGCCGCCACCGACGAAGTCACGGCCCTCGAGGGTGAGCGGACCGCCCTCGCCGTCGTAGCTCCGCGACCCCTCGTGGATCCAGTGCCCGGCGACCATCGTGTACGTGTAGCGCGTCGCGAACTTCAGGCCGGCGTTCGCGTAGGCGGACGTGCTGCTCCAGAGGACGGGATGGACGCCGCCGCTCTTCGTCACGCTGATGAGGCCGATCGGGACGCCGTCGACGTCGTCGGCGACGTTCACGAGGCCGAGGGTCACCCCCTCGACCTTCTTCGCGACATTGAGGAAGCCGAGCTGCACGCCGGACACGTCGCGCGCGACGTTCACCGCCGCGAGCTGTCCACCGCGGAGGTCGTGGGTCGAGACATTCGCGCCCATCGCGATCTGCGCGCCGTCGGTCTTGCCCGCGCTCACGTTCGCGCCCATCGCGATCTGCGTGCCGGTGAGCCCGCCGGAGGCGTTCGCGAGATGCGCGAGCTGGAGGCCGTCGGCGGCGCCGCTCGCGTAGTTGAGGCCGAACAACGGCGCGAGCTGCACGCCGGACATCCGGCCGGAGGCCTTCCCGTCGCCGCCCGTGATCACGTTGACGAGACCGAGCTGGAGGCCGTTGTCGAGCTCGCCGGCGCGTCCGTAGAGGAGGTTCAGCCCGAAGTGGGTACGCGCGTACGGCGTCTTCGCGAGGCTCGACGCGGGATGGAAGAGCGAGACGTACGCCGGAACGTAGTCCTCCGCCGGGCGTGCGGGCGCGGGCTTCGGCTCCGGCTTCTCCGTCGTCTCGGGTGGCGCCGCCGGCGGGAGCGGCGTGAGCTCGGGCGCCTTCTGCCCGAGCAGCTCGTCGGCCTCGTTCTTCACGAGGCTCGCCGAGAGGAGGACCGCGTCCTCGACCGTCGCCTCGGCGGTTGGCCGTCCGGGCACGACCCGGCTGACGGTGCCGCGCCCCGGCTCGTCGTAGGCGACGGCGAGCTCGTCACGACGCCACGTCACGGTGATCTGCGGGACGGCGTCGTTCGTCCGCGCAGCGGCGAGCTCGACGGGCCGCCCGAGCTCCCGCGCAAGCCGCTCGCGCAGCTGCTCGCGCGGGAGGTCGCCGAAGACGACGAGCCTGACCGGCGGCGGCTCCGCGGGCTGCGCGAAGACGCGCGAGCCGGAGAGGAGGAGCGCGAAGGCGAGCGCGGCTCGGAGAACCAAGAATCGAAGGAAGCGAAGAAGCGTCACGGAAGTACGGGTCTGTCCCCGCTCCTCGCCGGTCCGTGAACGAAAATCGAACGCCCGCCCGTAACCGCGCGGAATCCTTCGCCACAAAACACGGCGAGGCGGGCCCCCCACGTGGAGCACGCCTCACCGAAGTCTGATGCCGACGGAGGCGCCGCCGTGGAGGCGGCTGCCCGTCACTGTCCCTTGCGCTGGAAGGCCGGGATGTCCCAGTCCTGCTCGAACGCGGGGAAGCTCGTCGAAGCGCGCTCGCGCACCGGGATCCGAGCGCTCGACGGAGCGACGCGACCGTCGCCCGCGTGCGCCTGGCTCGGGACCGGCGGCCGCCGCGAGAACGCCGGGGCGACGTCGCTCGGGTGACGCGAGACCGGCGCCGGGGGCGCGTAGGTCTGCGGCGCCGGCTGCGAGTACGCCTGCATCTGCGGAGCGCGCGGCGCCATCTGGACCGACGGGATCGTCGCCGGCACCTGGACCGAGACGCGCGCGTTGTGGTCGATCGCCTGCATGCGGTCGGCCGACTCGAAGCCGGTCGCGATGACGGTGACCTTGACGTTCTCGCCGAGGCCTTCGTCGATGCTCGCACCGAAGATGATGTTCGCGTCCTCGTGCGCCTGCTCCTGGACGAGGCTCGCCGCCTCCTGGATCTCGCGCATCTTGAGGTCGGGGCCGCCGACGATGTTGATGAGGACGCCGGTTGCGCCGTCGACCGAGATGTCGTCGAGGAGCGGCGAGCTCACCGCCATCTCCGCGGCGAGACGCGCGCGGTTCTGGCCCTTGGCGATGCCGGTGCCCATGAGCGCGCGGCCCATGTTGCTCATCACGGTCTTCACGTCGGCGAAGTCGACGTTGACGATGCCGTTCTGCGTGATGAGGTCGCTGATGCCCTTGACGGCCTGGTAGAGGACCTCGTCCGCCTTCCGGAACGCGTCGATGAAGGAGAGGTCCTCCTCGCCGAGCATCATCAGCTTCTGGTTCGGGATCGTGATGAGCGTGTCGACGTGCTCCGAGAGCTGCGCGAGCCCGAGCTCGGCGCGCCGCGAGCGCTGGCGACCTTCGAAGAGGAACGGCTTCGTCACGACGCCGACCGTGAGCGCGCCCTCTTCCCGCGCGAGCTGCGCGATGACGGGTGCCGCGCCGGTGCCGGTGCCGCCGCCCATGCCGGCGGTGACGAAGACCATGTCCGCGCCGCCGATGAGCTCCTTGATCCGCTGGTGATCCTCGAGCGCCGCCTTGCGACCGCGCTCCGGATCCGCGCCGGCGCCGAGGCCGCGCGTGACGTTGTTGCCGATGTTCAGCTTCGTCGGCGCGGCATTCCCGTTGAGGGCCTGCGCGTCGGTGTTCACGACGATGAACTCCACGCCCTCCAGGCCGAAGTTGATCATCGTGTTGACCGCGTTGCCGCCGCTGCCGCCGCAACCGATCACCTTGATGCGGGCCTGGTACTCCTGGGTCTCGTCCGCGAACTCGATCGAAAAGCTCATGACGCTCGTGCCTCCCGGGGATGGACTCTTCTTGCGCGCGATGGGCCTAGGGGTGCGGCCTCGCGCTCTCCACGCCGGTTCCGAGGCGCCTCTTCCTCGTCGACGGCGGTGAAAACTTCGCTGTGTGACTACTGCGTGCTGCTACCGACTCAGAAAGCGGCCTTCAGCCACTCCCAGAACTTGCTCGACTTCGGCGGGACGTCGTCCGTCCCGGTGGCGCGCACGTCCTCGACGACGCCGCCCTTCTTGGGCGCCGTGGAGGTCATGCGGATCATCGAATCCTTCGGCGCCTCGCGGCGCGCGTGCGCTTCGCTGATCGCGTGGGCGCCGTACTTCACGAGGCCCACGCCGGTCGCGTACTGCGGACCGTGCACGAGCTGCGTGATCCCGCGGACGCCGGTGGGGAAGCCGATCCGGACCGGCATCCCGAGGATCTCCTCCGCGAGCTCCTGCGTGCCCTCGAGGAGGACGGAGCCGCCGGTGAGGACGACGCCGGCCGACAGCTGCTCGAGCATGCCGGTGTCCTCGATCCGCTTGCGGACGACCGCGAAGATCTCCTCGACGCGCGGCTCGATGATGTCGGAGAGGACGCGGCGCGGGGTGCGGCGCGGCTTCTGCCCGCCGACGCCCGGGACCTCGATCTCCTCGTCGTCGGCGACCATCCGGCCGAGCGCGCAGCCGAACAGACGCTTCAGGCGGTCGGCTTCGGCCATCGGCGTGCGGAGGCCCGCGGCGATGTCGTTCGTGATGTTGTTGCCGCCGACGGGGACCACGCTCGCGTGGGCGATGCCGCCGTCGACGTACAAGAGGATGTCGGTGGTGCCGCCGCCGATGTCGACCACCGCGGCGCCGATCTCGCGCTCGTCGTCGGAGAGGACCGCCTCCGCGCTGGCGAGCGCCTCGAGGACGACGTCGGCCACCACGAGGCCGCAGCGCTCGGCGCAGCGGATGACGTTCTGCACGCAGCTCGTGGCGGCGGTCACGAGGTTCACCTTCGCGCCGAGGCGGACGCCGCTCATCCCGATGGGGTCGCGGATGCCGTCCTGGGTGTCGACGATGTATTCGCGCGGGAGGACG
>JBDHVE010000228.1:0-12285 GCA_039809485.1 Polyangiaceae bacterium | reverse complement strand
CGCCATCCTGCGCTGCGCGGAAGGGAACATGCCCTGTAACGGTGTGCCAGAGCCGGCTTGCTGGCAAGAGGCTTGCTGCGAGGTCGTGGCGGCACGGTCGGGCTCGACCAGCGCGTCACACCGGCGGCACGATGTGCTTCTTCTTCGGCCGCGCCTCCACCTTCCCTTCGTACAGCGCGAAGCGCCTCGCGAGCTCACTGCGGAGCTTGTCGCCCGGGACGACCGCGTCGACGACGAGCTCGCTGGCGAGCTTGAGGAGGTCGATGTCCTCGCGGTACTCCTCGCGGAGCTTCGCGACGTAGGCGTCGCGCTCGGGGCCCGCGGGGAGCTCCTGGATCTTGTTGAAGTAGACGGCGTTCACCGCCGCCTGCGGGCCCATCACCGCGATCGACGCGGTCGGGAGCGCGAGGCACGCGTCGGGCTCGAACGCCGGGCCGCACATCGCGTAGAGCCCGGCGCCGTAGGCCTTGCGCACGACGACGCTGATCTTCGGCACCGACGCCTCGCTCACCGCCGCGATCATCTTCGCCCCCGCGCGGATGATCCCCTGCCGCTCGACCTTCGTGCCGATCATGAAGCCCGGCACGTCGGCGAGGTAGAGGAGCGGGATGTCGAACGCGTCGCAGAGCCAGATGAAGCGCGCGGCCTTGTCGGCGGAGTCGACGAAGAGGACGCCGCCGAGGTGCTTCGGCTGGTTCGCGACGATGCCGACGACGCGCCCCTCGATCCGCGCGAAGCCGGTGAGGATCTCCTTCGCGAAGAGCTGCTTGATCTCGCACCAGGAGTCTTCGTCGATGATCTCGCGGATGACGGCGAGCATGTCGAAGAACTTGTTCTCGTCGACGGGGACGATCTCCTCGATCTTCTTCCCGCTCGACTTCGGCGCGCGCGGCTCGGCACGCGGCGCGCCCTCGCCCTCGTGCGCCGGCATGTAGCCGATGTACTTCTTGGCCCAGGTGATGGCCTCGTCCTCGCTCTTCACGAGCACGTCACCGCACCCCGAGACGGAGCAGTGCATCTTCGCGCCGCCCATCTCCTCGAGCGTGACCTTCTCGCCGATGACCATCTCGGCCATCCGCGGCGAGCCGAGGTACATGCTCGCGTTGCCGTCGACCATCACGACGACGTCGCAGAATGCAGGGATGTACGCGCCGCCCGCGGCGCTCGGTCCGAAGAGGAGGCAGATCTGCGGGATCTGTCCGCTCATCTGCACCTGGTTGTAGAAGATGCGTCCGGCGCCGCGGCGGCCGGGGAACATCTCGATCTGGTCGGTGATGCGCGCGCCGGCCGAGTCGACGAGATAGAACAGCGGCGCGCGGAGACGCGCGGCTGTCTCCTGTATGCGGAGGATCTTCTCGACCGTTCGGCGGCCCCAGGAGCCGGCCTTCACCGTCGAGTCGTTCGCCATGATGCAGACGCGGCGGCCTTCGATCGTGCCCGTGCCGGTGACGACGCCGTCGGCGGGCAGCTCGGGATCGAGGTTGTTCGCGAGCGCGGCGTCCTCGACGAACGAGCCCGCGTCGACGAGCTTCGCGATGCGGTCGCGCGCGAAGAGCTTCCCCTGCTCCGCGTTCTTGGCGTGGTACTTCGGCGCTCCGCCCTTTTCGACGCGGGCGAGCGTCTCCTTCAGCTTGGCCTCGTTGGACACGACGCTCGCATTACGGGTGTACGGCGCCCGCTTCAAGCGGAGTGTCTCGACGCGGCGCGGCAGAGCTGGCCGCCGAGCGCGCGGCCGCGAAGGCGCCGAGCGCCAGCACGGCCGCGACCGTCGCGACGATCGCGACCACCTGGAGGCGCGACGTCGCAGTCGACGTGGCGGGCGGAACGACGATCGGCGAGGTGACCGGCGACGGCGTCGCGAGCGGCGTCGAGGTCGCCATCCTCACCGTCGCGGGCGGGAGCGGCACTGGCGCGCCGCCGCCGGGCCGGTACGTCTTCGGCGCGAGACCGAGATCGACGAGGTCCACGGTCGTCGCCGCGCGCGCGGCGCGGAGGCGATCGAGAGAGGAGAGCACGTCGGAAGGCGCGAACGGCCGGAGCGCTTCGGCGAGCTCGTGCGCGGTCTGCCAGCGCGCTTCGGGATCCTTCGTCAGGCACCGCTCCACGATCTCCTCGAGCTCGGCCGGAACATGCGGCGCGAGCATGCGGACCCGAACCGGATCGGAGGTGAGCACCTTCACCGTCGCCGCGACGTTCGATTCGGCGTCGAAGGCGTGCTTGCCCGTGAGGAGCTGGAACAGGACGGCGCCCACCGACCAGAGGTCGGCCCGCACGTCGACGAACTTCGACGCACGGAGCTGCTCCGGCGCCATGTAGCGAGGCGACCCGAGCACGTCGTTCGCGGCTGTCACCTCGTTGAAGGACGGGGCCGAGTCGCGGCCGTCGGCCAGCAGGCGCGGGTCCGACATCTTCGAGATGCCGAAGTCGACGACCTTCACGTGGGGCGCGCCGTCCTTCGCACGCGTCAGGAACAGGTTCGCCGGCTTGAGATCGCGATGGACGATCCCGACGCGATGCGCGGCGTGGAGCGCCTCGCATACCTGCAACATGCATCCAACGGCTTCTTCGACCGGAAGGGGTCCGTCCTCGCGGAGCACGCGCGCGAGGTCGCGACCGTCGAGGAACTCCATCACCATGTACGGCATGCCGTCGTCGAGGGTGCCCACGTCGAGCACGACGACGACGTGATCGCTGTCGATGTTCTCGATGGCACGCGCTTCGCGTGCGAAGCGGAGCCGGATCTCATCGCTCGCGAGCGCCGTCCGGAGGAACTTGATGGCGACCGGCCTCTCGAGGGCGAGGTGCGTCGCACGCACGACGATGCCCGTACCGCCTTCGCCGACGAGAGCGTCGAGACGGTACTTGCCGGCGAGGACATCGCCGACACAGAGGCTCGTCCCGGCGAGCGGCGTGGACATCGCGGTTCCGGAGATCTTATCAGCGACCCTGGAACGACGGCTTGCGCTTCTCGGCGAACGCGGCGAGCGCCTCCCGGCGGTCCTCGCTCACGAGCACCTTGTCGTAGCTCACCTTCTCGAGCTCCAGGCCGAGGTCGAGGGTGGTGTCGAAGGAGCGGTCGATCGCCTCGAGCGCGGCGGCCTGCGCAATCGGTGCGCCGTTCGCGATCGGGTCGATGAACGCGAGGGTGTCCTCGAGGAGGTTCGTGCCGTGGGGTGTCACGCGGTTGACGAGGCCCCACGTGCAGGCCTCCTGCGCGGTGAGGCGACGGCCGAGGAGGATCATTTCCTTGGCGCGCGCCTCGCCGACGATGCGCGGCAGGCGCTGCGTTCCGCCGGCACCGGGGATGATCCCGAGCGTCGTCTCCGGCAGCGCGAGGAGCGCGTGCTCCGCCGCCACGCGCAGGTCGCAGACGAGGGCGAGCTCGAGGCCCCCTCCGAACGCGACGCCGTTCAGCGCCGCGACGACCGGCTTCGGCGAGCGATCGAGCGGCCCGAGCTCCGAGCGGTACAGCTCGACCTGCACGCGGATGTCGTTCTCGCTCATCCCCTGGCGCTCTTTCAGATCGGCGCCGGCGCAGAACGCCTTGTCCCCGCGGCCGGTGATCACGATCGCGCGGATCGACGGGTTCGTGATCGCCTCGCGCGTGAGCTTGCCGAAGGCGCGGAGGAGGGGGCGCGAGAGCGCGTTCATCCGCGCCTCGCGATCGATCGTCCACACGACGACGTTGCCGCGCTGCTCTACCTCGATCGGGAAGGACTCGTCCGCCATGGCCCGCGGACTAGCACCTCGTCACCGCGAACAGAAGAGGCGGAACCCCGGTCAGGGCTTGAACACTTCGTTCGCGTCGCGGAAGGAGAGCTGCTTCTGCGTCGCCGGATTCGTGCGCGGCCGGGGCTGGACGGACGGGACCGCGCGGCGCGGACGCGCCGGCGCCGGGGCCGAGCGCGCCGTCGCGGGCGTGGGCGCCGGCGCATCGACCTCGTCGAGCTCGATCGAAGGCGCAGCCGCGGGCTGCGCCGGCGCTTCGACGACGACGGTCGCCGCGGGGGCGGCAGCAACGCCGACCGCGGCCTTGCCGGTCGTCACCGCCGTCGTGCGCGCCGCCGACGCGAGGTCGGAGGACGCGACGAGCGAGCGTGCATCCGGATCGCGCACCGAGCGCGCGGGCTTCAGGTCGTCGGTCAGGTCCGCGACGGTGAGGACGACGGCGAGGAGCACCATCATCGTGGCGACGCTCGCGCCGCCATAGATCGAGACCTTCTTCCAGTTCACGGTGCGGAGCGCGGCGGCGAACGCCGCGCGCGCGAGCTCGAAGGGGACGCGGACCGGCTCGAGGCTCGGACGCTGCTTCGGCGTCTTCGCCCACGCCTTCGACCAACCGAAGAGCGCGGCGGCGAGCTCCTGGCCGCGATCACGCGCGGTGAGCCACGGGCTCGGGGGGCGCGGCATCGACTCGAACATGACGCGCGACATCCGCAGCGCGGGGTCGGCGTCGGGCCGACGCGCGTCGAGATCCTTCAGCGTGTAGACCTGGAAGGAGAGCGGTCCTTCGAGGTCGTCGGCGTCGTTCGCGCTCTGCGCGTGCACCTCGTCGGCGAGCCGGACGCCGGACGCCATCGCCGGCGCCGGCGGAAGCTCGGTCGGGAGGAACGCGGGCGGAGGAGGAACGTCCGAGACGCCACCCACCGTCGCGCCGGGCTGGTGCCAGGGCAACAGCTCGCGCATCGTCGGCAGACCGGCCTCCGCCGTCTTCGCTTCCGTCTGATCCGCGACGGCTTCTTCCATCGCGACGACGGCCGCGCGCGGACGCTTGACGCTGCTCGTCACGCCCGAGGGCGGACGCTGGAGCCCGATGCGGTCCTCACTGGTCGCCTTGGCGGCACCCGATGCTCGTCCCATCGGGCCGGAGGAGAGCACGCGCCGTTCCAGCGTCGGCCGGCGCCCCCACGTCGAGCACGACCGCAGAGGGCGCCAGATTTACCGGCAGTCCAGGGCTGCGGCGGCCGGCCCTCGGATGCCCACATGCCACGCGATGGTTCTCGCGTGATCCGGTTGATGCCGAGGAGGCTCAGCGGGCGCGCGCGCGCGCTTTGCTGTGGGATGATGTGCGCTTGCCGGTCGTGGGCTTCGTCGTCGCCTTCCTCGACGCGCTCGCCTTCGCCTTCGCGTTCTTCGATTCCTCGTTTCCACCCAGACGCGCTTCCAGCTTCGCGAGACGCGCCTTCAGCTCGGCGTGCTCCGTCGACAACTTCTCCACATCCTCTTTGAGCTGATCGGCGATCTTCTTCTCGCTGCCGAGATCGCGCACCACCTCGCGGATGCGCCTTCGCACGCGCGCGTCGAGATCGATCTCCGCACGCGCACGCAGCGCGACACGCGCACGAGCATCACCGAGATCGGCAAGTGCTCTGACCACGTCGATGCGCAGAATCGGATCGCCGTCGTCGAGCATCTCCTCGAGGTGCTCGCGCGCACGTCGATCGGCGGCGAGCTTCGGGATCGCGAGCGCGGCCGCACGACGGACGCGCGAAGGATGCCCGTACCGTGTGCGCGCGAAGAGGTGCGGTAGCCCGCGGTCGTCGCGCAGCGCAGCGAGACCGTCGAGCGCCGCAGACCCGATCACGTCTGCCCACGACGGGCGATCCATGACGTCGACCAGCACGTCGAACGCTCCGACCTGGCGCGTCTTGCCGATCGCGCGCGCGGCCTCCGCTTCGACGAGGTAGCTCGGGTCGCGGAGCGCCTTCGCGCGCAGCGCCTCGAACGCGCGCGACGTGCGGAAGTTGCCGAGCGCCGACATCACCGCGCGACGCACCTTCGGGTGCGCGATGTCGACGGCAGCGACGAGCGCCGCCTCGCCCTCGCGCGACTTCACGTGCGCGAGCGCTTCGGCGCACTCGGCGCGGACGCCCCAGAACTCCTTCTCCTCGCGCAGACGGAGGACGAGCGCTTCGATGCACACCGGGTCGTCGAAGCGCGCGAGCGCTTGCGCGGCGAGCCAGCGTCCGCGCGCGGTCGGCGCCTCGACGAGCTGCCGCCGGAGCATGTCCGAAGGCGCTCTGACGCCGACGTTGCCGAGCACGTTCATCGACGGGTCGACGACGACGAAGCGCGGACGCCGCGGGCACGGGATCGCGAACGTGTCGCTCCGCGCGCGGAGCACGAGCTTCTCCCGACGTGCGCCGCGACCGACGTCGTCCTCGATGATCTCGAGCACGAGCGGCACCTCGAAGACGGCCGGCACGCCGTCCTGCGCGTGCTGCGTCTGCTTCGCATGACAGCTGAGGACACCGGCCTCCCACGACAGCTCGACGTCGAGCTCGGGGTGGCCGGCGCGGTGGACGAGCTCCTCGACGCGACGACCGAGGCTCCGGCCGGAGACCTCCTCGAGCGCGCGCACGAGATCGCGCGTCTCGACGATCCCGCGCCCGTGGCGACGGAGATAGGTCTGCACGCCCTTCCAGAAGAGCGCGTCGCCGAGCTCGGTGCGGAGGACGTGGAGGACGAGGCCGCCCTTCTCGTAGAGGTGGCGATCGAAGAGGTCGAGCGGCGCGTCGTAGTCCTGACACACGATCGGGCGCCGATAACGGCCCGAGGCCTCGCCGAGGTACGCGAGGAGGTCGTTCTTGATCGCCCACTCGTACTCGTCCCGACCTTCGGCCTTCTCGCGCCAGACGTGCTCGAAGAAGGTGGCGAAGCCCTCGTTCAGCCAGCCCTCCGACCAGTCGCGGCACGTGACGTAGTCGCCGAACCACTGGTGCGCGAGCTCGTGCGAGATGAGGTCGTCGCTCGTGATGTCGAGCGTGGCGCGCTCGTCGAGCAGGATGTGCTCGTACATCGTCGTCGCGCTCGTGTTCTCCATCCCGCCGAAGATGAAGTCGCTCACGACGACCTGCGCGTACTTGCTCCACGGGTACGGGACGCCGGTGAGCTCGGAGAAGGTCGTGACCATCTTCGGCGTGCTCGCGAAGGTTCGCCTGCCGTCCGCCTCGCGCCCCTTCGGCACCAGGTAGGTGAGCGGCACGGTCCGCTTCGCTTCGCCCTCGCCGACGACGACGCTCTCCTCGAGCAGGGCGAACTCGCCGGCGACGATCGTGACGAGGTAGCTCGGGTGCGGGTCGCGCATCGACCAGTGGAAGATCTCCTCGTCCGCCCCGCTCGGAGCGCGACCGGTCTCGCGGGAGACGAGGTCGCCGTTCGAGAGGACGTAGAAGCCGGCCGGAACGCGGATGCGCGCCTCGGTCGTCATCTTGACGTGAGGCTTGTCGTGGCACGGGAAGACGTGGCGCGCGTCCTCCTCCTGGAGCTGGGTCCAGGCCTGCCGAGGACGGTGCGGGACGAGGTCGTCGGGCTCGAGGAAGTAGAGGCCCTTCCGCGGCGTCGCCCGGTAACGGACGGCGAGCTCTCCTCCCTCGGCCGAGATCGGGATCTCGATCCGGAGGAGGCGCCCGTCGTAGACGTGAGGGATCTCCTTCCCGTCGAGCGTGACGGCGCGGAGCGTGAACGCGACCGCGTCGAGCTCGATCGAGCGCGCGTCCGGATCGACGCGGCGGAGGCGGAGCGTCGCCGTTCCCTCGATGCTCTTCTCCGCGAACAGGAGGCGGAGGTCGAGCGCGATGTGCTCGACCGCGAACGGGCGATCGCGCTCGAAGTGACGCGGGCTCCCGGAGAACGCGAACGGACGCGCAGCGGCGGCGTGCGCCTCGGCCTGCTCGCCGTGGCCGTGACAGGCGGCGCCGCAGCGAGCGTGCAATCGGTGTTCGACAACCATCGGAAGGCGCACTCTACAACGGCTGCCGTCGGGCCGTCCTTCTGCCGGCAAACGGTGCGTGGCCGGTGCACGCGATGCGCGCGCGGGGAGCGACAGGCCACGCATTTCGTCGTGCGGCACGTCGCGTGCTTGTCGCGCGCGCGTGCGCGCACGCCCCATCATCGAGCCCTTCCGCATCAAGGTCGTCGAGCCGATCCGGATGACGACGCCCGCAGAGCGTCGCCGGATCCTCGAGACCGCCCGCTACAACTTGTTCGGTGTCCACGCCGACGACGTCATCGTCGACCTCCTCACCGACTCCGGAACCGGCGCGATGAGCGCGGAGCAGTGGGCCGCGATGATGCGGGGCGACGAGTCGTACGCGGGCGCGACGAGCTTCTACCGGTTCGACGGCGTCGTCCGCGAGCTCACCGGGATGTCGTTCGTGTATCCCACCCACCAGGGGCGCGCCGCCGAACGCATCCTCTGCGACGTGCTCCCGCTCCGCGACAAGGTCGTCCTCTCGAACGGCCTCTTCGACACCACCCGCGCGAACGTGGAGGCGGCTGGCGCGACGGGGATCGATCTGCCGCACGAGGACGCCCTCGGCGGCACGCGCGCGTTCGGCGGTGACATCGACCTCGGCGCGCTCGACCGCGCCCTCGCGGCGCACGGCGAGAAGGTCGCGCTCGTCGTGATGACGGTGACGAACAACACGGTCGGCGGCCAGGCCGTGTCGCTCGCGAACCTCCGCGCCGTCGCCGAACGCGTGCACGCGATGACGCCGGGCAAGCGCCCTCTCCTCCTCCTCGACGCGTGCCGCTTCGCGGAGAACGCGTTCCGGATCGCGACGGACGAGGCGGCCGAGCGCGGGAGGCCTCTCGCCGCGATCGCACGCGAGACGTTCGACCTCGCCGACGCGTTCACGATGAGCGCCAAGAAGGACGCGATCGTCAACATGGGCGGGGTCCTCGGCGTGCGCGATCGCGCCCTCGCCGACGCGATCCGCGTCGACCTGATCCGGACGGAAGGCTTCCCGACCTACGGCGGCCTCGCCGGACGCGACCTCGAAGCGATCGCGCAGGGCCTCCGCGAGGTGCTCGATCCGAGCTACCTCGAGTATCGCTTCGCGGCGTCGCGCTACCTCGCCTCGGCGCTCGAGGCGGCGGGATGGCCGGTCGTGAAGCCGGCCGCCGCCCATGCGGTCTACCTCGATGCCGGTCGCGCGCTCCCGCACCTCGCGGCGGAGGACCTGCCGGGCCAGTCGGTCGCGTGCGCGCTCTATCTCGCGGGCGGGATCCGGACATGCGAGATCGGCACGCTGATGTTCGGCGCGGCGGCGGAAGGCAAGCGGCAGCTCGTGCGGCTCGCGCTCCCGAGGCGCGTCTACACCCAGAGCCACGTCGACTACGTCGCGGCGGTCGGCGCCGACATCGCGAGCGTGCGGAGCCAGCTCCCCGCGATGCGCATCCTCGAGCAGCCACCGAGCCTGAGGCACTTCTCGGCCGCGCTGGCGCCGGCGACGCCGTTCCCGGACTTCGTCTGATCCCTCGCCGCGCTACACGCCGAGCCCGTGCGCCCCGAACGCACCCGCGGCGAGGCCCAGCACGACGAGCACCACGTTGACGGCCGCGTTCACGGCACGTGGCCAACGCTCCTGGCAAAGGTGCGGGCCGAGCGCGCGGCTCGCGATCGTGAGGAGCCAGAACGCCGCGAAGGCGAACGTCGTCGCGAGCGAGAAGCGGCGCGTCGTCGCGACGAGCAGGAGGTCGTGGAGGAAGAACCCGCACGCGACGAACACGACGAACGAGGCGAGGAGCGGTCGCCGCCGCCCTCCGAGCAGCAGGTACAGGCGGAAGAGGTAGTAGGCGTAGAACGGGTTCCACAGCCGCCAGAAGCGGTGGAAGCCGGGCTCGCCCCAGCACGTCACGAACATGCGCCGCCACAGCGCCGCTCGCGGCCCTCGCGGATCGAATCCGCGCGCCGCGAGAAACGCTTCGTAGCTCGGCGGCTGCATCGCGAGACGAGTCTACCCGCCCGCCCACCCGACGCCGAGTGCTAGGCTTCCCGCCGCCATGTTCGGGAAGAAGAAGGCGTCGTTCACCGGGAAGATCGCCGTGGTCACGGGAGGCGCGTCCGGGATCGGCCGCGCGCTCTGCCGCGAGCTCGCGAAGCGCGGAGCGCAGGTCGTCGTCGCCGATCGCGACGGGCTCGGTGCGCGCGACGTCGCGGAGGGGATCGTCGACGGCGGCGGCGTTGCCTGGTCGGAGGAGCTCGACGTCCGTGACCTCGCGGCCTTCGAGCAGCTCGTCGCGCGTGTCGTCGCGCGCTCGGGCCGAGTGGACCTCCTCTTCAACAACGCCGGGATCGGCATCGGGGGCGAGGCCGACGGCTACACGCCCGAGGACTGGGACGACGTCATCGACGTGAACCTGCGCGGCGTCGCGAACGGGATCCAGGCCGCCTACCGGCAGATGATCACGCAACGCGACGGGCACATCGTGAACACGGCGTCGGTGCTCGGTCTCGTCGCGCCTCCCGGGCAGGTCAGCTACACGGCCGCGAAGCACGGCGTCGTCGGGATGACGCGCGCGCTGCGGGTCGAGGCGAAGACGCACGGCGTCCGCGTCTCGGTGATCTGCCCCGGCGCGGTGTGGACGCCGATCCTCGGCGGCGGGCGGTTCGGGCATCCCGGCTACGAAGGGATGCGCGAAGAGGTCGTGAAGAAGCTCTGGGCCGCGCTCCGTCCGATCAGCCCCGAGGAGCTCGCCGCGCGTGCGCTCGACGCGGTCGCGAAGGACGAAGCGATCATCGTCGTGCCCGGCTGGTGGCGCGCGATCTGGCTCGCGGATCGCCTCGCGCCCGCGGGCATCCTGCGCCTCTACGGGCTGCTGCTCGAGAAGACGCGGAAGGACATCGCGCGCGAAGGTCTCACGCGTTCGACGCGCGCATCGCGCCGGACGGGCGCGGGCGGGGACGGCGGCAAGGCGCGCCGCCCGATGTCGAACTGAGCATGCGGCGGCTGCTCGTCGCCGTCGCGGTCGTCGTCCTCACACTCCTCACGCAAGTCGGCGGCCTCGCGCTGCTCGTCGGGCTCGCGCTCGCGCGGAAGAACCGGCGCCGCGTCGTGCGCTTCCTCGCGCCGCTCGGCGTCTACGCCGGCCTCACGATCGTCGTCGTCCCGCTCGTCGCGCGCCTCTTCGGGCGCGTCCCCCTCCCCGTCTTCGCGACGCAGGACGAGCCGGTCTCGCCGCTGAACCTCCTCACCTGCGCGCTCAATCGGCACTACGCGCGGCCTCCCGTGCGCGACCTGCTCGTCCGCACCGCGCGCGCGAGCGGGGAGGAGCTCCACTACCTCGACGCGGGGTTCCCGTTCCGCGGCGTGCCGCTCCTCCCCCACCTCAGCCACGGTGACGGACGCAAGGTGGACCTCGCGTATGCGTACCTCGATCGCGCGGGACGACCCGCCGACGCGCGCGCGCATCTCTTCCTCGGCTACGGCGCGACGGAGCCGCCGCGTCCCGGCGAGATCGACTAGCCCGCGCTCTGCGCGCGCGCGGGCCACCGCGCGTACGGCCTCTTCGCAGAGCTCCCCTCGATGCACGACGGGATCACGGCGGACGCGTCACGCACGCGCGACCTCGTCCGCCGGCTCGCGCTCGATCCCGTGACCGAGCGCGTCTTCCTCGAGCCTCATCTCCGCACGCGCTGGGGCCTCGACGGCCTGCCCGCGATCGCGTTCCACGGCTGCCACGCGGTCAGGCACGACGATCACGTGCACGTGCAAGTGCGCTGAGCGCGACTCTCTGCAGCTTCGAGTCCGCCATTGCGCTCGCGCCGGAGCGCGCTACGCCGTCGCCGCGCCGGGGACCCACGATTGCGTGCGACGCGGTTCGCGCACGCGTGTCCCCGGCGCGCGATGCAACGCATGACCACTCGCTCGACCTCCCTCCTCTCCCTCTTCGTCGTGTTGACTCCGGTCATCACCGCCTGCGCCGGCGCGAACGGCGCGCCTGCCGCGTCGGACGGAGGCACGGCGTCTTCTCCGACGGAATCCGAGGTGCCGGACGCGGGCCCGGCGGCGCCACCCTCCGGCGGCGCGCTCGATGCAAGATGCACGCAGGCCTCCGGCACGACGGAGTGCCCGCCCGGATATCTCGCGCGTGACGGGCGCTGCGAGGCGGATCCGAGGCTCGCGTCCCGTATCTCCGTCGGGCGCGGGCACGCGTGCGCCGTCCGCGCCGACGGAGCGGTCGTCTGCTGGGGAGCGAACTACGACGGGCAGGCCGCGCCGCCGCAGGGGACGTTCCGCGAGGTGGCCGCCGGCGACGGGCGCTCGTGCGGGATCCGGACCGACGACACGATCGCGTGCTGGGGGCAGGGCTCCACCCCGCCTCCGGCCGGCCGGTTCGCGCACGTGAGCGTCGGATCGCACGCGTGCGCCGTCCGCCTCGACGGCTACGTCCTCTGCTGGGGAGGCGACTACGCCGTCGTGACGCCTCCGGGAGCGACATTCCGTCAGGTGAGCGTGTCGGCGAACGACAACGCCGGCATCCTCACCGACCGGACCGTCA
>JBDHVE010000227.1:0-12369 GCA_039809485.1 Polyangiaceae bacterium | reverse complement strand
TGGAAGGGCCCCGGCGCGCCGAAGAACGTGTGCACCCAGGAGGACATCGACAAGGTGAAGGCGCTCTTCGCCGGCGCGCAGCAGGTGAAGTTCACCGACATCCAGGCTGCGCTCGGCGACACGTGCAAGGCATGTGTCTTCACCCCGAACACGGCCGCGACGTGGGGCCCGCTCGTCCAGTTCTCGGACGGTTACTACCAGAACTACGCCGCGTGCTACGCGGCCGCCTCGAACGACGAGTGCGGGAAGAACCTCGCCTACTTCGACATCTGCACGAACGCGGTCTGCGACGAGACGGAGTGCGGCTCGCAGCAAGCGCAGTCCGCGTGCATCAAGAAGGCGGTCAGCGGCGGCTGCAAGACGTTCTCCGCCGGCATCCAGCAGAGCTGCGGCACGACGCTCGACACGCTCGACAAGACGTGCGGGAACCTGTTCCAGGTGATGGCTGCGACGTGCGGCGGGGGCGTGGACGGGGGGATCGACGCGGCCGCGCCCTGAGACCGTCGTTCTCCGTCACTCCGCCGCTGCTCGCTCGTCCTCTTCCGCGTCCGGCGCTCGCCGCGGCACGAACGTCTCGTACTCCGGCTTGCCCATCCAGCGCCGGATTCGCGCGCGCGCCCCTTCGACGCCGAGATAGAAGGCGGGGACGACGACGAGCGAGAGCACCGTCGAGCTGACGACGCCGCCGATGACCGCGATCGCCATCGGCGAACGGAACTCGCTTCCGTCGCCCTTCGCGATCGCGGTCGGGAGCATGCCGAGCACCATCGCGGCGCTCGTCATGAGGATCGGGCGGAGGCGCTCCGGGCCGGCTTCGAGCATGGCCTGGAGCGGCGTCTCGCCGTGCTCGCGCACGCGGACGAGGGCGCGGTCGACGACGAGGATCGCGTTCTTCGTCACGAGGCCCATCAGGAAGATGATGCCGATGAACGAGCTCATCGCCAGCGTCGTGCCGGACAGGAACACGCCGACGATCGCGCCGACGGCGGCGAGCGGCAACGTCGTCACCATGATCGTGACGGGGTGGATGAAGCTCTCGAACTGCGACGCGAGCACGATGTAGATGAAGACGAGCGCGAGCAGCATCGCGACGCCCATCGCGCTGTTCGACTCCTCCATCTGCCGGACCTGCCCGTCCATGTGATAGCTGCCGCCGGGCGGCATCTGGATCTTGGCGAAGGCGGCCTTCATCTCGGGGACGATCTCGCCGAGCGAGCGGCCCTTCGTCGAAGCCCAGATCACGATCTGCCGCTCGCGGTCCTCGCGCTCGATGACGCTCGGGCCCTCGCCGTGCTCGACCGACGCGAGGTCGCCGAGGGCAACGGGCCCCTTCGGAGTCCACATCGTCATCTGCAGGACGTCCTCCATCTTCGCGCGGTCCGCCTGCGCGAGGCGCACGCGGATCGGCACGTCGTCCTTGCCCTGCCGGAGCTTCCCGGCCTCGTCGCCCTCGATCGCGGCGCGGAGCGCGAGCGCGACGCTCGCGACCGGGATCCCGGCGCGCGCGGCCCTGTCGCGATCGACCGAGACGCGGAGCTCGGGCTGACCGGGCGTGTACTTCGTGTCGACGTCGTCGACGCCTGGCACCGCCTTGAGCGCCTTCTCGAACTCGCGCGCGAGGGGCGCGAGCGTGTCGTAGTCGGGCGCGCGGACCTGGACCATGATCGGCGCCTCGGTCTGACCGCCTTCGACGAAGGGCGGGTCGGTGACCGAGATGCGCGCGCCGGGGACGAACCGCTTGATCGTCTCGCGCGTGATGTCCTTCAGCTCGGCGAGCCCGACGGCGCGGTCGCTCTTCGGCGTCGTCACGACGCGCCACCGGACCTTGTTGACCTCGCCGTTCGGACCCAGCGTCGAGAGGAGCGTCACGAAGCGCTTGTCCTCGAGGAGCTTCGCCTCGGCAGGCGCGATGAGCGCGCTCGACTCGGCGAGCTTTGTCCCGGCGGGGAGCTCGATCTCCGCGACGAACTGACCGCGGTCCTCCGAGTTGACGAAGTCGACGCCGGTGAGGCCGGCGATCGGGAACATCGCGATGAACGAGGCGAACGCGATGACGCCGACGACCCACTTCTTCCGAACGACCCACCCGAGGACGACGCGGTAGGAGTCCTCCATCCCGGAGAACAGCGCCTCGAACGGGCGCTTCACGCCCGCCCACGGGTCGGGCTGCCCGTGGAGGTGCGCCTTCGAGAAGCGGCTCGACAGCATCGGGTCGAGCGTGAAGGCGACGAACAGCGAGACGAGCACCGCGGCGACGATCGTGAGGCCGAACTGGCGGAAGAACTGGCCGACGATGCCCGTCATGAACGCGACGGGGAGGAAGACTGCGACGACGGTGAGGGTCGTCGCGAGGACGGAGAGCGAGATCTCCTTCGTGCCGACGAGCGCCGCCGTGCGCGGATCGACGCCGCGCTCGAGATGCTTCGCGATGTTCTCGCGGACGACGACGGCGTCGTCGATCAGGAGGCCGATCGCGAGGCTCAGACCGAGCAGCGTCATCATGTTCAGCGTGAACCCGAGCAGGTACATCACGAAGAACGTGGAGACGACGCTCGTGGGGAGCGCGACCGAGCTGATGAGCATCGAGCGCACGTCGAGCATGAAGAAGAGGATGACGAGGATCGCCATCGCACCGCCGAAGACGATCGCGACCTCGACCTCGTGCGTGTTCTCGCGGATGAACTTCGCCTGCTCGATGATGACGGCGGTCTCGTAGCCCTTCGGGAACGTCTTCTCGATCTGGGCGAGCTTCGCCTGGACGGCGTCGCTGACCGCGATCGTGTTCGTACCCGACTGCTTTCGGACATCGAACGAGACGGCCGGCTCCTGGTTCACGCGGATGCGCGTGCGGAGCTCCTTGTAGCCGTCCTCGACCGCCGCGATGTCGGACAGGCGGACGCTCGAGCCGTCGGGCGCGGTCGCGACGATGATGCTGCGGACGTCCTCGACCGTCTTCAGCTCGCCGACGGTGCGCACGCTGATCTCGCGCGCGCCTTCCTCGTAGTGACCGGCCGGGACGTTCAGGTTCTGCGCGCGGAGCTGGTCGAGGATCGCGAGCGGCGAGAGGCGGAGCGCGTCGATCTTCGCGCGATCGAGGTCGACGTGGACCTCGCGCTCCGCGCCGCCGTTGACGTCGACCGACGCGACGCCGTCGACCTGCTCGAGCGCGGGCTTGATCACGTCGCGCGCGAACTGCGCCGTCTCGGGAAGGGAGCGCCCGCCGCCCCGGAGCGTGTAGGTGATGACGGGAGCGGCGGCGACGTCGAAGCGCGCGACGGCCGGCTCCTTGATCTCCTGCGGGAGCTTGTAGCGGGTCTGGGCGACGCGCTCGCGGACCTGGGTGGCGGCGTCCTGGAGGTCGACGCCGAGCTTGAAGATGAGGAGCGTCGTCGAGACGCCTTCGCGCGAGGTCGTGCGGAGGCGGTCGATGCCGTTCAAGGAGACGAGCGAGTCCTCGAGCGGCTTCGAGACGAGCTGCTCCACCTCGCGCGGAGATGCGCCGGGATACGGCACGGTGACGACGACGACCGGGAACGCGACGTCGGGGAAGAGGTCGGTTCCGAGGCGCGTCAGGCCCATGACCCCGAGGACCATCAGGGCCACGGTGACCATCACCGTGAAGACCGGGCGCTTGATCGCGATGGCGGAGAGGTTCATGGCAGGAGCGAGTCTCCGTCCTTCATCTCGGGGCTCGGCGAGACGACGACCTTGTCGGTCGCGGCGAGACCGCGCTGCACGACGAGCGAGCCGTCCTCGTCGACGGCGAAGGAGACCTTCTGGACCTTCGCCTTGCCGCCCGCGTCGACGACGACCTCGTCCTGCGAGCCGGGCCGGCGCGCCGTCGCGGGGAGGCGGAGCGCGCTCGTCTCCCCCTTGCCCTCGATCCGCGCGCGGACGAAGCCCCACGCCAGCAGGGCGCCGTCATTCGGCACCTCGATCTCGACCGGCGCACGGCGCGTCGCCTGGTCGAGCGACGGGACGACCGCGGCGACGCGGCCGGCGACGACCTTGTCGCGATAGACGACCTTCACCGGGGCGCCGACGGCGACGAGCGGGACGTCCTCCTCACCGACGGTGACGCTCAGCCGGAAGCGCGAGGTGTCCTCGATGTGGACGAGCGGGACGCCCGGGTTCACGACCGAGCCGATACCCGTCGGCGCGCGCGTCACGACACCGGCGAAGGGCGCCGCGATCGAGTTGAGACCCGCGCCCGTCTTCGCGAGCCTCGTCGACGCCTGCGCGCCGTCGAGCTGCGCCTTCGCGAGCGCGACCTGCGAGCGCGCCTGCTCCGCCTGCGACTCGGGGATCGACTTCGACGCGACGAGCGCCTCGGTGCGCTTCAGGTTGTCCTGCGCGAGGGCGAGGTTCGCCTCGGCGGCGCGGACGCTCGAC
This sequence comes from Polyangiaceae bacterium, assembly GCA_039809485.1. Lineage (GTDB taxonomy): Bacteria > Myxococcota_A > Polyangia > Polyangiales > Polyangiaceae > Labilithrix. The sequence continues at coordinate 7,977 of JBDHVE010000227.1, read as the reverse complement.
TCCGCCTGACCAACCTGGGCGACGGCGCGGGACGCGTCGAGCACGGCGAGGAGCTGCCCCTCGCTGACGCGATCGCCGACCGACACCGCGACGCGCACGAGGCGCCCCTGCGTCTCGAAGCCGACGTCTGCATCGCGCCACGGCTTCAGCGTGCCCGTCACGTCGACGCGCGGGAGCCACGTCGCCGGCTGCGGCGAGACGAACGAGAGCGGCTCCTTCTTCGCGAGCTTCTCCTGCGTCGCGACGCGCTCGCCGGCGAGCTTGTCCTGCCGGCCCTTCGCCTGCTTGATGCGCACGCCGAGCAGGCCCGCGAAGCCGAGGCCGAGGGCGACGACGACGATGATGCCGACGCGGCCACCGCGCTTCGGCGTGGCGGGAGCGATCACGTCGGGAGCGTTGCCATCCATCTCAGTTCCTTCCTCTCGATGCTGCGTGCTTCGTCGTGGTCGTCTTGCGCGAGCGCGGAGGCGCGCCGTCGAGCGCCTCGAGCATGGTCGGCGCGCCGAATGCGCGCTTGAACGTCTCCTGCGCGAACGCGAGCCAGCGCTCGAGCGGCGGCTTCTCCTCGCCGCACGCGAGCATCCTGGCGACGAGCTCGTTGTAGGCGCCGCCGACGAGCGTCGCGGCGAGCTCGGCGTCGATCTCGGGCCGGAACAGCTCCTCGCGCTTCCAGTGGTCGATCCACTCCTTCGTCACCTGCGCCATCGCGGAGCGGAACGAAGCGAAGAGGTACTCGTAGTCCCCCTGGCAGGTCGGGAGGATCCGGAGGACGGCCCGGCTCTCCCAGAGGAACTCGAAGATGCGGAGGTCGCGCGCGAGCGCGAACTCGAAGATCTCCGGCGGCGAGTCCGGGATCTCGGCCCACTCCGAGGGCGCCTGGAAGAAGCTCCGGCACTTTTCGAGGAACCCCTGCACGACCTCTTCGAGGGCCGCCTCCTTGCTCTCGAAGTGGAGGTAGAAGGCGCCCTTCGAGACACCGGCCCGACGCGCGATCTCCTCGACCTTCGCGCCCGCGAGACCGCGCTCCGCGAAGACCTGCTCGGCGGCGCGGAGGAGAGAGGCCTTGGCTCGAGGATCGGCGATGCGAGACATCGGTGGCCGCCCCCTCGCGGCAAAGCGTGAAGCGCGGCTCGGAGAAAGGCGCAGGCGCCGGCGTATCGATGCTCGGAGCCGCACCGAGGTTCCTGACCGGCGGGTCAATTAATAGGGACTGTGCCGGAAGAGGCAAGTCCATCGGCGGGGCCCCGCGAATTTGGCCCCCTCGTCTGGACCGTGCGATCCGACAACACGATGGAGAGGGCGCTTCCCACCCGCGAGTCGGAGCTCGCGCGGATCCGACGCAAGGCCGAAGATCTCGCTGCCGAGCGTGGTCAGAAGACGACGACCACGCACCTCCTCGCGGCGATCGCGCGCGGGAAGGACGATGCGGCGAACCTCCTCCTCGAGCGCAGGCTCGACGAAGAGGTCATCCTCCGCGCCGCTCGCGTGGCGACCGACGACGCCGTCGACGCCGTGAACCGCGCCGTCCAGCGTGCACGCGAGCTCGCCGGCCGCTCGGGCGCGAGCCGCGAGGAAGCGCGCACGATCCATCTCCTCTTCGCGCTCTGCCAGGAGCCGGGCACCGCCGCGCATCGCACGCTCGTGCAGTGCGGAATGGACGTGACGCGCCTCCGGACGCTCGCGATGCAGCTCGCGATGGGTCTCGCGCCGCGTCGCTGGGTGACCGCGCCCGCACAGACGCCCGCCGTTCGGACGCAGCCCCGCACCGACACGTCGCGCCCGAGCGGGATCGCGCCCGCACCGACGTCGCCGCTCCCGACGCGGAGCCCGCGCATCCCCCTCACGCCTCCGACGCCGCGGATCTCGCCGCCTCCGCCGCCCGCCTCGGTCACGTCGAGCCCCGTCGTGCCGCCCGCCGCGTCGAAGCCAATCCCGGTCGCTTCGCCGCCGCCGGTCGCGCCGGTTCCCGTCGCGAAGAAGTCCGCGCCGCCGCCTGCGCCCGCGAAGGGGAAGAAGAAGGCGCATGCGACCGGTCCCGATCGGTTCGCGCTCGATCCGAAGGCGTTCCCGCTCCTCCACCAGGTCGGTCGCAACCTCACCCAGCTCGCGGCGCAGGGCGAGCTCGATCCGGTCGTCGGTCGCGACGCCGAGCTCGAGCGCACGCTCGACGTGCTCGCGAAACGCCACGCGCGGAACGCGTGCCTCGTCGGGCCTCCCGGCGTCGGCAAGACGAGCGTGGTCCGCGGGCTCGCAGCGCGCATCGCGGACGGCACCGACGTCGCGTGCTTCGAGGATCGGATCATCTTCGAGATCACACCGGCCGCTCTCCTCGCCGGCACCGGCGTCCGCGGCTCGCTCGCCGAGCGGATCGGTCAGCTGAAGCAGGAGCTCGCGAAGGCGAAGGGCCGGATCCTCGTCTTCTTCGACGAGATCCACGTTCTCTTCGGGCCGGACGCCGGGGACGAGGCCGCGAGCGAGCTCCGCCTCGCCCTCTCGCGCGGCGAGATCACGTGCATCGGCGCGACGACCGAGAACGAGTACCGCCGTTCGATCGGCGCCGATCCCGGCCTCTCGCGCTGCTTCACCTCGATCGAGGTGACCGAGCTCGCCGCCGAAGAGGCGCTCCTCGCGATCGAAGGCGTCACACCGCTCTTCGAGAAGCACCACGGGTGCGCCTACGCGCCGGACGCGCTCGCGAAGTCGGTCACCTGGAGCGTGCGCTACCTCCCCGAGCAGGCGCTCCCCGACAAGGCCGTTCAGATCCTCGACCTCGCCGGCGCGCGCACGCGTCGTCGGGGCGGCAAGGACGTCGGCACGACCGAGATCGCCGAGGTCGTGAGCGAGCTCTCCGGCGTCCCGGAGGAGCGACTCCTCGAGTCCGACGCCGAGCGCATGCTCCGCCTCGAGGAGCTCCTCGCGAAGCGGATCGTCGGCCACACGGCGGCGCTCGAGCGAATCGCAGCGGTGCTCCGCCGGAACGCGTCGGGGTTCCGCTCGCGACGGCCGATCGGCACGTTCCTCCTCCTCGGTCCGACCGGCGTCGGCAAGACCGAAACGGCGAAGGCGATCGCGGAATGCCTGTTCCACTCCGCCGACGCCATGACGCGTCTCGATCTCTCCGAGTACGCCGAGTCGCACGCCATCGCGCGCCTCGTCGGCTCGCCGCCGGGGTACGTCGGACACGATGCCGGCGGGCAGCTCACCGAGGCCGTGCGGCGTCGTCCGTACCAGGTCATCCTCCTCGACGAGATCGAGAAGGCGCACCGCGATGTGCTCGAAGGCTTCCTCGGCGTGTTCGACGAAGGCCGCCTCACGGACGGGCGCGGCCGCACGGTCGACTTCACGAACACGGTCATCCTCCTCACGTCGAACATCGGCGCCGATCTCGCGCCGAAGGCGCAGACGCGCGGGCGGATCGGCTTCGGCACCGCGACGCCGAAGGCGCGCGCCGAGCAGCGTGCGCGCGACATCAGCGCCTACCAGGAGGCGGTCGCGGACGCCGCGAAGAAGGCGCTCCCGCCGGAGCTCTACAACCGCCTCGACGAGGTCCTCGCCTTCGCGCCGCTCGGCCGCGACGACGTGGCCGAGGTCGCAAGGCGGATCCTCCGCGGGCTCGCACGCGATCTCGAGGCCTCGCGCGGCGTGAAGCTCGACGCGAGCCAGGCCGCGGTCGAGGCGCTCCTCGACCAGGGCGGCTTCGATCCCGAGCTCGGCGCGCGCCCGATGCGACGCGCGATCGGACGCCTGATCGAAGCGCCGATCGCCGAGATGATCCTGAAGGGTCAGCTCCGCCGCGGCGACGTCGCGACGGTCGACGTCGAGGGCGGCGCGATCGTCGTCGACGCGGTGACGCCGGAAGGCGACGAGCGACGTCTCACGGCTGGATGAGACCGAGCAGCTGCTCGACGCCGCGAGGGAGCGGGACGAAGTCTTCTTCTCCCAGGAAGCCGGTGGTCCGGCGACCACCGCCGAGCGGCGAGAAGGTCGCGTTCATGCGCTCCTCACCGCGGCTGCCGACTTCGACGGTATCGCCCTTCACGATGTACGCGTTGCGTCGGGTCCCTCCCGACGAAGCATCGTAGAAGTACGCGCGGTCGCTCTGGACGGTCCGATAGCCGATGACGCTGCTCGGAAGCGCACCCCGGCGGGCGAGCGTGATCCCCTCGCGGAGATCGCCGGCGCGGAAGTACGCGTTCTCGCACGCGGGGGACGGGTCGTGCAGCACGAGGGTGACCTTGCCGCCGTCGAGGCGGAGCTCCCCCTGCGACTCGCCGCGCACGTCGGCGACGTCGAGCTGCACGGCGTTCTGTCCGGCTCCGAGAACGCCGCTGAACGAGAGCTGACATGCCGTGGTCTGATCGACGACGCCGTTCGAGCTCGCGTAGGCGCGGAGGCGGCCCTGCACGACGGCGTCGACGCGACCGGCCGCGACGACCACCTCGAGGGTCTCCTGATCGCCCTCGCCGTACACGCCCGCGAGCGTCGCCGATCCGCTGACGGCCTGGCTGCCGCCTTCGGCGTCCGGCTCTTCGGCGGACGGAGCACCGCATCCGACTGCCGTGAAGAAGACACCCATGAGCCACGCGCTTCTGTACGTCGAGCACTTCATCGTTCAGCCTCCGCCCTCACTTCCAGCACCTCGCGTGCCGAGCGCGACCCATGCGTTCCAGGCTGCAATCGCGGCTGTTCCGCATGCTGCAGCTTTCCGGCCGCGGCGAAGATGATCCGCGTCCGTCTTTGGGCCGCGCAAAGGCGGCCTGGTACCCTTCTCGGGTGCGCAGGATCCTGGCCGCGATCGTGACGCTCGCCGCATTCGCGAGCGCGTGCGCGTCCCCGCCCGGGGACACGCGGACGGCACGGCCGCGCGTCGCCGCCGCCGCCGCCGTCACCGGTCCGCGTGCCCCGCTCACGCGGCGCGCCCCGCTCCGTTACGACGTCGGCGGCCGCGCTTTCCCGCTCCCGATCGTCCGCGGCTCGATCGGCGGGCACCCCACGTTGCTCCTCGTCGACACGGGAGCGAACGTGCACGTCGTCGCGGGGTGGCTCGCGCGCAAGCTCCGCTTCGATCTGAAGAAGCTCGGCGAGCAGGGCACCGACCACCTCGGCCGTTCGATCACGACGTGGCAGGTCGACTTCCCTCGCCTCGCGCTCGAGCAGTGGGGCGCGGTGGGCGCGACCTCGATGATCGTGATCGAGATCCCGCAAGCCTTCGAGAAGCTCGGGATCGGCGGGATCCTCTCGCCGCAGAAGCTCGCGGACGAGGGCGACGCCGTCGTGCTCGACCTCTACGGCGGCGAGATGCGCGCAGCCTGGTGGGACGACGCCGCGCGCGAGCTCTCCGCTTCGGGGACTTCGCTCGTCACGAGCGAGATACGCGCGTGCGAGGAGCCGGACGGCAACGGGACGGGCCTCGCCTACGTCGTCCCTTCCGCGATCGACGGCCAGAAGGTCTCGCTCCTCGTCGACACCGGCGCACAGCGCTCCGACGTGCTCGCCTCCTCACCGGCGGGCCAGAAGCTCGCGCCGCGCAGCGTCGCCGACCGCGAGCCGATGTACACCGCGTCGGGGAAGGTCGTCATCCGACGCGTGCATGACGCACGGATCGAGACGGGCGGCTTCGCCGTCGCCGGCGACATCGGCGTCGTGGAGGGCTCCGCCGACCGCGCGTGCCCGCGCGACGGGATGCTCGGGATGGATGTGCTCCGGGCATGCAGGCTGCTCCTCGGCCGGACGCGGTTCTACGGAACGTGCTCGCGGATCGACGGCGCGCGGTGAACCGAGGGCAGCCGAGCGAATAGCCGTTCGCGGGTTCGTGAGCCAGACTGTCGGCGCGCATGGCGAGAGCTCCGGGTTGGCTGAAGATCGGCGTCCCCGTCACGGTCGTGCTCGGGATCTTCGCGATCGGGGTCACGAGCGCCGGCCGCGCCGACCGCGCCCGCGCCGTCCGCGAGGAGTGGGGCCAGCTCCTCTCGTGCCTCGCGCAGGCATCCGACCCGACGGACGCGACGGCCCTCGCCGCACGCGTCCGCGCCGTCGAGCTCCACTACCTCACGAGCGTCGACGCACGGCGCGGCCGTCAGCTCCGGAAGGACTGGCTCTCGCGCTGCGCGATCCGCGCGACGCGCATCCGCGACATCGCGCGCAAGAGCGACGGCTCGGCGACGCGGCTCGTCGACGCGATGGACGAGCTCGAGGACTCGCTCCGCGCCGGACGTCGACCGACGCGCGACGCGCTCCGCGACGTGCTCGAGGCCGGAGCCGCGGTCGGGCTCGACACGAAGGCACTCCCCTCACCGCAGCCCGGTCCCGTGAAGGGGCTCGAGCCGCGCGTCTCGCTCGACGCGGCGAAGCCGCTCGCCGAGGCGGCGCTCTCGCTCACGGCGTGGGATCCGGTGCCCGACCTCGATGCCCACTTCGTGCTCGCGGCGCGAGGCGGCGAAGACAGCCCGCCGGTCGCCTGCCTCGCGACGCGCGCGGGTGAAGAGCTCCTCGCACGCGTGCGCTGCGCGCGGGTGCCGGACGGCGTCTCCCCGAAGGCGGCGCTCCGCTTCGAGGCGCCTTCCGAGAGCGCCCATGCGCTCGCGGCGACGATCGACACGGAAGAGGTCGCGCTCCACACCTGGCACGAGGGGCGCTGGACGCCGGCCGGATTCGCGTCCGGCGAGCTCGCCACGTTCGTCGCACGTGGACGGGAGCTCGCGGCCGTGGTCGAGAAGCCCTCCGGCGACGTCGCCCTCGTGACGCTCGGCGAAGGAGGGAAGGTCGTCCCCGCGCCGCTCCTGAAGAGCCCCGAGTGGGCGATCGCCATCGGCCCCGACCTCGTCTGGGCGACGCGGCCCGCCGGTCCGGTGCGCGGACGGATCCTCTCCGTCCCCGCCAGCGCGGCGACGACGACCACGCCGCCGACGACGATCGGCGAGCGGATCGAGGCGGGGGTCCCGCTCGCGTGCGAGGACGGCCCGACCCGCGCGCTCCTCGTCGACCGGCCTCGACCCGGCGGCGCGAGCGTCGTCGCGCGATCGGCCGAGCTCTTCGTCGCGCGCGAAGGTCGCTGGGCACAGGTCAGCGTCGTGCCGAGCTGGACGACGCGGCCGACCGTCGGCGTCGCGTTCCCGCGCACGCCCGTCCTCGATTGCTGGCGCGACGACGTCGTCCTCACGTGGGCGGAGGGCGACGACCAGGACCGCCTCGAGCAGACGCGTTGCTCGCAGAAGGGCTGCCGTCACGACGTGGCGCACCTCGGTGCGGCGGGGCGCGATCTCCTCCACGCCGATCTGGGCGAGCGCGTCCTGCTCGTGTGGAACGACGCCGAGCACCACGTCGTGCGCTTCCGTCTCGCGCCGTTCGGCGCGCTCGCCACGAAGCCGGACGAGGTCCTCGTCGACTACGACGACGACACGACCGACCCGCCGCCGGTCCGCGCGCAGCACATCGTCACCCGCGACGACGCCGCGCTCGTCCTCCTCCGCGTCGAGCGCAAGGACCGCACGCAGCTGGTCGCGGTGCGGCTGGATGCGACGGGCCGTGTGCGCTTGCCAGAGGTGTCGCTGTCACCGTAATCGCGCGCGGGAAGAGAGAAGAGAACCCCGCGGTCTGCCAGCAAGACGAAGCCTACCTGTCGCTTCGCGCCAGCTCCGCCGCCACCGCGCCGAGCACTTCGCGCGCGGCGCCGAGCCGGTTCGCCGGCAGGCGCGAGAGCGCACGGCGCACGGCGGCCTCGACGGTGCCGGCTTGCGTCGCGTCGACCTTCTCGCCGCCCGCGACGAGCACGAACTTCGAGCGTCGCGCGTCCTCCGGATCCTTGTCGCGGTGGATGTAACCGCGTTCGACGAGGCGCTTCAGCACGCCGGTGAGCGTGCTCGGGTGCACGTGGAGGAGATCGGCGAGCTCGCCCGCCGAGATCCCCGGCTGGCGGCCGATCAGGCGGATCACGAGGCGCTGGAGCCCGGTGACGCCGATCTCCGTCTCCATCCGTTT
>JBDHVE010000226.1:0-12731 GCA_039809485.1 Polyangiaceae bacterium | reverse complement strand
TCGTCGGGCGGCAGCGCCGACTGCACGAGCCCGAGCTGCGATGCGCCCGGCAAGACCAAGGACGGCACGAACAGCGGCACGACGAGCTCGTCGGGCGGCTCGTCTTCGGGCGGCTCCTCGAGCGGTGATGCGACGGGCAGCAGCGGCAACGGCAACGGCACGAAGGACGGCTCGAACGGCGGCGCCTCGTCGTCGTCGTCGGGCGGCAGCGGCAAGGGCAAGGGCAACGGCCACGAGTGGGTCTGCAAGAAGGACAAGAAGGGCAACAAGGCCTGCCAGTCCGTCCCGACCTGCGCGCCGGGCACGCATCCCTCGGCCTGCGGCGCGTGCGTCTCGGACTCGGACGGCAGCGCGGACTGCGTCCCGCCGTCGGCCGGCGGCTGCTGGGTCACCGGCGGCGGTTTCGTCGTCGCTCCGAACCTCGTGAGCGGCGCGGCGGAGGACGGCCACGACAACTTCGGCGGCAACGCGAAGCCGATGAAGGACGGCTCGATCAAGGGCCACTGGAACCACGTCGACCACGGCACGGGCAACCACGCGAAGGGTCGTCCGAGCTACATCTACTGCCGCCACGTCGACGAGCCGGGCCCGGGCGGCCCCGGCGCGAAGAAGGGCTTCACGATGAACCAGGTCTACTTCGGCGGTCCCGCCGAGTGGCGTGACGCAGCGACCGGCGCGTGGGGCGCGGGCTACTGGTTCGACGTCGTGGCGAAGGACCACGGCGAGCCGGGCAGCCAGCCGAAGGCGAAGAACGGATTCATGCCGGACACCTACCACTTCACGATCCGCCTCGTCGACGACCCGGCCAACAACGCGTCGGGCACGAAGATCTACGAGACGGCGGGCACGCTCGAGGGCGGTAACATCCAGCTCCACCCGCCGAACAACGGCCATCCGGCGGTGCAGTCCACGCTGCCGGCGTGGGTCAGCCTCGAGCCCTGATGCTCGGCTGATTCGGAAGACGCGCGCCGCTCGGGGAGAGGGCCTCGGACGGCGCGCGTTTCGTGTGTCTCGGACCTTGCTTTCGGAGGAGAGGAAATCGTCATGAAGCGTCTGACGTTCGCGTCCGTCGTGCTCACCATGTTCGCCGTCGCGTGCGGTAGCGAGGATGCCTCGACGTTCGGGGATCCCTCGACCGAAGCGCCGAGCAACGGCGTCCCGGGAGGCGCCAACCTCGGCGAGATCGGTGTCGCCGGCACCGCCTCGGCGTGCGTGAGCGAGGTCGCGAGCGCGACGCTCGCGCCGACGAACCTCGTCTTCATGTTCGACAAGTCCGGCAGCATGGGTGACCCGGCGCAGGGCGGCGATCCCTCCCAGAAGTGGCTCCCGCTCACGTCGGGGATGAAAGACTTCTTCGCCGACGCCTACTCGAGCACGGTGCGCGCGTCGCTCCAGTTCTTCCCCGAAGGCGACGTCCCGAACGCGAGCGACACCGAAGCGGACGACATCGCGCAGGAGTGCAACTACACCTACGCGTCGCCGAAGGTCCCGCTCACGGTCGCGACCGATCCGGCGATCGTCACCGCGATCGACGCGACGACGCCGAGCGGCGGAACGCCGACGGTGCCCGCGCTCCAGGGCGCCGTCACCTATGCGAAGCAGGTCTCGGCCGAGCGCCCGAACGACAAGACCGCGGTCGTCCTCGTGACGGACGGCATGCCGGGCTACTACACGCAGGGCGCCTTCCAGCCGGGCTGCGCGAACAACGACGTCGCGACGGCGGCTTCGATCGCGAAGACCGCGCTCACCGAGTCGAAGATCTCGACCTACGTCATCGGCGTCGGCTCGCGCCTCGACAACCTGAACGAGATCGCCGCCGCGGGCGGGACCACCAACGCGGTCATGGTCGACACGACCGATCCCGCGAAGGTGAAGAGCGATCTCGTCGCGGCGCTGGACGCGATCCGCCGGCGCGAGGTCACGTGCGACTTCTCCGTCCCGCCGCCGCCGGCCGGCCAGGAGCTCGATCCGATGGCGGTCAACGTCGTGCTGACGGGCACGGACGGCAAGGAGCGCGTGCTCTCCTACAGCAAGGAGTGCGGCTCGGCGGACGGCTGGCGCTACGACGACGCGCAGAAGCCGACGCGGATCATGCTCTGCCAGTCGGCGTGCGACGCCGCGCGCGCTTCGTCGCTCGGCAAGGTCACGCTCGCGTTCGGCTGCAAGACGCGCGTCGACGTTCGCTGAGCGCGCTCGGCGCGCCGTGCTAATCGTGTCCGCATGTCGCTCGCGGACTTCGAGAAGCTCGGCGCGTTCTATCTCGGCAAGACCGAGGACGAACCGTACCTGCTCGATGCGAAGCACCTGACGACCCACGGCGTCGTCATCGGGATGACGGGCAGCGGCAAGACGGGCCTCTCCGTCGCGCTGCTGGAAGAGGCGGCGATCGACGGGATCTCCGCGATCGTCGTCGACCCGAAGGGCGACCTCGGGAACCTCCTCCTCACGTTCCCCGATCTGTCGGCCGAGGCCTTCGCGCCGTGGGTGCCGGCCGGCGCCGACCCGGTCGCGGAGGCGACGAAGTGGCGCGAGGGGCTCGCTGCCTGGGGCCAGGACGGCGCCCGCATCGCGCGGCTCCGGGCGACCGCCGACCTCGCGCTCTACACGCCGGGGAGCCGCTCGGGCCGCCCCGTGTCGATCCTCGCGTCGCTCGCCGCGCCGCCCGAGTCGCTCCGCGACGACCGCGATGCGGTCAGCGAACGCGTCGCGCAGGTCGCGACCAGCCTCCTCGGGCTCGTCGGCGTGAAGGCGGAGCCGGGGCGGAGCCGCGAGCACGCGCTCGTCAGCGCGATCCTGTCGCGCGCGTGGGCGGCGGGGGAGGACCTCGACCTCGAGGGCCTCGTCGCGCGGGTCCAGGACCCGCCGTTCACGAAGGTCGGCGTGCTCGATCTCGAGTCGTTCTTCCCGAAGAAGGAACGCTTCGAGCTCGCCGTCGCCTACAACGCCCTCCTCGCGTCGCCGGGGTTCGAGGCGTGGCTCGAGGGCGAGCCGCTCGACATCGACGCGCTCCTCTGGACGAAGGACGGCAAGCCGCGCGTGTCGGTCCTCTCGATCGCGCACCTCGGCGAGGCCGAGCGGATGTTCTTCGTCTCGCTCCTGCTCGGCGAGCTCGTCACGTGGATGCGGAGGCAGCCCGGCACGCCCTCGCTCCGCGCGCTCTTCTTCATGGACGAGGTCGTCGGCTATTTCCCGCCGGTCGCGCTCCCGCCGTCGAAGCCGCCGCTCCTGCTCCTCCTCAAGCAGGCGCGTGCGTATGGCCTCGGCGTCGTGCTCGCGACGCAGAACCCGGTCGACCTCGACTACAAGGGGCTCTCGAACGCCGGGACGTGGCTGATCGGCCGGCTCCAGACCGAGCGCGACAAGGCTCGCGTCGTCGAGGGCCTCGAAGGCTCGGCGGCGGGACGGACCTTCGACCGCGACGCGGTCGACCGCCTCCTCGCCGGCCTCCAGAAACGGCACTTCTACGTCCACTGCGTCCACGAGCCCGGGCCGGTCGTGATCGAGTCGCGCTGGGCGATGTCGTACCTGCGCGGACCGCTCACGCGCGAGGAGATCAAGAAGCTCACCGCGAAGCCGGCGGTGACGCCCGGCGGCACGACGGTGTTCCCCGCGAAGCGTGAGGCGGCTCCGGAGGCGGCGGCCGGTGGGACGCGGCCCGTGCTGCCACCAGGGGTGCCGGAAGTGTTCTTCCCGACGACGAAGCCGGCGCCGGTGTATCGGCCGCTCGTCGTCGGCGCGGCGCGCGTGTCGTTCGAGGAGGCGCGGACCGGCCTCGACTTCACGCGCGAGGTGATGTTCGTGACGCCGGCGAGCGACGGCCCGCTCTCGCTCCGCTGGGAGGATGCGAAGTGGGCCGGGCAGGTCCACGCGAAGGATCTCGGGACCGAGCCGGCGCCGAACGCGCGCTTCGAGGGCCCGCCCGCGTCGATGCTGGTCGCGAAGAGCTACGGCGCGTGGTCGAAGGAGCTCGTTGCGTGGCTCGCGCGCACGCAGGGGATAGCGCGCTGGAAGTGCGACAAGGCGTGGTCGCTCCCGAACGAGGACGAGCGCGTGTTCCGCGCGCGGCTCGCGCAGTCGGCGCGGGAAGCGCGCGACGTTGCGATCGCGAAGGTCCGTGACAAGTACAAGACCAAGCTCGAAGCGCTCGCCGACAAGATCCGCGACAAGCAAGCCACCGTCCAGCGCGAGCAGGCCGAGGCGAGCGCGCACAAGATGGACGTCGCGCTCGCGTTCGGTGCCGTCGTGCTGGGCGGACGCGGGCTCTCCTCGGCGGCGCGCGGCGCGAGCCGCGCGAAGAAGGCTGCCGGCGACGTGCAGCGTGCGCAGGAGAGCCTCGACACGCTGATGGCGAAGTACCGCGCGCTCGAGGAAGAGGGGCGTGCGGAGCTCGCGGAGGTCGCCTCGTCGCTCGATCCGGCGTCGCTCCCGCTCGAGCACGTCGTCACGAAGCCGAAGAAGACCGGCATCACGGTGCAGCTCTGCGCGCTGGCGTGGATGCCCGAGTGAGCGCGCTCAGCTTTCGTGCGAGAGGACGAACGCGAGCGCGTCGCGCATGACGAGCTCCATGTCCTCCGAGTAGAGGTGGCCCGTCTTCTTCATGACGAACAGGCGGGCAGGGAAGCCGTCCTTCTCGAGCGCTTCGATCGAGCGCCTCATCCCCGCGATCTGGTCCCCTTGCTCGCCGCCGACGAACGCGACGGCGCGCACGCCCGCGGCGCGGAGCGCCTGCGCCGACACGGCGACGTCGGCCTCGATGAGGACGAGGAACGGCCAGCGTCCGGGGTGACGCTTTGCAATCGGCACGGCAGCGTAGGCGCCGCGCGAGTAGCCGGTGAGCACCGCGCCCGCGCGCGTGACGGCGTGCGGGCGCTTCGCCTCGACCTTCTTGATCGAGGCCTCGAGGTCGCCGTCCATCAGCGCGACGAGATCGGGCCACGTCCCCGCGTCCCAGGCCGGCGGTCCCACCGGCGAGTCTCCGCAGCGCGCGTTGCCCGTCGGGCACACGACGACGCCGACGGCGGTGCCCGCGCCGAGCCACTTCCCGCACGCGTACGAGGGCGGTCCGCACATTCCGTGGAGGTGGGCGACGAGCCGGGCGGGGCCGCGGGTCGTGCGCGGCAGCGCGTAGAAGATGGGACGGCCGGGCTCGAGGAGCAGCTCGTGCGGACCGTCGATCGCTTCGCGCGGAAGGATCGTCTCGGGGAGAGGAGGCGCGGCGTCGAACGAAGCCGCGCTCGCGTCGCGCGGCGTGGCGACCACCGCATCCGGCTCGGTCGCGGTGACGCCGACCGAGCCCGGCGCGCTGGTCGCTCCCGCGTCGACGCGGACGGCGGGCGGCCCCGACTCGGTCGCCGCCGAACGCGCGCACGCGGCGGCGAGCGCGACGAGCGCGGCGCGCGCGAGGAGCACAGCGGCAGCAGATGTAGGTCGAGCTTTCACGACGACGACCGAACACCGCGGAAGCGTGAGGGTCTCGAAGAGGGAGCAGCAGATGGAACGGCTGGCGTCAAAGATGCGCTTCCACGTCGGCGATCTTGGCCTTGGCGTGGCGCATGCGGAACGTGGTAATCCTAACTCCGAGGACGTTGGTTCGGATGAGCGACGAGGCACCGAAGACCCTGGGCCAGGACACGGTCCGACCGCCGGAAGGCGACGAGGACGTGTACAGCGCCTCGACGAAGGTCGGCGAGGCCTCGCCCGAGATCCTCCAGCTCGTCCGCCAGGCGGAGGCGGAAGCGGCTCTGAAGCCGGCCCGCGTGCCGTCGGACCCCGGCGTGATGGCGCGCATCGCGACGCCGACGCCGGCGCCGGAAGAGGCCGAGCCGAAGCCGCTCCCGTCCGAGAAGCCTTCCGTCGCGACGTCCGAGGCGGCCGCGGTCGCGGCGAAGGACGTGGCGGAAGAGGTCGCGGACGTGGCCGCTACGGCGCCCGCATCGACGGACGAAGGGGTCCCGGTTCGGACCGAGCAGGGGATCCCGCCGCTGTCGCTCCTCGTGCTCGCGATCGCGGTCGCGATCGCCGGATGGCTCGGCTACCAGGCGCTCCACGCGCCACCGGCGGCGCCCTCGACGACCCCGCCGCCGGCCGTCGGTCACTGACGCGTCACGAACGGCTCAGCGACGAGGCAAGAGCCCGCGGATCTGGAGCGCGAGCGCGTTCCGGAGGAGCGGGTCGAGCGCGGCTTCGATCGAGACGTGGCCGCTGAGCCAGCTCATCAGCGCCATGAAGTAGAGACCGAAGATGTTCTGCGCGCAGGCGAGCGGCTCGAGGTCCTTCGCGAGCTCGCCCGACGTCTGCGCGCTCTCGACGAGCAGCGCGAGCCGGTGGAGGAAGCCGAACGTGAGCGTCTCGGTGCGCTGCGCGTTCGGCCCACGCGCGCCGGGGAGGCTCCGGATGAACGCGGACGCGACCTCCGGGTGCTCGCCGTACATCGCGAAGAGCGGGCGGAACACGTGGAGGAGCCGGTCGAGGAGGGGAGCGGTCGGCAGCGTCGAGAAGCCGGCCTCGACCGCGTCGGCGAGCCGATCGTGCATGACCATGAAGAGCAGGTCGGGCTTGTCGCTCGCGTGCACGAAGACGGTGCCGGCGGCGACGCCGGCCCGCTTGGCGATCTCCCCGGTCGTCGTCGCCTCGTAGCCCTTCGAGGCGAACAGCTCCCAGGCCGCGCGCCGGATCGCGTCGCGCGTCTCGGCCATCCGGTCGGCGCGGGTCTTCCCGTGCTCGGGCGCCTGCGCTTTCGCGCGTTTGGCCGTCGCCTTCGGGGATCGCGCGGTTGCCATGAGCGTCCTCATCGTACTCGCCGGCGTTCGAAAGCCCAACAACAGGGGTTGACGAATGGCTCGGTGAGACCATGATGAGTGAAGTCAGTGAGCGTACTCACTGGAAAGGTGCCTGAGGGTGTCATGGAGATCGCGGACGACATCACGCTACGGGACGCGCGCGGCATCTACTTCGAGGCGAACGGCTTCGGAGCCGACGGGGGCTACGGCGACGCCTGGGTCGACTTCTCGCTCGGGCCCGTCCCGTTTCCGTTCCCGAACACGCCGCAGCGGATCGAGGCCGTCCGCTACCACGACATCCATCACGTGCTGACGGGCTACGCGACGAGCACGGTGGGCGAGTTCGAGATCTCGGCCTGGGAGCTCGGCGCCGGCTGCAAGCGGATGGTCGCCGCCTGGGCGCTGAACCTCGGCGGCCTCGCGGCCGGTCTCCTCGTCTCGCCGCGGAAGGTGTGTGCCGCCTTCCTCCGCGGCAGGCGCGACCGATCCGTGTACGGCGAGGACTACGACGCGCTGCTCACGACGACGGTGGGGGAGGCCCGACGCCGATTCCTCTCGAGCGCGCCGCGCTCGTGGACGGCCGAAGACGTGCTGCTCCTCGTCCTCGCCGCCTTCGCCGGGGTCCTCGTCGC
This sequence comes from Polyangiaceae bacterium, assembly GCA_039809485.1. Classification (GTDB taxonomy): domain Bacteria; phylum Myxococcota_A; class Polyangia; order Polyangiales; family Polyangiaceae; genus Labilithrix. Next base: position 5,320 of record JBDHVE010000226.1, on the reverse strand, counting down.
GAGCCTGCTCCTGTCGCTCGTGGTGCCGCTCGTCCCGGTCGGCCTCGTGATGAACGCGCTCCGGAAGCGTCAGGCGCGGCCGATCGCGACGCGGCAGGGCGGCGCGTGATCGGCGAAGAAGCCGAGCACACGGCGCGCCGACCAACCCGTCACCCAGCTGGCTTCGTCGAGGCCACCGAGCCACCCGATGTGCCCGCCGTGCGGCGTGAGCTCGAAGCGCACCGAGCGTGAGGCGCCGGCCGCCCACGGACGGACGGTCTCGCCGGGGACGAGCGGGTCGTCCTCGGCATGCAGGAGCAGGGTCGGGACGCGCACCGCAGAGAGCCACGGGCCGGAGCTCGCACCGGCGTAGTAGGCGTCGACGTCCTCGAAGCCGTGCATCGGGCCGATCACGTCCCGGTCGAAGACACGGAAGCGCTTGATGCGGCCGAGGTCGGCGACGCCGTAGTGAGGCGCCCGCTCGGGATGGGTCTCGGCGAAGCTGCGCGCGCGGTCGAGCAGACCGCGGAGCACGTGGTAGCGGTACGGGAGGCACGACCACCCGTCCATCCGGGACGCGATGCGCACGTAGTCGAGCGGCGCCGACACGCTCGCGACGGCGAGGACCGCGCGAGGCGCTTCACGCCCCCACTCGCCGGCGAGCTTCAGCGCGACGCTGCCACCGCCGGAGAAGCCGAGGACCGCGACGCCGGAGACGCGCGGGTCACGGGCGAGATGGCGGACGACGGCGTCGAGGTCGCTCGTGAGCCCCGCGTGGTAGAGCGAGGGCGCGTCGGCGACGCTGGTGCCCGCGCCGCGCATGTCCATCCGGACGGCGTGGTAGCCGGCGCGATGGAGGGCGACGGCGGCGCGCACGCAGCAGTGCGATGCCGCCGAGCCGGCGATGCCGTGCACGATGACGACGGCGACGCGAGGCGACGCGGCGCCGGACGCCTGCACCTCGTCGGCCCACCACGCGTGGGCGTGGACGTGCCCGCCCGGGATCGCGACGCGAACGAGCTCGGAGTGCGCGCGCGGGCGGACGTGCAGCGGGACGGCGGCGCCGATCGTCTGCACGTGCGGGCTGCGCAGCCAGCGCGGGATGGGGAGCTCCGACCTCACCGGGGTCGGGTTCTAGCGCGGCCGGGCTCCGATGCAAACCGCGGCCGACGCCGCGCGAGACGAACGAGCAAGGCACCCAGCGCGACCGCCGCGATCGGAGGAGCTCCGGCACCGCCGGGGCTCGCCTGGCAGCTGTTCGCGGGGACGACCGCGCCGGCGACCTGGTCGCTCGGCGGATAGATCTTGCAGACGCCCGCGATGTCGTCGGCGCCGAGCTCACGGAGCTCCTCGGGCGTCCGCTTGCACGGTCGTTCGCCGTTGCAGAACACGGGCGCCATCACCGAGCCCTCCGCCTGGGAGTGATCGAGGCCGAGGTAGTGGCCGACCTCGTGCACCATGACGGCCTCGAGGTCGTAGTCGTCGCCGGAGACGCCGATCCCGAAGGTGTGGCCCGAAGCGTTGAACTCCATGCTCGCGCCCCGGACCTTCCCCGAGATGTCGCCTTTCGCGAGGCGCGTGATCGCGAGCGCATCGGGGCTCCCCGGCCACCGGTCGTTACGGAAGTAGATCCCGAAGTCCGTCGGCGCGTCCTTGCCGCTCTTCAGCTTCGTCTCGATGTCCTCCTGCTCGACGAACGTGACGGAGGTGAGCTGGCCGCCTTCGCACTTCACGCTCTCCCACCGGGCGACGGCGCGGCGGAATGCGGCGCGCGCGGCGCTCTCCGAGATCCCCTTCGGGGCCCCCGGGCCGAAGGAGTAGGGGATCGCCGGGTACTCCTTCCACGTGACCGCGTAGCCGGAGACGACGCAGCCGCGCTCGTCCTTCTCGCACTCCTCCACCTCGGCGTTGCACGTGGACTTCTGGCAGTAGGCCGAAGCCGAAGGGGTGGCGAGGAGGGTGGCGGCCAGGGCGGCGCCTGCCGCGACGAGGCGAAGACGGTCCATCGGAACCGACGAGGGGATTGCAGCTCTCGCGCCATGGTTCGGACCGACGTTGCGCGCGCGGCCACGCCGGATCGGCGAGGCGGCGGCACCCTGATCGAATCGTGCATGGGGCCTCCCTCGGCCGCTCGTCCGTACAGTCCCGATCCAGCCCGCCGGGCGTGTGGGACGAGAGGAAACCGGCGAGAACCGGCGGATTCGGGGGAGCGGGCGCTGGCATGTCCGGTGCTCCAGTCCGCGGGTCATGAGGGCATGCCTTCCGCTTGCGTCGTGGATCGTCCTCCTGACGGCCGCATGCTCCTCCGCCCCGACGGGCTCGAGGGTCCAGCCCGGCGACGCGCCTCTCACGGGGGACGCCGACGACGACGCGACCCCGAAGAAGAAGAAGTCGACGAAGACGGTCGACGACTCGGGGGAAGAGACCGAAGAGGGGAGCTCGGCGCAGACGACGCAGCCCGCGTCCGGCTCGTCGACGTGCGAGACCGCGTGCCGGAAGGCGCACCCGAGCGCCTCGACGCTGGAGCAGCAGTGGGGCTCGTGCATCGCGAAGTGCTCGAACGCGACGTGCGAAGCGGCGTGTGACGACCAGTTCAACCCGAAGTGCGACGCGACGCCGGGCTGCGACGAGCTGATGACCTGCCTCGCGGCGTGCCCGCAGTGAGTGCGCTCAGCCGCCGTCGCCCGCGTCGGCGCCGCCGTCCACGCCGGCATCACCGCAGGTGAGGTTCGACGTCGGCGTCTTCGTGCAGAGCCCGCGGCGACCGGACTCGGACGCGAACCTGGGCGAGAGCGGCGAGCACTTGTAGGGCGCGTCGCAGTCGGTCTCGCAATCGCAGACGCGCGCGCAGAGGCCGCGATCTCCGATGCCGGCGCCCGACTCGGCGAGGAGGCACGCCGCCTGCGCCTTCGTCCCGATGCCGGTCCAGCCACACGAGGGCGCGACGCCGATCACGCAGCTCGCGGTGCAGAACCCGTCCGTGCCGCCGGTGGAGAGCTTGCACGTGGTGCCCACCTCGCCGATCGCGTCCCAGCCGGCGACGTCGCCCTTCGTGCAGAACCCCGAGACGGTGCACTTGCCGGCGCCTTCGCACGCCGCGTCCGCGTTGCAGACCGGAAAGCAACCGTAGGTCTCGTTGAGCAGTCGTCCGCAGCCCATGTCGGCGCGGCCGTGGCACTTCGTCGCGATCGGTCCGCTGACGAGCGAGGCATGGTTCTTCGGCCCGAACGTGCAGCCCTCGAGGCAGTAGCCTTGCGAAGAACCGACGCGCGCGCAGTGACTTCCCGGAGTGTGCGCCGCGCACGTGCTCTCGCCGGCGGGCGCACGCACGTCGGTCGCGTCGCATTTCAGCGTGCAGATCCCGTGCGCCGGCCACTGGCTTGGCTGCGTCGCCTCGCGGAGGCACTCGAGACCTGCCGCGCAGTCGGCGTCGGTCGTGCACACGCCGCCGAGCGTCGTGCCACCGGCATCGCTCGCGTCGACGCCGTTGCTCGCGTCGAGGACGACGGCCCCGGCGTCCTCGTCGGACGGGGGAGCCACCGTGACGTCGTCCTCTCCACACGCGACGACGACCGACACGCCCACGGCGATGCTCGCCAACAGCCATCCGCCCATCGCGCGCATTGGACTTGGGTACACGCGCCGGCCGCAGGGAGCAATCACCGGCGCCGATTGACACGCGCGTCGCCTGCGGCCGAACCTCCAGAGTGATGTCGCACACGACCGAGACGGTGCACGTGCGTGGGATCCGCCGCTCGAGGCTGCTCGACGCGATCACGGAGCGGATGAACACGCATGGCTGGAAGCGCGCGGAAGGCGCCGACCGTGCGCACGCGGAGCGCGTCGAGCCGGAGCTCCGGCGGCTCGTGCTCCGGCGCGACGGCAAGTGGCTGACGCTCGCGGACTCGGGCGGGTTCGATCGGCGTGGTGCCGTGGCGAGCTCGCCCGACGCCGACCTCGCGAGCTGGGGTGAGTACCTGTCGCGGGCGCTCGATCGCTCGGTGCTCACGATCTGGACGTGGGACGGGGAGGCGTCGGTGCGCGCGACGCGATGGAAGCGAGGGACGTCTCGCGGCGTGCTCACGTTGCTCGCCGACGCGTACCGCGGCACGGACGGGCTGCCGTACGCGCCGGCGAAGATCTTCTGGCCGTGGCTCCCGGCCGAACGGCGGAAGGCGATCCTCGCGAGCGGCGTGAAGCTCGTGACACCGGGGGGTGAGAGCACCGGCGACGCGGAGCTCGATGCGCTCCTCGAAGGCTTCGACGAAGCCGACTACGCCGAGTCGGCGGTGGCGGAGGAAGACGGGGGTGACGACGTCGTGTTCGTCGCCCTGGACATCTCGGTCCCTGCGCTGGGCGCCGCGATCGGGATGAAGGACCCGGTCCTGAATCCCTGGATGCCGCGCGAGGACGACGAGGAGCTCGTCTTCCGGCCTCAGCGCGGCGCCGTCTCGAGCAGGAGCCGGTAGACGCGCATGTTCGGCTTGTAGCGACCGGCGAAGTACTCGCGGTCGTCGCCGGTGAGCACGCGCGCGAGCGCCGCGGCGACGGCGGGCGAGCGCGACATGCCGGCATCGCAGTGGACGACGATGCGCGCGACGTCGCGATGGCGGACGACGAAGTCCCAGATCTGCCGGGCGTGGTCGGCCGAGAAGAGGTCGGCCTCCGAGAACTGCTCCGACGGGGCATCGGCGTCCACGAACGCGAGGCGGAGGACGCCGCGACAGTGCTCGTTCTGTCGGATGCGCGCGACGTCGTCGGGCGCGCTCGTGATCGAGACGACCACGTGCGGCACCTCGTGGGGCTGCACCGCCTCGAGCGCGCGTCGGCTGTAGACGAAGAGGTCCATGAGCCTAGAGGCGCCACTCGAGCGCGAAGCCGAGCGCAGGACCGGCGTAGTCCGCCGACTTGCCCACGGCCCAGTAGGCCCCACTCGAGGGCCCGCCGAGCTGCGTCAGGGTTCGTGTCGACTTGAACACGCCGGCGCCGCCGACCGTGCCGGTGAGCAGGAGCGAGCCAGGGCCGAGATCGCCGGCGACGAGGTACTTGATGCCGACGTCTCCGTAGGCGAAGCCGGTCGGCCCGCCGCCGCCGTCGAGGAGCAGCCACCAGCGCGGGTTCAGTGCGACCTGAGCCGTCGCCCTGATCGAGCCGAGCTCGAACTTGTCCTCGTCGACGACGACGTTGCTCCGATACGTCAAGGAGAGCCCGTCGCGCGCGCCGATCCGCGCGAGCTGCGCGAAGGACACCGAGCTCGTCTTGTCCGTCTTGGGATCGTTCAGCGTCGCCGCGCCGGCCCCGAGCCCCAGCTCGAAGAGCTGCGTGTCCAGCGCGACGATGC
>JBDHVE010000225.1:0-13038 GCA_039809485.1 Polyangiaceae bacterium | reverse complement strand
CGGTATCGCGATGAGGATGCTCGCGCCGGTGAAGAAGGCCGCGCCGAGCTGCGGGAGGCCCGTCGCGAACATGTGGTGGACCCAGAGGCCGAAGCCGAGGATCGCGGTCGCGACGTTCGCGAGGACGATCGGGACGTAGCCGAACAGCGGGCGTCGTGACGTCGTGACGACGAGCTCGGAGACGAACCCGAGGGCGGGGAGGAAGATCAGGTAGACCTCCGGGTGCCCGAAGAACCAGAACAGGTGCTGCCAGAGGATCGGGTCGCCGCCCTCGGCCGGGTTGAAGAACTGGGTGCCGACGAGCCGGTCGAGCGCGAGCATCGAGCTCGCGACCATGACCGACGGCATCGCGAAGATGATCATGAACGACGTCACGAGGCTCGCCCAGACGAACATCGGCATGCGGTCGAGCGACATGCCGGGCGCGCGGTGCTTGAAGATGGTGACGATCAGGTTCACCGCGAACCCGAGCGAGGAGAGCTCGGTGAACGTGATGAGCTGCGCCCAGACGTCGACCCGCTTCCCGGCGCCGAACTGCGGCCCGGAGAGGGGCACGTACGCGAACCAGCCCGCGTCGGGACCGGTGTTCGTGAAGAGGGCGACGTAGAGCATCACGCCGCCGATGAGGTACATCCAGTACGACCAGGCGGTGAGGCGCGGGAACGCCGCCGCGCGCGCGCCGATCATGAGCGGCACGCAGTAGAGACCGAAGCCCTGCATCACCGGGACGGCGAAGAGGAACATCATCGTCGACCCGTGGGTCGTGAAGAGCTGATCGTAGAGATCGGGCCCGACGACGTTCGCGAGCGGCCGCGCGAGCTGGAGGCGCATCGTGAGGGCGAGGAGCCCGCCGAGCGCGAAGAAGATCATCGCCGTCACGATGATGCGCTTGCCGATCCGCGTGTGCTCGGTGGCGGTGATCCAGTCGAGGACGACGGACTTCCGCGCGGCGCGGCCAGCGAGGTGGTCCTCGTCGTGCGGGATCTCGCGCGGGCCGCGGCCGACGACGGTGGGAGGGATCGCAGTGGTCATCGGAGGCTCCCGAGGTAGGCGACGAGCGCGTTGAGGTCCTCCGGCGCGAGCGCGTTCGCGGGCATCTGCGTCCCCGGCTTCACGCTCTGCGGGTTCGCGACCCAACCGGCGAGGTGTCCGGGCGTGACGGAGGACGAAGCGGCGATGATCCGCCGGCTCGCGACATGGGTGAGATCGGGCCCGACGGTGCCGTAGGCCTCGGTGCCGGAGATCGAGTGGCACGCGATGCAGCGGCTCTTCAGGAAGACCTCCTGCCCCGACTGCGTGAGCGGGTCGGTCGGCGTCACGGCCGGCGCCTTCTGGTGCTCTAGCCACGCGCGGAACTCGTCCTCCTTCTCGGCGACGACGACGATCTTCATGTTCGCGTGCTGCGTCCCGCAGAACTCCGCGCACTGCCCCTCGTAGCGGCCCGGCTCGTCGGCGCGGAACACGAACGTCCCGTTCTTCCCCGGGATCAGATCGCGCTTGCCGTGGAGGCTCGGGACCCAGAACGAGTGGATGACGTCGGCCGACGCGAGGTGGAGCTCGATCGTCTTCCCGACCGGCACGTGGATCTCGTTCGCGGTGTCGAACTGCGTTCCCGCGACCTCGCCCGGATACGTCACCTTCCACCACCACTGCTTGCCGGTGACGTGGATCTTGATCGCGTCCTTCGGCGAAAGCGATGCGAGCGCGCGGCTCGTCACGATGCTGAGGACGAGGAGGACGAGGAGCGTGAGGACGGTCATCGCCGTCGCCGCGCCGACGGCACGCTTCTTCGGCTTCAACGCTTCGGGCGACGGCTCGGTGCGCTCCGGCTCGTCCGGCTTCTCGCGCCGGACGAGGGCGATGACGAGCGCGCCCATGACGAGCACGAACACGATCGCCGCCACGTCGAGGTACGTGACGAAGAGATCCTTGATGTGCTCCGCCTGGATGCCTCCCGGGGAGAGCATCGAATTCGGTCCACCGGTGCCGATGAGGCTCACGTCCCGTCCTCCTTCGTGAAGGGCGCATCCTCGTGGGTGATGGGCTGCTTGTCGGTCTGCACGGGCGGCGGGCGGACGCGCATGTGGTCCTGGCGGCCCGGCAGCGCATCCATCGGCGTCAGCCCGCTCAGCGAGCGGACGTATGCGACGAGCTGCCAGACCTGCTGGTCCGAGAGGCGCCCGCGGAACGAAGGCATCCCGTTCGGGCGTCCTTCGACGATCGTCGCGAAGATGTCGCTCGGCGAGCTGCCGTAGCGCCACGCGCCGTCCATCAGCGCAGGGCCCATCCCTCCGCCGCCGTGCGCGTGACAGCCGACGCAGTTCATCTGGCCGTAGAGACGCGACCCCTCGCCGATCGCCCACGAATTGCCACGATAGGGGCCCGATCCCGTCGGCAGGGCGACGGCGGGGTCCTCGTCGATGCGGGTGCCGGCCGCGCCGCCGCTCATCCACGCTTCTTCTTCGAAGCGACGCGATTCGCGCCGGCACGCCGTCGCGAGGAGGACGACGCCCGTGAACGCGAGACACGCGAGCGAACGAGCACGTTCAGCGGCCACGGCCACCTCCTTCCGTCATGGCGAGGGTGGGAACGCCGCTCTCGGCGAGGACGCGCGCGATCGCGGCGTGCTCGCGGGCGAGGACCTCGTCGAGCTCGCGCGCGAGCGCTTCGTCCTTCCTCCGGACGCCCATCGCGATGTCGAACGCGAGCGGGAGGCCGCCGTCGGTGCGCTCCTCGACCGGCAAGACGACGAGGTCCTTCCCGCTCCGCTTCGCGCCGGCGCCCGCGACCGGTCCCCAGGCGATGCCGACGTCGACCTCACCCCGGACGACGGCGTCGACGATCGCCGGCACCTCGCGTCCGAGCTCGCCGTAGAGGTGGTAGCCCTTCACGCCGTCGACGATCCCGCGGCGCGCGAGCGCGTGGACGGGCGCGGGGTTCGCGCCGTCGTCGCCCGCGAGCGGGACGCCGATCGTGAGCTTCCGCAGGCGCTCGTCGTCGAGGCTGCGGAGGTCACCGAGGTTGCGATCCTTCCGCGTGACGAACGCGAACGTCGATCGGTAGTAGGGCTTCGTCGCACGCACGGCGTCGAGGCCGACGGGCACGGAGAGCACGACGTCGCACGCGCCGGCGTTCAGCGTGTTCTTGAAGAAGCCGCGCCGCTGCGCCCACCACGTGGTCTCGAGCTTCGCGTTCATCGAGCGCGCGAGGATCTCGCCGATCCGGTTCTCGAACCCTTCGCCGCGCTCGTTCGAGAACGGGAGGTTCGCCGGATCGGCGCAGACGCGGAGCGTGCGCGTGGGCGCCGCCTCGGCGGACGGCACCGCCCGGGACGCCGCAACCGGCAGCGCGACGACGAGCATCGCGAGCACCACGCGGAGGCCTTTCGATGTGTCCTCGAGAAATCGCATGGTCGTCCTCAGGGCAGCGCGAACACGTAGACGGCGCCGCCCTTCTTCGTCGCGCTCTTCAGGTCACCCAACGCGTAGCCCCAGCCGGCCGCCGCCTGCTGGTCACGAACGTCGAGGTCGCCGGAGACGACCGCGCCCGCCCAGCCGCCGACGCCGTCGAGCACCGCGACGTACTGCTTGCCGTCCGGCCCGCGGTACGAGACGGGTTGCGAGATGACTCCGCTCTCGGTCTTGTGCTTCCAGAGGAGCTCGCCCGTCTTGGCGCTCACCGCCTTGAACCAGCCGTCCATCGTCCCGTAGAAGACGACGTCGCCCGCGGTCACCATCGCGCCGCTCCAGACCGGGAAGTTCTCCTTCAGCTGCCAGCGCGGCTCGCCCTTGATCGGGTCCCACGCGGTGAAGAACCCGCGGTTGTCACCGGGGCCGGGACGGAAGCGGATGTTGACGGCCACGTAGGGCGTGCCCGCGATGTAGTTCGCCTCGACGCCTTCCTCGTCCATGCAGAGGTTCTGGTGCGGGATGTAGAGGAGCTGCGTGCGCGGCGAGAACGCCGACGGCTGCCAGTCCTTGCCGCCGCTCGCGGAGGGGCAGATGTTGCGCGTGACCTTGCCGGTCTTGACCCCGAGCTGCTCGACCATGCCCATCTGGCCGGTCTTCAGGTCGAGACCGGTCGACGCGTTGACGTGGACGAACGGCGTCGCGGAGAGGACCTCACCGTTCGTCCGGTCCATCACGTAGACGTATCCGTTGCGATCCGGGTGGAGCAGGACCTTGCGCGGCTTGCCCCCGATCGTCATGTCGACGAGCACGTTCTCGTTGATCGCGTCGTGGTCGTACAGGTCGTGCGGCGACGTCTGGTAGAACCAGACCGCCCGCCCGTCGTCCGGCCGGCGCGCGAAGATGCCGGCGGTGTACTTGTTCGCGCCGGGACGGACCTCCGGGTTCCACGGGCCGGGGTTCGCGGTCCCGTAGAAGAGCAGGTCGAGCTCGGGGTCGTAGGAGAGGAACCCCCAGACGGTGCCGCCGCCGATCTGCCACTTGTCCCTCGGCCAGGTCGTGACACCGAGATCCTTCCCGCGATCCGCTTCGTAGAACGGGTGGAAGTCGTCGCCGATGAGGACGTCCTTGTCGGGGCCCGTCGAGTACGCGCGCCACGCGATCGCGCCGGTGTTCGCATCGAGCGCCGTCAGCCAGCCGCGGACGCCCATCTCGCCGCCGCTGTTGCCGACGAGGACCTTCCCCTTCACGACGAGGGGCGCCATCGTGATCGTCTCGCCCTTCCCGATGTCGCCGAGCTTCGTGCGCCAGACTTCCTTGCCGGTGAGCGCGTCGACGGCGACCGCCTGCGCGTCGAGCGTCGCGTAGTAGATGCGACCGTTGTCGTGGAACGCGCCGCGGTTGACGACGTCGCAGCACGCGACGCCCTGCGCTTGCGTCATCGGATGGGGCTCGTAGGTCCACTTCGGCGGCGAGCCCGGCTTCTTCAAGTCGAAGGCGAGCAGCTTGTTCGGGAACGGCGTGACGACGTACATCGTGTCGCCGACGACCAGGGGTGCGGCCTCCGCGCCCTTGTCGGTGCCGAGCTTCTGTGACCAGACGAGCTTCAGGTCCTTCGCGTTCCCCTCCGTGATCTGCGCGAGCGGGCTGAAGCGCGTGTTCGCGTAGTCGCGGGCCGGCATCGTCCACTGGCCCTCGTCCTGCTGGAGCGCGGAGGAGATCGTCGTGACGGCAGAGGCACCGGCGACGCCTTCGCGCGTCGGCGTCGGCGTGTACTCCATCTTCTTCCGGCAGCCGGCGAGGCCGCCGAACGCGAGGCCGAGCGAGACGGACAGGACGAGAGCGCGCTTCATCGCGGAGATCTCCTCGAGGTGACGACCCCCCACGGCCCGGTTCCGACCGGGATGCGCTTGACGACGGCGCCGGTCGTCGTGTCGACGACGGCGAGGTCGGGTCCGGCGGCGACGTAGAGCTTCTTGTCGTCGGGCGCGAGGGCGACGCCCCACGGCCGGGTGCCGATCCCGTGGATCGTGCGCGCGACCTTGCGCGCGGCGACGTCGAGCTCCGCGACCGAGCCGTCGCGCCCGTTCGCGACCCACGCGTGGTCGCCGTCGGACGAGAGCGCGATCCCCATCGGGCGGGCGGTGCTCGACTCCATCCGGACGCGGCCCACGGCCGCGTGACTCTGCGCATCGAGCACGTCGACCGCACCGCCGGTCTCGGCCGTGACGAGCGCGCGCGTTCCGTCGACGTGGAACGCGATCGCGCGCGGCCTCGATGCGGTCGGGACGCGCGTGACCACCGTGTTCGTTCTTGCCTCGACCACGACGACCTCGCTCGTGCCCTCGCAAGCGACGTAGACGAAGCGCCCGTCGCGCGAGACGGTGACGCCTTCGGGCTCTTCGCCGACGCGCACGGTCGCGTTCACGGCGCCGTTGGTCGCGTCGAGCACGGTCAGCGTCGCGGAGTCCTCGTTCGACACGTAGAGGGTGCGGCCGTCGGGCGAGAGGTCGAACGCCTCGGGATCGCGACCGGCCCGCAGCGTGCGCAGGACGGTGCCGCGGTCGAGGTCGACGACGGCGACGCCGTCGGCGTTCTCGGCGTACTCGGCGCGCGTGTCGTCGTGGTCGGCCGGGGTGGCCTTCGGCGCCGCGGTCTTCCGCTCGACCGCCTTCGCCGGGATCGCGGCGACGTCCTCGCCCCGCTTCGCTGGCGGCCCGCCCTTCGGCGCGCCGCTCACGGCGACGTAGAGGAGCTTGCCGTCGGGCGAGACGCGGAGCCCACGCGGGCGCCGGCCGACGGGGATCGTCGCGACGACGACGTCGCGCGCGGCGTCGATGACGCTCACGTCGCCGGAGTCCTCGTTCGACACGAAGACGCGGACAGGATCGGGCGTGCGCTTCCGGCATCCGGCCGCGCCGATCGCGAGCACGGCGGCGGCGACGACACATGCAGAACGCACCGGGCGAGGGACCATCGTCGCGCTCTCGAGCAAGTCCGGTTCCACCGCGACGCGCGCGCATCTCGCAGCGCGGATCACGTGCTCGCGCTGGGGTTTCCGACGCGAGGTCGGAGGTCGCTGCGGCGACGCGCGCGGCGGCTGGTGCTGCCGGCCTCGGCCCGTGGCGAGGTTGCTCACAGGCGACGCGCGTCCCGCACCCGCGTTCTCGCGGCGTTCGGCCGCGGACGATTTTCGTGACCCGTTCGCGGTACGGGAGCGACAAGAGCCCGAACGCACGCCCAGCTGGGGGCGTCGAGCGAGCGTTCCGCCGAGCGAAACGCGTCGGGGAACAGGGGATCGCGATGAGAAGAGCTCTTCCGTGGGCGCTGTGCGCCTGCATGGTGGTCTACGCCTGCGCTTCGGACGAAGCGGCGATCGACGTGGCGGGCGGCACGCCCGATCTCGCCGGCCTCGACGCGAGCGTGAGCACCCCGACGACGCCACCGACGACGCCGCCGGAGGCGCCACCTCCGCTCCCGGCCAAGGGCTCGTGCGGCGACGGAAAGCACGATCCCGCTGCCGCCGAGCAGTGTGACGACGGCAACAACGTCGACGGCGACGGCTGCAGCGCGACGTGCACGAGCGAGTCGGCGGGCCCGAACGACACCTGCCCGGGCGCGGCAATCGCTCTCACGGGCACGGGCTCCGACGTCCGCAAGGGCTCGGTCACCGGCACGACCGCCACCGTCTACAACCACGGCGCCGGTTCGTGCGGCGGCGGCTCGGGCAAGGACGCGGTCTACGTCGTCACGCCGGACGTCACCGGCCTGCTCACCGCGAAGCTCACGGCGGCGTTCGACGGCATCCTCTACGCGCGCCGGACCTGCTCCGACACGAAGACCGAGGCCGCCTGCAACGACGCGCCGGGGAAGAGCGGCGGCGAGCAGATCAAGATCCCGGTCACCGGCGGTCAGCCCGTCTACCTCTTCGTCGACGGCTACTCCGGCTCGAACGGCACCTTCACCCTCGACGTCGAGGTCGCGACCGCGTTCTGCGGGAACGGCGTCGCCGAGGCGCCCGAGGTCTGCGACGACGGCAACACGCTCGCCGGCGACGGCTGCGCGGCGGACTGCACGTTCGAAGCAGGCGGCATCCTCAACGACTGCCCGGGCCAGGGCGTCTCCGTCACCGGCGCCGCGAACCAGCCGCGCAAGATCAGCTTCGCGGGCAGCACCGCGAGCTACACGTCGAACACCGTCACGCCGTCGGGCTGCTCCGGCAGCGGCTACAACGCGGTCTACGCCGTCATGCCCGACGTCGACGGCTCGATGACGGCGAAGCTCGTCGCTTCGTACGACAACGCGACGCTCCACATCCGGACGGAGTGCGACATCTCGAACACGCAGCTCGACTGCCGCGAGGCGAGCGAGCCGCTCGAGACCCTCGAGCTCACCGTGCCTGTCCGCGCGGGCCTCCCGCACTACGTCGTCGTCGACTCGTCGTCGTCGACCTACAAGGGCACGTACGCCGTCGAGGTGACGGTGAATCCGGCGGTCTGCGGGAACAAGATCCTCGACGGCGCCGAGGAGTGCGACGACGGCAACGCGAACGCCGGCGACGGCTGCGCGGCCGACTGCAAGCTCGAGCCTGCCGCGGCGGGCTCCGACACGTGCCCCGGCGCGATGCTGCCGCTCGTCGCCGCCGGCGACGGGACCTTCTCGGGCGTCGTGACCTCCTCGACCGCGACCCTCACGAGCGACTTCAAGCCGAAGACCTCGCAGGGCGGGTGCAGCACGTCGAACACGGCGAAGGATGCCGTGTTCGCGATCACCTCGCCGATCGACGGCATGCTCGAGGCGAACGTGAGGGCGGCGTTCGATGCGATGGTGTACGCACGCACGGCGTGCGACGCCGACGCCGCCGCCTACGCCGACCTCGGTTGCGCGGGCAACGTCGACGGCAACGGCGCGGAGAAAATCGCGGTGCCGATCCTCGCGAACACGCCGGTCTACGTCATCGTCGACGGCGAGCTCTCCACGGCCGAAGGCGTCTTCGAGCTCGGCGTCGTGGTCCGCCCCGGCGTGTGCGGCAACGGCACGCGCGAAGGCGGCGAGGAGTGCGACGACCTCAACACGCTGTCCGGCGACGGGTGCAGCGCAACGTGCAAGCTCGAGCCGGCGACGAAGAACGACACGTGCGCGAACGCGGAGGTCCTCCCGCTCGCGGCGGGGATCGGCGGCACGTACACCGCGACGCTCCAGTCCGGGACGACGAACCTCACCCACGACCAGACGTTCACCGGCTGCTCGAGCCTCGGCCCCGACGCGATCTTCCAGGTGGTCGCGCCGATCGACGGCGTGCTCACGGCGGAGGTCCCGGTCGCCGGCTTCAACGTCTCCCTCGGAGCGCGCTCGAGCTGCCCGACGTCGACGACGGCGACCCTTCCCCTCGCCTGCTCGAACACGAGCTCGGACAACGGACCGGAGGAGATCAACATCTCGGTCGTCGCGGGGCAGACGTACTGGCTCGTCGTCGACGGCGTGTCGGCGACGCAGCTCGGTCCCTTCACGATGGTCGTCTCCGTGCGGCCGCCGGGCTGCGGCGACGGCCTCGTCTCGGGCGGCGAGAAGTGTGACGACGGCAACACGACCGCGGGCGACGGCTGCTCGCCGACCTGCACGACCGAGCCCCTCGCCGGGATCGACACGTGCCCCGGCTACACGCTGCCGCTCTCCGGCGCAGGCACCGGCCCGTACACCGGCGTCCTCACGGTGCAGACGTCGTCGCTCGCCGCGAACTACGCCGGCGGCTGCGGAGGCAGCAGCAAGGAAGGCGTCGTGGTCGTCACGCCGCCGATCGCCGGCAAGCTGACGGCACGTCTCACCGGGATCGACTACCACGCGATCCTCTACGCGCGCACGAGCTGCAACGACCCGGTCACCGAGCTCGCCTGCGACGACGACGCGCCGACCCCCTCGACGTCCTCGCGTGACATCACGCTGAGCAACGTGAAGGCAGGCACGCCGTACTACCTCTTCATCGACGGCTACAACGGTGCGACCGGCACGGCGCGCCTCAACGTGACGGTGACGCCGTGAAGCTCTCGCTCGCTCCCCTCCGCGCGCTGACGATCCTCTCGACCGCCCTCGGGGTGGCCCTCGTCGCATGTGCAGCCGAACGGCGCGCCTTCGACGATCGGCCGCCCGAGGAGCCCGGGCTCACGAGCGCGGACGCGGCGGCGACCGGCGACAACGGCGACGCCGCCGCGCCGTGCCTGAGCGAGACGCTCGGCGCGGTCCCGGTCCCGCTCGCGATGCTGCTCGTGATGGATCGCTCCGGCTCGATGGCCTCGCCGGTCGGCAACACGAAGTGGGACCAGGCGCGGACGGCGATGATCGGCTTCGCCGACACGCCCGGCGCGGCGGGAACGAAGCTCGGTCTCACCGTCTTCCCGCCCGACACCGGCGCCGGCGACCAGTGTCTCTCGTCGTCGTACGCGCCGGTCGTCCCGATCGAGCTCCTCCCCGGCAACGGGACCGCGATCAAGGACGCGCTCCTCTCGCGGAGCACGACCGGCTCGACCCCGATGGCCGGCGCGCTGAAGGGCGGGATCGAAGCGATGACGTCCTTCCTCGCGAAGAACCCGAACGAGGAAGGCGTCATCATCCTCGTCACCGACGGCGACCCGGGCGCGTGCACCGGCGACACCGTCTCGAACGTCGTCGCGATCGCGCAGGCGGGTGCGAAGGCGAAGCCGCGAGTCCGAACCTTCGTCGTCGGGATGGACGGGGCGACGTTCTCCAACCTCGACGCAATCGCGACGGCCGGTGAAGGCGCACCGAAGGCGTTCAACGCGAGCGGGGGGAGCGACGCCGGCGTCTCTCCCCAGCAGCAGCTCCTCGACGCGCTCGAAGCGATCCGCTCCGGCGCGCTCGGCTGCGAGTACCAGCTCCCGGTGCCGGACCCGTCGAAGGGCACGCTCGATCCCGCGAGCGTCGAGATCGACTTCACCGCCGGGAAGAACGATCCGCCGGCGCGTTTCCGGCGCGTCGCCGGACCTGCCGACTGCGGCGCGACGACGGGCGGCTTCTACTACGACGACCCGGCGGCGCCGAAGCGCCTGATCCTCTGCCCCGCCTCGTGCGAGGCGGTGAAGAAGGGCACGGCGGAGGCGAAGATGGACGTCGTCCTCGGCTGCATCCAGCAGGTGAAGTGAACCTTTTGTGCCACGGCCGTGCTCGGCGGTGGCACGATCCCGGCGTGGACGAGTTCTCCTTCGTCGCCCTCTTCGCCGCCGGAGCGTTCGTGCTCCGGATGCTCTGGTCGCGCGACCAGAGCGCGGCGATCGCGACGTGGACGCGCGCCGCGCGTCTCCTCGGCGGCGAGCACGAGACGAGCGGTGGCGAGCACGTGATCCGCGTCGAGGTGGACGGCATCCCGCTCGTCGCGCGCACGCGCTCGGAGCGCATCGGGCGGAACGCCTCCCGTTCGACGATCGTCGTCGCGCGGCTCCCGGGCGGCGAGCGGACGATGGTGGAGGCCGTCCCGCGTGGCGCGACCGCGTGGATCGCACCGGCGCTCCTCGCGACGACGCTCGGGCGCCCGGAGCGCGTCACCGGCGATGCCACATTCGATGCGAAGTTCCGCGTGAGCTCCACGCCCGAGGCGCTCGCGGGCGAGCTCCTCGACGGGGGGCTGCGGAGGCTCCTGCTCGACGTCGGCGAGGGGTTTCTGGTCGATGGAGGCGAGCTCCGGATCGAGCGCGAGGGCACGCCGGCGGACGTGGAGTCGCTCGTGCGAATCGTTCGTTTCTCCGAACGGATCGTGCGTGCGTGGAACGACGTCGTCCGCGCGCCGGAGCGCGTCGCACGGGCGCTCGGATGGATCGTCGAGGACGCCATGGTCCTCGACGCGGACGCGGACGCGCTCGTCGCGCGCGGGGTGCGTCGTGGCGTGTCGTGCGAGCTCGTCGTGAGGTTCCGCGAAGCGTGGGCGCTCGTGGTCGTGCGGATCGCGGCGCGCGGCGCGAGCGCGGGCGCGATGGTGCGCGAGACCGAAGCGCCATCCGGATGGGCCGAATCGGGCGCCGTTCCGGACACGCTGCGCGCCCTCACGCAGACGGCGCCGCGAAGCCTCGTCGGCGTGCAGCAGACGGAGGACGCGCTCGAGCTCGCGTTCGACGGCCTGGGTGTCGACCCGACGCACGTTGTCGCGTCGGTCGACGCGGCGCTCGACGGGCTCGTCGCGCAGGCTCCGTATCGCTAGCGGGGGAGCCCGATCCGACCTCTCGCATCGTGCCTCTCCAGCGCGTGCTCCGGGCGCGCTCACGGCGGACGCCGCCGGCGCGCGGTGAGGACTGCGGGTTTCGTGAGCTCACGCCGACGATGCCGTCGAAGGAACGCGGCCTCGCGCTTCGCTCCGTCAGGACGTGGACCGGGTTCGCACTCACGCAGCGCGGGCCGTGACGAGCGAGACACGCCGGCGCTTCGGGTCGAGCGTGCGCGAAGGACGCTCGGCGCGATGAAGACGGCGATTGCGCTCGAAGGTCGCCGAATCGAGTCTGCGGTGGCGTCGCTCGAGGGTGCGAAATCGGATCCACTGGTTCGGTTAGGATCGTCCTCGGATCCACAGTGAGCGCATGAAGCAGCTCGCTCTCGCGTTGCCGCGCCCGCGGCCGAAGAAGACGTGGGGTGGTCGTCGGAAGAACGCGGGCCGAAAGCCCGCGTTGCCGGGACGAAGGCGCGTCCCACACGTCGCGCGAGCTCGTCACGCGCGCGCGAACCCGGTCCACGTGACGATCCGCGCGAGGCGTGAGGTGGCGTTCCTTCGCACGCAGCACGTGTTCTCTCGCATCCGCGCCGGAATCCGCGCGGGGCAGCGCGGCTCCTTCTGCGTCGTCCACTTCTCGGTCCAGGGCGACCACGTCCATCTCCTCGTCGAGGCGAACGACGGCGCGGCGCTCCGCTCCGGGATGCAGGGCCTGACGACACGCCTCGCGCGCGCCATCAACAAGGCCTTCCGCCGTCGCGGGAAGGTCTGGGCCGACCGTCACCATCGGCACGAGCTCACCAAGCCGCGCGAGGTCCGGAATGCGCTCGCGTACGTCCTGCTCAATCATCGCAAGCACGGCGTCTCCGGTGTTCTCATGGTCGGCACCTCGGCACCGGATGGGGCGAGCTTCGATCCGTGCTCGTCGTTCGTGTACTTCGACGGGTGGACGCTACGCTTCACGCCGCTCGTCGCCGCGCTCGCTGCGCGAGAGGAGGCGGCGCAGCGACCCGTACCCGGTCCGCGCACCTGGCTTCTGCGCGAGGGGTGGCGGAAGCACGGGCTCGTCGATGCGTCGGAGGTGCCGGGAGCGAAGCTGCGCGGACGTACCGCGGGGCCTCCTCACGCGAGGGCATGACGCTGCGACGTGCGGCGCGCCTCGACCGCGCCGTGAGCGCATCACGCGTTATTCGCGTCCAGGCGAACCTCCCCGACGGCGCGGGCCCGGGCGCAACTCCTGCGCGCCCCTGCACGCACCGCGCACGAAAATCTGGCGCGACCGCACGATTCGCGCGCGAAGCGGGCTGGAACGGCGGTTGCGATGCGGCCCGTCGATCCCCGTGGCCGCTGCCCCCTCCCCTTCCTCCTCTTCTTCTCCTCAGGACGTCGTCCTCGTCGACGCGTGCGTCCACTGCGGGACGC
>JBDHVE010000224.1:0-13120 GCA_039809485.1 Polyangiaceae bacterium | reverse complement strand
GAGAGGACGTTCTTCTTGCGGACCATGCCGCCGTAGAAGAGGGCGAGCGCCGGCGTCATCAGGAGAACGAGCGCCGTGCTCACGAGAAGCCATGCGGTGTCGCCTGCGTTGAGCATGATCGACACGATCAGACGGCGGGGCGTGTTTCCTCTTTGTTTCGATTCCGTTGCGTGAGCCGCCCGATTCCCACGACGACATGTCCCGGGTTCGTCACGCGGGTGCCATGATCCACGCGTAGAAACGCTCTCGTGTCGCTCGACGCCTGGGGCCGCGGAGAAGAAGCCGATGAAGGCCGCGCCAAACGCCTGGCCGGCTCGTACGTGGCAGCGCTCGTGCTCGTCGCGACGCTGCTCGGCGTCGGCATCGCGTTCGGCGGCCAGATCAAGAAGCAGGTCTTCGAGGAAGAGGTCGAGGTGAAGTTCGTGCCTCCCCCGGAGCCCGTGAAGGCTCCTCCTCCGCCGCCACCTCCGCCGCCGCCGAAAGCCGTCGTCCGCACGGCCGCACCGCCGCCGCTCGGCGCGAAGTCGGAAGCGCCGCCCGTCGAGATCCCGAAGGACGCGCCGCGCGAAGGCGATCCGAACCGCGCCCAGGCCGAGGTGCCGTTCGGCGAAGGCGACCCGAACGGCGTCGTCGGCGGCACGGGGCGTGGTGGAGGCGGCGTCGTCGCGCCGGTGCCGACGGCTCCGCCCGCTCCGCCCTCGCCTCCGCCGCCGCCGATGCAGGTGGCCGAGGTGTCGACGCCGCCGGTGCCCGTCGCGAAGACGATGCCGGCGTACCCGGAGGACGCGCGCAAGCAGGGGATCGAAGCGCTCGTCGTCGTGAAGTTCGTCGTCGGTGAGGACGGTCGCGTCGAGGAGCCGAAGGTCGTGAAGGGCCATCCTCTCTTCGACGAGATCGTGCTCGCGGCGGTGCGCACCTGGACGTTCCAGCCCGCGACGCTCGAGGGCCGGCCCGTCCGCATGGTGCGAATGGTGAAGATCCCGTTCCGGTTGAAGACCGGTTGAGCCCACGAAGGAGACCAGACATGTCGTTCAGTCCGATCCACATCTGGGCCAGCATGGGCCTGATGAGCAAGGTGATCGCCTCGCTCCTCCTGCTCATGGCGACGATGAGCCTCGCGGTCGTCGTCGAGCGCCACCTCGCGCTCCTCCGCGGGCGGGCCGAGACGAAGAAGCTCCTCCGCGCGATCCTCCCCCACCTCGGGGCCGAGGACTACGCGAAGGCAGCCGACGTCGCCGCCGCACACAAGGTGTCGCCATTCGCGCGCCTCGTCGAGCCGATCCTCCGCAAGGTCACGTCGAGCGACGAGAAGAACCTCTCGCGCGTCGAGCTCGCGCGGCGCGAAGCGGAGCGGCAGAAGGAAGCCGTCGGGGAGGACCTCCGACGCGGGATGGGCGTGCTCGCCTCGGTCGGATCGATCGCGCCGTTCGTCGGGCTCCTCGGCACCGTCGTCGGCATCATCACCGCGTTCCAGGGCATCGCCGCGACCGGGTCCGGCGGGCTCGGCTCGGTGTCGGCCGGCATCGCCGAAGCGCTCGTCGAGACCGCGCTCGGCCTCATGGTCGCGATCCCGGCCACCCTCTTCTTCAACGCCCTCAACACCAAGATCAACGCCGTCGACACCGAGCTCGCGCGCCGTACCGGCGAGCTCCTCGACGAGCTGGAGAACAGCCATGGGCGCCGCGATTCAGGGCAGCTCGAGATCCACGCCGCGGCGGAGTGACGTCGCTCCCGAGATCAACGTCACGCCGCTCGTCGACGTCGTTCTCGTCCTCCTCATCATCTTCATGGTGATCGCGCCCGCGCTCGAGCACGGCGAGCGCGTCGAGCTCCCGGGCGTGATGCAGCCGGACAAGCAGCAGAAGGGCAAGCTCGACCCGGTCACGGTGACGGTCGCCGCGAGCGGGACGCTCTACCTCGAGAAGGAAGCCGTCACGCCCGACGCGCTCCCCGCTCGCCTCGCCGACCTCCACGCCCGCGAGCCGGACCGGCGCGTCGTCCTGAAGGGCGACGGCACCCTCGACTACGTCAAGGTGCGCGACGTCTTCACGATCGTGCAGAACGCAGGGTTCTCCGGCGTGTCGCTCCAGGTGCAGAAGCGCGGCAACGGGAACGAAGACGCGGACGAGTCCGCGGCCAACTAGAGGACCTCGAAGTCATGGGCATGTCGGTCGGAACGAGCCAGAAGGGCGGCAAGGCGCGGGCGGTGCCGCAGATGAACGTGACGCCGCTCGTCGACGTCGTGCTCGTCCTCCTCATCATCTTCATGGTCGTCACGCCGCTCCTCTCGAAGCAGTTCTGGCTCCAGCTCCCGAAGCAGGACGAGAAGACGGCGGACAGTCCGCAGAAGAACGAGAGCGTCGTCCTCACGGTGAAGAAGGACGGCAAGCTCGAGATCAACGGCCAGGAGATCGCGAAGGCCGAGCTCCGGGACAAGATCACGCGCTTCATGGCCGCGAAGGCGGAGAAGGCCGTCTACTTCGACGCGGCCGACGACGCGCCCTACGCCGTCACGGTCGAGGCGATGGACCTCGCCCGCCAGGGCGGCGCGAAGACGATTGCGATCCTCACGAAGTCGGTGATGGCAGGCGCACCGCGCTGACGGACGAGCGCGCGAGCGCGCGCGCCGAGAAGGAAGAGAGCGAGACACGCGATGCGTGCACGGTACACGTGTATTTCGATTCTGACCGCGACACTGTGCCTGCCTCGCGCGGCGCGCGCACAGGACGCGACGCCCGAGACGGACACGTCGGCGCCGGGCGTCGCCGAGGAGGCGCCGTCGGACGCCGTCGAAGAGGCGCCAGTCGAAGTCCCGACCGTCGATCCGTCGAAGCCGCCCGCGCGCGGCAAGGGCGCGGTCTGGGGCGTCGTCCGGAGTAGGAAGGGCGACGAGACGCTCCTCGAGGCGGTCGTCACCGTCATCGGCCGGAAGGACTACGCCCAGAGCGACGTCGAGGGCCGCTACCGGCTCGAGCTCCCGCCCGGCACCTACCAGCTCCGGGTCCAGTACGAGCTCCACCGGCCCGCACGCGTGAAGAACGTCCGCGTCGCGGCGGGCAAGATCGCGCGGATCGACGTCGTCCTCGATCCGGACGAGATGGCGGTCGAAGAGGTCACCGCCGTCGAGGCGGAGGTCGAGCGCGCGAGCGCCGCGACGCAGCTCTTCCTCCGCAAGAACGCCGCCCAGGCGTCCGACTCGATCGGCGCGCAGGACATCGCGCGCACGCCGGACCGGAATGCCGCCGACGCGGTGAAGCGCGTCGTCGGCACCACCGTCGTCGACGGCCGCTACATCTTCGTGCGCGGTCTCGGCGACCGCTACACGAACTCGCTCCTCAACGGCTCGCCGCTCCCGAGCCCCGAGCCGGACCGGCAGGCGGTGCCGCTCGACATGTTCCCGACGCTGGTGCTGTCGGACCTCACGGTCTCGAAGACGTTCACGCCCGACATGCCGGGCGACTTCGCCGGCGGCTCGCTCAACATCCACACGCGCGACCTGCCGAACAAGTTCCTCTTCCAGTCGACGCTCGGCCTCGGCTTCAACACCGAGTCGACGTTCGGCAAGCGCCTCGGCTACCCGGGCGGGAGCCTCGACTGGCTCGGAATGGACGACGGCTCCCGGAAGCTCCCGAGCGAGGTGCCTCGCGACCGCGTCACGCGCCTCCGCCCCGACGGCACGTTGAACCCGGACATCGCGAACATCGGCAAGGCGATCAACGGGCCGATGGAGACCGAGCGCGTCTTCGACCTCCCGAACGGCACCGCGAGCGTCGTCGTCGGAGACTCCTTCAAGCTCGGCAAGCAGCGCGTCCTCGGCTACGTCGCCGGCGCGAGCTACTCGCGACGGTTCCAGAAGCGGAACGACGAGATCATCCGCACCTACGGGGTGGACCCGAACAAGCCGGGAGAGCTGATCCGGTTCAACGACTACCGCGGCGAGACCGGCATCGACACGGTGACGTGGAGCGCGCTCGGGACCGTGAGCTACGCGTTCGACAACGACCACAAGCTCGCCCTGACCGGCCTCTACAGCCGCAGCGCCGAGAAGGAAGGACGGCTCATCACCGGCTTCAACGAGGAGCAGAACAACGACATCCGGGACGAGCGGATCCGCTTCGTCAACCGCGCGCTCCAGTACACCCAGCTCCGCGGCGAGCACCGCTTCCGCACGCTGAACTCCGCGCAGCTCACGTGGGCCGGTCTCTGGTCGCGTGCGACGCTCAGCGATCCCGACCTCCGCGAAACCGTCTACGTGAACGATCCGCAGACGGGTTACTCGTACCGCGAGAGCACGCAGAGCGGGCAGCACTTCTACGCCGCGCAGGGCGAGACCACGCGTTCGGGCGGCTTCGACTGGCTCCAGCCGCTCGGCAAGGGAGAGAAGCCGACCGCGATCAAGGCCGGAGGCCTCGTCACGCTCCGCGGCCGCAGCTTCAACGCGCGCCGGTTCCGCTTCCTCCGAAACCCGTCCGTGCGCGACCTCGCGCCGTTCCGTCAGGCGCCGAACCAGCTCTTCACGGACGAGAACGTCGGCACGCTCCTCGAGCTCGAGGAGTGGACGCGCCCGACCGACTCCTACGCCGCGAAGTACGACGTCCTCGCCGGCTACGTGATGGCGGACGTCGCGGTCCTCCCGCGCCTCCGCGTCGTCGTCGGCGAGCGCATCGAGCGCTCGACGCAGACGATCGACTCGTTCGACCCGTTCGCGAAGGACGCGCGCGTCCAGAGCCGGCTCGCGAAGACGGACCTCCTGCCGTCCGCGAACGCGATCGTGAAGGTGACGGACACGACCAACGTCCGCCTCACCGCGACGCGCACCGTCGCGCGCCCGCAGCTCCGGGAGCTCGCGCCGTTCATCTTCTCCGACTTCCTCGGCGCCCGTGAAGTGCTCGGCAATCCCGAGCTCGACCGCACGAACATCACGAACCTCGACGCGCGCTTCGAGATCTTCCCGCGCGTCTCCGAGGTCATCGCCGTCTCCGTCTTCCACAAGCGGTTCGAGAAGCCGATCGAGCCGTTCATCATCCCGACGAGCCGCGGCGTCCTCTCCTTCCAGAACGCGAAGGGCGCGGTGAACACGGGCGTCGAGCTCGAGGCACGGAAGGGCCTCGACTTCGTCTCCAGCGCGGCGAAGGACTTCTCCGTCCTCGCGAACCTCACCCTCGTGCACTCGCGGGTGGAGCTCGACGAGGCCGCGGGCGGAATCCAGACCTCGAAGGAGCGCCCGCTCGCGGGCCAGTCGCCGTACGTCGTGAACCTCGCGCTCGACTGGGCCAACGAGCCGACGAAGATCCGCGCGCGCGCGCTCTACAACGTGCAGGGCGCGCGCGTCGCGCAGGTCGGGCAGAACGGCCTCCCGGACACCTACGAGCAGCCGCGTCATCTCGTCGACCTCTCGATCGCGAAAGGCTTCGGCGATCACGTCGACACGAAGCTCACGATCGAGAACATCTTCGACGCGCCCGTGAAGTTCACGCAGGGGCGCGACGGCGACGAGTTCATCGCGAACCGCTACCTCGTCGGCCGGACGTTGTGGCTCACGGCGACGTACTCGAACTGACGTCACGCGATCGGCACGGAAGGAACATCCCGAGTTTCGGAACACGACGCATGGTCGTCACCGGAGTCGGGCACAAGAGTGACCACGCGCGAGCTCACGTCTCGCGCCATGCAAGGAGCTTCGGATGTCGAAGATGAAGTCGCAGGTTCTTCTCGTGGCGGCGCTCGGCGCTGCGCTCGGCGGCATGGTCGCGTGCAGCGACGACGGCGAGCTGGGCGGCGGCGGTTCGAGCTCGAGCTCGGGCGGCTCCTCGTCGAGCGGCTCGTCGGGGCAGACGTCGTCCGGCGACCCGAGCACGTCGAGCTCGAGCGGCGCGAGCGGCAACGTCCAGAAGCCGGTCGAGAAGGTGAGCGGGGAAATCACGGCGAGCCGCACGCTCTCTTCCTCGAAGGACTACCTCCTCGAGGGCCTCGTCGTAGTGAAGCCGGGCGCCGTGCTCACGATCGAGAAGGGCACCACGGTCAAGGGCGACAACGCGTCGAAGGCGATCCTCCTCGTCGAGCCGGGCGCGAAGATCGTCGCCGAGGGCACGGCCGAGGAGCCGATCGTCTTCACGAGCCAGGCCGCGGGCGCCGCGCGCCGCGCCGGCGACTGGGGCGGGATCGTCGTGCTCGGAAAGGCGCCGGTGAACCTCCCGAGCCCGAGCGTCGAGGGCATCCTCAAGAACGGGAACACGACGACGTACGGCGGCACGGACGAGAACGACGACAGCGGCATCCTCCGCTACGTCCGCATCGAGTACGCGGGCGTCGTCCTCTCGCCCGACAACGAGGTCAACGGCCTCACCCTCGCCGGCGTCGGCCGCGGGACGAAGATCGACCACATCCAGGTGCGTCAGGCGCTCGACGACTGCTTCGAGTTCTTCGGCGGCACGGTCGACGCGCACCACCTCGTCTGCCAGGCGAACGAAGACGACGGCTTCGACATGGACAACGGCTACCAGGGCCGCCTCCAGTTCCTCGTCCTCCAGCAGGACCCGGCGCACCCGGGTGAGGACAACGGCTTCGAGATCGACAACGACGCACAGGGGACCGGCAACACGCCGCTCACGAGCCCGACGATCTACAACGCGACCCTGATCGGCAAGAACGCCGACGTCGACCAGGCACAGTACGGCATCCTCATCCGCCGGAACGCCCGCGGCACCTACAAGAACCTCGTCGTCACCGGCTTCGAGTCCGCGTTCGACATCCGCGACGCGTCGACCGTGACCGGCACGACCGCGGCCGGGAAGGACGCGCTCGTCATCTCCAACTCGCTCTTCTCCGGGATGGTCGGGACGGGCCTCGTCGACGGTCTCGCCTACGCCGAGAACGGCGCGGCGGCTCCGAACAAGGACAACGACGGTGCATTCGTGACGAGCTCGGCTGGATGAAGGGCGCGGCGCTCTCGAACAAGTTCACGAGCCCGAACATCGCGGCGCCTTTCGACGCGACCAGGCCCGTGTTCGGACCCGGGACGAGCCTCACCGACGGCGCCGCGACGCCGCCGAACGACGGCTTCTTCGACACGAGCGCGACGTACATGGGCGCGTTCAAGGACGCGAGCGACACGTGGGCGACGACCGGCAAGTGGGTCGTCTGGGCGGACAACTGACGGGCTGCCCGTCCCCGTACCCGAGCGAACGAAGCTGAAGCGACCTCCGCGCCGCGGGCCTGCTGATTGCAGGTCGGCGCGCGGAGGTCTTTTCATGCCCGCACCGCAATCCCAGAGGCACGCCGAGAACGGCCCCGGTTCGCAGAAGAGCAAGCCGCAGCCGAAGCCGCAGATGCAGCGCGAGCCGAAGCCGCCGTTCGCTCAGAAGAAGCTCGAGGGGACGGGCTCCGAAGCGGAGATGAGCGTGAAACCGCGCTACGAGGCGCCGCTCTACAAGCCGGCCGGAAAGCTCGACGGCAAGGTCGCGATCGTGACGGGAGGCGACTCCGGGATCGGCCGCGCCGTGGCGGTCCTCTACGCGCGCGAGGGCGCGGACGTCGCGGTGTTTTACTACTCGCACGACGAGGACGCCGAGGAGACGAAGCGCGCCGTCGAGGGAGCGGGTCGCAAGTGCCTCCTCATCAAGGGTGACGTCGGCGACGCCGCGTTCTGCCGCGAGAGCGTCGGGCGTGTCGTGAAGGAGCTCGGCCGGCTCGACATCCTCGTGAACAACGCCGCGTTCCAGCAGCGATGCGATTCGATCGACGAGCTCTCCGACGAGCAGTTCGATCACACGTTCAAGACGAACATCTACGGCTACTTCTACATGGCGAAAGCGTGTATCCCGCACATGAAGCCGGGGAGCGCGATCGTCGCTACGGGGTCGGAGACCGGCATCTTCGGCAACAAGTCACTACTCGGCGACGAAAGGCGCGATCCACACGCTCTCGCAGTCGCTCGCGAGCGCGCTCGTCGACAAGGGGATCCGCGTGAACGTCGTCGCGCCGGGGCCGGTCTGGACTCCGCTGAATCCGTCCGACCAGGGGTCTTCGGAAGAGAAGATCAAGGAGTTCGGCAAGCAGACCGAGATGGGCCGCCCGGGTCAGCCGGAGGAGATCGCGCCGGCCTACGTGTTCCTCGCGTCGGATGCCGACTCGAGCTTCATCACCGGCCAGGTGATCGGCGCGCTCGGCGGGACGAGCTGATGCGGTGCTCACCTGGTCGGACCTCGCTTCGCCCCGCCCTGACGGGCGAGGCGGGGCGAAGCTCGGTCCTTCGGCTCCGTGTGAGCCGTTCCGCGTTACGGTTCTCGTATCAACGCAAGCGGAGCTTGCGTTAGCCCGGGCGGCGAACGGCGTCGTCGACGGGGAGCGTTCCGAAGTCGAACCCCGCGACGACGCCGAGCATCGAGGCGGTCATCATCCGGTTCGTCTGCGGGATCTTGCCGAGGAGCGGCATCGTCATGTCGCGGAGCGGCCCGAGCCACGAGTGATCGGACTGGAAGAAGGGGGTCAGCCAGCGCGTCGCCACCTGGTAGAAGCCGAGGTGGTCCTCGCGGAGGCGTGAATAGCGATGCAGGGCGCGCGCGAGATCGTGCGGCTCGTGCTCGAGCGCCTCGCCGAGCACCATCGCATCCCAGAGCGCGAGGTTCGCGCCCTGCCCGAGCTGCGGGCTCGTCGCGTGCGCGGCGTCGCCGAGGTAGACGACGTCGCGCGTCGCCCAGCGGTGCATCACGACGTCGTGGTAGGCGGCGAAGAGGACCTGGTCGACGTCCTCGATCTGCACGAGGACGGGGTCCGCCTCGGGCGCCATCGCGCGGACCTCGTCCTTCCATGCGTCGAGCCCGCGCGCACGCCACTCGCCTACGGCGCTCGCGCGGATGCTCCAGAAGAGGCTCACGAGCGGAGGCGAGCCGCCGCCGAGGAGCATGCTGCCCGACGTCGGCGCGCCAGGCCCCATCCCGGTCGGCAGGAGCCCGAGGAACCGCTGCGTGCCGTCGCAGACCTGGTGGAGGAGCGACGCGCTCGGATCGCCGAACGGACGCGGATCCTTTCCTACGAACCAGAGCGCGCCCCAGGGATACGGCGTGACGCGCTTGCTCGTCCATGTGTCGTCCCGGAGCTGCGAACGCGCGCCGTCACAGACGACGACGAGCTCGTGCGGTCCATGACGCTCACCGCCCTTGTCGACGAGGACGCGGCCCGCGGCGGTGCGGACCGGCGCGCGCCCTCCGTCGGCGGCGCGCGCGAGATCGACGATCTCGACGCCGGTGTGGACGGTGACGTTCGGCTCACGGGCCAGCGCGCAATAGAGCGCCTCGAAGAGGACGCCGCGGTGGAGCCCGAGCCCGAACCACCCTTCCCCGCACGTCCGATACTCGAGCGAGACGATCGGCTTCCGTGCCGGCGTCTCGCAGAGGAGCCGGTCGATCCGGGCGCCGTGCGAGAGCACGTCCCCGAGGAGGCCGAGCCGATGCAGGACGTGCTGCCCCGTCGGCTGGAGCGTGATCCCGGCGCCGACCGGGCCCGGGATCTCGACGCGTTCGTAGACCGTGACGCGATGGCCCTGGCGCGCGAGGAAGAGCGCGGCGGCACAGCCTGCCGTACCGCCACCGATGATGCCCACGTCGAGCGGACGCATGTGTCCGCGAGGGTATCAGGCTCACTTCGCGGCCGTGAGCACGACCTGGTCGCGGTCCTGCGGGTCGGGACCACCCGGCGCCGCAGGGACGGTGCGGAGATAGCGGAAGATGGCGCGGAGGTCGTCGTCGCTCATCTGCTGGAACGACGGCCACGGCATCGGCGAGCCCTCCAGCGCGCGGCCGGCGCGGACGCGGGCGACGAACGCGTCCTCGGACCACGATGCGATGAAGCCCCACCGCTCGTCGGGCGTGAGGTTCGGGGCGACGAAGACCTTGTTCGGGTCGGTCGCGGAGACGTGGCGGGCGCCGCCGCCGAAGAGCGGGCCGGCGAAGGCGCCCGTGCGCAGGTCGATCTTCGTGTGACAGCCGACGCAGTTCGCGACGGAGTGCGCGAGGTAGCGACCGTTCTCGATCGTGGGGCCCGTCGGCGAGGTGGCCGGAGGCCTGGAGGAGGGTCCCTTCGGCGTGAGGACCCACGCCTTGACGACCATGCCGGCGGCGTTCACGTCGTGGGGAGGAACCGCGTTCCTGACCGGCTTCGTCGTGCGGAGGTGGGAGACGACGGCGCGGAGGTCCGCGTCGGAGAGATCGGCGAACGGCATGAAGGGGAGCACGGCGCGGCCGTCCGGCCGCACGCCGTGGCGGAGGATGCGCGCGAGGTCTCGGTCCTCGTAGCGACCGATCCCCGTTTCGCGATCGCTCGTGATGTTCGGGACGCGGAAGGTGCCGACCGGCAGATGGAACGCACGGCCGCCGGAGAGGTCTTCGCCGTGGCAGTCCGCGCAATGGGCCGGCCCTTCGACGATGTAACGACCGCGCGCGACGACCGCCGGGTCGGAGCTGGCATGGATGTCGGGGGTCGGGGCGTCGAAGTGGCGGTCCTGCCGGGCGGCGGTGGCGAGGACGGCGACCGCGAGGAGGACGGCGACGGCGGTGAGGGAGCGTTTCAGGATTCGGAGGAGTCGGGTCGAGAGCATCTTGGCCTCTGCCCGTTCGAAGTGGAGCGAGCGGAACGCGGCGTTACACGCGCCGGACGAATTTTCGGCGGGTCGCCGCGACGAGGCATTCTGCTAGGTTTGGAGGCGATGACGACGGAGGGGACAGCAGCGGACCTCGTCGTGCGCGCGCACGGCGGCGACCGGGGTGCGGAGAGCGAGCTGTGTGCGCGCCTCGCGCCGGCGGTGGCGGCCTTCGCGCGCCGGCGGCTCCGGACCGCCGATGCGGTCCGCGAGTTCCAGCAGGACGTCATGCTCCTCTTCGTCGACGCGCTCCGGCGCGGGTCGGTGGAGGATCCCGCGCGCGTCGGCGGGTTCGTCCTCGGCATCTGCAAGAACCTCGCGCGAGACCGCGTCCGCCAGCGTGAACGGCGCGACGCGCTCTGGGAGATGTACGCCGCGGACGTCCTCCCCCACGCGCCCGACGCGCCGGAGCACGCGAGCGAGGACGTGGTGCGTCTCGAGGACTGCCTGACCCAGATCACGCAGCGTGCGCGCGAGGTGGTCTGGCTTTCGTATGGCGAGGCGTTGAGCCACGCGGAGATCGCGGAGCGCCTCCGGATCAGCGAAGCGAACGCGCGCGTGATGAGGCATCGCACGCTCGCGGCGCTCCGCGACTGCATGGCGAAGACCGCCACCGCCTGGGAGGCCGCATGAGCGGGTCGCCGCGAGACGAGCGCCTCGCGCGCGTCGACGACTACACCGCGGGCGTGATGCCCGAGGACGAAGCGGCACGCTTCGAAGAGGAGCTCTTCGCGGACGCGGCGGATGGCGGTGCGGAGACGGCCGAGGCGCTCGGGTTCGTGCAGCGGCTGTCGCGAGGCGTGGACTGGCTTCGTGGACGACCGGGCTTCTCGGCGGCGCCGACGCGCGAAGCATTCGAGAAGCTGCGCGCGGCGACGGCGCGGAGCGTCTACTTCGACGTGCACGCGAACGCGGTGACGGACGTGCCGCCGTGGAGCGCGGCGACCGACCTCGTCTTCTACCGCGTCGGCGTCGACCTCCGCGGCTACGACGAAGCGGAGGTCGTCGTCACGAGCGAGACGGGCGAGCCGATCAAGGTGTTCCGCGACGTGCAGTGGGATCCGAGCGACGGCGCGCTCTATGCGGTGTGTGACGAGCCGCTGGCGAGGCTGTCGTTCCGCGTGCGCCCGTTCAAGGCGCGCGTCGAGGGCGTGAAAGACGGCAAGCGCGAGACGGTGGCGGAGCTGGTGCTCAGGCCGGGGTGAGGCGGGGCCAGGCGCGTACGACGAAAGGGTGCCGAATCATGGCTTCGCGTGACGGAATCGTGCTCCGGGTGCGCGCCCGCTCGAGCCCGGCACCTCCGACGGGTCGACGAGGCCGTACTTCCGCCACCCTTCCCGCAGGAGCCAGGTGCGTGGAGGAGGAACCGGCCGCAGCGCTGCGTCCTCTCCTCGAGCGAGCGCGGCGACGAGCGGCATGGAGCGCGAGCTCCACCCGTCGAAATAGACCGACGACGAGCACGGATCGAGGCTCGCCTCCTTAGCACCGAAGACGCGGAGCACCACGACGCCCGCTGCTCCGTGCTTCCGATGATTCAGGAGCACGTACGCGAGCGCGTTCCGGACCTCGCGCGGCTTCGTGAGCGCGCGCCGATGGTGACGATCGGCCCAGACCTTCCCGCGACGGCGGAGCGCCTTGTTGATCGCGCGCGCGAGCCGCGTCGTCATGCCTTGCATGCCGGAGCGGAGCGCCGCGGCGTCGTTCGCCTCGACGAGCATGTGGACGTGGTCGCCCTGCACCGAGAAGTGGACGACACGGCAGTCGGCGCGCTGCGCGGCGCGGATGCCGGCGCGGACGCGAGCGAAGACGTGCTCGGTGCGCAGGAACGCGACCTCACGCTTCGCGCGCATCGTGACGTGAATCGGGTTCGCGCGTGCGTGACGAGGTCGCGTGACGTGAGGAACGCGCCGGCGTCCCGGCATCACCGGCTTTCGGCCGGCGTTCTTCCGACGACCACCCCACGTCTTCTTCGGCCGCGGCCGCGGCAGAGCGAGAGCGAGCTGCTTCATGCCGCCAGTGTGGAGCCGGAGACGATCCTAACCGGACCAGTGGATCCGATTTCGCAGCCGTCTCGAGGCTCGAGAGCGCGCCTCTCGATTCGGCAGCCTTCCTGGTGCGGCTCTGCCGTCCGCTCCAGCGAACCCGATTCCGAGCACGGACCCGGACGCCGACGCGGACGCCGACGCGGACGCGAACGCGAACGCGAACGCCGACGCGAACGCGAACGCGAACGCGAACGCCGACGCGAACGCGAACGCGGACGCTGACGCGGAACCCGCGACGCGGAATCCACTCCGCACGCCCGGCTCGCGACGCACGCTCCGCTCGCGAGCGTCGTTCCGCTATCCTCCTCACGTGCGCCGCCTCGTTCTCGCGCTCGCATCCGCGCTCGCCGCCCTCCCAGCATGCGGCAGCTCGCAGCCCGCACCGCCGTCGCCACCCCCGAGCGCCGCCGCGGCCCGCGCGCCCGACGTCGCGGCGCCC
>JBDHVE010000223.1:0-13279 GCA_039809485.1 Polyangiaceae bacterium | reverse complement strand
GGCGCAGCATGACGTCGAGCTCGCCGAGGTGGAACGAACCGCTGCGCAACTCTCTGCAGAGTGGCGAGCGGTTGCCGTCGGCCTCGGTCGAGCGAGGGAGTCGTACGCCCGCGCCCGGGGGCAGTTCGAAGTCGCGGAACGGCGCTACGGGAACGCCCGCGAGACCTATGCGGCCGCGGCGGCCGAGTGGGACCGTGCCAGGATCCTGTGGGATTTCTACAGAAGCCTCGTGTTCGTTGCGGCGCAGGTCGATGCCGCCGCGATGACCGGCGCGGCCGTCTGCCAGTCGACCTCGACTCAGTCCTTCCGGCGCCAGCTCGAGTCGCGCGGGGAGAACCTCGCCGGCAAAGACATCGACCACATCGTCCCGCGCTCGCTCGGGGGCGCCGACCATCCCTCGAACTACCAAGTCTTGTCGTCGTCGGTGAACCGCTCGCAGGGTGCATGGTGGGGCTTCGACAAGTGCCTCTCCGTGGGCACGATGGTCTGCGCCGCCGCGGTGGCCGTCAGCATGAAGTGCGGCGGGTACTCGATGCTGCCGTAGACGCCCCGGACCGTGCATCGGGCGGACGCGTTCGCGAGGACCCCACCCCGCACGGCGACACGAGACCCGACGTGGTGCACCCCACGCGTGGACCCCGTCTGTCAGTCCGCAACCGCCGCCCGGCGACCCGACTCGAACAATCTCCACGACTTCCGAGACGCGCTCTCTCCGAACGAGACCCCTCGCCCCTCCAACCTCCGGAGCCACGGGTCACTTTCTCCGGAGCCGCGGGTCAATTCGTCTCCAATAGTCTGCCCCGGAGAGCACCGCCCGCGCCCCGAAACCGAGCAATCACGTGCACCCTACACGCACCGCCCGCTCTTTGTGGAGAGCCCCGCGAGAGCCAACGCCCGCGAATCTCAGCGGCTCATCCGCATCGGCGACCTCCGGAGCGGCGGGTCGCCAAAGTTCGTAACCGCTATCGAATGGCGCAAATTCGGCCTGCCGTACCGATCTGCGTCTGCGCCATAAATGCTTGCAATTGAAAGCACTTGGACCTCCTGAGCCGCGGGTCACCCCCTCCGTCTCCGCGGCGCCAGAACCGAGCAACTCGCCGGTTCTCTCGCGCGCACAAAGAACGCTCGAGCTGGCGCAGGGTCAGACCAGGCGTTACACCATTGTTCGTACGTACGTAAGGCGAGGCAGCTATGATCAAGAAGCTCTCCGCGGTCGGTAACAGCCTGGGGCTCATCATCGAGCGCCCCATCCTCGAGCTGCTCGACATCGACAAGGACACCGAGCTCGAGGTCCGGACCGACGGCGAGGCCCTCATCATCCGGCCAGCAAAGCTCACCAAGAAGGCGCGCGTCCGCGCGTCGACCAAGAAGATGATGGCCGTTCACGACGAGACGTTGCGGAAGCTCGCGAAGTGAGCTCGGACGAGCCGCTGTTCCTCGAGGTCGACGACGTCCTGGAGATCCACGCGACCCAGCTCGACGTCTACGGAGGCGGAGCCGGGCTCCGGGATCAGGGCCTCCTGGAGTCCGCCGTCGCGCAGCCGCGGGCGTCGTTCGGAGGCGACTTCGCCCACGAAGGGCTGTTCGCGATGGCAGCGGCCTACCTCTTTCACATCGTGAAGAACCACCCGTTCGTCGACGGGAACAAGCGTACCGGACTGCTCGCGGCGATCGTCTTCCTCGATGTGAACGGCATCGGCATCGAGCATCCGTCCGAGGCGCTCTACGAGCTCACGATGGGCGTGGCGGAGGGGCGGATCGACAAGGCCGCCGCGGCGGTCGAGCTCGAGCGCATCGCCAGGGCGAGGACGTAGGAAGGAACGCTGGCATCCCACGAGTCACGCGCCATGTCCTTCACGTGGGCGTTCTCCGCACTGCGAGAGTGCACGACTGCACGCCTCGAGGAGCGTGTGTACGTCGATCCGCTTCTTGAACATGACGACGCGCGGGTCGGTCGCAAGAGCGGGATCCGCGTGGCGTTCGTCGATGCACATCACGAGCGGAACGCGTGCCGCGTTCAGCATCGCGCGCTTGTCTTCGAGGTAGTCCTTCGTCCAGTAGCCGACGACCTCCACGAGGACCCGCCCTCTGTCGGACGAGAGAGCAAAGTCCGGGAAGAGGAGCTTGCGCCGCCCGTCGTTGCCCGGAGCTGCGCGCACGACGGCGACCTCGCGCTCGATCCGCCAGGGGGAGGCCATCCGCCTCAGATCGACCTCGAGCTTCGACTCGAGTCGACTGTCATGCGCTCGCGGCATCGCATGCGTACGAGGAAGAGGGCTGTCGGCGCCGAGATCGAACCGCAGAGTCTCCCCGGAGAGAACGATGCTCGCGCGGAGCGACCAGCCGGGCGTCGCGACCAGCGCCGGGAACCAACGAGCGAGCGCATTGCCGTACTTCACCGTGTCGTGGAAGAGGGCCATCGGCCCAGAGAGCGTCATCGTCGCGGCACCGTCCGCCGCCTCGTCGAACGTCATCATGAGACCGAGGAGCTTCGCGTATCCGACCACGCGTCGCAGATTCGCTCGCACCACGCAGGCGACCTCGGTGGCGCGCCCGAGGAGCGATTGGACGATCGCAAGGTTGTAGGCATCCGCGAGGCTCGACGTCGTCGCGGGAGCCCCGGGTGCCACGAGGAGCTTCGCCCGAGGACGGTCGGCAAAGAGCAGCGACTCGATCTGCGTTACGTCGAGGCCGAGCTCGGCGGCCGCGGTCGAAAGCGCCTCCTCTCGCGACCGCTCGGCAGCGAGCTCGAAGACGACCCGGCGAATCGTTCGGGGCGGGACGGGGGAGGCAGTCCGGAGAGACCAGCGGCGGCGCTCCACGGCCCACACCGCTTCGACGAGCCGCCTCCCTGCACCATGACGGCGTGCGATGGGAGCCACGGACTCGACGAGCCGCTCGTCCACCTCCGCGGCTGCGCGGCCGCCGGCGGCGCTCGCCTCATGGACCAGCTCGCGGAGCCACGGCTCGTCACGAGGGAGGAGCCACCTGGGGACGACGCGTCCGTCGTCCGTGCGCTCGCAGTCAAGGAGACGGCTTTTGAGCATGCTTCGCCCGGATCGACGCCCGCCGTGCGTCGGAGGTGTCGGTCGTGATGAGCTCGTAGACGACTGCGTGCTTGTCCGGACCAGGACGCAGAACGCGGCCGATGCGCTGGACGTGCTCGCGAGCGCCGAGCGCGCCGGCGACGATGATCGCGACGCGAGCCTCGGGAACGTCGATCCCTTCGTTGAGCACGCGCGCCGACGCGATCGCGCGCACCTTCCCCTCGCGGAACGCCGTCAGAATCTCCTGCCTCTCCTTGGCGGCGGTCTCGCCGGTGATCACGGGGATGAGGATGTCCTTGGCTGCCACGTAGGCGTTCTCGGCAAACGCCGTGAAGACGATCGTCCGATCGTCGCGGTGACGGGCGAGGAGTGTCTGAAGGAGTGATCGCTTCGCGCGCGGAAAGCAGGCAAGCTCGAGCGCGCGCGCACGATCCCGAAGCGCGCGCCGACCCTCGAAGGTTCTACCGAGGCCGCGCAGCATCGTTGCCACATCGGCGCCCGGGTAGAGACGCATGAACGTACGTCGCATCTCGAGAAAGACGCGCGTCCGAGCATCGTAGTCGGCACGCTCGTCCGCCTCGAGCCGGACGGGGATCTTGATCACGGAGACCGGCGCGAGGTGCTTGCCGACCAGATCGGCATACCCCATCTCGAAGACGACGGGACCGACTAGGTCACCCAGACGCGCGGCTCCTTCGGAACCGGGATCGGGCGCTGTGGCCGAGAGGCCAAGCCGCGCGACCGCCGCCGACGCCTCGAGCGCCTCGACGCGCGCGCCGCTGCCGAAGTGATGGACCTCGTCCACGACCAGCAGTCCGAAGCGATCTCCGAGCTTGTCCATGTGCCGGTAGGCGCTCTCGAACGTCATGACGGTGACGCGCTCCACCGTTCGATGACCGTCCCCCACGAGGCCGACCGGCGCCCCGGCGAGGTGCCTCTGGAGCTCCTCGACCCATGCGACGGCGAGGGCCTTGGTTGGACACAGAATCGCCGTCGGTAGCCCGGTGTCGAAGAGAGCTGCGAGCGCAACGCGCGTCTTTCCCGCTCCGGTGGGGAGAGCGACGACTCCGCGACGCCCGAACGCTGTCCACGATGCGAGGGCCTGCGCCTGATAGGGCCTGAGAGCGAGCGAGGAGCAGTCGCGTCGCTCGACCTGCCAGCCGTTACGCAGGTCTCCCTCGAGAGCGAAGCCGCGATGGTCAACGGAAAGCGCGAGATCCGAGAAGCGGTAGGCAGCCACGCGACGCGTCTCGCTGCGCGGATCCCAGATGGCGTGGGGGACCTCTGGCGCGCCGCCAGTGAGCTCCAATGTTCCGCGATCGAAGCGCACGCTCGTCATGGTCGGAGGCGCACGCCAAGCGAAACGTATGCCGGATGGCCGGGGCGCCGAAACCTGTGAGATCGCTGGCCTGGTCTCGCGTGACCCTATGGCCGGGCCAGGTCGTGCCTGGCCCTGGGCCGCCTGCGAACAGGGCCCAACCTCACACTCGAGCTCGCGCATACCGGCGAAGGCCGGGGCCCGCGCTATGCTGAACGAAGGATGAACGCCCGCACGCAGCAGCTCTTGGACGAGATCCTCGGCCTCCCCGCCGCCGATCGGGCCCTCATCGCGGACAAGCTCGAGGCGAGCCTCGACGATGGCGAGGTCGTCCCCGACGGCGTCGCGAGGGCGTGGGCGGACGAGGCGGAGAGGCGTCTTCGCGAGATCGAGGGGGGCGCCGTCAAGGCCATCCCGGCGAGCGACGTACACCGGCAGCTGCGCGACAAGTTCGGCCTCGGTCGATGAAGGAGTGGGACTACCATCCCACCGCTTTTCGCGAGCTCGAACGCGCTATCACGAAGTACGACGGCGAGCGCAGCGGCCTCGGCGGTGAGCTCTTGGCCGAGGTCGAAACCGTGCTCTTCACCAACCTGGAGCACCCGCTGCCGGGCACGACGGTAACCTCGGACGGACGCGACACGCTTCGAAGGCTCCTGCTCGAGCGATTTCCGTAGGCGTTGATCGTCGACGTGCGCCCCGAGACGAGACTCGTGCTCGCCGTCGCCCACCTCCGCCGTCGCCCAGGCTACTGGCGTGCGCGCGCGCCGAAGAAATAGGTGAACGGGGCGCGTTCGGGCTGGCGCGGGCAGGCGCCCCCCGTGGACGGCGAACGCGACGCGCGGTAGGGAGGGCTCGCCATGGCAGCGCGACGGCGAAGGTCGATGTTGGACGGACCGGCGAACGACGTCACCGACAGCGCCGAAGCCGACACCACCGTCGACGAGGTCGGGCGCGGGGGCGGGAAACGCCTCTCGCATCCCTGGGCCTTTCGCGCCCGGTTCCGACGAAACGCGTTCGGATGGAAGTCGCAGCCGGCAATCACTCGAGTCCGCGAGGCGGTTTCCGAGATCAAGAAGGTCGCCAAGAAGGACCCCTTCGTCGCCGCCGAGGGCGCCGTCCTCTTCCTCGAGCGCGTATCGCCCGCTCTCGAGCACGTCGACAGCTCCTCCGGCGCCATCGGCTCCGCAGTCAACCAGGCGATCATCGAGCTTGCGGCAATCATCGCAAGCGCGCCGGCGAGCGCCACGACGCGCAAGACATGGCTCGAGCGACTCTACGAGGCGCACGCGGCCGATCAGATCCCGTACATCGAGTCCCTCGCGGATCACTGGGCGGAGCTCTGCGTGACGAAGGAGCTCGCCTCCTGGTGGGCCGATCGACTGCTCGGGATTACGCGAAACGCGCTCTCGCCCGATCCGCAGATGCGCGGGCACTACCACGGGACGACCATGTGCCTCACGTGCTTGTTCCACGCCGAGCGTTACGAGGAGCTCCAAGAGCTGCTCGAGCACGAGGAGTTCTGGCCGTACAAGCGCTGGGCGGTCAAGGCCCTCGCGGCGACGGGCAGGTATGCGGAGGCGCTCTCGCTCGCCGAGGCGTCACGTGGCCCTTGGACGAGC
Source organism: Polyangiaceae bacterium (assembly GCA_039809485.1). Lineage (GTDB taxonomy): Bacteria > Myxococcota_A > Polyangia > Polyangiales > Polyangiaceae > Labilithrix. Next base: position 7,292 of record JBDHVE010000223.1, on the reverse strand, counting down.
GAGGTCGATGTCGCTCGGATCTGCGAAGGCATTCTCCTCTCTCGTGGGCACGTCGATGAAGCGTTCGTTCGCTATGCGGCCGAGGCGAATCGTTCGGGCACCTACCTCGCCACGTTCCGGGCGGTGCGCAAGAAGTACGCGGGGAAGTCGGACGGCGAGATCCTCGCCCTTCTCGTCGAGTCGACACCTGGTGACGAAGGGAAGTGGTTCGCCGCGGCCAAGGACGCCGGCCTCTTCGACGAGGCGATCGCTCTCGCGCGGCAGACCCCGACCGATCCGCGCACGCTCGCTCGAGCTGCGCGCGATCACGTGGACAAGGCGCCGGCGTTCGCGCTGGACGCAGGCGTCGTCGCGCTCGATTGGATCGCCCAAGGGTACGGCTACGAGATCACGGGCGCCGACGTCTGGGCAGCATATGGGCCCGCCAAGGCGGCGGCGGAGCGCTTGAACCGCGGTGCCGAGCTCAGGGCGCGGCTTCGCGAGATCGGTGCCACGTACCGGAAGGGCGAGAACTTCGTGGCACGGGTCTTGGGAAGAGACCTGTGCGATGCATGACGGAGCGCGATGAAGAAGAAGTCGAAGCGATCGGGACGAGCCGCGACATCGAGGACGGTCATCTTCGTTCCGGATAGGAAGATCTCCGAGACGATCCTGGAGTTCGCGGAGCCGATCCTGGAACCCCTCGGGAAAGTCCCCGAGCTCGAGCCGGCCCGTCGCGTGCTCGATCTCGCCGTGGCCGTGTGGAACTTCCACGCGATGGCGATGCCGCTCTGGGGCAAGCCGCACTTCCTCGCGGAAGCGCGGGCACGGATGGCTGGGCCGGGCAATCCGCCCGAGATCGCGACGATCTTCGAAACGCTCCTCGAGCGGCGCGCGTCGCTGTATGGGGACGACTACCGGGTCGTCGGCACCTGGAGCCTCGGCCCCGACGGCGCTGGCGGTCACTCTTTTCGTTGCGACGCCCGGCTGCCCGAGGGCTGCGAGGCCTACGTGCCACCCGCCGCGGAGACCCGCATCCGCATCGGAGGGCGCTTCCTCGACGAGGTGAAGATCCATCAGACAAAGACCTCGCTCCTCTCGTTCCCGCCGACTCAGCACTCGGCCACGACCGCGGGAGAGCGTGTCACGATCGAGACCCCGTCGTACGTCGCGGTGCAGCTGTTCGCGGATGGCACGCTCCCGGCGCTCCGGACTGCCGCAGTGGACGTCGCGGCGTACGGGGAGCCCTCCCGCAAGATGGTCCTCGTGGAGATCCAAACGAGCGCCAAGCGCTTCGGCGGAGACGTGGTGTCGCTCGTGTTCGAGGCAGCCGCGGCGTCCTGAGTTCGGAGCGAGCGTCGAACGTCTCGGCGCGATATCCTCGATCTCGTGAGCGGCACCGCCGACGACAAGACGTTCTTCAGCGTCCGCTGCGCTGTCTACACGCGTCAGTCGGTCGCGCGCGACGGTGGCGATCCCGCCCTCGCGTCGTGCAAGGTGCAGAGAGCGAAGTGCGCCGAGTTCATCCGCTCGATGGCCTGGCGCGGCTGGTATGCCGTCCCCGATCGGTTCGACGACGAGGGCGCCAGCGGTGCTACCACGAAGCGTCCCGGCCTCAAGAAGCTCCTTCGTCAGATCGAGGACGGCGAGGTCCAGCGCGTTATCGTCTACCGCCTCGACCGGCTCACGCGCAAGCTCGCGGACTGGGCGAAGCTCGTCGACGTCTTCGAGCGTCACGACGTCGGACTCACCGTTGTGCACGGCGCGATCGATGCCGAGGCGGGCTCGCTCCAACGATTTCAACTCAACGTGCTCGCGAGCTTCGCCGAGATGGAGCGCGACATGATCGCCGAACGCCTCGCCGATGCCCGGCGCGCACGCAACGCGCGCGGCGAGCGCTCCTCGGGGCGCGTGCCGCTCGGCTACGCGTCGGATCCGCGCACCAAGCAACTCGTCATCGTGCCCGACGAGGCGCGCACGGTGCTGTGGCTCTTCAAGGCGGCTGCATCCGGCAAATCGCCCTCCGAGATCGCGCTCGCCGCGAACAAGCGCCGGCTTCCGAACAAGAGCGGGAAGACAGGGACGTGGACGCCGCGGACGGTGCTCCGCATCCTCCAGAACCCCGTCTACGTCGCACGGCGCCCCGATGGGACTCCCGCTGCGCACGCGGGCATCATGGCGTCGGAGGTTGCCGAGAAGGCGGCGTCGCTCATCGAGAACCGTCGCAGCCGCGAGCCGGCGAAACGCACGACGAAGGTCCACGAGCTGAAGGACCCCTTCCTCCTTCGAGGCATCCTCATCTGCGACGAGTGCGAGAAGACGATGACGACCGCGATGGGCCGCGGAAAGGTCACCGCGCGCTCCGCCGCGAAGGCCGCGCGCTACTACCGGTGCCGGACGCTCGGATGCGGCACGGGCCAGGTCGCGGCGGCGACGGTCGAGTCGATCGTCGATCCGAAGCTCCGCGCACATCGCTCGATGTTCCTGCCCGGCGTGCGCGAGAAGCTTCGCGAGCTCCACGAACGATGGCCGCTTCTCTGGCCCGGCCTCCGCCGCCGAGCGCTCGAGGCCAGCTTCGAGCGGATCGCGTGGCGGGCGCGCACCTCGCAGGTCATCGTGAGGCTCCGCCCGGAAGCCGCCAACGACGACTCCGAGGGCGATGAAGGCACCGAACTTGGTGCAGCCGACGGGTGAACCCCATTCGTTCGTCCGCAACCAACGCCTGACACTCCGCCGCGAGCAATCTCCAATACTTCCGAGACGCGCCCGACGCGAGCGAGCCGGCGCCCGCCGCGTCAGGCCTCCGACAACCGGAGCCGCAGGTCACTCCTCCGGAGCCGTCGGTCACTTGGTCTCCATGGGTCTGCCCCGGAGACTCCGGTCACGCTCCCGAAAGCGAGCAACCGCGTGCAGCCTGCACACGTCGCGCCGCAGCCATGGAGAGCGGATGGAGAAGGACGCCTCGCCTTTTCCAGCGCCGCGTCATCGAGGGCGACCTCCGGAGCCACGGGTCGCCAAAGTTCGTAACCGCTATCGAATGGCGCGCCCGGCAAGATTCGAACTTGCGACCTACGGCTTCGGAAACCGCCACTCTATCCAACTGAGCTACGGGCGCGAACGGGCGATACCTACCCCAGTGAGGGCGGGAGGTAAAGCCGGCTCGCGAAAGGCAGCGAAATGGCGTCCGCGCCCGCTCAGGGCGCGCTCAGGACGCACGCGAACTTCGCGCTCGGGGACGGCGGGCACGTCGGCGCGGGGGCCGTCGTCCCGGCCGGCGACGTGCTCGTCTGCGAGAGAGGCTCGCCGGTCGTCGCTTGGAGGCGGCACGAGAGCTCGCAGCCCCACGTGTTCGTGCCGGTGATCGTCCCGACGAGCGCCACGACGTCGCCGGAGCGGACGTCGGAGGCAGCGCCTCTCCACTCGGTGCCCGTCACGCGGACCGGCTTCTCGTGTGGCGCGTGGAACAATCCGGTGAGCTCACACGTCACGTTCGGCGACGTCGCCTTCACGGTCGCGACCGCTTCGACGCGGCGCCCGACCGGCGCAGGCTGCGGCTCGGCCCGCGAGCACGCGACCGCGGACGCGACGACGAGCACGACGGCGTAAGAAGGCGTCAGCCGCAAATGCATGCGCGACGGACTAGCACGGTTTGCGCCGCGGCATCGCGCCCGGTGGCAAGCGAGCTGACCACGCCGCAATCGCGTTGATCTCGAACGATCGACGGCGTGCCTCCTCGCACAACGCAGCACTCATCGACATCGCGCGGCGCCCGCATCCTTGCCTCGAGCGAAAATTCGTCGAACCCTTCCGTGACGGGAGGAGCACGTGAAGGACGGCGGCGCGACTCAGCAGGCAGGCAGCGAACGCGATCTCGGCACCGAGCCGACCTCGCTCGGAGCCGTCGCCGTTGCGCCGCGTGCGCGGGTCGCTGCTCCGGCGCAACCGATCGAGGAGCCTCCACCCGTCGACGAGACGCCCGCGACCAGCGGCCGGCTCCGCCGTGCAGCATGCAAGCTCTTCGTCGGTGGCGCGCTCGCCGGGTGCGTGTGGATCCTCGCGCTCGCCGTCACGCGCGCGCATCCGTCGTGGGAAGCCTCCGCGCATCGGACGATCACGGACGTGCAGGCCGCGCCCGCGCCTGCGCCGGCCGAGGTCGCGCAACCCGCGCCCGCCGCCCCGAAGGAAGCGGTGGCGACGCCCGCCTCGACCGAGGCGCCCCCCGAGCGCGCGCCGAAGCCGACGCCGACCCCTCCCGTGAAGCCGGCCGCGACGACCTCCACCATCGCGCTCGCGCCGTCGGTGCCGAAGGGCAAGCAGCTCGTCGTCGACGGCAAGAAGGTGAAATCCGGCTCGGTGATCGTCCCGTGCGGCGCGCACACGGTCGCGGTCGACAAGGAGAAGCCGCACCGGATCGAGGCGGAGTGCGGAGAGAAGGTGCTCGTCGAGACCGCGAAGTCCGCGCCGACGAGAGCGAAGTCGAGCTCGCCGAAGAGCACGAAGACGCACTGACGCGGGAGCGAAGTCGAGCTCCGCCGAACATGACATTGGCGCGGCCGCTGCACCGGGCGTGCAGAGGAGGTTCGTCCATGTCCCGTCTCATCCCCTGCCTCGTCCTCTCCTCTCTCGCCGTCGTCGCCTGCTACCGCTCGCGTGGCGACGAGGCCGGCACGACCTCGATCACGAGCGCTACGCCGCCCGCGGCTGCCGAGCCGACGCGCATCGGCGCCGCCGCCACGCGCCTCGCGGACGAGGTCTGCAAGCGCAAGGCTTCGTGCGCGCAGTCGGGCCCTGGCGGCACATCGTGGCAGTGGGTCGCCTCGAGCGATTGCGTCGAGCGCGAGCGTCCGCGCCTCCAAGCCATGCTCGGTTCCTGGGACTGCTCCGAGGTCTCGGCCGAAGCACGTCTCGAGTCGTGCCTCCCGGCGATCAAGAGCGCGAGCTGCGAGCCGCTGATGGCGAACGATGCGCGCCTGCCGCTCTGCCCGACCACGGACACGTGCATCGATCGCCCGCGCTCGCGGTGACACGCCCTCGCCGACACACGATGAGGCATCACCGCGGTCGAGCCAGGTCCACGCGAGCTCCTGCGTGCGACCACCTCTCGCGGACCTGGCAGCGCGAGCACAGATGGACCTTCCGCACGGTGCGCTGATTGCAGCCGGTCCCGGGCATGAAGGCGCTGACATATCGCGGACCGTCCACCATGAAGGTGGCGGAGAAGCCCGATCCTCGGATCGAACACCCCAACGACGTCGTCCTGCGCGTCACGCGGACGGCGATCTGCGGATCCGACCTCCATCTCTACCACGGCCTCGTTCCGGACACGCGCGTGGGCACCACGTTCGGCCACGAGTTCACCGGCGTGGTCGAGGAGGTCGGGCCCGGCGTGCAGTCGCTCGTTCGCGGCGACCGCGTCCTCGTCCCGTTCAACATCTCGTGCGGCACCTGCTTCTTCTGCTCGCGCGGTCTCACGAGCTGCTGTGACAACTCGAACCCCGCCAACGACATGGTCGCGGGCGTGTTCGGCTACTCGCACACGACCGGCGGCTACGACGGCGGCCAGGCCGAGCTCGTTCGCGTTCCTTACGCGGACGTCGGGCCGATGAAGATCCCCGCCGACATGCACGAAGAGGACGTCCTCTTCCTGACCGACATCCTCCCCACCGGCTACCAGGCGGCGGAGATGGGTGACATCAAGGAAGGTGAGACGGTGGTCGTCTTCGGCGCCGGGCCCGTCGGTCTGATGACGGCGAAGTCGGCGTGGCTGCAGGGTGCGGGGCGCGTCATCGTCGTCGACGAGCTCGACTACCGCCTCGACCTCGCGCGCTCGTGGGCGAACGCGGAGACGATCAACTTCACCGAGCACGGCAAGCACGGCGTCGTGCAGTACCTGAAGGACATCACCGACGGTCGGCGCGGCCCGGACGTCGCGATCGACGCCGTCGGCTGCGAGGCTTCGGGCTCGTTCCTCCAGAAGGCGCTCGGCCTCTCGATGCTGCAGGCGGGCGCGGCGACCGCGCTCATGTGGGCGATCCAGTCGGTGCGCCGTGGCGGAAACGTCGTCGCGATCGGCGTCTACGGTCCTCCGTGGAACCTCGTGCCGCTCGGCGAGGCGATGAACAAGGGGCTCACGATCCGCGCCGCGCAGTGCAACGTGAAGCGGTATCTCCCGCACCTGCTCGAGCACATCCGCGCGGGTCGGATCGATCCGAAGGGCATCATCTCGCACCGCCTCGCGCTCGAGGACGGCCCGGACGCCTACCGGATCTTCGCTGCGAAGCGTGACAACTGCACCAAGTGCGTCCTCGTCCCGAAGGCCGCGTGAGAGGAATCCCATGGCGATCTATGCACCGAACTCGATCCTGGGCTGGGGCGTCGACCTCCGTCAGGAAGACCGCCCCGGCGTCCCGCAGGAGCTCACGCCGAAGCCGATCGGCAACCCGCCGTACGCGCACCCCGAGCCGCAGCACAACGGTCGCCCGACCGCGCTCGACGTGCAGCGCCCGGTGACGCCGACGTACGGCACCGTCGTTCCGATGCGAGGTCTCAGCGGTCTCATCCGCACGGCGGCGTACAAGGTCCCGTCGTACCTCCCGCGTCGCTGGATGATGCTGATGATGGCGGACCGCATCGACGTCATCGAGCACAACATCGTGCCGCTCGCGACGTTGCTCGGCGGAGCCGCGGTCGCCGTGACCGGCATCGTCTTCGCGATGCGTTCGCGGCGCTGACCGTCCTCACTCGAGAGCGCGCGCTCGGCCGAGCTCCGGCTCGATGCCGAGCGCGCGCGCGTCAGCGGTCGGCGGCGACGAGTACGCCCGCGTGGATCAGGACGAGCGTCGTGATCACGAGCGCGGTCGTGAGGTGCGTCCGGCGCTTCTGCGCGCGGCCACGCAGCTTCTCGTCCCGGAGTTGGAGGCCGATGCCCGTGTGCGCGACGAGGACGAGGAACGCCCCCGCGCCGGGGACGAGGGCGAGCATCCCGCCGGCGGTCGCCGCCGGCGACCCGAGCGCGGGGATGATCGTCAGCGTGTGCGCGAAGGCGAGCGCAGACGTGGAGAGCCCGAGAGCCACGTGCGTCCGGATCGGCGGCGAGCTCGGTGCCGCGCGCTTTCCGAGCCGGACGCGTGCGGCGATCGGGACGACGCCGGCGACGAGGATCGCTGCCGCTGCGAGCCAGCCCGTGAGGGACGCGAGTGACGCCACGCGGCAAGGAATCTAGCAGGCAACCGCCGGGAATGGTCGCCAGGCGCAGGTGAACGGTCGGCGGGCGAGGGTGCCTCCTCCCGGCCGCGCCGTATGATCTCGACGTG
>JBDHVE010000222.1:0-13333 GCA_039809485.1 Polyangiaceae bacterium | reverse complement strand
GTGAAGCCCGCCGAGCCGCGCACCGGCACGCTGCCGTCGAAGGCGGGCGCGCCCGTCCGCGGCGCGGGCCCGGTCACGCGCGGCAGCGTGCTGACGCGGACGGAGCGCGCGGCGGAGGACGTCGCCGAAGTGGCCGCTGCCGGAGGGCGCGTGCTCGCCTCGCCCTACGTGCGGAAGGTCGCGCGCGAGCGCGGGATCGACCTCCAGGGCGCGCAGGGCTCCGGCGATCACGGCCGCATCCTCCCGGAGGACCTCGACAGCCTCGCTTCGCGCGGCGGCGCGCCCGCGCGCGCGAACGGTCAGAACGGCGTCGCGGAGGCGGCTCCCCTCGCCCGCGCGCCGCAGGGCGCGCTCGCGGCGCCCGGGCTCGCGCAGCCCGAGTCGCGTCCGCTCTCGCCGATGCGGAAGACCATCGCGCGCCGGCTCACCCAGTCGAAGCAGACGGTCCCGCACTTCTACCTCACGATCGACGTGGACGCGGAGCCGCTCGCGCAACTCCGCGAGCGCATCAACGCCGAGCTCGCCGGACCGCCGGGGAAGACGAACGGCGCCCCCGAAGGGGACAAGCCGCTCAAGGTGAGCTTGAACGATCTGCTCGTGAAGGGCGTCGCGACGGCGCTCGTGCACGTGCCGGAATGCAACGCGCAGTTCACGGAGGAGGCGATCCTCCTGCACCGGCGCGTCGACATCTCGGTCGCGGTCGCGATCCCCGACGGCCTCGTCACCCCGGTCGTGCGCAACGCCGATCAGAAGAGCGTCGTCGCGATCGCGCGCGAGATCCGAGACCTCGCCGCGCGCGCTCGGGCGAAGAAGCTGAAGCCGGAAGAGATGAGCGACGGCACGTTCTCCATCTCGAACCTCGGCATGTTCGGGATCGACGAGTTCTCCGCCGTGATCAACCCGCCCGAAGGCGCGATCCTCGCCGTCGGTCAGGCGCGCGACGAGCCGGTCGTCAAGAACGGCCAGGTCGTGCCCGGCAAGAAGATGGCGATGACGCTCTCCTGCGATCACCGCGTCATCGACGGCGCCGTCGGCGCCGCGTTCCTCGCCGAGCTCCGGTCGCTCCTCGAGCACCCGATGCGGATCCTCACGGGGTGAGATGGCCGGCCCCGCGTCGCTCCTCCCCGCCGCCCTCGTCCTTGCGCTCGGCTTCGCCGACGCGACGGGGCCGTTCGCGGGGCTCGAGCACGCGAGGCGCCCGGCGCGGCTCGAGCCCTTCTGGCTCGGGCTCGATCGCGCGGCCGAGCGGGTGCCGGTCGACCGCGGCGTCGTCTCGCTGAAGCCTTCCGTCGCGCGGACCGTCCGCATCGCGGGCGGAAAATTCGTGATGGGCTCGACCGCGCTCGAGATGCAGCGCGCCGTCGAGCTCTGCGCGCGCGAGCCGTTCGGCGTGCGGTGCCGGAGCGCGACGGACGACGTCGGCCCGTGGATCCGCGCCGAGGGGCATGCCCACGAGGTCGTCCTCGGGCCCTTCGCGATGGACGCGACGGAGGTGACGGTCGCCGCCTACGGTCGGTGCGTCGCAGCCGGCGCCTGCGCACCGCCCGCGTTCCCGGCGGGCGACGGGCGCTACGACCAGCCCACGTTTCCGATCACGCACGTCCGCTGGGAGGACGCCGAAGCGTACTGCCGGTTCGCGGGCGGTCGCCTCCCGACCGAGGCGGAGTGGGAGCACGCTGCGCGCGGGCGCAAGGGGACGCTCTTCCCGTGGGGTGATCTCTACAACCCGCGCGTCGCGAACCACGGCGCGTGGGCGGACGATCCCTCCGACGACCGCGACGGCTTCGTCGGCCTCGCGCCGGTCGGCTCGTTCCCCGACGGCGCGACGAAGGACGGTCTCCTCGACATGGCCGGCAACGCCGCGGAGTGGGTCTCCGACTACTACGACCGCGACGAGGAGGGCTTCGGCTACAAGCGGGGCACGCAGACGAATCCGAAGGGGCCTCCCTTCGGACCGTACGGCCACGTCGTCCGGGGCGGGTCGTACCGCGACGGCGCCCACTGGATGCGGACGGCCGCGCGGCGCGCGTCGCCGTTCGCGACGCGCGAAATCGGTTTCCGCTGCGCCTACGACGTGGCGGCCGACCTCGCCGAGACGAAGTGAACGCGCCTCACGGCTGCGCGACGAGCGGGATGCAGGCGAAGCGGCGGATCTTCCCGTTGCCCGAGATCGGCGACGCCGTCTTCTCGGCGACGTAGATCGTCGTCGCCGAGACGCGTCCGACGGCTTCGCCGCTCTTCTGGAGGAATGCGTTCGTCAGGCGGAAGACCCCATCGTCGAGGCGCGCGATCTCCGTCGAGCCCTGGTCGCCGATGCCGGTGTACGAGAACGAGAGGCCGACCTGACTCGGCCCGAGGACGTGGCCGGTGACGCTCGCGTACGGCCCGGTCGAGCGCTCCCACGGCAGGCAACCGGTCTCGGGGTGGCAGTACTGGACGTCGTACTGGATCTGCGCGGTCTCGCCGAGGTTCGCCGTCGACGCCGCGCGCGGAAAGCGGGAGAGGACCTCTTCGTCGCTCGCGAGCGGCTCGTTCGCGCACGGCGGCACGGGCGGCGTCGGCGGCACGGGCGTCGGCGGTGCGACCGGCGGGGACGTCGACGTAGGTGACCTCGTCGACGTCGTAGCGGCCGGTCCCACCGTAGGTGATGCAGCTCGTCGTCGCGTGGCCGCGGAGGCCGACCTCGACCGACCGTCCTGTCTTCGCGACGATGGTGGTCCCGCCCGTGAGCGCGCCCGTGGTCCCGTCGTGATCGAGCCTTCCGGTCACTGTCTCGACGCGCCAGCTGCCGTTCGGGTCACGCACCAGCTTCAGGTGCGCGTCGTTCTGGGTGGTGACCTCCGGGTCGGAGCAGCCGGTCGCTACGTTGCACGTCCGGACCGAGTCCGTGTAGACGCCGGTGACCTCGAGGAACGGCTCCTCCCCTTGCGGGGTCCGGTCGACGATCCCCTTCGTGACGAGCGGCGCGCCCCCGCACGCCGCGGGAGGCGCGGCGATCTTCGTGAGCGTCACGGTGAACGCCGCGGCCCGAAGTTTCGCCTCGCGGAACACGATCCAGTACTCCTTCGAGGAGGCGAGGTTCGCGCGGATGACGTGGTCGTCGGCATTCGTTCCGGAGAGGACCGAGACGTATTTCGTCCCGCGCTTCTCGGCGAGGTAGATTCGCGCGCCGCGATCGGGCGACTGGGCCTTCACCGTTGCGGCGAGCTCGTCGCCGGCGGTGCCGACGAGCTTCACGGCAGCCCACCCGCGGCTCGGGACGACGATCGGCGCGCTCGTCGCGCCGTACGCGAGCGTCGAAGCGGCGTTCAACACGGCCGCAGGGAACTGGACGAGCTCGTCTTCGTTGTCCGCGACGTCGTCGGGGTCAGCGGAGCCGCCGCACGCGACGATCGAAGAGCATCCGAGGAGGAAAGCGAGCGGAGTGTGTGGAGGCGCATCGCGGAGGCTCTACGAGGAAAACACCGCTTGTCTCCCTGGTTTTTCGCGATTTTTCGTGTGCGCTCCGCGCAACACGGCGGCGGTATGTTGCGTCGCGCTCGGGACGCCGAAGCGGCCGACCGCCGCGCCGTCTGACCGTCCTCGCACGGGGGCTCCCGCTGTCCTAGAGTGGTCGCCAGCATGCGCGTCGCGCACTTCTCCGATCTCCACGTTCTCGACCTCGAAGGCGTCAGCACGACGCGGTTCCTCAACAAGCGGTTCACCGGCTGGGTGAACCTGCGGCTGAAGCGGCAGCACAAGCACCGCCCCGCGTACGTGCGCGCGATCGCGCGCGAGATCACACGCGCGAAGGTCGATCACGTCGTCATCACCGGTGACCTCACGAACCTCGCCCTGGAGCAGGAGTTCGAGGCGACGCGGAAGCTGCTCCAGGACGAGCTGCATCTCACGCCCGAACAGGTCACGGTCGTCCCCGGCAACCACGACCTCTACACGCGCGGCGCGCTCCGTTCGAAGCGGTTCACGACGTACTTCGAGCACTTCATGGAGAGCGATCTCCCCGACCTCGCGGCGGAGATCGACCTCGGTCGGTTCCCCGTCGTGAAGCTCCGCGGCCCGCTCGCGATCATCGGCCTCTCGAGCGCGGTCCCGCGTCCGCCGCTCGTCGCGTCCGGCCAGCTCGGCAAGAAACAGATCGAAGCGCTCGCGCGGATCCTCGCGCACCCCGAGGTCCGGCGGCGAACGCCGGTCGTCGCGCTCCACCACCCGATCCACAACCCGCCTTCGTGGCTGAAGATGGTGGTGGAGGGGCTCTGGGATGCGCAGGGCCTCACCGACGCGCTCGCGTCCGTCGAGCGCGGCCTCCTCCTCCACGGCCACCTCCACTTCCGCGTGCAGCGCGATCTGCCGACGCGCGCGGGGTCGATGCTCGCGATCGGCGCCACGAGCGCCTCGCTCGAGCACCTCGAGCAGCACAAGATGGCGGGCTTCAACCTCTACGAGTTCGACTCCGCCGGTGCGCTCGGCAAGGTGGAAGCGCACATCTACTCGACGGACAGCGACGCGTTCCGGATCGAGTCCGTCCCGAAGCGGAACTGACCCGTTTTCGCCGCCGGCGTTCCAAATGACGAAACGCCTGCCCTCGCGAGAGAGCAGGCGTCTCGAGCTCTGAATCGTTTCCGAGTCTCAGGCGCCCAGCTGGACGTTCTGGCGGATCACGTTGACCGCCTGGAGGCCCTTCGGCCCCTCCTTGATCTCGAACTCGACGAGCTCCTCTTCGAAAAGGCGACGGCGGCCCTCCCCCGAGATCTGCGAGTAGTGCACGAAGACGTCAGGGCCCGTGTCCTGCTTGATGAAGCCCCAGCCCTTTTCGTCGTTGAACCACTTCACCTTGCCCACTGCCATCGGATGCCTCCACTTCCACAATACGAACTGCAACTGCAACTGCCGCTTCGGTGAGTTGGACGACGACGTGGAGCTCGTGACCCCACCTCGCCCTCCACCAAGCTGGGCGTACGGTACGGGAGGTCATCCGTGAACGTCAACGTGGAAAGTCCACACGTTCGTGCGGCTGACCGAGCACACGAAGCCTCACGCGGAGGCGCGTGAGAATGTTGCAGTTTCCACGTCGCAGTCGTCAGCGAGGCGCGGCGGGCGCGCGCTTCTCGACGGCGTCGAGCTCTTCGAGATTCGCCTTCACGCGCGGATCGGTGGGATCGAGCTTGCGTGCGGTCTCGAGCGCGCGGCGTGCTTCGCCGCGCGTCGCGGGATCCCGCGACAGCACGGTCGCGAGATTCACCCACGCGCTCACGAGCTTCGGATCGAGCTCGATCGCCTTCCTGTACTCCGCGGTGGCGTCCTTCGTCTTGCCCTGGAGCTGCAGCGCGTAGCCGAGGTTCGAGCGGAACGTCGCGCGCTGCGGGTCGAGCGCGATCGCGCGACGGAGCTCGCTCTCGGCGCGCGTCATGTCCTGCGCGGCGAGCAGCGCGGTGCCTAGATCGGAGTGCGCGCGCGCTTCGTCGGGCGCGAGCTGCACCTGGACCTCGTACTCCTTGATCGCCTCCGGGACGCGGCTCCGCATGAAGAGGACGGTGCCGAGATTGCCGCGTCGCGCGGCCGACCCCGGATCCAGGTCGCGCGCCTTCGTGAGCTCGGCGAGCGCTTGCTCGCTCTTCCCCGTCGCGAGGAGCGCGACGCCGAGCGCGGAGTGCGCTTCGGGCTCGTCCGGGAGGAGCGACACGCCCTTCGCGAGCGCCGCTTCGGCGCCCGGCGCGTCGCCGAGGAGGAGGAGCGCGCGACCGAGCTCGACCCAGGCGGGGCCGAACGCGGGCTCCGTCTTCGTCGCCGCCGCGAGCTCCTTCGACGCGGCGAGGACGTCCTTGTTCTTCTCCGCCGACGCGTAGCCGAGGCTCGGCGCCGCCTTCGCGACCTTCACGCGCGCGATGCCGACGCTCCCGGCGACGCGCTTCGGTGCCGTCTTCTTCGCCGCCTCGTAGCCGGCGAGCGCCTTCGCGAGATCCCCCTGCTCGAGCTCGGCGTCCGCAGCGCGCAGCGTCTCGTCGACGGCTTCCCCCGTCCGTGCGAGCGAGATCGTGGTCGGCTTCGCGGCCGGGAGCTTGGGCGCTTCCGGCTGCGCCGGCGCCTTCGCGACCGGCGCGGGCTCCGGCGCGGGAGCGGGCGTGACGGGCTCGGCCGAGCGGCTGTCGGCGCACTTCGCGTTCGCGTCGTCGTGACACGGGTAGCCCGGCTTGATCGGCGGCGGCGTCGACGCGCAGCCTGCGAGCAGAAGACATCCGAGCGCGAGCGTCTTCACGAGAGGCCTCCTTCGTGCCGCTTCACGATCGCGAACGCGTGCGCGATGACGTCGCGCGCCGCCTCGAGGATCTTCTCGTCGCTCGACGCGGTGCGGATCGAGACGAGGCTCCCGCCGCCGGGGAGCGGCGTCTCCATCAAGAGCTTCGCGGCCTCGCGCACGCGCGCCGGGGCGTGCTCCTCGCGCCCGAGCGCGAGGAGGTGGTCGACGTACGAGCGCCCCCAGGCGTCGTTCGGCTCGAGGATGAGCGCGCCGTTCAGCGCCATCCCAGCCGCGCGACGCGCGCCGGCGAGCCCGCCGCGCACGTTCCGCTGGGCATAGGCCTCTTCGGCGCGCTTCAGATCGCCGAGCGCTGCGCGGATCCACTCGTCCGGCGACAGCTTGAACAGCCAGTGCGACGGATCGCGCTCGAAGGCCGCCATCGCGTGCTCGCTCACGGGCGCATGTGACGCGTCGAATGCTCGCGGCCGTCGAAGCGGATCATGACCTGCTTGCCCTCGACGATGGTCATCAGGTTCACCGGGCGCTTCCAGACGCGCACGATGCTCTTCATGACCTCGCGCGCGTAGTCGGCGCGGAGGTCGAGGCCCTGGTGATCGTGCTTGAGGAGCAGCTCACCGCGGTTGTCGTGGTTCGCGTCCTCGACATAGATGAACGGATTGCCCGCGTTCGTCAGCTGGAAGAGGAGCTTCTCCTTCACCTGCTTGAACTCGCGCGACTCGATCTCGAAGCGTTCGTTGCGGTTCGAGAACGCAAACGAGAACAGCTTCTGCTCGCGACAGAAGTCGGGGGTGAGGAACTCGTCGATGAACGTGACGTCGTTGTAGAGCGCACGCACCTCGAAGATCTTCTTCTTGCCGAGACCGAGACGCAGGTTCCAGTGCTTCTTCGCGTCGAGGTCGTCGCACTCCTCCCACTCTTTGCCGAACTGGCCCTTGTCCCAGCGCTCCTCGATGCTGCGATAGAGCTCGACGCCGAGCTTGTACGGGTTCAGCCGGCCGCCGCTCGTCGCGAGGACGCCCGCGTTGTTGTCGGCGTAGTCGATGATCTCCGACGCATCGAGGATCTTCGTGGTCATCAGCTTCGAGTGCCAGTACGAAGCCCAGCCCTCGTTCATGATCTTCGTCTGCATCTGGGGGACGAAGTAGAGGGCCTCCTCGCGGATGATCTCGAGGATGTCGCGCTCCCAGCGATCGAGCGGCGCGTAGTCGAGGAGGAAGCGGAGCACGTCGCGCTCCGAGCGCTCGGGGAACTTCTTCGCGCGCTCCTTCTCCGCCTCGATCTTCTGCCGCTGCTGCTCGAGGAACTCTTCGGGGTTGATGAAGGACTCCATGTAGTCCTTCGAGCGGAGGCGCGGGATCTCGGTCGCCTTCTCCTCCGCGTCCGGGTCCTTCACGGCGCGACGGCCGCTGAAGGCGGCGTGCGGGTCGATCAGGTTCTCGAGGCTGAGGACCTGGTCGATGAAGTCTTCGATCTTGTTGATCCCGAGCCGCGCCACGTGCCGACGCACGCGCGACCCGTGGTTCGCCATCTTGTCGATCCAGCGGCGGTTCGGGTCGTAGTTCTTCGGCTTCGCGGCAGGGTCGACGGTCCGGCCGCCGACGTCGAGGTCGGTCGAGCGGAACGTGTAGTTGTTCTTGAAGAAGTCGACGTGCGCATAGACGTGCGCCATGACGAGCTTCTGGTCCGTCAGCGAGTTGCCCTCGAGGAGGTACGCGTACGAAGGGTTGTTGTTGATGACCATCTCGTAGATCTTCGAGAGGCCGTACTCGTAGCTCTTGCTGAGCCGCTCGTACTCCATCCCGAAGCGCCAGTGCGGGTAGCGGTTCGGGAAGCCGCCGTAGGCGGCGATCTCGTTCATCTGGTCGTACGAGAGGATCTCGAAGACGGTCGGGAAGAAGTCGAGGCCTTCGGCGGCCGCGAGCTTCTCGATGCGCTCCTGCTCCTTCACGAGGTACTGAGGGAGCGCCGTCTTCAGCGCGAATTCGCTCATGCCCCCGAGCGTATCGGAAATCGCGGAGGGCCGCTCGCCCGACCTCTCGGCCGCAGCAGAGCTCGATTCAGCGTGTCGCCGTGATCTTGGGGACGACGAACATCGCGCGTGCGCTGCGATCGGCGACCCACAGGCCCGAGCTCGTCACGGCGATCGCGTAGGGGTCCTGCCCCTTCCAGACCTCGACCGTCCTGCCGCTCCTCCGGTTGATCCCGACCACCGTGCTCGTGCCGGTGGCGACCGCGTAGACGAACCACGGATCGACCGCGAGCGCACGGGGGGACACGAGCGCGCCGGTCAGCACGCGGATGACCGGCGTCTCGTCCGCCGCCGACGTAGCGACGACCGAGCCGTCGTCGCTCGCCGCGAACACCTCGAGCCCGTCGCTCACGACGGACGTGAAGAGGCCGCGCGCGACGACGAGCTCGGGCGGCGCGTCGGGCGCCACGCCCGTCCGCTGCCGGAAGAGCTGCGTGCTCTGCGCCCAGTAGACCCACGGTCCTGCCACCGCGACCGATGCGACGGCGCCCTGCTTCCGTGCGAGCGTCGTCATGCCGGTGCCATCGGCGAGCGCGCGATAGACGGCGCCCTGTTCGTCGCGCGACGCCCACGCGATGGTGCTCCCCTGGTTCGCGAGCGCGGTGAAGAGGCTCGAGCCCGCTCCGCTTCCGTACGCATCCCGCGTCCCGGCGCCGGTCTGCTTGTCGATCGAGCGGAGATACGTCCAACCGCCGTCGGGATTGCCCGCGCCGAAGTAGACGCGCGCGCCGTCGACCGCGATCCCCGTCGGGCGGTGGACGTCGTCGACGAGAACGGCCGTCGCGCCGTCCGGCGCGACGCGCACGATCGCGCCGCGATTGTCACCTCGGTCGGCGACGAGGAAGACGGTGTTGCCGTCACTCGTCACGTAGGTGGGCGTGCCGACCGGCACCGGCGTCGGCGCGGAAGCACCGCCGAACGTCGGCGGCGCGCCCTCCGGACCGCCCGCCTCGAGCTTGTCCGTCGCGGAGGCCTCGTCGTCGCCGTCGTCACCACCTCCGAACAGACCGTCGAGCGAGAGCGACGAGCACCCGCTCTGCCCGAGAGCGAGCACGAACACCACGAAGCTCGCTCCCCACGATCGAAGCGCGGACATGAGAGACCCCTAGTTTCATGCTCCGCCCCTCCCCACTCGCCGTCAACTGGCATCACGAGTGACCGGCGGCGCTGGCACTGGCACCATGCTGATCAGGAGCGCCGTCGCCACGAGCGCACACCCTGCGCTCACGAGGAACGCGAGGCGCGGGTCGGTCCCGTAGAGCGCGCCGAAGAGGAGGTTCGCCGGGAGGACCGCGAGGCCGGTCACCGCGTGCATGCCCCCGAGCGCGCGTCCGCGTGACGACGCCGGCGTGAGGCTCACGAGCAGAGCGCGCTCGGGACCTTCCGTCAGCCCGTAGTACGCGCCGTAGGCGACGACGAGCGCCACGAAGGGCAGCGTCCCCGGCACGAACGGAATCGCTGCGTACACGAGCGCATAGGCCGTCCAGCCGAGCGCGACGGTCCTCTTCCGACCGATCCGGTCGGCGATCCGGCCGCCGGGCACGTTCGAGAGTGCCTTCACGCCCGAGAGGACGAGCCAGAGAAGGGGCACGTACGCCTCGGGCACGCCGACGTCGACGGCACGGAGGAGGAGGAACGAGTCGGCCGAGGCCCCGAGCGTGAAGACGGCGAGCACGGCGAGGTACCGGCGCACGAGCGGCGAGAGCGGTGCAACCGGCGCACGCTCCGGCGTGTCGCGCTCGTCGCTCTTGCCGCCGCCGTCGACCAAGGCGTCCTCGTGCGGGGCCTCGCGCACGCCGAGCACGAGGACGGCGAGCGACACCAGCCCGGGGACGACCGCGAGCGCGATGACGGTGCGAATCGGCAGCGCGGCAAGGCGGAGGAGCACGAACGCGAGGATCGGACCGAGCACCGAGCCTGCGTTGTCCATCGCGCGATGGAAGGCGAACGCGGTCGCCATGTGCTTCTCCTCGACGGAGGCGGCGACGAGCGCATCACGTGGCACGCCGCGAATGCCCTTCCCGAGCCGATCGAGGGTGCGGAGGAGGACGACGTGGAGGCCCGCCGTCGCGAGCGCGATCAGCGGGCGCGCGAACGTCGCGAGCACGTAGCCGGCGACGATGAACGGCTTCTTGCGCGGTGCCTTGTCGGTCACCTCGCCCATCCGCCACTTCACGCCCGCGCTCACCGCTTCGGCGATGCCCTCCATCGACCCGAGCCAGATCGGCGCCGCCCCGAACGACTTCAGGAGCGCGGGCAGGAGCGGATAGATCATCTCGCTCGCGGCGTCGGTGAAGAACGACACCCAGCCGAGGCTCTTGACGATCGGCGGGATGCGCTTCTCGGCCGGACGAGGCTCGGGCGTCACGCGCACCTCACGGCTCGGCCACGGCGCGCGCGATCGCGGCGGCGGTCGCCTCGAGGGGCTCGCCCGCGAGGTGCCGCTCCCAGGCCGCGACGATCCGCTTCGCCGGTGGATAGAGCTCGTAGAATCCGCTCTCGCCGAGCGCACGGTGCTTCGGGTCGGCGAAGCGCCGGACGAGGCTCGCGGCTTCGGCGAACGTGACCGTGTTCACGATCATCTCGAGGTTCGAGTCCGACTCGCCCATCCCCGTCTTGGCGAGCGCCGCGCGGAGCACGTTCATCGCCGTCGTCGGCGTGCGGACCGTGAGCTCGTCGATCGCGTGGAGCGATTCGGCGAGCGCGGTCTCGAGGAGGGCGGTGCCCGCGAGCCCGCGAACGCGCAGGAACACGGCCGCGGCGCGACCACGATCGTCGGCGGCGAACGCCGCGGCATAGGGAGCGTCGGCGACGAGGGTGAGCACGATCGGCGGCAGCGGATCGGTGATCCCCATGTCCGCGCGCATCGCTTCCGTCAGCGCGCTCTCGCGCGCGGCGAACGACTTCGCGAGCTCGCGCGCCGCCCCGTCGATCGCCTCCGCGTGCCCGCGATAGGGCCCCGCGCGGAAGAGCGCTTCGGTGGCGTGGAGCTCACGCGCGGCCTGGACCGCAGGAGCCCGGAGCGTCATCCGGCCTTCGTCCGTCGCGCGCGCCTCGGGGAGGTCACCGCAGAGCGCCGTGAGCTCCTCGGCCGAGCGCGCGCTTCCGAGCAGCACCTCGACGTCCTCCCACGCCCCCGAGTCGTTGCCGAGCGCGCCGCGTAGCTCCTGCATGGCGGCGCGGGCGCGCTCGAATCCGGGAGGGACCTCGCCCTCGATCACCTTCGTCCGCAGCCAGAACCACTGGTCGGCGAGCGCGCTCCGACGGAGCGCGAGCTTCGCACCGGCGGGCGAGAGCATCACGTCGTCGGGGGGCACGGGCGGCAGGCGCGAGGCACTGGTCGCTCCACCGTTCACCGCGCGTGCAGAAGGCTGGGCCGCGCTCGAGCCGCACGCCGTGATGCCGGGCACGAGGAGCAAGACGAGCGCGCAGGCGGGGAAGGCGGCGCGGGAAACGTGCGAGCGGATGCGCATGGCGGGAACCGACCGAACACCTAGCGCGAACCTTGGCGGCGAGCATGTCGAAATGGGCTGCCCGGGCGTTGCGCGGGCACGGTACGCTTTGGTCTCGTGACCCTTCGTCCGCTCGTCGTCGCGCTGGCGCTCGTCCTCACTGCGGGATGCACGCTGTTCACGTCGCTCGACGGGCTCAGCGATCCGGCGCCATCGACGACCTCCGACGCCGGGGACGCCGGAAGCACGACCGAGGCGGAGGGGGGCGCCCCGAAGAAGGACGGCGGGCCGGTCGACCCGAATGCGTGCGTGTGCCCCGAGGGCACCCAGGAGACGAACGGCGTCTGCGTCGTCGTTCCGCCTTCGGCGGCCGGCAACACCTGCGTGCAGCCGATCGTCGCGCCGGCATGCGCGCTCACCTACGAGGCCGAGCTCTGCGCCTCGCACACGCCGTTCCCGTACGCGACCCAGTGCGGGGGCAAGGGGCGGCCGAGCGTCTTCTTCAAGCTCGGCCCCCTCCCCGGCACTGTGCCGGACGGCGGCATGCGCAGGTGGCTCGTGAAATCGACGAACACCGAGGTCCTCTCGCGCACGAACGCCGCCTGCACGCAGGGCATCGAGCCGTGCGCCCAAGGGCCCGGACCGGGCGGCGAGCTCACGCCGGGCGGCGCGACCGTCGCGTGGGGTAAAGCCGTCGCGAGCGGCTGCGCGACGGTGCGGATCGACATCGAACCGTACTGACGGCCGTGTCGCGAGTCTGCTGGCGTCGACCTGAGTCCTACTTGCCCTTGCCGAGGAATTCCTTGATCGAGCCGACGATCGCGTCCTTGTCGCGGATCTCGCTCGTGATGACGCGCTCGTCCTTCGAGAAGTGCTCGCGCAGATCCTTGATGAACTGGCCCGAGCCGTACGGGCTCTCGACCTGCCCGTAGGCGAACATGTTCGCGCGCGGGAGGATCTTCTGCTTGAGGAGATCGACGCAGGCGAGCGTGTCGTCCATCGACCAGTTGTCGCCGTCCGAGAAGTGGAACGGATAGATGTTCCACTCCTCCGCCGGATAGTGGTCGTCCATCAGCTGCGCGCAGAGCTTGTACGCGCTCGAGATCATCGTGCCGCCCGACTCGCGCGTGTGGAAGAAGGTCTCGCGATCGACCTCCCGCGCCACGGCGTCGTGGATGATGAAGCGGCTCTCGAGGCCCTTGTACTGCTTCTGGAGCCACGCATCGATCCAGAAGCTCTCGATGCGGACGATCTCCTTCTGCTCGTCACCCATCGAGCCCGACACGTCCATCATGTAGATGATGACGGCGTTCGCGACGGGCTCCGCCTCGGTCTTCCACGAGCGGTAACGCTTGTCGTCGGGGATCGGGACGACGATCGGCTTGTCGGGCACGTAGCTGCCCATCGAGATCTGCCGCTTGAGCGCCTCGCGGTACGTGCGCCGGAAATGGCGGAGCGACTCGGGGCCGACGCGACGGATGCCGGTGTAGCGGTCCTTCGCGTTGATGATCTTGCTCTTGCCCTTGTCCTGGATGTCGGGGAGCTCGAGCTCTTCGCCGAGAATCGCCGCGAGCTCGTCGAGCGTGACGTCGACTT
>JBDHVE010000221.1:0-13405 GCA_039809485.1 Polyangiaceae bacterium | reverse complement strand
GCCGCCGGTGAGGAGGAGGACGGCGCCTGCGCCCGCGCCGACGCCGGCGACGATGAAGCCGATCGTCGAGAGCGTCCCCATCGTCTTGTAGCTGTCCACGTCGCTCTGCGCGCTCGAGGGGCAGAGCCCGTTCGGGCAGCTCTTCTCGAGGTCCGAGTGCTTCCCCATCGCGATGAGGCCCGTGACGGCGCCGAACACGAGGCCCGCGCCGCCGACGCCGAACGCCGCGATGGCGAGCGTCTTGTTCGAGTTGCCGCCCTTCTCCGGGGGCGCGGTCGTGCCGGTGTCGCCACCGGCCGGCGTCGTCGTCGCGCCGCCCGCGGCGGGCGTCGTCGCGGCGACGGCGTTCGCGTCCTTCTCGAGCTTGAGCTTCGTCTCGGCGGAGCCGCCTTCCTTCACTTCGAAGCTCGCTTCCGCCGGCTTGTAGCCTTCGGCGCTCGCCTTGACGACGTGCGCGCCCGGATCGACGGGGCGCTTCAGACCGAGCGCGGCGGTGTTCACCGGCGTGCCGTCGAGGGTCACCTGCGCGTTCGGCGGGACGGCGCCGTCGATCGAGATGACGACGCTCGCGACGCGGGACGAGACGGCGCCGACCTCGCTCTTCGCGGCCTCGAGCGCGTCCTTGAACGCGGGCTGCGCGTTCGGCTTGTCGCCCCACTCGCGGATGATCTTGTTGTACGACTCCTGCGCCGCGACGAGCTTCCCGAGCTTCGCCTGCGTGCGCGCGAGGCCGAGCGTGAGCGTCGGGGCGAGCGGGTAGAGGCGGCTCGCGGCGTTCCAGAGCTTCTCGCTCTCGGCGAAGTTGCCGGCCTCGAACGCGGCCTGCGCCTGCTGACCGAGCTGACGCGCCTGCGCGATGTCCTGGGCGCCGGGTTCGTCGGCGCGGGCCGTCGCGGGGAGGGCGGGGACCGCCGCCATCGCGACGAGAACCGGGAAGCTCACTGCGAAGGTACGGCGGACCCAGGAACCGCGAACGTGGCGCATGCTCGAGTCATATCAGCTCGGCGGCATGGTAGGTAAGATGCGTGCAGCACATGGCGAACGACAAAGGCCGCACGATGCAGGGCGCCGATGTGGGCTCCGCCGTCCCTCGGCCGCGACGCTTTCGCGTCGCGCGCTCGTTCTTCGCCGCTGCGGTCCTCCTCGGGACCGGCTGCGCCGCTGTCCTCGGTCTCGACGAGACGTCGCTCCGGGAGGGCATCGAGGGCGGCATCGACGGGAGCACGCCTGCCGTCGACGGCGCCGTCGAGGACGGCGCGTCGAACCCGGACGGCACCGCCCCGCAGAGCCCGCTCTCCCTCTCGCCGGCGTCGCTCGTCGTCCGTCGCGGCGGGACGGCGACGTTCACCGTGACGCTCACGCGGACGGCGTCGACGCCCTCGAGCGTGTCGGTCACGATCGTGAACCTCCCCGCGGGCGTCATCGCGTCGACCGCGACGATCGCTTCGGGGCAGAGCTCGGCGACGGTGACGGTCACCGCGTCCGCGAACGCGGCGCTCGGCGCCGCGACCGTCCGAGCAGCGTCGTCGGATGCGCCCACGCTCGAGGGCGGGACCGCGTCCCTCGTCGTCGCCGGCGCGCCCGGCTCGCTCGACACGACGTTCGACACCGACGGCCTCGCGATCGACGCGACGAAGGGCGTCGCGAGCGCGTTCTACGCGCTCGCGGTCCAGGCCGACGGGAAGATCCTCGCCGGCGGGCTCGTCGGCGGGCCCGGCCCCGTCGCGACGGGTGGGTGGCTCCTCCGCCGCTTCGAGGCGGACGGAAAGCCCGACACCGCGTTCAACAACGCGACGACGGCGCTGCCCGTCGACGGCGAGATCCGCGCGATCGCGCTCGACGCCCAGCAGCGCATCGTCTGCGTCGGGACGTCGTCGGCCGGTGTCGGCGGTGTCTCGCAGCTCACCGCCGTCCGCGTCGGCACGAACGGCGCCGTCGACACGACGTTCGCGGGCGGCGCGGCGCGGGTGCCGACGCTCGACGCACCGAGCGGCTCGAGCGGCCTCGCGGTCGCGCTCGGGCCGAACGGCGAGATCTACG
Source organism: Polyangiaceae bacterium (assembly GCA_039809485.1). GTDB lineage: Bacteria > Myxococcota_A > Polyangia > Polyangiales > Polyangiaceae > Labilithrix. Next base: position 11,365 of record JBDHVE010000221.1, on the reverse strand, counting down.
CCGTGGGCTCCCGCGTCGACGACGGCGGCGAGAGCGGGATCATCACGCGCTTCAGCGCGGCGAACGGCGCGCGTGACCCTGCGTTCAACGGTGGTGCGCTCCGCGTCGTCGAGCAGAACCGCCTCGTCGGCGTCGCGCCGGAGGGCACGACCGGGATCACGGTCGGCGGCACCGACACCTCGACGCTCTCGACCTACTTCCTCGGCCGGCTCCGGACCGACGGCGGGCTCGACAACGGCTTCGGCACGTTCGGCACGTCGACGTTCGCGGTCTCCTATCGCGCGCGCGCGTTCACGCGACTGCCGAACGGCGCGCTCGTGCTCGTCGGTGACGTGCAGCCGACCGGCGGCTACACCGCCGGCCTCGCGACGCCGGGAGGCGCGTCGATCTTCGCGCGTGGCTTCGGAACGGCGGCGGGCGGCGCCTTCTATTCGGTCGCGTCCGTCGGGAGCGCCGGGTTCGTCGCCGCAGGCCACGCCTCGGGCCCGAACGGCGAGGCGAAGGTGATGCGGATCCTCCTCGACGGCGGCGCGGACGACTCGTTCAGCGCGAACGGGACGGTCGTGATCGATCCGGGCGGCGCCGCGAACGGCTTCGACGTCACGCTGTTCGCGACCGCGCTCCAGAGCGACGGCCGCGTGCTCGTCGCCGGCAACCGCTCGGGAGCCGGCGCGGTCGTCTATCGCTTGTGGCCGTGACTCAGAGCGCTCCGCCGATGCTGAGGCCGGCGCCCGTCGTCGAGACCGACGGTGCGATCCGGATCGCGGTCGGGCGTGACCGCGGCGCGATGAGGTAGAGGACGACGCCGCCGATCAGCGCCGCGCCGCCGACGGACACGAGCACCGTCGCGGTCGTCGCCGACTTGCGTGCGCTTTCCGTCTCGCCCTGACCGGTGTCGTCGCACGAGAGATTCCCGCGGTCGCAGTGGCCCTCGTCGAACGCCTTGTCATACTTCGACTTCGCGTAGAAGCCGACGAACGCGCCGACGCCCATCGTCGCGAGGCCGGCCGCGCCGAGCACGAGCCCGGTCGGCTTCTGCCAGCTCGCGGGCTCGGGCGCCGGCTCCGGCATCTTGTACTCGGCCGGTGGTGACGACGGCGCGGGCGCCGGCGCGGGGGCCGTGCGCGACGCCGTGGTCGCGGGCTCGAGCGCCGGGAGATCGAGCTTCGAGGTCTGACCTGCCGTCAGCATCACCTGCGCGGTGAACGGCTTGCGCCCGGGCGCGGTCGCCTCGACCTGGACGAGACCCGAGTCGACGGCCTCCGCCGTGCCGAGCTGCTCGACGGGCTTGCCGTTGCGCCTCACGACGAGGCCGGGGATCTCGACGGTGGGCGGCGTGACCGTCAGATACGAGAGCTTCGGCTCGATCAAGCGGGCGCGCTCGCCCGCGACGCGCTCGCGCGTCGTGTCCCCGGCGCCGCCGGCGAGGCGCGCGACGTCCTTGTACGTCTTGTACGCGCTCGCGAGACGACCGGCCTTCTCGTAGCACTCGGCGAGCTTGCCGCGCGTGCCGAGGCCCGGGAAGCGCTCGAGGCTCGCTTCGAGCTTCGGGCACGCCTCGGCGTAGCGATTCGCGTTCATGAGCGCGACGCCTTCGTCGAAGAGGGCGCGTCCCTGCGCCTGTCGCTGCGCGTCCTGCGCGTACGCCGTGGGCACGGCCGAGAGCGCGGCGCACGCGATCAGGAGGGAGAGAGCTCGTCGCATCGCCCTGCCGTTGTACCACGCCGGCGGCACGCCGCGTGCAGCCGCGGAGGACCGTGCGTCGTCCGTTCTCGCTCGTCGGTCTCGTCGTCGTGCCGCTGGCGACGGTCCTCGCGTGTGCGTCGTCGGTGGAGGAAGGAAGCGTCGCGCCCGCGCGCGATCCCGAGCCGACCTCGCCGGGCACACGCGACGCGGCGCCCGCGCAAGAGGACGCGTCGTCGCGAGGGGATTCCGGTGCGCCCGACGCGGGCTCCGACGCCGCCCAGCCGAAGCCGCCTTTCGGCTGTCAGGCCGACGGCTCGTTTCCCGGCCTGCTCGGCGTCCCCGAGGCCTCCGCGGCGGCGGAGGTGGAGCTGAAGCCCGGCGTGCGCGAGCTGCTCGTGGTGAGCGACTCCGGCCGCGGCGGTCAGGCCGTCCTCGTCGCGCTGCCGGGCGCGGGGAGCACGCGGTCCGTCACGCTCCCCCTCGACAGCCCCGCGATCGACGACAACGAGGGCATCGCATGGCGCGGCGGCGCGCTCTACACCCTCACGTCGTCGGGCGCCGTGCGGCGGTTCGTTCCTGACGGCGCGGGCGGCCTTGCGCGCGACCAGGACGTCTACCGGCTCGGGCCCGAGCCCGCGGCCTGCGCGAATCTCGCGGCCGTCAACTGCGGGCGCAACTACGAGGGACTCTGCCTCCGGAGCGCGCCGAGCGCGCACCCGTGCGCCGGGTATGCCGCGAGCAAGGCCGAGGGCAAGCTGTACTGCGTCGGGATCGACGGGGCGGGGAAGCTCTTCGCGCGTACCGACGTCGCGCCGATCGCCCTCGCGATTCCGGCAGACCAGCTGAGCGACTGCGCGTTCGGCGCGGCGGGCGGGCCGGCCGACGGCGTCCTCGTCGTGACCACCAACGTCTTCGGCGGGTCGCGCTCGTATCGCGTCGACGAGACGACCGGGACGCTCACGCGCCTGCCGACGACGTCGCTCCTCAACGTGGAGGCGGGCGCCGTCGATCGCGACGGCGCGCTCTACGTCTTCGACGACAACTCCTCGAGCCAGAGCACGGCCGCGAAGACCAGCTGCGTCGGGTGGTGACGCGAGCTGCGCGAATGCGCGACTCGAACCGCGATCTCGAAGAGGGATCAGGCCGCCCCGAAGAACGCGCGCAACCTCGCGCGTGATTCGTCCGACGGGCGCGCATGACCGACGCATGTTCCTCGATCTCGCGCCGCGACCAACGCCAGGTCTCCGAATCCGAGACGTCGTCCACACCGACCGCGGAGGAGCGCGAAGCCGCGAAGATCGATCGCGAGAAGGCTGCCGAGAAGGAGGCCGAGGCCAGGCGGAACGCCTACTTCGCCTCGGGAACCGACGAGGGGGGTCGGTCGTCACGCGCCGCGTCCGACGCTCGCTCGCACGACCCGAGCTCGCACGACGATCCGAAGCTGAAGGAATCGAGGCGGACGGCCGCGATCGACCCGCCGCTCCAGGACGACGTCGTCGGCAACGCGATCGTCGCCGCCGCTGCGTCGGGGCTGGCCGGCGGGCTTCGTGCCGTAGCCGTCCAGCGTCCCGGCGCGGCCGCCGCCGTGGCCGCGACGAAGACAGCGAAGAGTCTCGCGTCGAAGGCGGTTCTGTCGACGACGAACACCGGCCCCGAGGTCGCGCCGCAGTCGCCGTCGAAGCCGCTGGCGTCGTCCCCGTCGGACGCTGGGCGCACCGGGCCGAAAGGGACGAGCGAGGTCGCGCCGGCGCCGAACCGCTCTGAGCCACCGCCGGCTGTCCTCGGGCCGGTGGTCGTGCGAGGCTGAGGGCGTGCTCGATCTGTTCTTCGCGGCGTTCGGCGCCTTGTGGCGCAGCATGGAGACCGACGCGAGGCGCCGGGCCCACGCCGAGCGGATGCCGCACGAGCGGGAGGTCGTCGCCTTCACGCGCGCGCTCTCGGCGTGGACGTCGCGGCACGGCCTCGTGCAGGAGTCGCCGCCGGCGCCATGGACGGGGACCCTCGGCCGCGTGCGCGTGTCCGTCCGCTCGGGGCTCGGCGGGAGCCGCCCCGGCGGGCTGGAGGTCGAGATGGACGTCGCGCACGAGGACAGCGCTCCGCACCTCGTCACGCGCGAGAGCGAGAACGAGACGCCTCTCGCAAGAGCGCTCGCGAGGGTCCTCGGAGATCCCGAGCTCACGTCGCTCCGGTCGATCGCGATCGTGCCGAACAAGCTGCGCGCACGGCTCGCCCCGCTCAGTCCCCCGAGCGACGTCGACGCCGTCGTCGACGCGTGCGCGGCTGCGGCCGAGAGTCTGCGGACGCACGCGGTGCCGTACCGCTGAGCGCAGCGGAGGAAGCTTCCACACGGGCGCGCGTTCGAGCGGACGCGATGAACGGAGCTCCCTCGCTGCTTCGGACGTGTCGGCGCGTCCGACATCCTGACGATTCCCGACGCGCCGCGTGCCGTGCCGAAGCGCGCATGGCTGCGCGCCGTCTCGCGCGTGGTCCAGGGCGTCTCTGTCTCGCGCTCGGAGGTCTCTTCGTCGCGCTCACGGTGAGCGGCCTCGAGCGGAGCGTCGCATTCGCCGGCATGATGGCGGTTCTCGCCCTCGCCCTCGGGCTGGGTCGAGCAAAGCTGGACGCGGGTTCCTGAGCCTCGCACGCCTTCTCCGCTTGATCTCCGGAGGATGCCTCGGCTAGGGTCCCGCCCGCTTCCTCGCGAAGGTGGCGGAATTGGCAGACGCGCTGGATTCAGGTTCCAGTGGGGTAACTCCTGTAAGGGTTCAAGTCCCTTCCTTCGCACCAGTCACGTTCGAGGGGGAGCTGCGCTTCCCCCTCGAGCGGTCGCCGTCATCGTTGGCCCTTGATCGCGCGGATGACGATCCGCTGCACCTCGGGGTCGTTGTCCAGCTGGATGTGACTGAGGTCCGGACGGCTGTGCCGTCGCGCGCCGGGGACCTCACGCGCGCGGAAGTCGCGTGACATGAAGTTGTCGACGCTCTTCACCCTCGGGTCGACCGGGGAAGGTGCCGTCGCGTCGAGCGTCGCGACGTAGTCGACCGGCACTCCGGCCGCGACGAGGTTGTTCGCCAGCGCGTTCGCGGCATTGCCTCCGAGAGAATGCCCGGCGATCTTGATGGGGCGGGCAATCCGCCCGGCCCTGAACTCGGCGAGGATCGTCCGCTCCACGGCGCTTCGCTGCCACCACGAGTAGACCCGGCCGCGCGTCGCGGTTGCGATGTCCTCGACGCCTTCGGAGAACATCGCATCGCCGAGACCGTAGAAGACGTAGACGGAGGGGTCGTAGTCCGTCGTCCTCGTCCGTGTCGCCGCCGCGACGTCCTCGGTCTCCACGTCTTCGGTTTCGGTCGCGCAGCCGCTCAGGCCTGCTGCGAGAAGAAGCGCCATCGACCAGCCGGCTCGTCTCGTCACTCGCATCACCGTTGCCTCCGAGGTCGTCCGCGAGGTGCACGGTGCGTACCGATGTTGTGGGCCGGGCAACCGTTCGAATTCGAACGGATCGTGATGGTGGCCTGGGTACGACATCGGCTCCACACGGCGTTGTCCGCGATCCGGATCACCCCTCGCCCCGACGGCAGCGGGCGACCGGTAGCACCTTGCACTCTGCACGCATCCCGCTCTTCGGGAGGCTCGCTCCGCGCGCGAGCTGATAGCCTCTCGTCCATGGGGAAGCACGAACCTCGCCGTCCCGTCGCGTACGCCACGGCCGCGTGCGCCATGGTTCTCGCCGCTGCCGCGTGCAGCAGCAGCTATGGCGCGGACGAACGTGACACGTCGGATGCAGGCGCGACCGTCGCCCCGACGCCGACGCCGACGCCCGAAACGGACGCGGGGTCGAGTCCGGCGCTCGCCGGATGCGAGCTGCCCTGGGGAGGCACCATCGCGCACGGCGAGAGCGTGACGGCCTACGAGACCGGCACGCGCACGGTCGCGGAGGGGCCCTGCAAGGGCGAGACGCGCCTCTGCTTCGCGGGCACGCTGAGCGGCTCGTTCGAGTTCGAGAACTGTGTCGCGGAGCCCATCACCACTCCGCTCGCGGAGTCGACGAAGACGCTCGGGGACTGCCTCGCGATCGGTGGTCAGATCGCCGATGCGGGCGGCGCGTACGTGTGCCGCCGAACCGGGAGCTCGTGCTGGAACGGCTGGTCGCGCTACAAGCGTTGGTCCGCAACGTCCTCGAAGTTCTGTTCCGGCACCTGCGCGAACCCCGTCTCGTGCACGACAGGGTCCCATGCATGGGCGGACAAGGCGGCCGAGACGTGCGGCTACACGGAGGCCGGCATCAAAGCGATCTACTGCAACACCATCTCGTGCGTGGCGAACACCGTCGCGGTCGGCTGCAACTGACGCGACCGCGTCACGGAGCTGACGGCGATGCCGCGCACGACCGCGCGATCGTGCCCTCGCGGAGGATGCGGGCGAGGAGACGATTCCACGAGCTCCACTCGTGGGCGCCCTCGTCCAGGAACACGCGCTCGCGCGGGAGCTGGGCGCCGAGGAGGGCATCGGCCCTTCGCATGCGCTCGTCACGGCGGCCCCATCCGATCGTGATCTCGGGCGACGGAACCTCGCCGTGCGTCGCGCTCTTCAGCCAGCGCCAGAGCTGCGTGTCGTAGTTGTCCTCGTTCGTCGGCGCCGCGGGTGGGGCGGTCCACGCGTCGAGCCCGCCGGCCTTGTCGATCGCGGCGATCGTCTCGTCGCGTCCGAGGTAGGGCGCGAGCGCGACGACGCCGGCGAGCTCGCTCGCATGATGCTGCGCGCCGAGGAGCGCCCCGAGCCCTCCCATCGAGACGCCGACGAGCCACGTCTGCTCGTAGGCGCGCCTCGCCTTGGCCGGTCGCACGACGTCGACGAAGAGCTGCTCCGGCATCATCCCCCTGCGGTAGTAGCCGAGCGTGGCGTGGCTCGCGACGACGTCGACCGACAGTCCGCTCGCCCGGATCGTCGCCAGCATGCCCTCCTTCTCGAAGTCCTCCGCGCTGTCGAAGACGCCGGGTAGGAGGACCAGGAGGCAGCGCGCCGGCGCAGCCGCAGGCGCGTCGTACCGGACCGCGCGCATCGGCACGGGGGCGGGGAAGCATCCGGCGGGCGCGAGGGCGACGAACGCCGACGCCGCGACGGCGCCCAGACGGGAGATGCGGGGAAAGTGCATGGTTCCTCGGCCGGCCGCGATGGTACTCGCCGAGCAGGCTCGAGGACACGTGCGAGTGCCGTCGAGGTCGGCGATCGCAGTGCGCTATCGTGAGCGCATGGTCGTCGACGGCGGGTGTACCCTCTACAAGATCGTCGTCTTCAGCGATCGCTCTGCCGTCGACTTCATGCGCGCCGCGATGCGCGACGGCGACTGGGCGCTCGTCGACGAGCCCGACGAGGAGTGCCCGCCCGGCGGCGTGGACCTGTCCGCGCTCGTCGCCGTGCTCCACCTCGACGAAGCGACCGACGCGTACTGCTTCGCGCTGAACGGCGCGGGATCGATCGGCGCCGAGTCGGAGACCGTTCAGCAGATGGTCCGCGGCGCCGACGCGTTCGTCCTCGACCTCGTCCACGCAAACGCATCCGAACGCTTCGCGTCTCACATCCGACGCGCGGCCGACGAGCTCGCGGCGAAGCACGCCGTGGACTGCCCGATCGTCGTCCGCGCGGCGGCATCGGAGGTGCGCGCCTTCGCCGGCCTCGCCGTCCCCGTGGTCGTCGACGCCGGGTGCCCCGAGCGCGACGTCGTCCGCTCCGCCGTCGACGCCGTTGCGAAGCGCCGTCCCGAGCAGCGCCCGGCGTGAGCCGTCGCCCGGAGGGCTGAATAGAGGACGAAGTCCCGCGTCGAAGAGCGGATGCGCTTCCTCGGACCTTCGCTTTCGCTTCTCGTCCTCCTCACTGCCGCAGATGCCTCCGCGGCCGACGTCGTCCGGAAGGTGAAGGACATCTGGCCGGGCGCGGGCAGCGCGTTCTTCGAGCCCGAAGGGCAGGGGGTCGCGGTCGGCGGTCACGTCTTCTTCCGCGCCGTGTCGCCCGAGACCCCGGGCGCCCTCTCCGGGCCGAGCGAGGTGTGGACGACGGACGGCACCGAAGCGGGGACGTCGCTGCTCGTCCCGCGCGGGCCTTCGGCGCCGGGCTGGCCGACGAGCTCGGCGATCGCGGGCGGCGTCGCATTCTTCACCGACGCGAGCGGGCTCTGGAAGACGGACGGCACCACGGCGGGGACCTCGCTCGTCCACGCCCTCGGAAACGCGGCAGGCTCGCGGCTCGTTGCTGGGAACGGGCGCGTATTCTTCACCGTCGGAGGACCGGGCGGGACGAACACGGTCTGGACGAGCGACGGCACCGCGGCGGGTACGAAGCCGCTCGCAGGAGGACCGATCGCGACCGTCGAGCTCGTCGCGGCGGGCGCGCGCGTCGTCGCGGTTGGCTACGCGCCCGCGACGGGCACCGAGCTCTGGGCGAGCGATGCGGCACTGACGTCGCTCGACGTGATCGAGATCGCCCCGGGCTCGGTGAGCTCCCAGCCGCGCGAGCTGACCGCGTTCGGCGGGAAAGCGTACTTCTTCACGGCGGGCGGTCCCGACGCGCACGGCCGCGGTGAAGACGCTGCGCGCGGACGCGCCGCCACTGACCGAGTTCGCGTATGGCCTCTCCGCGGGCGCAGACGCGCTCTACTTCCGCGCGCGCATCGTCGGCTCCGGCGACGAGGTGTGGCGCAGCGACGGAACGCAGGCCGGGACCGCGCTCCTGAAGGACGTCATGCCCGGCGCGAACGGATCGACGCCGCTCTACGCGAAGGCGTTCGTCGCGGCGGGGCCGTACACGTACTTCGGAGCGAACGGGCCCGCCGGTGACGAGCTCTGGCGGACCGACGGGACCGCCGCGGGCACGATCGCGCTCGGGACGGGAACGCCGCCGAAGGACCTCGTCGCGGTCGGCGGCAGGCTCGTCTTCTCGACCGTGCCGGGCGGCGGGGCGTTGTGGACGTCGAACGGCACCCTCGCGGGGACGTCGAGCTTGCCGGCGGCGTGGTCGTCGCCGCGCGCGCTCGGCGTGGTCGGTGCGACCGTGCTCGTCACGGCGAGCGACGCGACCGCGGGGCGCGAGCTGTGGGCGGTGGACCTCGACACGACGCCGCCGGCGCCCGACGCGGGCGCGCCACCGTCGAGCAGCAGCGGCGGGTCGTCGAGCGGCTCGAGCAGCGGCGGGTCGTCGAGCGGCTCGTCGAGCAGCAGCGGCGGGTCGTCCGGCGGCTCGACCAGCGGTGGCTCCTCGGGCGGCGGCGCGGACGGCACGGACGCCACGCCTGCCGACGCTGTCCCGGCCGGCGACGCATCCGGTTGCGCCGTCCACGTCGCAGACGCCGCGAGCGCGACGACGTCGGCCGCGTTCGTCCTCCTCGGCCTCGCGACCGTCGCCGCCGGCCGACGTCGTGGGCGTCGCGTTCGGTGACCTACCCGCCGACCGTCTTCGCGAGGTAGCGCCGCGTCCGCTCCGACGCGACCGCGGCGCGCGCCGCACGCGCGAGAGCGTCCTTCAGCACGGGCACGCTCTGCGCGTCGCGCGCGTCGGCTTCGACGAGCTGGAGGCGTGGTCCGTCCGCGCGCGCGCCGAGCGTGCGTGCGAGCCAGCCGGCGAGGCCGCTCATGAACGTCGTGTGCGCGCTGCCGAGCTCGACGACGAAGCTCGATGCCGCCGAGCGCGCGGCACCGCGCTTGCGTAGCCACAGAACGACGATCTCCTCTTCGGCGAGGTTCCGGTCCGCGCCGACGAGCGACGCCACGTAGGTCTCGTACGCCCGCCGTGCTGCGCGCTGCCCGCGCTCGTCGCCGTCGACGACGAGGACGAGCGCGTCCGAGAACGTGATCGCGTCCCGGTCGAGGTCGCTCAGCCGATTGCCCTCGAGACCTGCGCCCGTCACGATCGTGCGGAGGAAGCCTCCCCCGAGAGCCGCCGGCGCCGGCGCGAGGTCGTCGAGGTTCAACCTGTAGGCGAGGGGCTCGTCGTCCGCCGGGCCTTCCGCGACCGGCACGTCCTGCGAGAGCGCGGCGAAGCAGGTGCTCACGAGGGCGCGCTCCCCGAAGAGCGTCGCGTAGATCTGGAAGTGGAGCTCGGGCAGGTAGACGACGAGACCCACGCCGCCACTCTACCCGAGACGTCCGGTCAGAGGTGCTCGACGCTCTTCAGCAGCTCCGAGACGAAGTTGAGCCGCGGCGTGATGAGGCCGTGCCGCATGACGACGGGCGGCCGCCGGATCGTGTCGCCGTACGGGCTCGGGCCGGTCCCCGGGAGCTCGTCGCCGGGGAACGTGACGACCTGGTCTCCGGCGACCCGCGTCTCGGTGTAATCGGACGTCGACACCACGACCGTGGACGCCGGCGTACGCCCGGCCGGCGCTGCGCTCGAGCTCGATTGCGCGAAGGCGCTCCCGGACACGATGATTCCAGCCAGGACCACGCTGAACGCGACGCTCTTCACCCTCATGGAACACGCCTCCCGCGCGCAGGCACGCCCTGCGCATGTCGACCGAGGTTCGTCCTCGGAACCTTGAACAATGGCCGAGCCGGGCGCGTCCAACGTGGGACAGCTGCTTCCGACACGCGCGACTTCCGGGTGATGGAACCTTGCCGGCGGACGCGCCTTGGGAGACAAACGTGGGGACCCTCGGAGGATCGATGATTCGCAATACGTTGACCGCCCTTGCTTGCCTCGCGTTCGTCACGCTCGTCGCGTGCGGAGACGACGTCGGGGAGAAATACCCGTCGACCGACTCGTTCTGCTCCGCGCTCGCGCAGGAGGAGTGCCAGGCCGTCGCGCTGAATCCCTGCCAGACCACGGTCGAGAACTGCACGACGAAGCGGACGTCGAGCTGCCAGGCGAACGCGGCGAAGCTCTCCGCGGTCGGCCGCACCTACCGCGCGACGAGCGCGGAGGAGTGCATCGGCAAGACGAAGGAGCTGCTCGCAGCACGCAACATCGATCCGGCGAAGGACGCGGTCGCGAAGGAAGCGTGCGAGCGCGTCTTCACCGGGTCCGTCGAGAAGGCCCAGCGTTGCTCGAACGACTACGAGTGCGCCGGCTCGCTCGTGTGCACGCAGGGCGTCTGTTACGACAAGGTCGAGAAGCAGAAGGGCGAGCCGTGCGGCAACCCCGGCGACACCTGCGCGGCAGGCACCTACTGCGATACGAAGTCGGCCGCGAAGTTCTGCGTCGCGCGTCCCGAGTTGAACGGGATCTGCTCCGCCGACGTGCCGTGCCTCGAGACGCTCCGTTGTGCCGGCGGCGTCTGCCAGGCGAAGTACCAGGTGAACCAGATCTGCACCGCGCCCGAGGACTGCGCGACCGGCACGACCTGCCTCGTCCAGAACAACTCGAAGGTGTGCGCGGTCTCGACGCTCCCGAGCGGGCGCACCTGCAAGGACGACTACGGCGGCATCTGACTCGCGTTCCGCCCTTCGGCGCTGCGCGCCTACGGGCGAAGACGTCGGCACGGACAAAACGAAGAGGCCGGGGCGTCCCGTGGGACGTCGCCGGCCCTTTCGCGTGAGCCCCGCGCGCGGTGACGGCGTCCGTCACCGCGGCGGAGCTCGCCCGATCACTTCTTGCCGGGGGTCGCCGGGGTCGCCGGCGTGGCGGGCGTGCCCGCCTTCGGGTCGGCCGGCTTCGCCGGGGTCGCCGGGGTCGCCGGCGTGCCGCCCGC
>JBDHVE010000220.1:0-13523 GCA_039809485.1 Polyangiaceae bacterium | reverse complement strand
AGCTTCGTCGGCAGGGGGTTCACGGACCAGTAGAGATCACGGATCCGGGATCCATGCAACCGGTCACGGTGTTAGCGGGACCGGAGCGGCTTCGTGTAGCGGCTCGCCCAGCCGTCCGCGAACACGCGCGCGAGCTTCGCCGGCACCTCGCTGCGTTTCACGAACACGCTCAGGTTGCGGCTCCGGAGGAAGTAGTCGCCCTCCCAGTTGCTCGTCCCGACCCACGCGTCGTCCGTGTCGAAGAGCGCGTACTTCGCGTGCGCGACGCGCGCGAACGGGATCTCGCCGCCCGACCACGGCGGGATCGTGATGACGCGCACCTCGACGCCCGCCTTCGCGAGCGCTTCGAGGGGCTCGGGATGCTTCAGCGCCCAGTGCGAGACGAGGAGCTCCACCTTCACGCCGCGCGCGGCGGCGGCGCGGAGGGCGTCGTCGAGCGTCGTGAACGTGGAGCCGTCACGGTTCTTCGTGCCGTAGGTGAGGAGCTGCACCCTGACCCATCGCTTCGCGGTCGTGATGCGCGAGACGAGCATCGGCAGATCCCACGGCGCGCCGACGGGGAGGTGCTTGTCCGGGCTCGCGGCGAGCATCGCTTCGGCGCCCGAAGCGTCGCCTCCGCCGTAGATCGCCGCCATCGGCGGTGAAGGGAGCTGCTCGCCCGCCGCCGTCGCCCAGTCGAGCTCGAAGACGCTCGTCGCGAGCGCGGCTCCCGGACCGCGGAGGCGAACGCCGATCTCCTGGATGTGCCCGAGCGCGCGCCAGTCGAAGTTCTGACTCCCGACGAAGACCTCCTCGCCGTCGACGACGAAGTACTTCGCGTGGAGCACGCCGCCCATCGCCTTGCCGACGTCGAACCGCCGCACCGTGACGCCCGCCTTCTCGAGCCGCGCGAGCGTGTCGGGGTACTTGTCCGCGAACGACGCATCGACGAGGAACCGGACGCGCACCTTCCGTGCGACCGCCGCCTCGATCGCGTCGATTACCTTCGCGAGCTTGCTCTGCGCGTGGAACGCGCCCTCCGCCTCGCTCGCGTAGAACTCCGCGAAGTCGATCGTCTTCTTCGCGCGCCCGATCATCTCGGGCCACACCTCGCTCGCGTCCCGCACGTCGGCGTGATCGAGCGTCGTCTCGGCGGGCCACGACTCGACCACCTCGATCGCGTCCGCCGCCTCCCTCTCGCCCCCGTGCGCGTGCGCGTGCCCGTGCCCGACTCTCGTCTCTCGGATCTCCCCCGCACCACACCCGACGATCGCGATCGCAGCGACCCAGACGATCCTCTTCACCCCCGGCAATCTACCCTCCACCCCATCTCTTGTCGTATGAACCCGAACCGATGGCTCGCCGGCAACCCTCCACCGTCCTCGTCACCGGCGCGTCCAGCGGCATCGGAAAGGCGCTTGCGCTCGAGTACGCCCGCCGCGGCGCGAAGGTCGCCGTCTCCGCGCGCCGCGAGCCGGAGCTCGAAGCCCTCTGTCGCGTCATCTCCTCGAGCGGCGGCAAGGCCGTGCCACTCGTCTGCGACCTCGCCGATCCCACCGCGGCCGCCGAGATGGTCCGCCGCGCCGATCGCGAGCTCGGCTCGCTCGACCTGGTCGTCGCGAACGCCGGCGTCGGTCGCGTCCGTCGGACGACGCGGCTCGAGGTCGAGGACGTCACCTCCGTCGTCGACGTGAACGTCCGCGGCGCGCTCGTCACGCTCACCGCGGCGATCCCGATCATGCTCACCCAGAAGCACGGCCACCTCGTCGGCGTCTCGAGCCTCGCCGGCCGCCGCGCCCTGCCCGGCGCCGGCGCCTACAACGCGAGCAAGGCCGCCTTGAGCTCCTTCCTCGAGACGCTACGGATCGACCTCGGGCCCCTCGGCATCGACGTCACCGACGTCCAGCCCGGCTTCGTCGACACCCCGATGGCCGCCGGCGCGAAGCACCCGCGTCCCTTCCAGTGGGGACCGGAGAAGGCCGCTCGCGTCATCGTCCACCGCCTCGAGCGCGCCCCACGCATCATCGCGTTCCCGTGGCCGCTCGATCTCCTGACCCGCCTCTCGCAGGTCCTGCCTCACCCGGTCTACGCCGCGCTCGTCAGGTCGAGCGGCTCGGCCGGATAAGGTCCGGCGAACAGCGCCTCGGGGTCGCAGGGCACCATGCGTCCCGCCTCCGCGAAGCGTCGCCTCGTGATCACCGCGAGCTCGTGCGCGATCTTCGCGAGCGCATCCGCACCGAGGCCGACGACCTCGTGGTTCAGCCGGAGCCACGCGAGCGCGAGCAGGTCGCAGCCGAGCTCCGTCAGCGGCGGGTCTTCGAACGGCCCGTGGTTGTGGAAGTGCGCCCAGTCGTGGAGCCCCCACACGAGCGCGGGGAGGGAAGGGGCCGCGAGCGCGAGGACGTCCCGCGGTCGCACGCGGTGCTCGTAGAGGAGGTCGGTCGCGTCGTCGATCGCATAGGGCGCGAGCGCCCACGTGCGCTCGTCGAAGCCGAAGCCGTTCGCATGGAGGCACGCGAGCTCGCGCGGGAGGAACGAGGCCGACTCCGCATCCTTCATCACGAACACGAGATCGGCCGGATTCGAGAGCGTGGTCGTGTCGAGCGCGCGCTCCGAATCGAGCCGTCCGAAGTGCTTCCACTCGAGCACGTCGCTCGCGCACCACGACCATGCATCGAAGACGCCGCCAGAGACCACGCACGGCATCGCGGGGACGCGCAAGAGCGTCGTGAGAGGAAGGACGATCGAGGTCACCTGAGGTCCACTTGGTGTCTGCGGACACTGGCAGAGGAACATGAGGCGCGCTAGAAGGAGTGGGGGCTCATGACTCAGCTGCTGCCGCCGAAGAAGGAGGTCGCGCTCGCGCTCCTCGAGCGATCGAACGTCGACATCTACCTCGACCCGCGCGCCAAGGGCGTCGTGGTCCCGCCGCAGTTCCGTCGCGAGCCGCGTCTGATCCTGAAGATCGGCCTCAACATGCCGGTGCCGATCCCGGATCTCCGTCTCGACGACGAGAGCATGAGCTGCACGCTCTCGTTCAACCGGTCGCCGTTCTACTGCGTCGTCCCGTGGCCGAGCGTCTTCGCGATGGTCGGCGACGACGGACGCGGGATGGTCTGGCCGGACGACGTCCCGCAGGAGCTCTCGGTCCGCGTGGCCGAGGAGCAGCCGAGCGCCGGTGCGCCTCCGCCCTCTTCGTCTGCTTCCGGCGGCGCGCCGTCGAGCCGCGGCAAGCGTCCGCCGCGCGCGCTCGAGGCGACGCCCGACAGCGACAAGGGTGGGGCGAAGAAGCGTGGCGGGAAGAAGAAGAAGGACGAGGGCCGCCCGATGCTGATGGCGGTCCCGGCGCCTCCTCCCTCCGCACCAGTCGTGACCGGCGACGGCGCGTCCGCGAAGTCCGCGGCCAAGGCCGAGAAGGGCGCCGAGAAGGACAAGGGCGCCGAGAGGGACAAGAGCGCCGAGAAGATCGATCGGCAGGAGAAGCTGCCCCTCGATCGCCCGCCGCCCTCGGTCACGGAGCCGGAGCAGACGACCGAGCAGGCGCGCCCCGCGCCGCGTGCGCCGACGCCGGGCCAGCGCCCTGTTCCGTCCGGCCCGCCGTCGTCGGGTGGTCCGTCGTCTCGTCCGAAGCGCGAGCTGCCGCCGTACCTGCGCGTCGTGAAGTGAGTCGCTGACGCGCTGCGCGCGCGCCTCGCGTGCGTCTCCATGGTCGCGTCGCGGCCCGGCCTTTGGTATGAGCGCGACCGGTGTCCACGAAGGCCGGCACGTCCAAGCGTCCTGCGTCGAAGCGCCTGCTCTTCGTGGCAGGGGCGTTCGTGGCCGTCCTGCTCCTGGACTTCTTCCTGAAGGACCTCGTCCCGGACAGCTCGATCCGCCAGCTCCTCATGCTCGCGGCGTGCAACGTCCTCGTCGCGTTGTCGCTGAACATCATCAACGGCATGGCGGGGCAGTTCTCGATCGGCCATGCCGGCTTCGTCGGCATCGGCGGGTACACGAGCGCCGTGCTGGCCTCGCACCTCCACGCGTCGCTCGGGGGAGGGGAGCCGACCTTCGCCCGTTCGTTCGTCGTCGTCCCCGTCTGCCTGCTCGCGTCGGCGGTCGTGGCGGGGCTCTTCGGGGTCATGGTCGGCCTCCCGAGCCTGCGCCTCCGTGGCGACTACCTCGCGATCGTCACGCTCGGCTTCGCGGAGATCTTCCGCCTCGTGATCGCGACGGCGCAGGCCGAAGCCGGCGGCCCGGTCGGGCGCGCGCTCTCGAGCCTCGGCGGACAGAACGGCTACCAGGGCGTCGAGAACCAGGGCGTACCGCTCTACGCCGGCCCGTTCTGGGTCTTCGGCCTCGCCCTCGTCCTCGGCGTCGTCGCCTGGCGCATCAAGTTCAGCGGCTGGGGCCGCGCCCTCCGCGCGCTCCGTGAGGACGAGATCGCCGCGGCGGCCGTCGGTGTCGACCCGACCCGCTACAAGGTCACGTCGTTCGTGCTCGCCGCGGTCGGTGCCGGGATCGCGGGCGGCCTGATGGCGATCATGCGCGACGGCACGCCGGTCGTGAACCCGGACAACTACAACTTCCAGGCGTCGTTCGACGCGATCACGATGGTCATCCTCGGCGGGTCCGGGAGCGTGACGGGCTCCGCGATCGGCGGCGTCCTCATCACCTTCACGATCAAGGCGATCGAGCTCCTCCAGGCCACGTCGATCGTCCAGGATCTCCGTCGCAGCTTCGAAGGCCTCGACCTCAACGCGCTTCGGATGATCGTCTACGCGATCGTGCTCATCGCGCTCATGATCGTGCGTCCGGAGGGCATCCTCGGCGAGCGCGAGCTCTTCAAGCGGAAGCGCGCCGGCAGTACGAAACCGCCGCCGCCGGGCGCGACGACGGACAAGAGCCGCGAGGGCAAGGAAGGCGAGTCCGGCAAGGCGCCCGAGACCGCGGTGGTGGAGGCCTGACGTGAGCGTCCCCGATCTCGTCCTCGCGAACGTCTCGAAGAGCTTCGGCGGCCTCCGTGCGGTATCGAACGTGAGCTTCACCGTGAAGGGGAAGAGCATCTTCGGCCTGATCGGTCCGAACGGGGCGGGCAAGACGACCGTCTTCAACCTCGTCACCGGCGTCTACAAGCACGACACCGGCACGATCCGGCTCGGTGACCGCGACCTCGGCGCCCTGAAACCCGCGCAGATCGCCGCCGCCGGCATCGCCCGCACGTTCCAGAACATCCGCCTCTTCGGCCAGCTCACGGTGATCGAGAACCTCCTCGTCGCGTGCGAGCTGCAGAAGCGCGCGCACCTCACTGCCGCCGTCCTCCGCCTGCCCGTCCACTACGAGGACGAGGACGCGATGCACGATCGCGCCCTCGAGCTGCTCCGCGTCTTCGACCTCGAGGGCGCGGCGGAGGAGCCGTCGACCTCGCTCTCCTACGGCAACCAGCGAAGGCTCGAGATCGCGCGCGCGATGATGCTCGAGCCGAAGCTCCTCCTCCTCGACGAGCCGGCGGCTGGCATGAACTACGGCGAGGCGGAAGGGCTGAAGACGCAGATCCGCTGGCTCCGCGACACGTTCGATCTGTCGGTCGTGCTCGTCGAGCACAACATGCAGGTCGTGATGGGCGTCTGCGAGGACATCCACGTCCTCGACCACGGCGAGACGATCGCGTCCGGCACGCCCGAAGCGGTCCGCACCCACCCGAAGGTGCTCGCCGCCTACCTCGGCGAGGACGACACCGAGCACGCGGAGGCGAGCTGATGCGCGTCTCGCATCCCTCCCGCACCGCGGTGAAGCTCGCCGCGGGCACGCCGCTCCTCGCGCTCGAGGACGTGAAGGTGAGCTACGGCGGGATCAAGGCGCTGAAGGGCATCTCGCTCGAGGTGTTCCCCGGCGAGATCGTCGCGATGATCGGCGCGAACGGCGCCGGCAAGACGACGACGCTGAAGAGCATCGCCGGTCTCCTGCCGCTCGCGGGAGGTACGATCCGCTTCGCCGGCAAGGACCTCGGCGCAACGGCGACGGAGGACCGCGTCGGCGCGGGGATCTCCCTCGTGCCCGAGGGCCGTGCGATCTTCCCGACCCTCACCGTGCGCGAGAACCTCGAGCTCGGCGCGTATCTCCATCGCCACGAGGCGACGATGCGCGAGACGATCGAGGACGTCACCTCGCTCTTCCCGCGCCTCGGCGAGCGCATGAAGCAGGAGGGCGGCACCCTCTCCGGCGGCGAGCAGCAGATGCTCGCGATCGGCCGCGCGCTCATGGCGCGTCCCTCGCTCCTCCTGCTCGACGAGCCCTCGCTCGGCATCGCGCCGAAGCTCGTCCAGCAGATCTTCGCGGCGATCGAGCAGATCGCGAAGGCGGGCGTGACGATCCTCGTCGTCGAGCAGAACACGCGGATCGCGCTGAAGACGAGCCACCGCGCCTACGTGCTCCGCACCGGTGAGATCGCGCTGTCGGGCGACTCGAAGGACCTCGCGAAGAATCCCGAGATCCAGGCTGCGTACCTGGGCGGCTAGCGCGCGCGACGACAGCCGTTCGCGAGCGCGTCCGCCGCGCGCCCGCGCACGCGCGCGCTCTCGGCGCCCATGAAGCGCTGCTTCAGCGTGGTGCACGTCGTCTTCATGTCGGCGAGCTCGGCGCCGTACGGCTCGATCGCCGAGACGACGCACGCCCGTGCGCCGGGCACGGTCGCGAGCACGTCGGCGAGGACCGGATCGAGCTCCGGTGCGCACCGCCCGATCGCGAGCTTGAGCGGCACGACGAGCGCGCCCTGCTCGGCCGCCGGCCTTTCGACGAGCGCCTTCTTCCAGAGCGTCGCGAGCCGCGTGCACAGCATCGTGCCGCGCGCGGCTGCACCGAGGAGGCCGGGCTCGCCGGACTTCGCGAGCCAGTCGTGCGAAGGCTCCTCCTTCGCGGCCATGTTCAGGACGAGGTCGACGCACGAAAGCTGATCGCGCGTCTCCGGGGGCAACTTCAGGATCGTCGCGCGCGCGTCGGCGCTCGCCTCGGGAAGGCTGATCCCGTCGCACATCGCGCTCCGCGTCTTCGCGTCGAGGAGCCTTCTTTGGACCGCGTCGTGCGCGGCCGGTCCGATGCTCGCGAGCACGCCGGCGACGACGCTCCCGCGCTTGCCGGCGGCGAGCCTCACGACGCCGCCTTCGAGCTCGTTCACGAAGGGCGCGACGTGCGGGTCCCTCCGCGGGAGGGAAGAGGCCGCCATCTCGGCGCGCGTGGGATCGGTGAGCCCGGCGCGAAGGACCTTGTCGCCCCAGGCCTGGTCCCGCAGGACCGCCTGCCACGCGGCGATGTAGACGTTCACGTCGACCGCCGCGCGCGCCTCGAGCGCGGAGAGCGCCTTCGGCTCGCTGTCGGCAAGGCGTCCGAGCGCCGCGACGGCTTCGGGTGAGCCGCTGTTCGCGAGCCAGGTGACGTCCTTCTTCGCCTCGGCCTCGCTCGCGTTCTTCGGGGCGCATCCGACGAGCGACGACGCCGCGACGAGCGCGGCCCAGACGAGCAGAGCTCTCCCCATCCTCGCCAGCTTATCGAGGTCGAGGGGCCGCGGGCCAAAAGCTAGGCGCCGCGGCGCGGCAGGTGCATCCTGTCCTCGTCGTGCGCATCGTCGTCACCGGAGGAACCGGGTTCATCGGAAGAGCGCTCGTGTCCTCGCTCGCGGAGCGGGGCGACGAGGTCGTCGTCTTGTCGCGCGGAGGTCGCGACGGCGCGGGCTTCGGGGGCGGCCGCACGCGCCCGGGCCACGTCACGGTCGCGACCTGGACGCCTTCGGCGACCGGCGAGTGGACGCGCCGCATCGACGGCGCTGACGCGGTCGTGAACCTCGCCGGCGCCGGGATCATGGACGAGCGGTGGACGCCGGCGCGGATGGAGGTCCTTCGCTCGAGCCGGATCCGCTCGACCGAGCTCCTCGCCGACGCGATCGCGCGCGCAGAGAAGAAGCCGCGCGTGCTCGTGAGCGGCTCGGCCGTCGGCTACTACGGAACCGACACCGGCGATCGCACGGTCCCGGAGGACGCGCCGCCGGGGACCGACTTCCTCTCGGTCCTCTGCCGCGACTGGGAGGCCGCTGCGGACCGTGCGCGGACGGCGGGCGTCCGCGTCTGCCATCCGCGGACGGGGCTCGTGCTCGGCCGTGGCGGTGGCCTCCTCGATCGGATGGTCCCTGCGTTCAAGGGGTTCGTCGGCGGCCCGATCGGAAGCGGCAAGCAGTACATGCCTTGGGTGCACGTGCGGGACGTCGTCCGCGCGATCGAGCACGCGATCGCGACCGAGGCGATGACGGGTGGCTTCAACCTGACCGCGCCGGAGCCGGTCACGATGAACGACTTCGCGCGCGCGCTCGGCGTCGCGCTCGGGCGGCCGGCGAAGCTGCGCGTTCCGGCGTTCGCCGTGAAGCTCGCCTTCGGCCCTGCCGCCGAGGCCCTCCTCACCGGCCAGCGCGCGATTCCGACGCGGCTCATGGACACCGGGTACGCGTTCCTCTACCCGGATCTCGTCTCGGCGCTCGCCGACATCCTCACCGGGTGAGCACGTGAACGCGGCGATCCGCAGATTGCTGCTCGCCGTCGGCGTGATCATGTCGATCGCGCTCCTCGGCTCGACCGGTCTCTTCGTGCTCGGCCACGGCCGGTGGACCTTCACCGACTGTCTCTACATGACCGTCATCACGCTCTCGACGGTCGGCTTCGGCGAGCTCAGTCAGATGCACGAGGTGCCCGGCGCCCGTGCGCTCACCGTCCTTCTCATCGTCAGCGGCGTCGGCGCCCTCGCCTACGTCCAAGGCAACCTGACCGCGCTCCTCGTCGAAGGCGTCATCGGTCAGGCGTTCCGGAGGAATCGCATGCGCAAGGCCATCGCCGGCCTGCAGGGTCATGTCGTCGTCGCGGGCGCGGGCTCGACGGGAAAGCACGTCATCGAGGAGCTCGTCGCGACCCACACGCCGTTCGTCGTCATCGATCGCGATCTGAGCTTGCTCGAGCGTCTCTCGACCGACCTCGCCGACGGGAAGATGCTCTACGTCCACGGCGACGCGACCGACGACAACATCCTCCTCGACGCGGGGATCGTCCGCGCGCGCGGCGTCGTCGCCGCGCTGACGCACGACAAGGACAATCTCTTCGTGACGCTCACGGCACGGAGCCTCAACGGCACCGCGCGCATCGTCAGCAAGATCGTCGAGGACCACGCGGCCGCGAAGATGATGAAGGCGGGCGCGAGCGCCGTCGTCAACCCGACGATGATCGGCGGCCGCCGCATGGCGAGCGAGCTGATCCGTCCCGAGGTGAACGAGTTCCTCGATCAGATGCTCCGCGACAAGGACCGGAACCTCCGGATCGAGGAAGTCGTCGTGCCGGAGGGCTCGCCCTACGACGGCCACGAGCTCAAGGAGACGCCGATCCGTCGCGAGACGCGTCTGCTCGTCGTCGCGGTGCGCGACCGCGAGCGTCAGTTCATCTACAACCCCGACCCCGACTACTGCCTCGTCGGGGGAACGACGCTGATCGTGATGGGCGAGGCGGAGAGCGTCGTGAAGCTCCGGCGCATCCTCGAGGGCAAGGCGACCGCGTAGTCGGCGCTGCAGGTTGACGCCGCGCGTCGGCACTTTCGGTCTTGCCTCGCTGCGCGGGCCGCGGAAGGGTTATCGGCCATGAAGCCCGTTCCCGCGTCCACGATCCTCGGTGTCGGTCACTACGTCCCCTCGAAGGTCGTCACGAACGACGACCTCGCGAAGCTGATGGCGACGTCCGACGAGTGGATCCAGCAGCGGACCGGGATCAAGGAGCGCCGCTACATCGAGCATTCGGGGATCGGCGCGAGCGACCTCGCCGTCCCGGCGTCGAAGATGGCGCTCGAGCACGCGGGCCTCACGGAGAAGGACGTCGACGCGATCGTCTTCGCGACGCTCTCCCCCGATCACAACTTCCCCGGCTCGGGCTGCTTCCTCGGCGACAAGCTCGGGCTCCACGGCGTGCCCGCGGTGGACATCCGCAACCAGTGCACGGGCTTCCTCTACGGCCTCTCGATCGCCGACGCGTGGGTGCGCTCGGGCGTCTACCGCCACGTGCTCCTCGTCGGCGCCGAAGTGCACTCGACCGGGATCGAGCTCGCCGACCGCGGTCGCGACGTGGCGGTCCTCTTCGGCGACGGCGCGGGCGCGGCCGTGATCGGACCGGCGAAGGAGGAAGGGCAGGGGATCAAGCCGATCCACCTCCACGCCGACGGCTCCGGCGCGAAGGAGCTCTGGGTCGAAGCGCCGGCGAGCGCGTACAGCCCGCGGCTCACGAAGGAGATGCTCGACGAGGGCAGGCACTTCCCCGCGATGAACGGCAAGCAGGTCTTCCGCTGGGCGGTGGAGAAGATGCCCGAAGTGGCGAAGCAGGCGCTCGAGAGCGCGAGCATGAGCCCGGAGCAGATCGATCTCTTCGTGCCGCACCAGGCGAACCTCCGCATCAACCAGATGGTGTGTCAGAAGCTCGGCATCCCCGAGGGGAAGGCCGTCGCGAACATCGAGAAGTACGGCAACACGACGGCGGCGACGATTCCGCTCGGCCTCAGCGAAGCGTGGCGCGAGGGCCGCTGCCGCCGCGGCTCGAACGTGCTGTTCGCGGCGTTCGGCAGCGGCTTCACGTGGGGCGCCTGCGTCGTGACGCTCTGACGACGATGTCGCGTCCCCTCCGCGTTCGAGTCGGGTATAGGTCGGCGCCGTGAAGCTCACCGACTGGACCCAGAAGCCCTCGAAGCTAGACATCCGCGACCGAATCGATGCGTTCATGACCGCGCTCGCCGGCGCGGAGCTGAAGGACGCTTTCACGATCTGCCCGTGCGTGAAGTTCGATCCGTCGGACGAACGCCGCATGTTCAAGTACCTCGAGCACGCGATGTTCCAGTTCCTCGTCGACGATCCGGGCGACGAAGCGGACGACGAGGACGACGACCTCGACGAGGACGAGGACGAGGACGACGACGAGGACGACGACGAGGACGAGGACGAGGACGACGAGGACGAGGACGAGGACGAGGACGACGAGGACGAGGACGACGACGACGACGACGACGACGACGAGGACGACGACGACGAGGACGACGACGACGACGAGGACGAGGACGAGGACGAGGACGACGACGACGATGCCGAGGCGAGCCCGGCCGTCCTCGACGAGCCCGAGACGTGGCTCTCGTCCCTCACGCCGCCGTCGAAGAGGAACTTCAAGGGCCTCCAGCTCGAGATCGAGGACGACGAAGTCCTGGCGAACGTCTTCGTCGACGGCCGCGCGACCGACATCACGGCACGCTATCGACTGAAGAAGAAGGACGGCGCGTGGCGCCTCTACTTCGAGAACTTCGACATCCTGTGAGCTGCGCCGCGCGTAGCGCGCGTCCCACGGCAGGGTTCGCCGACGCCTCTCCCACGGTATGGAACGATCTGCACCGAAAATGGGTGCAGTTCGTTCCTTCCTCGATGGGGCCGGTCCGCACCGGAAGTAGGTGCAGATCGTTCCATTCTCCGGGGGGAGACCCCACACCCGGCCCCTCGCCGACGCCGCAGCGCGAAACGAAACGCGGACGCTAGCAGCGACTCGGAGTGTTCAGCGGCAGGTCGACTTGCCGGTCGTCGACGAGGTGACGCATGCGCCCGACGCGCAGTCGAGCGGCGTCGACCCTCCGCCGCGAGCGTACACCCTCAGTACGGACCTTCGTCGCCGGCGTCTTCGTCGGCGGGGCCGGCGTCGGTGTCCGAAGGGCTCGCGTCGGCCTGCGCGTCGGTGTCGGTTTGCGCGTCCGACTCCGCGTCCGTGTCGGCTCGAGCGTCGGCGCCCGCGTCGGCGCCGGGATCGCGCTCGTCGTCGCGAGGGTCGTACGCGACGCCGCCCTGGAGCGGCTGGAGCTCTTCGTCGTGCGCGGAAGGCGTCTCCGTATCGGAGAACGCGGCCGAGAAGCTGTCCGGGAGGCTGCACGCGGCGAGCGGGAGCGCGAGACCTGCGGCGGTCGCGACCCGCTTCGCACGCTGGAGTAACGCCGCGGGGAGCAGGCCCTGCGGGGCGCTGTCGGCGAAGAAGACCTTGCCGTGCTTGTCGTGGAGGAGCCGCACGCAGAGGCCCTCGTTACGCGGCTTCGCGAGGAGGGCGCGCGCTTCGCGCTCCGTCATCTGCGAGAGGTTGCGGACCACCTTCTTGCAGTCGCCGCAGAAGCGGCCGCCGTCGGCCGGCGTCATCGACTCCCAGTCGACGGTGCAGGGGGAAGAGATCCGGAGGTCGCGTGCGTCCATGGCCTGGCTTCATTCCAAGCGCCGGGCCAAGCGCCGAACGCGCAGGATCTCGCGTCGTTCCGCGCTCCACGCGCGGTGTGCCACGACGCCGGAGGCGCATGCCACATCGGGGGCGGCACAGTCGGGCACAGGCCGTCGCGGCTCGTCAGGGCGTCGCGTCGAGGCTCGCCACGGCCTTCTCGACGACCGCCTCCGCCGCGTCGAACGGCTCCTTGTCCCCGGCGGCCTCGACGACGAACACCTTCTTGTCGGTCGCGAAGACCGAGATCCAATACCGGTGCGGTCGGCCGTTCCGCGTCGTGACGTAGCGGAGCTGGGTTCCTTCGAGCCCGCGCTCGGTCTTCACGTTGCGGTTGCCGTCGGGCGCGTAACCCTTGTCGCGGAGCTTCGCGTCGAGCGCTTCGGCCCAGAAGGCGGTGTTCGCCTTCACCTCGTTCGGCTCGGCGCGCGTCGCGAGGACGACGCCGCGTGCGCTCGTGGCCCGGTAGCTGTACTCGGTCGTGCTGCCGAGAGTGGCGAAGCCGGCAGGCGTCTCGAGACGGGCGCCGTGGCAGCCGGCGAGGACGACGAGAGCGAGCGCGAGGAGGGCGGTCTTCATGGTGATCACGTGGGGCTCGAAGGTCACTTGGAGAGGGAGAGGAGGGGATCGACGCCGATGCGGTCGACCCACGCGACCGGCAGCTCGGGCGTGCGCAGCTTGGGGACCGGCGGCGGAGGCGGCGGCGGCGGCGCGACGATCGGGACGACCTTCGGCTTCGCGTCGATCGCGACGGAGATCGTGCTCATCGCGGCGCGCGTGCGGAGGAACTCGAGGCGGCCTTCGATCCGATCGATGTCGAGCGCGACGCGCTCGAGCTCCTTCTCGACGATGAGCATGTCGTTGATCACGCTCGCGCGGGCGAGGAACTCGGTCAGGCGCGTCCGCGTCGCCTTCAGGTTCGCGAGGCGGACCTCGAGGTCGTGGAACTCCTCCGAGACGTCGTCGGCCTTCACCGAGTGGCGGACGACGGGGACGCCGAGCGCGTCGATCCGCGTGAGCGCTTCGCGGAACTGCGCGGAGGGCACTTTCACCGACACGCTCGCATCCTGCCGGCCCGCGATGTGGCCGCCGAGCGACTCGGCGACGTCGATGATGCGGTCGATCGTCTTCGGGATGACTGCCTCGTCGGCGAGCATCCGGAGGTCGCCCTGGTAGAGGATGACCGGCGCGCGCGTCGCCGACGCCGAGCCCTTCGATGCACGTGTGTCCGCCGCCGTCGGAGCCTTCGGGGGCGATGAAGCA
>JBDHVE010000219.1:0-13557 GCA_039809485.1 Polyangiaceae bacterium | reverse complement strand
TGCACGGCAAGCGGGAAAAATCGCGAGATCCGCAAGTGATCGAGACCGCTTAACAACTTCCGCGGGGTCGTCAGACGTTGACGTGAACGTGAACGTGAACGTGGACGGGGTCGTTCCACGTTGACGCGCGCGTTCCGCCCTCGAACGCAACCGAAGCGGGTAAGCCGCCGAACGTGACCACATGCTGAGCTTCCAGCGTCTCGATGTCTATCAGCGCGCGATCGAGTTCCTTGCGCTCGTCGGCGACATCGTCGACGACCTTCCGAAAGGCCACTCCGAGCGAAGCGACCAGCTCGTCCGTGCTGCGGAATCCGTCGTGCGAAACATCGCCGAGGGCGCCGGGCGGTGGTCAGAGGCCGATAGCGCGAAGCACTACAAGATCGCTCGAGGCGAGGCGATGGAGTGTGCCGCTTCGCTCGACGTCATGAGGCTTCGAAAGGTCATCGCGCTTCAACGCTACGATCTCGGCATCCGCCTGCTGGAAGCGATCGTCGCGATGCTGACCAAGATGCTCTGACGTCAATGTCTACACGTCCAAGTCCACGTTCACGTTCACGTCAAGGTCCACGACCACGACCACGTCAACGTCAACGTCATCCACACGGCGGACGTCTGGGGAGCGGAGGGGTAGTAGCTACGGCGCCGCCACCACGACCGCCCGCACCCGCGCCGGCTCCGCGGCTTCGACCACCAAGTGCATCGCGTCCCCCCGCACGACGCACGCCGGGCCCTCCGGCGGTACGGTCCCCGTGACCCCCTCCGCCGCTTCGCCGCGCCCCGCATCGCGCGCATCGACGAACCGGACCCGCACTTTCCGCGATGCCGCGAACGCCGCTCGCACGCACGTGTCCGCGCCTGCGTCCGCGACGAGGTTCCCCGTGCGCCCCGGCGCCGGATCGAGCCGCGCGATCTCGCGCATCCCCGGCGCGACTCGCTCGACGTTCCGCGCGACGACCTCGATCGCCGGCACCGACACCTCCGCCGATCCGATCGCCGCATCGCCGCCCGCGTCGAGGATCGACGCCCCCGCCTGCGTGCGCGCGGCCGAGCGCTCACCCGCGCACCCGGCGCACAGCGCGATCGCGAGGATCGCGCTCTTCTTCACGCGCGCGCGGTCGTCTCGCGCCGCGCCGTCTCCGCCTTCGGCTCCGGCTCGACGGCGTCCATCCGGCACGAGCCCTGGAACTCGACGCCGCGCTCGATGAAGAGCGAG
Source organism: Polyangiaceae bacterium (assembly GCA_039809485.1). Lineage (GTDB taxonomy): Bacteria > Myxococcota_A > Polyangia > Polyangiales > Polyangiaceae > Labilithrix. Next base: position 12,344 of record JBDHVE010000219.1, on the reverse strand, counting down.
GGCGAGTGGATGTTGCCGACCAGCTTGCCCGGCGCGTGGACCTCGATCGACTGGCTCGCGCGCACGTTGCCGTGCACGACGCCGCCGCGGACGATCACGGTCGCGACGTCGATCTCGGCGTGGACCTCGGCCCCGTCGCCGATGATGAGCGTGTCGTCGCTCTTGATCTCGCCCTTGAAGATGCCGTCGATCCGCACGCGTCCTTCGAAGTGGAGCTTCCCTTCGAAACGGGTGCCTCGGCCGAGCAGCGCGGTGATTTCGGTGGCGGGGACGTCCATCTGTGCGGCCACGTGTCTAGCGGTCCGGGTCGGCCTTGGCAACTGGGCGTGGGCAGCCTAGAGCCTTGGCCATGATCCAGGTCGGAACCGAGGCCCCCGATTTCGAGCTCGCGTCGAACGAGCTGACTCTCGAGGGGAAGCCGGGCAAGAAGATCAAGCTGAGCGACTTCCGCGGGAAGAAGGCGGTCGTCCTCGCATTCTACCCGCTCGACTTCAGCACCACCTGCTCGACGGAGCACGCGTGCTTCCGCGACGACAGCGTCAAGCTCGAGTCGGCGAACGCCCAGGTCCTCGGCATCTCGGTCGACAGCCACTGGGCCCACCACGTCTTCGCGAAGCAGCTCGGGATCACCTATCCGCTCCTCGCCGACTTCCACCCCAAGGGCGCGGTCGCGGAGAAGTTCGGGGTCTACAACCCCGAGAAGGGCATGACGAAGCGCGCCACCGTCATCGTCGACAAGTCCGGAAAGGTCGCCTTCGTGGAGCACCACGCCTCCGGCGCGCGGAGCAACGAGGTCATCCTCGCCGAGCTCGCGAAGCTCTCCTGAGCCGCGCTTTCTGCCGCGTGTTTGTCGGGAATCACGCGGCCATGCTCTACTCGTCCTCATGAGCCGTCTCGCCGCTCGAGGGGTCGTGGTGGTCTCGCTCGTCCTCGCGTCGTCCGTCGCGTTCGCGCAGGGCGCCGCGCCCGCCGGGAGCGCGCCCGCCCCCGCCCCCGCCGGATCCGGCGAGGCGCCGGCCGAAGAGGCGCCGAAGAAGCCGACGACGCCCGCCGCGGGCTACGCCTTCAGTGACAAGCCCGCGCCCCAGCGGCGCGCACGGACGCTGAAGAAGCACAAGGCCGGCCCCATCGCGACCTTCCCCGGCTTCGAGCAGCTCCCCGACGGCGGCTCGCGCGTCTTCGTGACGCTCTCGAGCCAGGTCCCGGTCGAGGAGCGGAAAGCGCAGGGCAGCGTCACGTACGTGCTGAAGGGCGCGCACGTGCAGCTCCACAACAACACGAACGCGCTCGTCACCGTGCACTTCAACACGCCGGTGTCGCGCGCGAAGCTCGTCCCCTCGGGCAACGACCTCCTCCTCGTCATCGACCTCCGCGCGGCCGCGCAGCCCACGTGGAAGATGAACGAGGCGCAGGACAAGACCGCGATGCTCCAGGTCGACTTCCCGAAGGGCGACTACCTCACCGGTGTCGATCCCGAGCAGCAGCAGCGCGAGAACGACGAAGCGAAGCGCCCCGCGAAGAAGCCCGCGAAGAAGGGTGCTCCGCCTCCTCCTCCCGCAGGCGGGCAGGGCCCGAACCCCTGACGGACCTTGCGACGTTCTCTCGCCCCGCGCATCGCGGGGATCCTCGTCGCGTTCCTCGCGACGCTCGCCGAAGAGTCACCCGCTCGCGCGCGTGAAGCGGGCGCCGAGGACGAAGAAGTCGTCGACCCCGACGTCCTCGGCCCGCCGGGAGAGCTCCGCGCGCGCGCCGACACGGTGAGCTTCGACCCCGGCTCGCGCTCGCTCGAGCTCTCCGGGAACGTGCGCGTCGACGGTCCTCCGTTCCACCTCCGCGCGCAGCGGATCGTCCTCACGCGGACGCGCTTCGGCGTCGAGGTGGACGGGAAGGGGAAGCTCGCCTTCTGCCCGTGCCTCGGGACGCCGCTCACGCTCGCCTTCGAGGGCGCGATCGTCGCGCCGCCGGGCGACTTGATCCTGAAGCGCCCGAGCCTCGAGATCTACGGCGTCCCGGTCGCGGCGCTGCCCTACTTCTGGCTCCGCTCGGACGAGAAGCTCGGCGTGCTCCCGCCCGACATCGCCTATCGCGGGCAGGACGGGCTCTTCCTCGGCGGCGGCGTGCACGTCCCGTTCAAGACCGGCACCGGGCGGAGCGCGATCGACCTCCGCTCGGGCGCGTACGTGCTCCGCGGGTTCGTCGTCGACGCGCGCCTCCACACGCCGGCGAGCATCACGAAGGTGCGCTTCGACCGCCTCCCTTCCTCACCGTCGCCGGCGCTCCCCTTCACCGATCCGGCGGGCGACGACGGGCTCCTCGTCGACGCGCGCGGCGCGTCCGGGCGTGACGACGTGATGGTCGCGTGGGACGCCGACGTCCTTCGTGGCCGGCGCGGCGTCGCGTCGACGACCGAGCTCGACGCGGCCGCGCGTCCGTACGACCGCGCTGCGGTCGAGGCCGTGCTCCGATCGGGACCGCTCTCGGTCTCGAGCGGGGCGATGGCAGTGAGCCGTCGCGGCGGAGGCTTCGCCGACGTCGACGCGGCGGGCCCCGTCACGCGCGTCCGCGCTTCGGGCGCCGCCGGGAACGTCCTCACCTGGGACGCGACGGTGGAAGGCGGCGCGCTCCGCGTCGCGAATACGGCGGCGAGCTTCGCCGCGCGCGCGGCGCCGTCGATCGTCCCCGACACGATCGCCTTCGCGCGTGCGGAGGGCGGGGTCCGCGCGGCGACGAACCTCGACGCGGTCGAGGTCTCGCTCGCGGTCCGTGGCGCCGGCGATGCCGCGCGCGAAGGTCGCGACGAAGGCACCGATCGCGCGGGCTCCGCGCGCGCCCGCATCGCGGTGCCGCTCGCGCGGACGTTCGAGGCCGAAGCCGAGCGTCGCTCGCCCCTCGTCCACGTCGTCGAGCCGTTCGCCGAGGCCGCCGTCCTCCACGCGAAGGGCGACGCGCTCCTCGGCGTCCTCCCCGGACGCGGGCTCGCGACCCTCGACGGGACCGCGCCGCTCGCGCGCGTCGGCGTCGTCACCTCGCTCGGCCGCTGGAGCACGCGCGAGGCCGTCGATCTCGAGGTGTCGGCCGGCGGCGCCTACGGCGCGGACGACGTGGCTTCGAAGGTGAAGCCGCTCGCGCGCGTGCGCGGCACGGGCTCGATGCGCCTCCTCGGCCTCTCGCTCGACGGCGCGCACGTCACGGGCGAGGGCCGCGTCGCGAGCGCATGGGCGGGCGAAGGACGCCTCCGCGTCGGCGCGTCCGACGGGCTCCGCGTCCTCGGCAACGTCGCGGTCCGCGAGGGCGTCGACCCCGTGCTCGCACGCGCGCTCTCGGATGCGCCGCTCGAGCCCAGCGCCGGCTTCTTCGCGCGCGAGGGGACGACCGGCGGCGCATCCGTCGTCGTCCCGTTCACGCCGAATTTGGTCACCTCCGGCGGCCTCGACGCGGATCTCGGGGCGGGGGAGCTCGTCGCTGCGCGCGGCGGGCTCGAGCTGCGCGATCGCTGCCAGTGCGTGGCGTTCCGCGCGATGGGCTCCCATCGTCTCGGCCGCCGTGGCGTCGACGTGTGGGTGGCCCTCGACTTCGCGACGAACCGGTGACCGCCTGCCGCGGCCCGTCGACGAAACGTGAAGTCGAAAATCGGTTTCACCCATCGTGCTTGCAGTGAAGGCGGGCTGGTGGTGGATTCGACGCATGAAGGGCGACGCGAAGGTCATCGACCTGCTGAACGAGATCCTCACCGGCGAGCTCACCGCGGTGAACCAGTACTTCCTGCACGCGAAGATGTGCCAGAACTGGGGGTACAAGAAGCTCTACGAGCACATCCGGCACGAGTCGATCGACGAGATGAAGCACGCCGACAAGCTCATCGAGCGCGTGCTCTACCTCGAAGGCCTCCCGAACCTGCAGCGGCTCGGGAAGCTCAACATCGGTCAGAGCGTGGTCGAGATGCTGAAGAACGATCTCGCGGTCGAGACCGTCGCCATCCCGCTCTTGAACCGCTCGATCGAGACCTGCCGCCAGGTGGGCGACAACGGGAGCGAGCACCTCCTCAAGGAGATCCTCGTCAGCGAGGAAGAGCACGTGGACTGGCTGGAAGCGCAGCTCGAGCTCGTGAAGCAGGTCGGCGAAGCGAACTACCTCGCGCAGCAGATCCACGGCTGACGTCGCACACGTAGGCGCGACCTCTCGCGCCGCGTCCGAAGCTCGGGCACGGGTGAAATCTCTTTCGAGAGATTTTGCGCCAAGTGCCTGAGCTTCATGCGTTTTGTGCTGCAGAACGTCCCGCTCCGGCTTTGGCTGCCCTTGCACTGAAAACGGTTTTCATTATCCTGTTCAAGCGATGTTCGTTTGCGTGTGCATGGCGGTTCCTCAGTCGGTGGTCGAAGGCGTCATCGCGGACGGCGCCCACACACGCGAAGCCGTCACGCGGGCCTGCCGTGCGGGCGGAGACTGCGGCGCCTGCCACGGCATGATCGAGGACATGATCGAGGACCACCTCGAGAGCCAGGGCTGCCCCGGTGTCGCGGCATGCGCGCCGGCGGCCGAGAGCGGCGAGCGTCTCGTCCCGGCCGAGCAGCTCACGCGCCCGCGCGCCGCCTGAGCCAGGACACGTTCTAGACGACGCCGGGCCAGTCCTTGCCGTGCTGGGCGAAGCACGCGCGGAGCATGTCGTACGTCTCTCGAGGGAGCGGTCCGTCCGCGGCGTACCGCACGATGGCGCGGAGGTGCTCGAGCGAGGTCGTCCCGAAGAGCGCGGTCGTCACGCCGGGCGTGCAGGTCGCGAAGCGGATCGACAGGATGTCGAGCCCTGGCGTCCCCTCGTGGACCATCGCGTGCAGCCGGTCCCAGTAGGTGGCGAGGTCCGGGCGCTCGGGGCGCGACGCATGGCGCCAGACCGCGTTCGCCATCGCCCGCTTCGCGAGGACGCCCATCCCGCGCGAGGCCGCCTCCGGGACCGACGACGCGAGCGCCTCCTGGTCGAAGAGGTTCACCGAGCACTCGACGACGTCGAGCTCGCGGCAGCGTACGGCCCACGCGAGCGCGTCTCCGTCGCCCGAGTAGCCGATCGCGCGGACCTTCCCGGCGGCCCGTGCACGGACGAGCGGCTCGAGGAGATCGCCGCGCGCGAGCCGCTCCCGTGGACATGAGTGGAGGAGGAACGCCTCGAGATGGTCGGTCGCGAGCCGCTCGAGGGCCTGGTCGACCCCGCGCGCGATGCACTCCGGCGTCCAATCCGGGACGCCGGCGACGCCGTACCCACCCTTCGTCACGACGACGGCTTCGTGACGACGACCGCGGAGCGCACGTCCGAGCCGCGCCTCCGAAGCGCCGTAGCTCGGCGCCGTGTCGAACAGCGTGACGCCGAGGTCGAGCGCGTCGTGGATCAGGCGCGCGGCCTCCCATTCCGTGAGTCGCGGCGCACCGAGCGGCCCCGCGCCGAGCCCGACGGCGGGGACGAGGATCCCCGTGCGCCCGAGCGGCCGGAGCTCCGGTCTCACGTCATCACGGCTTTGTCGCGGTCGCCGCACGTCCACTCGACGAGGAACGACGCGACGTCGCTCGGCTTCGTGCCCGGCCCGAAGCCGGCATCGAACCCGAGCTCGAGCGCGAGCTTGTGATCGATCCGCGGTCCGCCGAGGAGCATCACCATCTTGTCACGGAAGCCCTGGCGCTTCGCGAGGTCGATGAACGCCTGCGCGTTCTCCTTGTGGCAGTTGCGCTGGGTGATGATCTGGCTGATGAGGATCGCGTCCGCGTTCAGGGCGAGCGCGCGCTCGGCGAGCTGCTCGTTCTCGACCTGCGCGCCGAGGTTGTAGGCCTCGAACCCCTTGTAGCTCTCGAGGCCCTTGTCGCCGGCGTAGCCCTTGTAGTTCAGGATCGCGTCGATTCCGACCGTGTGCGCGTCCGAGCCGGTGCACGCGCCGACGACGACGATCTTCCGGCTCAAGCGCGTCTTGATCCGGTGCTCGATCTCCTCGCGCGAGAGCGCTTCGGTCCGCACCTCGGGGACGTCGATCTCCGAGACGTCGACCGCATGGCGCGAGTGGCCGTAGACGACGAAGTAGCTGTAGCCCTCGGCGCAGGGCTCCATCGTCGCGACGAGCGGCTCGGAGAGCCCGTGGAGCTCGGCGAAGCGCTTCGCCGCTTCGCGCGCGCGCGCCGAAGGCGGCAGCTCGAGGACGAAGCTGAGTTGGACCATGCCGTCGCCCTGGCGATCGCCGTAGGCGCGGAGCGGTTTGGACGGGGTCGTCGGGTGCATCAGAGCTTCCCCTCCAGAGCGTCGAGGATCGGGTTGACGTAGTCCTTGGTCCGGGCGGTGACGCCCGCATAGCCCTTGCCGCCGGTGCGCGTGCGCTTCACGTCGGCGAAGGCGCCGCGCGCGATCGCGTCCCAGATCGACTCGCGCTGGACCTCGCCGAGGAGCTCCTCCGCCTCGTCGAGGACCTGCACGGCGCGCTTGCCCATGATGCCGTCGGGCTTGATCTCGAGCTCTTCGCCGAGCGCTTTGCACGCCGTGTAGACGTACTTCGTCGCCTTCAGCGAGAGGTAGCGGTCCATCAGCATCGGGTTGTGGATCGCCTCGCTGAACATGCCGAGGAGCTCGATCGGCTGGTTCGTCATCACGCCGACGAGGTTGAACATCGCGTCGTGGACGTGGCTCTGGAAGATGTCGCCGGTCTTGTGCTTCGTCGGCGGCATCCACTTCACCGGGTGGCGCGGGAACACCTGGCGGACGAGCTGCGCCTGCGCGAGCTCCATCAGGAAGCTGTTCTCGATCCACGGGTTGATCTCGAACGCGTGGCCGAGCCCCATCTGCTCTTCCTTCACGCCGGCGCGGAGCGCGAAGGCCTCGTTGATGAACTGGCTCGCGAGGACGGTGTGGGCCTTCTCCACCGCGTCCGCCGTCGTGAGGTAGTTGTCCTCGCCCGTGTTGATGATGATCCCCGAGCGGGCGATGATCCGACGCGCGACGTACTGGTCGATGAAGTTCCGGCACGGGTTGATGTCGCGGAACAGGATCCCGTACATCGCGTCGTTGAGGAGCATGTCGAGACGCTCGACCGCCGCCATCCACGCGATCTCCGACATGCAGAGGCCGGACGAGTAGTTCGTCTGGTGGATGTAGCGGCCGTAGTCGAGCGCGGCCTCGTCCGTCGCACGACGGATGATCTTGAAGTTCTCCTGCGTCGCGAACGTGCCGCCGTAGCCCTCCGTCGTCGCGCCGTGCGGGACGTAGTCGAGGAGCGACTGCGCCGTCGCGCGGATGACCGCGACGATGTCGGCGCCGGCATACGCGGCCGCCTTCGCCTGGAGCGCGTCGTCGTAGATGTTGCCGGTCGCGACGATGACGTACTTGAGCGGCGTCGGGCCCGGTGGGATCCGCGCCTTGTTCGCGTCGCGCTCGTCGCGCGCGCGGTCGATCCGCTCGATCGCGGCGCGCGCATGCGGCGCGAGCGCGGCGCGCACCGCCTCGACGGACGGACCGCCTTCGCCGCGGTCGATCTCGGGGGCGTACGCGAGGCGCTCGGCGGCGTCCTGCACGTCCCGTGCGCCGTCGAGCAGCTGCCGTCCGAGCCAATGGGAGATGCCGCGACCGAGGAGCCCGGCCTTGGCGTACCGGTCGACCGCGAGGTTCACGAGCGGTGCGCCCTGGTCGTCGACACCATCGGCGCCGAACGCGCGGAGGATCGTGCGTTCCGCGCCGACCGACGTATGCCCGTCGATGTACGTCTGCACGTCGTCGGCGACCGCGGCGGCGAGCTCGCGGCAGTGCGCGACCTTCCGCTCGTCCATCGGGACCTTCAGCATCCTCCGCATTTGCCACAAGGGCGGGTTTGCGTACACCCCCGCGCGGAAGGCGCGGTAGCCTCCGGCGCCATGCTCGCCAAGAAGCTCTTCGTCAAAGCCGGAAACGTCGTCTCGGTCGTGGGCCGCCCCCGCGAGGTCAGGATCGAGCTCCCCGCCGGCGCCCGCGAGAGCGCGAAGGGCCCCGCCGACATCGTCCTCGTCTTCGCCCCGAAGCAGGCCGACGTGCGGATCGGCCTCGCCGAGGCGGGTCACCGGCTCGCGAACGGCGGCGCCCTGTGGGTCGCGTACCCGAAGGCGGGCAAGCTCGGGACCGACCTGAGCCGCGACGTCCTCGCGCGGACGCTCCAGGCCGAGGGCCTCGAGCCGGTCAGCCAGATCGCCGTCGACGACACGTGGAGCGCCCTCCGCGTGAAGCGCGACGAGGCCCTCGCCGCGGCGCGGAAGGCGCGAGGCGCGTTCGCGCCGAAGGCGGCCGCCAAGGCGAAGACGAAGGCGAGTGCGAAGACGGCCGCGAAGCCGAAGACGAAGGCGTCCGCCAAGCCGAAGGTGAAGGCGAAGGCCAACGCGAAGCGTTAGAACAGCGCGAGCGCGAGGGCTGCGACGCCGATCCCCACGACGGCGAGGACCGCATCCGTCCCGCGGAGCGACCGCGCCCGCGCCAGGCGGAACGCGCCCGCCGCGAAGACCACCGCGCCGAGGCCGACGAGGGCGAAGGTTCCGCCGGACGGAACGCCGCTCGTGGCGAGCGCCGCGCGGAGCCGCTCCTCGGACGCGGCCGGGGAGGGGGCTCCCCCCGAGAGCGCCGCCGTCGCGTCGATCTTGCGACCGAGCCGTGCGAGCTCCGCCTCGGCCTGCGCGCGACGCGGGCCCGGCCCGAGCGACGCCGTCGCGAGCGAGGCCGAGCGGACGGCGACCCAGGCCGCGAACGCGGTCGTGTCGTCCGCCTTGCCTTCGGCCTCGCGCGCGATCGTCTCGAGCTGGGCGAACGCGAACGCGGGCGCGTCACACGTCGGGCAGCGCGCCTGCGCCGCCACCCGCGCCGCCTGGATCGCGGCCGCCGTGTCGCCGCGGGAGAGCGCGGCCGTGCTCTCGGCGAGCGCGGATCGCCCCTCCGAGACGCGTCCCGCCCACGCGATGCCGACCGCGAGCGCCACGGCGAGGACCGCGAGCGAGAGAGGACCGGCTGCCACGCGCGCGGGCTCGGCCGCCGCGTCCGTCACTGGAAGTCGCGCCTCCGGAAGATCACGGCGGAGAGCGACAGGAGCACGACGGAGTAGAGGAGCGCGTTCACGCACCCGCGCGCGAGATAGCCGCCGAGGGAGATCGACGGGATCTCGCCGAGCAGGAGCGGCCGCGCCGGGACGTATGCGTTGAGGTTCGGGACGATCTTCGAGAGCGAGATCCCGATCGCCCGGATCGTCGTGCCGAAGACGCGCTCCGGAAGGTTCCCGAGCGTGTCCGCCGAGCGCCCGATGAGGAACACCATCATCGTGAAGATCGCGGTGAGGAACGGCGACGAGAACGCCGAGAAGAGGAGCGCGACGGCGGTGACGATCGCCACCTCTCCGAGCGTGAGGAGCGCGGAGGCGAGCAGGAGCTGGCGCTCTCCGCCGGCTCCCGAAGCGAGGACTGCCATCGTGCCGAACGCGACGAGGGACCAGGGCAGGAGGACGAAGACGCGGACGAGCTTCGCCCGCCAGAGCGCGATCCCGAGCGCCGCGACGAGGCCGACCTGAATCGAGACGACGAGCGGGATGTTCTGCTTCGTCTGGAGCGCGAGGATGCCGAGGCAGGTCGCGCCGTCGACCGCCACGAACACGAGCAGCGTGGCGAGGATGCCGAAGAACTTCCCGACGACGTACTCGTGGCGGCGGAGACGGCGCGTCAGGATCGGGAACACCGTCTTCAGCTCGAGCTCGCGGTGGAGCGACGTAGCGCCGAGCACGATCGAGACGAGCACGGCGTAGAGCGAGATCGACGAAGCCCCGATGTCCGAGACGATGCGCATCTCCTGGCGCACGGACATCGCGGCGACCACGAGCGAATAGACCGTCGTGGCGAGCGCGAGGGCGAGGAGGCCGAAGAGGACACGGGCGCGTACCGCTTCCCGGTACGTGTTCATCGCAATCGCGGAGATCCGTCCGAACATGTCAGCGTGGAGACACGCGTATCACGGTCTGCTGGCTGCGGCGACGCGCTTCAGCTGATCGACGTGATGGCGGAGCCGCTGCGGGACCGACAACATCGCGGTCCGGACCCGCTCCTCGAACAGGTCGCGCACGAGCCCCGGACCGACGTCGACGAGGATGCCGTAGGTCAGGAGGACCTTCGCTTCGCCACCCTCCGCCGTGAAGGCCTCCATGCGGAAGAAGCCCCAGGCGTCGTCGATCTGGTGCGGACGGCTCGGGTCGAGCCAGAAGCGCACTTCGGCGCCCGTCCGACGGACGCGGATGGTGTAGTCCGCGGACACGAGCGCGTTGCCCTGCGTGAGCTCGACGAAGACGTCCCCGTCCTCCCGGCCGACGATGCGCGCCGCCTTCGTGAGCGGGAGCACCTTCTTCCACGACGCGACGTCGGCGAACAGCGCATCGAGGTCGGCCGCGGTCGCGTCGACGACGGTGTACGTGACGCCCCCGACGTAGCGGTGGTCCCCGCGTTCGAGCGTCTCGTTCCGGACGATCGTCTCTCCGCGGCCGAGCCGCGCCTGCTCGCGTGTGTCGAGCGGCTGCGCCGTCGCCGTCCCCGCCACGCACGCGAACGCGAGCGCGGAGAGCGCCGCGAGGCCGAGCTTGCGGAACCGGAACGACGTCGTCACGAGCCGCAGATTAAGGGGCGATGGTGGGGCACGCAAGGTACCGATGGAAACGCCTCGGAGTCGCTGCGGCTTCCGCAGTCGCGCGGTTCAGGTGGGGCTCACGTCCCGACGACGATCCGTACCCGCGGCCCGACCTCGACCGAGAGCGGACCATCGCATTCGTGGAGATCTCCGTCGATCATGTAACGGAGCGTGCTCGTCCCCGACGCGGCATGGATGGTCACCCGCCGCGGCGTCGCTTCGCGGGCGTGGCCGGGCGCCATCGGAGAAGCGCGCCAGATGCGCGGAAGCTGGGTGACGAACCCGACCGGCGACGTCTGGATCCCGAGGAGGTGGAATGTTCCAGGGCGCTCGGTGGAGCGGTGGAACGGGCGGAAGTTCAGGCCGATCTGGTCGATGGTGCCGCCCGCGACGGCCAGGTAGTCGCGCTCCTCCCACCGTGTGCCGTCGTCGAGCTCGACGGACCCGCGGAACGGCGCGGCCATCCGCCGGATCATCGCGCCGCCGACCATCGCCGAGCCGACGCCACGAAGGAGCGTCTTCGCGGCGACGACGGGGTTCGGCTGACCACCGCGGTAGTACTCGGCGAGGAACCCGTAGACGACGCCCGTGCCGAAGAGGAAGCCGTACTTGTCCGCGAGCGGCGGCGTGCTCCGCGCCTCGTCGTCGAGCACGCGTGCGGGGAGCTTGTCGCGAGGGCCGATCCGCATCACGTGCCGCTCGACGTCCTCGAGCGGACGCGCGGCGCGCTCGACGTACGCACGGATCAGCCGACCGAGGAGGCCCTCGGGACGACCACGCCGGACGCCGACCGCATTCGCGACCGTGTTCATCGTCCCGCCGCGGAGGAACGCGATCTGCGGGAGCGTGCTGCCGCCGTAGACGTCGAGGAACCCGGTGATCGTGACGCCGTTCGTGCCGTCGCCGCCGCTGATCCCGAGGACGTCGATCTCGAGCTTCCGGAAGTCCTCCGCGACACGATAGAGCTGGTCGAGCGAGGCGGCTTCGCGGACGACGCCGTGATCACCGAGCGTCCGCGCGAGACGCTTCGCGGCGCGCGGGTTCCGCAGGTTGTGCCCGCTTCGTGGGTTGTAGACGACACCTATCCCGGGCACGGCTGGGCCAAAACGTGACCCGTCGGTCATGGGTTCGTCAAGCGAACGACGTCGATTTCCCTCGGCTCTCGTGCCAGAACCGGACGTCATGAGCCAGGACATCTCCTCCGTGGGCACCGTGGGCGCGGCAGACGGACGAGCTTCTTCTCCGCAGGAGCTCGCGGCGGCCGCGCGCGAGACGGTGCTGCTCGTCCCCGCGAGCGGGCGCGAAGCGATCACCGCCGTCGGCAAGGACGCCGTCGCCTGGCTGAACGGGCTCGTCACGTGCGAGCTCGCGAAGCGCGGTCCCGCCGAGGCCGCCTACGGGCTCCTCGTCGAGAAGAAGGGGAAGATCCGGGTCGACCTCTTCGTGGTCCCGCTCGCGAAGGCGGACAAACCCACGCTCGCGCTCTTCGTCCCGGCCGGGAAGCGCGACGAGGTGATGGCGACGCTCGATCACCACCTCATCATGGAGGACGTCGAGCTCGCCCCTGCCGACCTCGTGATGTGGAGCGCGCACGGACCGAAGGCGGCGGCGCTCGTCGCGCTCGCGCCGTGGGGCGGCACGCTCGACCTGCTCGGCACCGGCGGCGCCGTCGTCGCGGCGCCCGCCGCCGAGCGCGACGCGGTCG
>JBDHVE010000218.1:0-13673 GCA_039809485.1 Polyangiaceae bacterium | reverse complement strand
TGGCCGATCTTGTCGACCTCGTCGAGCATGAAGACCGGGTTGATCGTCCCGACCTTCTTCATGCCCTGGATGACCTGGCCGGGGAGCGCGCCGACGTACGTACGGCGGTGGCCGCGGATGGCCGCTTCGTCGTGCACGCCACCGAGCGAGATGCGGTGGAACTTGCGTCCGAGCGCGCGCGCGATGGAGCGACCGAGCGAGGTCTTACCGACGCCCGGCGGGCCGATCAGGCAGAGGATCGGGCCCTTCTTGTCCTTCTTCAGCTTGCGGACGGCGAGATATTCGAGGATGCGCTTCTTGACCTTCTCGAGGCCGTAGTGGTCCTCGTCGAGGACCTTGCGGACCTGCGCGATCTCGAGGTTGTCCGTCGTCGCGTTGTGCCAGGGCAGATCGAGGATCCAGTCCAGGTACGTGCGGACGACCGTGTACTCGGCCGAGCCGACCTGCATGTTGCGGAGGCGCTTCAGCTGCTTCTTCGCGACCTGCTCGGCCTCGTTCGGCAGCTGCGCCTTCGCGATGCGCTCCTCGACACCGTCGAGATCGCCCTGATCGCCGTCGTCCTCGCCGAGCTCTTCCTTGATCGCCTTGAGCTGCTGGCGGAGGACGTACTCGCGCTGGTTCTTGCCCATCTCCTCCTTGATCTGGGAGTTGATGCGCTCGCGCATCTTCAGGATCTCGAGCTGGCGCGTGAGGAGGCGCAGCACCTTGCGGATGCGCTCCTTCGCGTCGACGGTCTCCAGCAGCTGCGCCTTCTCCTCCACCGGAGCGTCGAGGTTCGCGGCCACGAGGTCCGCGAGCGCGCCCGGCGCCTGGATCGAGTCGATCAGCGAGCCGGCCTCGCGCGGGAGCTCCGGCATGAGCTGGATGACCTGCTTCGCGATGTCCCGGAGGGACATCGAGAGGGCCTCGGCCTCGTCGTCGTCGACGCCGCTCTCCTCGAGGCGCTTCACCTTCGCCTTCAGGTACGGCGACGTCTGCGACACGTCGTCGAGCTTGATGCGGGTGAGGCCCTGGAGGATGAGCGAGTAGTTGCCCGAGCTGTGCTTCAGCGCCTTGAGGACGCGCGCCGCACAGCCGACCTGGTGCAGGTCTTCGGCGCCGGGGTCGTCGGTCGCGGGATCCTTCTGGGCGAAGATCGCGATGACGGGCGCGGGGAAGTTGTCGACGTCCTCGACCAGCGCGACGGACTTCTCGCGCCCCACGTCGAACGGCGCGACCGCGCCGGGGAACAGGACCGCATTGCGAATGGGGAGAACCGGCAGCTCGTCACCGAACTGGACCTGCTCCTCGTCCTTGTCGCGGGGGGGAGACTTCTTCTCCGACATGTTCGTTCACCTCGCTGGCGGGCCGCCTCGGCCCTGGCCAAAAACTGCTCTCATCTTCTTTGGTATCGTGAACTCCGAGGCGGTGGCTACGGAATTCAGGGGCGAGCTTCTCGATGTAAGCCCTCAGCGTAGGCACGCGTGCCCCATACCGCCAGTGTCGGCGATCGGACAAAATGAAGAGCGAACGGCTGTGCTCGCGCGCCGTTCGCTCCGTTCGGTAAGCGCTTACGTGACGAGCCGGACCGTCACCTCACGTGCGTGATGAAGTAGCCCATCAGCCCGTTCGTGTACGCGTACGGGTAGTTCTCCCCGTCCTGCCAGTCGAACTCGGTTACGTAGACGCGGCCGAGGCCTGCGTCACGGTAGCCGATCGCCACCTGCGCCGCGCTGTAGCCGGCGAGCGGGACGAGGCCAGGATACGACGCGACGTTGTTACCGCAGCCCGTCTCGCCGAATGGGATCGCCTGGAACGCGGTTCCCGCCCAGACGGGATCCGCCGCCGTCAGCTGCACGACGGTCGGAGCGACGTCGTGGCAAGCGCCGGTGAAGCCCTGCTCCGTCACGTTCGTTCCGAAGATCGCGTTGTAGACCTCGTCCGAGGAGAACGTCTCGGTGAGGACGATACCGCCGGCCTCCGCGTACGCCTTGAGCGCCGGCCCGTTGAACTGGGAGACTCCGCCGCGACTCACGAGGATGGCGCGCGTCGCGTCGTCGGGGGTACACGAGCTCACGGCGGTCAGGTTCGTGCCCGCAGGGAAGAACTGCGAGATCGGTCGACTCGAGCCGCCGCAGAGCATCACCTTCGTGCGCGTCGTGCACGTCACCTCGACGTCCGTGACGTCGGCGCCAGCGACGGTGCCGCTGCCCTTCGCGACACTGCACTCCTCGTTCGCGACGCCGTTCGGCTGGGTCTTCACCGTGACCGCGTAGGCGCCGCCGCTCGCGACATCGGTCGCGAACGTGAAGGCTCCGTTCTGGACCGCGTTCAGCGTGAGGTCGTCGCCGGCGTTGTTCTGGAGGACGAGGCCGTTGCCCTGGAGGCCGCTCAGCGTGCCCTTGATCTTGTACTTGTTCGTCGTGCACGTCGCGTTCAAGGTCACGTTCGCGCCGGCCATGTTCGCCTTCCCGTTCGCGACGGAGCAGGTCTGCCACGGGCTCGTCGGCTGGACCGAGGCCACGACGTCGTACTCGGCGCCGCTCTCGACCTTCGTCGCGAAGGTCTTCGTGCCGTTCGCGTCGAAGGCGAGGTCGTCGGCGCCCTTGTTCTGGAACACGAGGCCGGTGCCAGCGAGGCCCGTCACGGCGACCGCGACGTCGTAGGTGTTCGTCGTGCAGACGACGTTCACGTTCGTGACGTTCGAGGTCCCGATCGTGCCGGACGCCGCCGCGCCGCCGTCGCCGGCCACGACGGTGCAGGTCTGCCACTTGTTCGTCGGGTTCTGCTTCACGGTCACGGCGTAGGCCGCGCCCGACGTGAGGGGTTTCGCGAAAGCGAACTGGCCGTTCGCGTTGATCGTGACCGAGTCGGCCGCGCCGTTGTTCTCGAGGATCAGGTCCTTGCCGGCGAGGCCAGAGACGGTGCCGCCGACGGTGTAGAGCGTCGTGCAGTTCACCGTGATGCTCTCGACGTTGCCCGCGACGATCGTGCCGGTGCCGCCGGTCACGACGCAGCTCTGCGGCGGTCCGGAGGGCTGCGTCTTCACCGTGACCTCGTACGTCGTGCCGGCAGGGAGCTTCGCCGGGAACGTCACCTTCTGGGTCGCGCCGCCCTGGGGCGCGACGGTGAGCTCGGCGCCGCTCTTCTCGCGGAGCACGAGGCCGGTGCCCTGGAGACCGACGACGGAGGCCGAGACGGTGAAGCTCACGAGCCCGGCGTCACTGCCGGATGCGCCGCCGTCGGTCGTCGCCGAGCCGCCGTCCACCGAGAGCGTCCCGCTGTCGGCGACCAAGTCGCTCGCGGGGTCCCCGCCCTCCTCCGCACAACCGGTGAAACACGCGACCACCGCAGCGACCGACGCCGCGCCGAGACCGAAGACGAGGAAATTGCGCATGGTCCCACACCATCGAGGGGACCATCGATGCGGCAGACGAACTGCGTGATCAGATCACGTTTGGTCGCAGGCCACGCGACTCGCACGCACGCCGTCTCGTCATCGTCTGCTCACGCTATCGAGCGACGCTCCGCTCCGGCTCGAGCGTGTGGATGCAGAGGCCGGTGAGGACCTTCGGATAGAAGAAGGTGCTCTTCTGCGGCATGACCTCGCCCGCTTCGGCGACCTCGCGGACCTGCGCGACGGGCGTGCCGTTCATCAGGAAGAGGACCTGGCCCGACTGCGCGTGGCCGCCACGCAGCTCGCGGAGCGCGGCCGCGGCGTCCTGCGGGTACCAGATGTTGGTCTTCGCGGCCTGCATCTCGGGCGTGATGCCGAGCACGGGCTCGAGGAGACCCATGTGGAGGAGGGCGACGTCGGTCTTCCGGAGCGCTTCGACCTTCTGCCCGAGGACGGGGTGACCGGCGAGGTCGGCGTTCGGCTTCAGGGTGAGGAGCGCGGCGCGGCCGTCGCCGCCGCACGCGACGAGCGCGGGCGCCCTCTTGCCCGCGGTGCGGAGCTCGCCCGAGAGCGCCTCCGCCGATGCGCCGGGCGGGAGCACCTTCACGTCGAAGAGCTTCTTCGCGCCTTCGAGGAGGCCGTCCCAGTCGAAGCTCGGGAGGCCGTGCACGTGGCGGTGGGTCGGGAACACGACGAGGTCCGGGTCGTCGCCGTTGGCGAAGAAGACCATGAAGTAACGGTGCTCGGCGCGTGCGCCGCCGACGTCGCCGATCTCCTGCGAGTAGCGGAGCGCGGTCTCGTAGCGGTGGTGGCCGTCGGCGATGAGGAGCGACGACGACGCGACGCCTTCCACGATCGCGCGGACGGCCTCCGGAGCGGTGATCTTCGAGAGGACCTGGGTGACGCCGTCGCTCGACGTGAAGCGCGTGAGCTCCGTCGCGCGCGCGAGCGCGGGGCCGAGCGCGTTCTCCGGATCGCGGTAGAGCATGAAGCCGGGCGACAGGTTCGTCTTCGTCGCGCGGAACAGCTTGAGGCGGTCCTCCTTCGGGCCGGAGAGCGTCCGCTCGTGCGGCAGCACGATCTTCTCCGAGAACGGCACGAGTCGGACGAGGCCGAGGAAACCGGTGCGCGTGATCGGCGCGCCGCCGCCGGGCGGCGTGAAGGTCTGATCGTAGCGGTAGAACGCGGGCTGGTCGTCGCGGACGAGGACGCCTTCCTTCCGCCACGCAGCGAGGAGCTGGGCGGCGTTCCCGTACTTCGCGTCCCCCTCCCCTTCCGGGAGGATCAGCTTCACGACGTTCGCCTCGTGCTGCGCGGCGAGCGCCGCGCGCTGCTCGTTCGAGATGACGTCGTAAGGCGGCGCGACCACCTTCTCGAGGCCGGAGGGCCCGAGGCGGGAGAGGTCGTAGCGAAGCGGCGTGAGGGGTGCGATCTCGGCCATGGCGGCGCGGAGCATGCCCCAGGTGAGGCGGCGCGAGAAGTGCCAGCAGGTCTGCTATCCCACGCGTGGGATGGCGGTCGAGCTTCGGCAGGTCGTGCGACAGAGGCGGCTCGGGTCCGTGTACAGCCCGGGGCTGCTGGTCGGTCTCGCGGGGGGCGCGCTCGTCGTCGGCGCCGCGCTGCACCCGGTCGCGGGGTTCCTCCTCCTCTGCGTCGGCCTGCTGTCGCTCCTGACCACGCCCGGCCGAGGCGAGCGTTCGCGTGAGGTCGCCCACGAGGTGCCGGCGTGGCTCGGTCGCGACGGGCTCCGCCAAAGCGCTGGGTTCGTGCGGCGCTCCGAGATGCGCGTCTTCGAGGTGACGCGCGACGTGGTGACGATCAAGACCTACGGCGGGGACCACTTCGAGCTGCGCGGCTCGACGAAGGCGCTCGCGGAGGCGAGGCACCTCGCGGCCGCACGGGTCGAGGAAGGCCGCGACGAAGAGCTCGAGAAGCTCGTGCTGCGCGCGGCGGAGCAGCCGAGGATCAGCGGCGCGGCGTACCGCGCGAGCGAGCTCGTCTCGCCCGAGCAGGCGCTCGCGGTCGCGACCGACCCGCGGTGCCCGCCCAACGTCCGCGTCGCGGCGCTCGGGCTCGTCGAGGACGCGACGGTGCCGGAGGTCCGCGCGCGGATCGAGACGGCGGCCGACGACGCGGCCCACCCCGAGGTCGAGGAAGCGCTCCGCGCGAAGGCGCGCGGCGCCTAGGTCACTTCACGCAGCGGAGGTGCGCCTTGTCGGCCGTCGACTTCGGCGTGACCTCACCGGTCCGGAAGTCCACCACCCAGACGCGTCCGGCGCCGGCGGGAGTGCTCGTCCAGTACGCGAAGTCGGTCGGCGTCGAGAACCCGCCGCCGTCGAAGGCCGACCTGTCGATGGCGCGCTGGACGATGGTCCCGCTCTCGTACGTGTCGTGCGGGTACTCGTCGACGAGCGTGAGGAGCTCCTTCACGCTCGGATAGCGACGGCCGGTTCCGAGCTCCGTGCGGGAGTCGCAGCCGTTGCTCGGATCGTAGGCGACCTCGCGCGAGACGTTCCGTGCCCAGGAGAGCTGGGTCTTGCGGTCCTTGACCACGAGATCGGTGCGGACGAAGAACTCGTACTGATCGAGGGGCGCCCCCGGCGAGTCGGGCGGCGCCGCGATCGCGGTCCCGACGACGAGAAGACCCGCGAGGACGGCGGGAAGGAGCGGCCGCCGCATCAGGTCCTCCCCTTCACGCAGCGAACCTGCAGCTGGAGCGTCTTGTCCGTCGTCGGAACGGGCGTGACGAGCTTGTTGCCCTTGTCCGGTGCACTGAAGTCGACGACCCACACGCGTGGATCCGCGGCATTGATCGGCTTCACCTCCGATGACGTCCAGTACTGCGCCTGGACGACACCGAACAGCGGCGAGATCGGGGCCGTGCTCGAAGCGCGCCCGAAGTCGAGGAGCGTGACGAGCTCGATCCTCTTCGGGAGACGCCACGTACCGCCCGGTAGCGCGGCGCACTTCGCCTTCGCAGCCTCGTACGTCGCCTGCCCTTGATCGTCCTTCGTCCAGACGAGGCCGGTGATGTTCTCGAGGACCGTCGTCGTGTCGGCGCTGTACTCGGGGACCGGGCTCGGACCGCCGTCCCACGAGGGCATCCGCCAGCTCGCCCAGACGACAGGGTCGGTGCCCTCGGGTGTCCCCGCGTCGCTGCCCGCGTCGCCGCCGTCGACGGTCGGCACGAAGACGTCGATCCCCGCGTCGTCCGGGCACCGCAGGTTCGTGCACTCGACCTTCTCGAAGTCGGACAGGCCGATGATCGCATTGCATGCGACGAGGCTCGCGCCGAGCACGGCGGTCGCGGCCGCGAAGCCCTTCCCGCGCGAGAGGCTAGAACGTGCCATGCACGCCTCCTGCCCCGAGCCCGAGGACCGGTGTGAACGTCGGGCCTTCTGCGCGCGGCTTCACCGGCGCGGCGCCCGTCCCGCTCGTCTTCGAACTCGTGCCCGAGAGCGAGCCGAGGATGCCGATCCCGAGCCCGATCCCGCCGATCACGAACGACACCGTCGAGACCGTGCCCCAGCTCCGCGCCGAGTCGAGCTCGTCGTGGTAGTCGCGCCCGCACTGCTGGTTCGGGCAGTTGCCGTCGAGGTCGCCCTTCTTCGAGAGCGCGACGCCGCCCGCGATGAGCCCGATCCCGCCGCCGATGCCGGCGACGATGAAGCCGAGCTTCGCGACGCCGGAGCTCTTCTTCTCGGGCGGCGGCGTGGTGCCGGTCCCCGCCCCCGGGCCCGCGACGGGCGGCGGCTCGTCGGCCGGCGGCGGCTGCACCGCGAGCTCGAGGTCCTGCACCGCGCCTTCGCGCGCTTCGAACGTCGCGCGCGTCTCGCCGCCGCTCCCGACCTTCGCGACGACCACGTGCACGCCCGGGTTCACCGCGCGCGGCTGCGCGAGCGCGGCGCTCGGGATCGTGACGCCGTCGACGGTCACGGTCGGCTCGCGTCCGGGCGGCACGTTCGTGATGACGAGCTTCAGCTGCGCGATCTTCGCCTTCACCTCGTCGGCGACGCGGGCCGCCTCGGCACGCGCTTCCTGGGAGCGCCCCGTCTCGGCCGCCTGCACGGGAAGGCGCGCGACGCCGAGGCACGTCTCGCGCGCTTCGACCGGCTGCGCGAGCGCCGCGTACGTCTTGCACAGCTCGAGGCCGGTGATCGGCGTGTTGCCGAGGGCATGCGCAGCGCGGAACTTCTCGAGCGCGCCCTTCATGTCGCCCTTGTCGCGGAGCGCGATGCCGTCGTTGTACGCCTGACGCGCCGACTCGATGTCGGCGGCCGTGCGCTGCGCGTGGGCTTCGCTCGTCGTCGCGAGCGCGAAGAGGACGGCGGAGACGAACAGCGCCCGCTTCGTCGTCGGATCAGAAGATGTCATGTCCGCTGGAGGTCGGCCGCGGAGCAGGAGTCGCCTGCGGCTGCGAAGAAGGCAAGGAGGGAGGAGTGGCCGTGGTAGCGCCCTGGGACGACGGGCGTGGACGGAAGGGACCGGGACGAACACTGGTGACGGGCGGCTTCGCCGCCGCGGAGACGACGGGCGGCGGGGCGGCCGGCTCGGCCTGCGGCGTGATCGCGGTGAGGACCGCGGGCGAGCTCGCCGGGGCCGCCGCGCTCGCCTGCGTCGGGCGCGCCGGGTCCATCGCGCTCACCGCCGTCGTCCGCGCGGCGCTCGGCTCCGAGACGAGGCCCGCAGGCGGCCGGTCGTTCGCGCGGATCGCCCGCACCGCGACGAAGCTCACGATCCCGAGCGCGGCGACGGCGACGACGCCGAGCACCTTGCTCCGCGTCGCCACCGCGCGGGCGGGGCTGACGAGGCCGGCGTCGGTCGTCGCGAGCGTGGGCGCGTTCGCGATCGTCTGACCTCCGCCGCTCACGCGCGGACCGCTGATGCGCGGCACGTCGACGGAGCGAGGCATCTGCCCGCCGAGCGCGGCGGCAAAGGCCTCGGCGAGCTCGCGGGCGGAGCGGAAACGCTCGTCGACGTTGCGCGCGCAGGCGCGCTCGAACCACGCGTCGATCGAGGCCGGCAGCTCGGGCGCGAGCTTCGTGATCTTCGGGAGCGGCTCGGAGTGGATCTTGATCGCGAGCCCGCCCATCGTCTCCGCGTCGAACGGCTTCTTGCCGGTCAGCGCTTCGTAGGCGACGACGCCGACGCTCCAGAGGTCGGTCCGGTGATCGACGTCCTTCGACCCGAGGATCTGCTCCGGGCTCATGTAGAACGGCGAGCCGATCATCGAGCCCGTCTTCGTGTGACTGTCGAGCTGCGGGACGTCGACGCCCTTCGCGATCCCGAAGTCGAGCAGCTTCACGAACACTTCGCCGCTGCCGGCGTCGCAGAGGAAGATGTTCCCCGGCTTGATGTCGCGATGGACGATGCCGCGCTCGTGGGCGCGCTCGAGGGCGCGCGCGAGCTGCACGACGATCTCGAGGACGAGATCGGGCGAGAGCTTCTGGCTCTGGTCGAGATGAGCGCCGAGGTCGCGCCCCTCGAGCAGCTCCATCACGATGTACGGGACGCCCTGGTCGCTGACGCCGTGGTCGAAGGTCTGGACGACGTGCGGGCTCTTCACCTGCGCCGCCGCCGCCGCCTCGCGCGAGAAGCGCTCCATCGCCTCGCGGCTGTTCTGCAGCTCGGTCGCGATGAACTTCACGACCACCTGCGTGCGGAGCGCGAGATGGTCCGCGACCCACACGCTGCCCATCCCGCCTTCCCCCAGCGGGCGGACGAGCCTGACGCTCGGCGTCACCATCATGCCGGCGTGTGCGTCGGACACGGGAAAAAGAATGCGTGAGCTGCCCGTCCGCCGCAACATCTTTGGCCCCAGCCGGGGGAGCCCTTGCCGTCTTCGTGCCGCGGGAGCTCTAGCACGCTGGATCGGCGCGGAACCCGCGCTCCTCGCGACGAAGAGGCCGCTGCCGAGATGTGCCGGGGGCCGCGACCCCTGACATCCGCGTCATGGGCACGCCCCACGATGTCGTGGTCGGCGCGTCCATCTCCTCGCGCCTTCGCCGACGAGGACGGGCTCCGAGCGCTGGCCCGCTCGATGCTAATCTCCGCCTCATGCCGAGCCGGATGTGGCTGCGAGGAGGGGCGGTGCTGGTCTGCGCGGGCATGATCGCCTGCGGGAGCATCGGGGCCGCTTTCGAGGACTCGAGCGGCCCGAACGCCAGCGACCAGGCCGACGGCGGTGGCTTCGCGTCGCCGAACCCGGAGGGGACGGCCCTCGGCCCGACCGACAACGCGGTCATCCTCGTCCACGCAGCAGGTCTCGGCGCGTTCCGCGTGTGCTTCGACTCCGCCCTCGACCAGCTCCCCCTCCCCGACCGGCAGGCGATGCCGGAGGCGAACGTCGTCGGGGTCGAGGTCGGGACCGCGGTGCGCCTCCCGCCGCTCGCCGCGCCGGTGAACAAGGTGTTCGTCTACGAGGAGAGGCTCCTGCGTGGAAAGGAGGACCTCGACTGTCGGGACCTCGTGACCTCGCAGACGCCCGGCGTCGACCCCGTCGCGAAGATCGATCTGAACGCGGATCTCACGCGGGACGTGCACCTGCTGGTCCTCAGCGGTTGTGGACGGAACCCATCGCTCTTCGACCGCACGATCGCCCAGTGCGGAAGCGACTTCGACGGCGGCTTCGGCAACCTGAAGATGAAGGACATCGTCCTCAAGGGCGCGAACCGCACGTCGCCGAGCCTCCTCCCGACGCAGGTCGCCCAGCTCTCGCAGGCGCTCGAGTCGGCGCGCGCCGATGCCGGCGCGCTGAACGTCACGTTCGGCGAGCTCGAGGGCAGCGGCGGCACGGTCACCGTCACGCAGAACCCGGGCCTCCTCGCGCCGCCGTCGCCCGCGCAGCCGATCGCGCTCGAGTACAAGCCCGACGACATCCCCGGGTACGCGAGGCGTGGCTTCACCGTCTTCCTCGGCGGGAAGAAGCTCCTCGCGCAGTCACTCGCCGACGTCGCGCGGCTCTCCTCGCCGAATGATCTCCCGACGACGTACTACGCGGTCGCGTCGAACTACGTTCTCCTCCTCCTCGGTGACCCGAACGCGAAGCCGAAGGCGGACGGCGGCGCTCCCGACGAGCTCGAGGGCCTCCACTTCCTCGTCGTCCCGGTCGTCGAGCCCAAGGCCGACGGCGGCGCCGACGCGTCCGCGCCGTCCGACGGCGGGCCGCTCTAGTCTCTCGGACGCGTGATGCCTCGCACGACTCGCCGGATCGCCGCCTTCTCCGCGCTCGCCGTCCTCGGTGCGCTCGCGACGGCGGGCGCGGCGTTCCTCGTCGCGTGCTCGGACGCCTCGTCCGCGTCGAGCCTCGCTCCCGGCTACGACGCCTCGGCCGAGAAACCCTCGTCCGACGCCGGCGCGGCGCTGCCGCCGCTCGTCTCGGAAGGCGTGCTCGTCGTGCACGCCGCGGCGATCCCCGCCTTCCGCCTGTGCTTCGAGAGCCGCGGTGATCTCGCTCCGCTTCCGGTCGACGAGATCATGGCGGAGTCGAACGTCGTCGGGGTCGACGTCGGGTCGGTCGTGCGGCTGCCGAACATCGACGACGTCTCCGGCAGCGCGGTCTTCGCGTTCCCCGAGCAAGCGCTCCGCACGCAGCTCCTGCCCGACGGCGCGGCGACGATCCCGTGCTCGGTCCTCCTCGGCAGCTCGACGTACAAGAGCGTCCGGCTCGGGCAGATCGACGCGGACCTCTCGTCCGGACTCCACCTCCTCGCGATCACGGGCTCGGCCGACAAGCCACGCGTCGTCGTGCGCAAGCTGGTCGCCTCGCCGCGCAGGTCGCCGGCGCGCCTCCCGATCCAGCTCGTCCAGCTCTCGACGTCGCTCGAGGAGCGCGCGAAGGACGGCGCCCTCGCGTTCGGCGTCCGCACTGCCGACGCCGGCACCGACTACGTCATCGTCGAGGATCTGCCGTTCGGCGAGCCGTACCCGCAGCAGCCCGAGGAGATCACGCTGCCGAAGAACGACTCGTTCGCGACGACCAGCCTCGTCGTCCAGGTCGTGAGGCCGCGCGCGCCCGACGCGGGACCGAGCGACGCCTCGGTGAGCCTCGGCCCCGATGCGGGCGAGGCCGACGTCGAGACCGTCCTCGAGCAGTCGCTCGCCGACACCCAGCGGCTCACGCTGCCGAACGCGCTGCCGCCGGACTTCTTCGCGAACCTCTCGAGCTTCCTCGTGCTGACCGTCGGCGACGTCGTGCCGGCGAACGAGCCCGACGCCGGACGCGACCCGCGCTCCGTCCTCCATCTCCTCGCCGTTCCGCTCGCGGTGCCCGACGAAGAACGAAGAGACGCCGGGCCGCCGCGCTGACGTTCAGCGTCGCGCGAGCGCGCGATGCCCGATGTCGGTCCGGTGGTGCTCGCCGCGGAAGCGGATCGTGGAGACCGCCGCGTACGACTTCGCGCGCGCGTCCTCGAACGACGCGCCGCGCGCGCCGACGGTGAGGATGCGGCCGCCGGAGGTGACGACCTTCCCGTCCGCCTGCTTCGTGCCGGCGTGGAAGACGAAAGCGCCTTCCGGCAGCTTCGCGTCGAGCCCTTCGATCGCGTCGCCGGTCCTCGGCGTTCCGGGATACCCCTCCGCCGCCATCACGACCGCGAGCGCCGCGCCCTCGCGCGTGCGCGACGAAGCGGCGGCGGCCGAGAGATCGCCGCGCGCCGCGCCGTCGAGCAGCGCGAACCAGTCACCCTCGAGCATCGGCACGAGCACCGTCGTCTCCGGATCGCCGAAGCGGACGTTGAACTCGAGGACGCGCGGCAGGTCGCCTTCGATCATGAGCCCGACGAAGAGGACGCCGCGGAACGGCATCCCCTCCTCCGCCATCGCACGGAGCGTCGGCTCGACGATCGTGGACATCACGCGCGCGTGCACCGCCGGCGTGACGACGGGCGCCGGCGCATAAGCGCCCATCCCGCCCGTGTTCGGGCCCTTGTCGCCGTCGAAGACGCGCTTGTGGTCCTGGGCGGCGACGAGCGGGAACGCACGCGTCCCGTCGCACACGACGTGGAAGCTCGCCTCCTCGCCCGGGAGGATCTCCTCGACCACGACGCGTGCCCCGGCCTCGCCGAACGCGCGCCCGACGAGCATCGTGTCGATCGCGGCGCACGCCTCCTCGACGCTCGACGCGACGACGACGCCCTTGCCCGCCGCGAGCCCGTCCGCCTTCACGACGAGCGGCCGGTTCGCCTTCCGCACGTGCGCCTTCGCGGCCTCGGCGTCCTCGAAGACCGCGAAGGCGGCGGTCGGGATCGCATGGCGGCCGAGGAGCTCCTTCATGAACGCCTTCGAGCCCTCGAGCCGCGCGGCCGCCTTCGACGGACCGAACGCGCGGATGCCCTTCGCCTCGAGCGCGTCGACGAGCCCGGCGACGAGCGGGGCCTCCGGACCGACGACGACGAGGTCGACGCGCTCGCGCTCTGCGAGCGCGACCAGGCCGGCCACGTCCGTCGCGGCGACGGGCACGTTCCGTCCCAGCGCCGCCGTGCCGGCGTTCCCCGGCGCGATCAGGAGCTCGTGCGTGGCGAGGGCGGACGCGAGCGCGTGCTCGCGGGATCCGCTTCCGACGATGAGGACGCGCGCCATGGGCCGCGGGTTACCACGCGGGGCGGGAAGCCAAAAGGCTCTCGCGCGATCGCGCGCGCGCGGCGATACTGCTCTCCGTGAGCGAGAACCCGCGTCCGCCCGTCGCCGTCCGCATCGTCCGGCCGTACGCGAGCGAGGACGAGCTGCTCGACAACGAGCTCGAGACGATCGGCAAGACCAGCGTCATCCTGATCGGCGCGCACGCGCGGCCGACCGGCGTGATCCTCCGCTTCGAGCTGAGCCTCGCCTCGGGCGCCGCCGCGCTCCGCGGTGAAGGACGCGTGCTCGGCCACAAGGAGGCGGCCTTCCGAGGTCAGCCCGGTCTCGCGCTCCGCTTCACGAGGCTCGATCCCAAGTCGAAGGCGCTCGTCGATCGTGCGACGGCGATGCGCGAGGCGAAGGCGATGGGCGCGTCGGCGGCGGTCGCCGTCGTCGGACCGCCTTCGGTCGAGTCGCGCGAGCCGATGCCGACGACGCCGGACGTGCCGGACGTCGCGATGATGCAGGCGACGACGAGCGACGAAGCGCGCCCTTCGCGCCCGCCGATGGCGTCGAACCGTCCGCCGGCGCGGCCCTCCGGCCGGCCCGAGCACGCGCTCGCACGCGCGCTCAGCGAGGACACGCCGCGGCCGACGCAGGCGCGTCCTTCGCAGGCGCCCGGCGCCCGTCCTTCGCAGGCGCCCGGCGCCCGTCCTTCGCAGGCGCCCGGCGCCCGTCC
>JBDHVE010000217.1:0-13807 GCA_039809485.1 Polyangiaceae bacterium | reverse complement strand
GGACAGCGCGCGCGCGTCGCACGACTACTACGGCATCGGCTTCCGCTCGCTGAGCGGCGACGTGAACTCGGTCGCGTTCCTGAGCGAGATCTCGATCGGCAAGCGCGTCGTCTCGATCACCAACAACGACCAGACCTACTCGATGAGCAGCATCGAGTTCTTCAAGCTCGGTCTCGGCGCGGAGATCCGCGTCGCGACCCTCGTCTCGATCGAGCCGGTCTTCAGCTTCTCGCTCGGATCGATGAACGACTCGTCGGGCACCGTCCGCTTCAGCGCGGCGGGCGCCGGCGACGGGAACACGGAGCCCGCGTTCAAGAACGGACAGCCGATCGAGAACTCACGCGCGTACGTGACGCTCGGTCTCGGCGTCGGCGTGCACTTCGACGTGTTCGGCGAGTGATCAGCACTGCTCCTTGGAGCAGACGTCGAGCCAGCCCTTCGCGCAGTTCTGCGTGATGATGCAGTTGGTCCGCTTCGCGTAGGTGCAGTTCGAGTAGTACGAGTTGCACAGCGAAGTCTGGCCGGCGACGCAGTCGCTCGAAGCGGCGGTGCCGAGGCACCGGCAGTAGGTGGCGGCGTAGGTCGCGCACTGGGGGTACGTCGTCCCTCCGGAGCTGCTCGACGTCGAGGTGCCGCCCGAGCTGCTCGAGCTGCTCGAGCCGCCCGAGCTGCTCGCGCTCGCGCTCGCTGCCTCGTACGCGAAGTCTTCCGCCGACCTTCCTCGGCGTCCGATTTCGGTCCGGCGGGCGCCCGCGCGCGCAACTGCCACGGGGCCGCCCGCATCCGACGACAGGAATTGGACAAAACATAGACACTTTCCGGTGTCGTTCCCTTCGATGGAGGCCTCCATGAGCTTGCGCACTTTCGTCTTCGCCGCTGCGTGTGTCGTTCCGTTCGCCGCGAGCGTCGTCGCGTGCACCGACGACGAGACCACCACGAACGTCACGCCGACTGCCGACGGCGGCACGAGCTCGCCCGTCGACAGCGGCACGCCGACGCCGACGCCGACGAGCGACGCCGGCCCCGACCCGGCGGCGCCCACCGCGAAGATCCGCGTCGCGCACCTCTCGCCCGACACGCCTGCGGTGCGCATCTGCGTGACGTCGAAGAGCGGGTCGTTCTCTGCGAACGAGCAGCCCGCGACGCCGTCGCTCGCGTTCAAGCAGATCTCCGTCTACCTCACCGTCCCTGCCGGCGAGTACAAGGCGCGCGTCGTCGCGGGAGACGCGACGAACTGCGGGACCGCCCTCGCCGCGCCGTTCGCCGACGTCCCGCTCCCGGCGGTCTCCGGGGGCGACGTCGTCACCGCCGCCGCGATCGGCAAGCTCGCCGACATCGGCAACGCGACCGGCCTCACGATCGCCGTCCTCCCGGATCTGCCGGCGACGCCCGACGCAGGCAAGGTCCACCTCCGCTTCTTCCACGCGGCCCCGACGACGAACATCCCGGTGTTCGTCGGCGTCGCGAACGGCGGTGCGCTCGCCGCAGCGCTCTTCGCGAACGTCGGCTTCGGCAAGACGGACGCGACGCTCGACGCGACGAAGGGCTTCAAGCCGGTCGACACCTCCGCGACGAAGGCGCGTCTCGGCGCGTCCGCCACCGCGACGGGCGACATCGTGTGGGGGTCGGACGCGATCGCGTCGTCGGGCCTGCCCGACCGCGCGATTCGCTCGATCTTCGCGATCGACGCGATGAACGCCGACGGCCCGGGTGACGTCGACGTCCTCGTCGTCGACGACACGGCGCCCGGCGCCAACGGGCTGAACGACACGGCCGTCGTCCTCCCCCGCCTCGCGAACTGATTCAGCCGCAGATGCGGCGCGTCGTGGCCTCGCGCTCGGCGAGAACCTTCTCGAGCACGAGCTTCAGCTTGGCCACGGCGCGTCCGCGATGCGAGATGCGGTTCTTCTCGCCTTCGGGAAGCTCCGCCATCGTCAGCTCGGTCCCGTCGACGAGGAAGAGCGGGTCGTAGCCGAAGCCGCCCGAGCCGCGCGGCGTCTGCGTGATGCGTCCCTCGCACGCGCCTTCGACGACGTACGGCGCGCCGTCCTGCGTGAACGGGTCGATCAGCGCGAGCACACAGCGGAACCGCGCCGAGAACGACTGGCTGATCCGCGCGCCGGTCGCTTCGTCGGTCTCGAGCGCGCCGAGCGCCGCGAGGAGGGCGGCGTTGTTCTCGGCGTCCGTCGCGCGCTCCCCTGCGTACCGCGCGGAGCGCACGCCGGGCGCACCGCCGAGGGCGTCGACCTCGAGGCCGGAGTCGTCGGCGAGCGTCATCATCCCGGTAGCCCGGACGACGGCCTGCGCCTTCTTGATCGCGTTCTCCTCGAACGTGTCGCCGTCCTCGACGATGTGGAGATCGCGCTTCACGACGTCGGACAGCGCGAGGACCTCCAGATCGAGATCGGCGAGGAGGTGCCGCAGCTCCTCGAGCTTCCCGCGGTTGCCGGTCGCGACGACGAGCGAGCTCTTCATGGCAGCGCCTCTCGATCTCTCAGCGGGTGAGGAGCGACGCGAGCTCGACGCCCGCCGACGCGAGGACCTTCTCTTGCAGCGCGCCGAGCTGCGCGATGCCGGCGAGGCCGAGGTCGATCATGCCGTCGACGTCCTTGCGTGCGACGGGCGCGCCTTCGGCGGTGCCCTGCACCTCCACGATCGCGCCGGAGCGCGTCGCGACGAGGTTCAGGTCGACCTCCGCCTTCGAGTCCTCGAGGTAGACGAGGTCGAGCGCGAGGCCGTCGCCGACGTGGCCGACGCTCACCGCGGCCACCGGCTCGCGGACGCATGCCTTCGTGAGCTTGCCGTCTTTCGTGATCTTGTTCAGCGCGAGGCAGAGCGCGACGAAGCCCGCCGTGATCGACGCGGTGCGCGTGCCGCCGTCGGCCTCGAGGATGTCGCAGTCGATCGTGATCTGGCGCTCGCCGAGCTTCTCCATGTCGATCGCGGCGCGGAGCGCGCGCCCGACGAGGCGCTGGATCTCCTGCGTGCGTCCGCTCGGCGCCTTGCCGCGGCCGTCGCGCGACTCGCGCTTCTCCGGGTTCGCGCGCGGGTGCATCTGGTATTCGGCGGTGACCCAGCCCTTGCCCTTGCCCTCCATCCACGGCGGGACCTTCGGATCGACGGAGGCGGTCGCGAGCACCACGGTGTGGCCCGCGCGGTAGAGCACGGAGCCCTCCGCGTAGCGGTGGAAGCCGACGGTCATCTCGACGGGGCGGAGCGCGTCGAGCGCGCGTCCATCAGGGCGGGGCATGTGCCCGGTGTTACCAGGTCCCGCGCTCGTCCGCACCTCTTGGCAGACCGCGTGGCCGTGGACTACGAAGTCGAGCCATGGTCCGAGGACGCGGCGAAGCCACGCGAGGCGCCTTCCACCACGAGCGGACACAAGCAGCCGTACTGCTCGAGCTCCGGACGGTCCTCCGCGACGACGTGACCGACCCCGAGCTCGAGGGCGTTCGCATCACCGCGGTCGTCCTCTCGTCCGACATGCGCAGCGCGCGCATCCACTTCGCCGTGCCGCGGGGCCGGCCGCGGTCGGCGGTGGAGCGGGCGTTCGATCGCGCGTCGTCCTTCCTCCGCGCGCGGCTCGCGGAGGGGGTCGACCTCAAACGCACACCGGAGCTGCGTTTCGTGTACGAGTCCGAGCTCGATCCGCGGGCCCCGGAGGACAACGGCGGCTGAGCTGTTACGCTAGGAGGGTGCGGGCCCCTCGCCTCCTCGCCCGGACCCTCCTCGCCGCGTCCGCGTGCGGCGGGAGCTATGCCGTGGAGCCGTCGGACGAGAAGAAGCTCTCGGACTCGTCGGTGACGACGTCGAGCGGCGACGGCGGCATCGACGGCGGGGCGCTCGTGAAGACCCCGACCGACGCCGGGAGCACGCCCGAGCCCGACGCGGCGCCTCCTCCTCCGCCGCTCTGCGAAGCGGGCAAGAAGGTCCAGCTCACGCGCAGCCCGGGGAGCGTCGTCACCGCCGAAGCGCTCCAGTCCGTCGGGGGCGGCTCGATCTCGACGCAGGGCCTCGAGTGGACGAACGCGGCCGCGTCGAAGACGAGCGACGACACGAGCGCGTCGGTGCTCCTCACGTACCCGATCAAGGGCTCGCGGAAGCTCGTGCTCACGAACTTCGGCTTCGACGTCCCGGCCGGCGCGAAGATCGACGGCATCCGCTACGACGTCGAACGCCGTGCGAGCGTGATCTCGGCAGTGTCCGATCTCGACGTGCGCGTGCTCGTCGGCGGCGCCGCGCTCCTCTCGTCGAACCTCGCGAGCAACGCGCCGTGGGGGAACTTCGACGCGCTCGCGAGCTACGGCGGCCCGACCGCGACCTTCGGCTACGGGTGGAAGGCCGAGGACGTGAACGACATCGGCTTCGGCGTCGCCTTCGCGGCGTGGACGATCGTGACATCGGACGCGCCCGCGCCGACCGCGTACGTCGACAGCGTGAAGGCGACCGTCTTCTTCACGTGCCCGTGAGTCTTCAGCGGTAGGGCGGCTCGTGGGCGAGCGAGACGCTCACGGGGCCGCTCGTGCGCTGCGGCGCAATCGGGAGCAGCATCCGGAACGACGTACCTCCGCCCTCGCGCGGCTCGCACGCGAGCGAGCCGCCGTGCGCCTCGATGATCTGGCGCGTGATCGCGAGGCCGAGGCCGGTCCCTTCGCCCTTCGTCGAGAAGAACGGGTCGAAGACGCGCGCGCGGATGTCCTCCGGGATGCCGCCGCCGCGATCCTCGACGGCGACGACGACGCTCATCCCCTCCGCCTTCACGCTCACGTCGATCCGTCCGCCGTCGGCCATCGCCTCGCGCGCGTTCCGGAGCACGTTGAGGAGCGCCTGGCGGATCTGCCCGCTGTCGAAGAGCACGGGCGGGGTGTCGTCCTCGATCGACACCGCGAGCGTGCAGCCCGCACGCTCGACCTCCGGCCGCGCGAACGACGTGATCTCGCGGACGGCGGCGGCAAGATCGTCCGCTTCCATCCGCGGCTGCGGGAGGCGCGCGACGCGGAGGTACTCCTCGGAGAGGTGCTCGAGCCGCTGCACCTCGCGCGTGATCGCGGAGAGCAGGCTCTTCGACTCGGCGTTCACGTTCGCGCCCGCGAGCTCCTCCTCGAGCAGCTCGATGTTGAGGCCGATCGACGAGAGCGGGTTCCGGATCTCGTGGGTGACGTGGGCGGCCATCTTGCCGATCGCCGCGAGTCGCTCGTTCGCGACGGCGCGGCTCTGCGCCTTGCCGACGGCGCCGACCATGCGCTCGAACGCGGCGGCGAGCTGGCCGATCTCGTCGTCGGAGTCGGGGATCGACTGCGGGGTGAGATCGCCACGCGCGACGGCCTGCGCGCGCTGCGTGACGCGCTCGAGCGGGCGGAGGAGGCGACGCGTGTGGAGCGCGACGCCGGCGGCGACCGCCATCGTGAGGAGCGCGAGGACGGCGAGCTGGACGAGGATGCGCCGCTCGCGATCGCGTGCGGCGACCGACAGCTTCTGCATCTCCTTGTCGACGTGCTCGGCGACCGCCTTGAGGCGCTTGTCCGCGTCGTGCTCCTTCGCGCCGAGCGCGATGAGCTCGCGGTTCACCGCGTCGCGGTCGCCGGCGTCGATCGCGGCGAGGAGCCGTTCGAGGTCGGCGCGGTCGCCGGCTAGCGCCGCCTGCGCCGCGTCGAGCTCGCCGGTGAGGACGAGCGCCACCTGGCGCGTGTCCTCGCTGCCGAGCTCGCGGAGATCGGTCTGCATCGCCGTCCGCGTCTCCTCGAACATCATCCGGCGCTCGCTCGTGAGCGTCTCGAGCAGGATCCGGGTCGAGAGCGGGTTCTTCTCGTCCGGGATCCCGTCGACGAGCGACGCGAGCGTCGACTGCACGGCGCGGAGGCGACCGAGCTTCAGCGCGACGGGGACGTAGCCCTTCGTGAGCTCCTCGCTCTCCTCCGCGGCACGCTTCTGCGCGAGCGCGGAGAACGCGAACGTGACGGCGAACGCGACGATCGTGAAGGCGAACGACGCGAGGATGCGCGTCGCCACGGTCCGCCGGGGGCGCGGAGACGGGGCGAAGCTCGGACGCGTCACGGCTGCTCTGCCTCGTGGCCGAGCGCGCGCGCGATGAGCGTCGCGAGGTCGACGACGCGTGCGCCCTGCTTGCCGAACGCGCGGAGGCTCGATGCGCAGGCGGTCACGATCGTGCCGCCGCCCTCTTCGTCGTGCTCCTCGACGCGCGTGCGCGTGATCTCGCGCGACGTCTCCGGCATCGTCACGGGGAGGAGCCCACCCGCGCCGGAGCAGCGCGCGCCTTCGCGGGTGCGCGCGAACTCCTCTGGCGCGCGGCCGAGCACGCGGGAGAGGACCGCGCGCGGCGCGTCGTAGACGCCGAGGCCGCGCCCGAGCTGACAGGGATCGTGCCACCGCACCGGCCCCTCCGCGCCGAGATCGCGTGCGCTCGAGGCCGCGAGCGAGCCGAGCTCCTTCGCCGCGCGCTCGACGAAGAGCTCGACCGGGACGGGGAGGGTGACCCCTGCATTCTGCAAGTGCACGCGGAGCGTCGAGGCGCAGCCCGCGTCGACGACGACGAGCCGCTCCTTGCCCTCGAGCAGCTTCGCGATCGCCTCGCCGCGGGCGCGGAACCCGCGCGCGTCGCCGGCATGGAGGAGGGGAGCCCCGCAGCACGCGTCGAGCAGCGAGACGGGCTCGCCGGCGAGCGAAGCCGTCGCGCGGATCGCATCCTTCGCCACGTGCGGCGCGCGCAAGGCGTACGCGCAGCCGACGAGCACGGCCGTCTTCGCGCGCGCGTCCACCGCTCCGGGAACCTCGAGCGCGCGCAGCGCATTCCGCGCCTTCGCGTCGTGCGCGGGAAATCCCTTCGCGACGCGCTCGGCCGCGGCCGGCGCGACGCCCGCATCGCGGAGCTCGCTCCGCGCGGCGAAGAGCGTCCCGGCGACGTCGTTCTTGTGATCGCACTGCTCGCGGCACGCGAAGCACCCGGTGCAGGCCCAGGCCGGAGCGGCGAAGGGCGGCGCGGTCTCGACGCTGCCGGTGGCGACGAGGTACGTCGTCGTCATCTTGCCCCACGGCGTCAGCGTCTCGCGCGGCTCGGCGTTCGACACGGGGCACGCGCTCCTGCAGAGCTTCGGGCAGAAGACGCACCGTTCGAGGGTAGCCCGCCGCTCTTCGAGCTGGGGCAACCGCCGGAGCGGGCGTTCGTCGGGGCGCGGCATGCGCCATCGACTCTATCGCACGGCTCTCGGACGCGCAGCTTTCAGGGCCCGAGGTGCTCGAGGCGCCGCGCGAGCTCTTCGAAGGCGACGCCCGCCACGCCCTTGGCGTGCGCGAGCGCGGCGATCTCCTGCGCCATCACGAGGTGCTGCTTCCGGAGCTTCCGGCCGAAGTGCTCCTCGGCGTAGAAGATCGCTTCCGGCGAGAGCCGCCCGAGCGCCGCGAACGCGAAGCGGAGCGTCGTCGGCGTCGCGAGCGCGGCGCCGAGGGCCGCCATCGGATCGGGCCGCCCGATCCGCCGGCCGATCTCACGGCCTTCCCGGCAGCTCTCGACCGCGAGCGCGAGCAGCGCTTCGTCGGCGAGGAGCGCATCGACGCTGCCCGCGACCGCGATCCCCATCGCGACGCCGATGAACCCCACCGTCGTCGCGGGGTTGATCTCGTGGACGCCGAGCTCGAGCTGCGCCGGCAGGCCTGCTTCGCGGAGCGCCGCCACGAGCGCGTGGACGGCGGTGGCGCTCGCGCCCGCGCGCGGCTCGTCGACGAGGGTGGCTTTCGGCGGGAACCACGCGCGGAGGACGCCGTCCTCGCGGACGTACGACACGACGGCAGGCATCGCGGCGAGGACGCGCTCGCCGAACGCCTCGCGCATGCGCCGGTAGTCGTCCGGCATCATCGGCGTGAGCACGACGACGGGCGCCTCGGTCGCGCCGAGCAGCGCGCGCACGGCGTCGAGGTCCTCGGTGCCGACGGCGAGCAGGACGACGTCGGCGTCCTCGGGCACGCGGGCAGCGCGCACGGGTTGCTCGAGCACGTCACGCGACTTGCCGTTCGTCGCCTCGAGGACGAGCGGCGTCGTCTCGCTCACGCGCGCCGGACGCACGACGAACGTGACGTCGACCTTCGCACGCACGGCGAGGCGCACGCCGTAGAGACCTCCGAGCGCCCCGGCGCCGACGATCGCGACGTGCACGCCGGTCTCTCGTCTCGCGTTCAGCGGTACGTGAAGCGCAGGTCGTGATCGCAGATGCGGAACACGTCACCCTCGGCGATCTGCTTCCGGGCGATGCGCTGGCCGTTGTACTCGACGCCGTTCGTCGAGCCCATGTCGACCATGAAGTAGACGCCGTTCTGGTACTCGATCATCGCGTGCTGACGCGAGACGTTGGGGTCCTTCAGCGTCAGGTCGCTCGACTGCTTGCCGCGACCGATGACGAAGCGGTCCTTCGTGATCGGGAACTTCTCGCCCTGGTAGATGATGTTGAGCGAGGTCTGCGCGCCGAGCCCGGCGCCGTTGTAGCCACCGCCGCCCGGAATCGGCGGCATCGAAGCGCCGGTGCGCCCGCGATCGGGGATCGGCGGAGGCGCGCTCCGCGGTGCGCTCGGAGGTTGCGAGCGCGTCTGCATCCCGCCGAGGCGACCCGGCGGCGGCATCCCGAGGCCGCTCTGCATCGAACCACCACCGCGCGGCGGTGGAGGCGGAGCAGGCAGACCACCACCGCGCGCAGGCGGCGGGGGGAGACCTCCGGGGAGGGGACGCGTCGGCATCGCGCCGCCACCACCACGGAGCGAGGGCGGCGGTCCCATCGGCGGTGCGCCGCTACCCCCGGGCGGGAAGGCGTCGTTCGTACGCGGGTACGGCGTGCGCTGGCCGTAGCTGCGCTGCCGGGCGTACTGCTTCATCGCCTCGTTGATCAGGTAGTCGACCGAGCATTCGAGCTCGCGCGCCATCTGCTCGAACGTCTCCCAGAGCATGTCTCGGCACTGGAAGGTTCGCGGGCTCTTCTTGTTCGGATCGGCGCTCATCCCTCGACCGCCCTTTGGGCCATACGAGAAAAATCCTTCTCTCGTGGAACCTCGAGAATCGTAACGCGAAGACCGTGCCCCGCGCTCCTTTTTCTTCCGAGCCTCAGTGCTCCATCGTCTGGAGCAGGCAGAACTTCACGAACTCCCCGACGGTCTTGAGCTCCTTCGGCTCGGTTTCCTTCGAGCCGGGGGCCTTCGGGACGTCGCATTGCCAGGAGCACTCGTCGTCCTTCTCGCACTTGGGGAGCGGCGCCGGGTCGTCGGCGTGGCCCGCGACGGCGCCCTGATCGGCCTTCTTTCCCTCCCAGAAGAACCCGAGCGCGGTCAGCTTCGCCCCGAGATCCTTGCTGTTCAGGTACGGCTGGATGACGTCGCGCGGCTTCGGCTCGCCCGGCGCCGGCTCCATCTTCCGGATGAGCTCGCCGTACGACAGCGGCTCCGTCATGCCCATCTTCGTGTTCGCCGTCTTCGGGAGGCGAGCCATGAAGTCCGGGACCTGCTTCGTGCCGATCGTGCGGAGGACGAGCGAGGCGGCGACCCAGCGCACCTTCCACTTCTTCGGCTCGAAGAGGGTGTTGAGCTTCGGGAGGATCTGCTCCTTCGGGAACTCGCCGAGCCGCTGGAAGGCGACGTCGCGGACCGGGTCCGGCGTCTCGTCGTTCTTCGCGATCGCGAAGATGCGCTCGAGGTCCTGCGGGTTGTTCTTGTCGACCCGGCCCTCGAGGGCGGCGAGCGCGAGGCGGCGGCGCTCCGGCGGCTTCTGCGCGTCGGCGGCGTAGGTGAAGAGCCAGTCGACGACCGGGCGGCCGCCGACCTTCTTCATCGCGGGGAACACTTCCTCGGTCAGACGACGCTCCTGGATCTTGTCGACCTGGACGGCGACCTGGGCGTCGGTGGCGTTCGGGTTGTTCTTCGCGTTGTATTCCTTGACGACCTTCGTCTGCGCTTCGAGCCACTCCTTCGAGTTGTACTTGTTCGCGAGACCGACGAGGGCCTGGGCGGTCGCGGCCTTCGTCGCGTCGTCGCCGATGTCGGCGATCAGGGCCGCGATGCGGTCGAGACGCGAGGTGTTCTCGTTGATGATCGTCGGGAGCTTCTGCGCGCTCTCCGGGCCGAGGTAGCGCATCATCTGCTCGACGCCGAACTGCTGCGAGCCGTTCTCGATCCGGTCCTCGAAGCCGGTCTGCACCCACTTGATCAGGGCAGCGCGGATCTCCTTCCGGGTCTGTTCGTTCGACACGAGCGTCGGCTCGTGGATGAGCATCGCGAACGCCGCATCCTTGTACGGGATCGTCGGATCGGGCGGGAGACGGCCTTCGGGCGTGCGCGGCGGCGGCGGCTCCGCGAGCTGCTTCACGAGGTCGTCCTTCATCAGGTCGACGATCTTCGCGCGCGAGGCCTCGTCGAGCTGCACGAGGGCGCCGTCGCGCTCCTCGCCTTCCTCGTCCTTGTACTTGTCGGTCAGGAACTTGATGCCCTGACGCACGCCGCCACGAGGCGGCATCCGGACGAGGGAGAGCGCGGCCTCCTTCCGGAGGTCGAGGCTGTACTTGTCGTGGGTGATGACGGCGACGAGCTTGTACGGCCCGTGCTGGGTCGTCTCCCACCGCTTCACGTCGCTCTCGGCCACGCGACATCCCGTGACCGTGACCCCGGCAGTTGTCGCCAGGGCGGCGAGGAGTATCGCCCGCAGCCCCCTCTTCCCTTCGATCATCGTCTCCCTCGGCAGAGACCGAACTCTACTGACCTTCTCCGCAGAACCCAAGTCCGGTTCCAAGTTTGACTCCCCCCGAGGTCCTCCGATAGCGTCGATGTAGGTCGACGTAGGTATGGCAATCCTCAGCCTCTTCGCAGGAAACCGAGCACGAGAAGGGCGCCGGCCCGTCCCGGATGGCGCCCCCGAGCACCTCGACGGAGGTGCGCGTGGAGGTGTCCACGACCCTGTCTCGGAGGTGCTGCCGCGGAGCGGGGCGCCTCGAGGCGAGCAGCGCGGTGAACGGAGCGAGACGCGTGACGCCGTCTTCGCGCCGCGCCGTCCTGCGTTCCAGCTGCCGGCGAACACGAAGCTGCCGACCGTGATCGGCTCGCAGCCGCCGACGTTCGCGCGCGGCCGTGAAGCGTGCGCGCTCCTCCTCTGGACCTTCGCCGTCTTCCTCTCGCTCGCCCTCGCGTCGTACGCGGGCGATCCGCAGGTCGCGAGCGGCGCGCCGCTTCCGGAGGGCGTCCTGCCGATCAAGGGCGAGGACTGGGTCGGGCCCGTCGGCGCGTTCGCGGCGCGCGGGTTCGTCGGGCTCGTCGGCCTCGCGGCGTGGGTCGTGCCGCTCGAGGCGCTCCTCCTCGGCATCCCGTTCGTCCGCGCGAAGAAGAGCAACGCGACGCCGGCGCGCATGGCCGGCGACGTGCTGATGGTCGTGATCGGCGCCGCCCTCGTCCAGGTCGGCTGGCCCGGGAAGCAGGCGTTCGGACACCACCCCGCCGGTGGTCTCGTCGGCGAGCTCTTCGGCGAGCTCGCGCGGTCGCTGTTCTCGACGGTGGGCTCGTTCCTCGTCGGCTTCGCGCTGATCGGCCTCATCCTGATCGGCCGCGCGTCGTTCTCCTTCATCGCGCTGATGCGCTGGCTCGCACGGATCGGCCAGATGATCTCCGCGCGCGTGACGCACGCGGCGCGCTCGGTCGCGGACGCGTGGGCGAAGGCGCGCGAGCTCGAGCGCGAACGGGAGGCCGAGCGACGTGCGGCTGACGCGCCCGTCATCGCGGTGCCGACCGGCGACGACGCGCAGATCCTCGCGGTCGACGACGAGAGCGGAGAGCAGCCCGGCGAATGGGAGGAGCCCTCTGCGCCGCGGCTCAAGGTGCGGCCGGCGCCGAGCGAGCCCTTCCCGGAGGTGAGCCCGCTCGTCATCGCGCAGGAGCCGAAGAAGCGCAGTGTCCCGCCGCCGCCAGCGCCCGTCGCGGCGCCGGCGCGGAAGAAGAAGGTCGACGAGGACGCCGCCGCGATCGTGCTCGGCGCGGCCGGCGCCGAGGACGACGAAGACGAAGCCGCGGAGAAGGTCGCGAAGCGGACGCGGAAGAAGTCGCTCGCGCCGATCGCGGCACCTCCGCCCGTCGCCGCCCCGAACGGCGTGACGAAGCTCGTCCGCGGGAAGAAGGCCGCGTCGGTCGTGCTCGATGCGCTCGCCGACGACGACGAGCCCGAGGACGAGCCCGAGGACGAGGACGCGAAGGCGAACGTGAGCGCGAAGGCGAGCGCGAACGCGCGCGGGAAGAAGGGCAAGGACGTCGTCCAGGCCAGCGAGGACGAGGACGCGGACGAGGACACCGACGCGGACGAGGACGCGTCGGAGTCCGAGGACGACGACGCGAGCCCGCCGCTCGCCGTCACGCCTCTCGAAGGCCTCGACGTCGCCGCGAAGAAGGCGAAGGCGTCGCGCCCGCCGCCCGCCAAGAAGCCGGAGGGCGGGATCACGATCGTCGACACGTCGGCGGCCCTCGTGAAGGACGCCCCGCTGCCGATCGCCGAGACGATCGACGACGACGACGACGTCGCGGACGTGGCGGCGCCGAAGAAGAAGCCCGAGAAGAAGAAGGCGGAGGCGAAGTTCGAGCTCCCGCCGCTCGACATGCTCGTCCCGGCGGAGCCCTCGATCGGACCGATGTTCGACGAGGCAAAGCTCCGCGCGAACGCCGAGCTCCTCGTCAAGACGCTTGCAGACTACAAGGTCACCGGGAAGGTCGAGGAGATCCTCCCCGGTCCGGTCGTCACGACCTTCGAGGTGTCGCCCGTCGCCGGCACGAAGGTCAGCAAGGTCGCAGCGCTCGCCGACGACCTCGCCCTCGCGCTCGCGAAGAAGGTCCGCATCGTCGCGCCGATCCCGGGCAAGAACCGGATCGGCTTCGAGCTCCCGAACGAGAAGCGCGTCCCGGTCATCCTCCGCGACCTCGTCGAGGATCGCCGGTTCCAGGGGCTCGACGTCCCGCTCCCGGTCGTGCTCGGTCGCGACATCGTCGGCAATCCCGTCTACGCGGACCTCGCGAGCATGCCGCATGCGATCGTCGCCGGCGCGACCGGCGCCGGCAAGAGCGTCGGTCTCAACGTCATGCTCACGTCGCTCCTCTTCCGGCGGACGCCGGAGGAGCTGCGGATGCTCATGATCGACCCGAAGGTCGTCGAGCTCGCGCCGTACGACCGGATCCCGCACATGCTGCTGCCGGTCGTCACAGACATGAAGCAGGCGGCGACCGCGCTGAAGTGGGCGGTCGACGAGATGGAGCGCCGCTACCAGCTCTTCGCCGACGCGGGCACGAAGAACATCGGCACCTACAACGGGTGGGTGAAGAAGGTCATCGCCGGCGAGATCAAGAACCCGCTCGGCAAGGCGATCGTCGGCAAGGACCTGAACGGGATCCAGGAGGTCCTCCGCGTCCGCGAGGACGACGAGGAGGGCGAGCAGATGCTGCCCGAGACCCTGCCGATGATCGTGATCGTCGTCGACGAGTTCGCCGACCTCATGATGCAGCAGGGCAAGGAGGTCGAGGCCTGCGTCGCGCGGCTCGCGCAGAAGGCGCGCGCGGCGGGCATGCACGTCATCCTCGCGACGCAGCGTCCGAGCGTCGACGTCATCACCGGCATGATCAAGGCGAACTTCCCGACCCGCATCGCCTACCGCGTCGCGCAGAAGATCGACTCGCGCACGATCCTCGACGAGCAGGGCGCCGAGCACCTCCTCGGCAAGGGCGACATGCTCATCAAGCTGAACGGCACGAACGAGACGAAGCGCGTCCAGTGCCCGTGGGTGAGCGAAGAGGA
>JBDHVE010000216.1:0-13841 GCA_039809485.1 Polyangiaceae bacterium | reverse complement strand
CGATGAAAGGGCTGATCGAACGCGTGGCTGACGGCCACTACCGATCGACGTGCGAGGACTGCGGGACGACGCTCGAGCATCGCGTCGACCTGCGCGAGGTGGTCGTGCTCCGTCTCTGCCGGCAGGGCTGGCGCGTGCGGCACGGCATCGACACGTGGTGCCCGGCGTGCGCCGCCGAGTTCAGCGCCGAGGAGGCGCCGACGTCGCCGATGCGACAACGCCTCTGACTACGGGCCGCTCAGCCCGAGCCCCGAGACGCTCACCGCTTCGTCGATCGACGGCGTGAACATCGCGATCGCCCCCTTCGGCGGGTCGAAGCGCTCGAACGTGAGCGCGGAGCGGCTCCGGCGCGCGTCACGATCGCGCGCGAGCGCGATCATCCCGAAGCGTTCAGGCGCGTCGCTCGCAGGCGGCTGCACCATGCGTGACGGAGGCGCGTCCACCGCCGGAGCGACGAGGGTGAGGCCCGGCCCGCTCCCCTCCTCCGTCGCTTCGAACGCGGCCGGATCGACGAGCGCCGGAACGAGTCGAGTGAGCGCGCGCGACGGCGTCGCGACCGGCGACGACGTCTTCAGCAACGCGACGAGCACGATCGCGAGGTGCACGATCGTCGCCCCGACGAACGCCCTGCGCACGCGCCCGTCGGACTTCGCCCGCGGGAGGGCGAGCGTCGCGGGCGCGACGAGCCGTACGCGGAGGACGGCCTTGCCGGTGCGGATCGACAGGCGCGTCCCTTCCGGAGCTGGCTCCCCGTTCGCGAGGAGCAAGGTCCAACGTCCATCCTCCTCGGCGCGCGCGAGGGGCAGGTCCTCGAAGAGGGCCGCGATGGTCCGCTCGCCGGCGTCCGATGCGCGGAAGAGCGCGCCCGCCTTCGTTCCGCGCCGGGAGTGCGCCGTCGCGATCGGCTCCCCGCCCCAGACGAGCGTGATTTCCACGGTGCACGGCCCGGCAGGGGCCCCCGGGTCGGACTCGACCGCGGCGAAGGGGATACGCGCCATGCCCCTTCCGACCGCCGGAGCGGCAGGAAGTTCCCCCGCCCCTAGCTCTTCCGTCGCTTGAACGCTTCGCGGACGCCGCGGACGAGCCCCGAGCCGAAGCCGAGTCCGTGCGCGGCGTGCATGACGGGGTACGCGGCCCAGGCGATCGGGATCGTGACGAGGCCTTCCTCGCGGCCGAGCCGGACCGCAGCGCGCCCGGTCCGGACGGCGTAGGCGACGATCGCGACCGGCGTGATCGGCTGGATGCTCGATGTCGCGAGGAGGGCGCCGGCGGCGGCGACCATCCCGAGCGGCGCGAGCGTCCGCACGTCGCGGACGCGTCCTTCGGCGAGCGTCCGGCGGGCTCGTGAGTCGCCGATCCGGTAGTGCCGCTTCCAGAGGTCCTTGAACGAGGAGGCCTCCGGCCGGTGGACGACGATGTCCCGCCGGACGGCGAGCCCGCCGCCCTCGTCCGCGATCCGACGCGCGAGATCGACGTCCTCTTCGACCCGCATCCGCTCGTCGAAGGTGCCGACGCGATCGAACACGGCCCGCTTCACCGCGCCGAGCACCGCCGGCTCCGACTCGGCTCCGCCACCCGCGAGCTCGGGGCTCGCCGCGAACGAGAGCTTCGTCTTCTGCACCGCCGAGAGGGCGCGCTCGACGATCGTGCGCCCCGCCGTGCGCGGGACGATGGCGACCTGCTCGGCGGGGCTCGACGCGAGCGCCTCGACGCACTTGCTGACGTGGTTCCGGCCATACTCCCCGGTCGGATCGAGCGGCACGAGGATCTCGCCGTGCGCTTCCTTCAGGATCACGTTGAGCCCCGACGCGCGCGTGCGGTGCGGGCTGTCGAGGAGGCGGACCCGCGTGTCCTCGGCGGCGAGACGCATCACCGTCTCGCGCGTCGCGTCCATGCTCATCGCATCGGCGACGAGGACCTCGATCTTGTCTTTCGGGTAGTCCTGCCCGAGCGCCGTGCGGAGGCACGGCTCGATCCGCGCTTCGTCGTCCGACGTCGCGATCGCGATGGTGACGAGGGGCCGGTCGTCTGTCATCACGGGCGACCCTAGCACGCGACGGCGCGCTTCACCGCGTGACGACGAGCGGCGTCGAGAGCTTCTCGAGCGGCTCGTGGAGCAGATGGCTCTTGTCCGATGCGACCTTCAGCGCGTACCGACCGGGAGCGAGCGGCGTCTTCGTCGCGACGCATCCCGGGCCCTCCGTCGCCTTCTCCGTCTGGTACGCGAGTCGCTGCGTGATCGTGCCGCCGGGACCGAGCACGAGGCGAGTCGAACCGGTACCGCAGCCGCCTCCGCCGGGCCCACACGAGGGGTGGCGCTTGTAGTCGGCGCGCCGTCCGCCCTGAAAGGCCTGCACCTCGATGAAATCGCACCCGCTGAGCGCAACGACGAGATCCTCCGTCATCGGGTTCTTCATCGTGATCGTCACCGTGACGGTGTCGCCGCCGCGCACGGTGACCGGCTCGACCGAGAGCGACACGGCGAGCTCGCGCGGCACGTGCGCGAGCTCGCGTGACGCACACTGCGCGGGGAGCTTCGCGACGTCGAAGGCGCTGCCTCGACACGCTTCGCGCGGCGAAGGCCCCGCGTCGGTGCCTGCATCCTCCGCTGCGACCGGCGGCGGAGCTGGCGGCGGCTCCGCGGTCGGCGCCACGACGACGACCGTCGGCGCGGCGGCGGTCGCCTCCGGCGCCTTCGTGGAGGAGCCGGCGCACGCCGCGAGCACAGCGAGGCACGCGGGCGCCCCGCCTCTCAAGCGAGCAGCTCCTCGATCTCCCGCGGCACGAGCGCGTACGCCTCCGCCGCGGCGATGAGACCTGCGTTCGCCGACAGGTCGCGCAGGAAGTCGCGCGCATACGGCGTCCCTCCGAGACCGTGCACGCGCGTGACGAGGCGCGGGATGCCGCGCGCGATCGCGTCCTTCGCCTCGGCGAGCCGCCCGAGGTCGACGAGCGCGTCGTGGAGCGCGAGGTAGACCGGCGCCTCGTTGAGGAGGCTCGGCGAGCCGTGCTCGAGGAGACCGGCGGCTTCGGTCGCGATCTCCACCGCGCGCTCGGGTTGCGCGCAGCGCCGTTCCGCCTCCGCCCACAGGCCGAGCGCGACGGGCAGGACGTCGAGCATCTTCGTCGCGCGATAGCCGCCTGCTGCCGTGCGGAGCAGCGTGCGCGCCTGTTCGGCGTTCGTCGGTGACGACGTCGCGCGCGATGGGCTCGGCTTCTCCGTCCGGAGGAGCTCCGCCCCGCGGTAGTAGAGGACACCGAGCGTGGCGCGGTCGTGCGGGACCCACGCCCCGGACACGGCGTTGTCGGCGACGCCGCGCGGATCGGCGAGGAGCGCGTCGAGCGCGGGCTCGGGGCCGAAGGTCGCGACCCAACACAGGAGGATCATCTGGCCGTGGCGCACGGTGCCCGGCGAGCCGACGGCCTGCGCGAGGCGGATGCCGCTCTCGATCGCCTCGCGCGCTTCCGCCTTCGCGCCCATCGTCGTCAGCGCGAAGCCCACGTTGATCGTGAGCGTCGCTTCGCGCGTCTTCAAGCCCGCTTCGGCCGCCGCGCTCGCGGCACTCCGACGTGCTTCGAGCGCCGCGCCGACGTCGCCGCGCGTCTGCCGGACGACCGCGAGCGTCTGCCATGCGTCGACCGCAGCGCCCGGGATCCCGTGCGTGCGCGACAGCTCGAGGAGCGCATCGGCGACCTCCGCCGCGCGGCCGAGGTCGCCCGCGAACGCGTAGCGCGCCGCGAGCGCCGCCGAGCAGCGCGCGTCCTCGTCGTAGAGCGCGGCGGCCTTCGCGCGACGGATCACTTCTTCGAGCCCCTCGCTCGTGTCCGGTCCGCCGCCGGCTGCATCCTCGTAACGGAGGCGCGCGCCCATCGCGCGGATCTCGCTGGGCTCGTCGTAGACCGCGTCCTGCATCGCGCGGACGGCGGTGTCGCGCTCGCCAGCACGCGCGTCGAGACGCGCCCACGCCTCGTCGAGGAGCTGCGCGCGCGCGAACTGGGACGGCTTGTCCTCCGCGAAGGCGAGCGCCTTCTCGGAGAGACGCACCGCCTCGCCGAGCGCGTTCGCGGCGAGCGCGCGGCGTCCCGCCTTCTCGAGATAGTTGGCGGCGAGCACCGGCTGTCCGCCGAGCTCGAGGTGACGCGCGACGATCGCGTCGTCCTCGCCCATCTTCGCGAGCCACTGGCCGGCGCTCGCGTGGAGGTCCTTCAGCTGATCGTCGCCGAGCGAGGCGTACGCGACCTCGCGCGTGAGGGCATGCTTGAACGCCCACTCGCGCGTCTCCTTGAAGCGCGAGCTCGCCTGCTCGACGAGCACTTCGGCCGACGTGAGCGCGCGGAGGACCTCCGCCGTGTTGTGGACGCCGAGATGCGCGAGACCGGCCTCCCAGACCTGCATCCCGAAGACGCTCAGCTTCTGCGCGGCGTCGCGGACCTCTTCGTCGAGCGCGTCGAGCGAGACCTGGATCGCCGCCTCGATCGTGGGCGCGCTCGCGGCATCACGACCGAGCGCGGCGAGGCGCGCGAGCTCCTCGGCGAAGAGCGGAGAGCCGCCGGCCTGGAGTGAGATGCCGTCGATCAGCTGATCGCCCTGCGGGCCCGCCGCCTTCTCACCGAGGATCGCCTTCGCGATGGCGCGCACAGTGCGGCGAGCGAGCGGCCGGAGCTCGATCCGCACGTGGTCGCGCCCCGAGAAGCGCGAGGGGTCGTCGCGCCAGAGCGTCGGACGCGCGGTCGCGAGGACGAAGACGGAGTGGCCGGCGGCGCGCGCGAGGAGGTGGTCGAGCCACGCGAGGCTCTCGAGGTCCGCCCACTGC
The DNA here is from genome assembly GCA_039809485.1 of Polyangiaceae bacterium. GTDB lineage: Bacteria > Myxococcota_A > Polyangia > Polyangiales > Polyangiaceae > Labilithrix. The sequence goes on along the minus strand of JBDHVE010000216.1, from coordinate 9,027 downwards.
GCGTCCTCGATCGCGATGACGAGCGGCACGTCGCGCGCGAGCTTCAGCGCGACGTCGGTGAGCGCGATCCAGAGCGCGTCGCGCGCGGCGCGGGCGTCGACCGACTCCGGCATCGGCTCGTTCGCGACGAGCCTTGCGACGAGCTCGCGCGTGCTCGCGCCCACGCCCGAGCCGGGGACGGAGGTGCGCGCGAGGAGGGCATCGGTCGCGAACATCGCGTCGTCGAGCGTCGCGCCCTTCGGCACGCCCGCGAGCTGACGGGCGACGTCCGCCATCACGCCGAGCGCATGGCTCTTCGCGAACGACTCCGCGCGCACGATCGCTACGCGCGGCGACGATCCGTGCGAGCCGATCCGGGAGATCGCCTCGCGACGGAGACGCGTCTTGCCGATGCCGGGCGCGCCGGTGAGCGTCACGATGATCGGCGTCTCGTCCTCCTGGCATCGCTCGTACGCGCTGACGATCTGCGAGAGATCCGCCTCGCGACCGACGAACGGCGAGCCGCCGGAGACGTCCTTCCGTCCCGCGACGGCAGCGCCGACGACGGATGTCCCGTCGGGACGGACGAGCATCTCGAAGCGGCCGCGTGCGAGCTCGCTCGTCGTCGTGTCGGCGAGGACCTGGCCACGCACCGCGTCGCGCGCAAGCGCCGCCGCGCGATCGACGACCTCGCCGGTCGGACGCGTCCGATCGATCCGCGTCCGGCCCGTCGCGATCCCGACCTTCGCCCCCGTCTTGGCGAGGCGGAGACCGAGGTCGAGCGCGCGCGCCGCTTCGTCACCGAGCGCCTTGCGGACACCGAGGTGCGCGACGATCGCGTCGCCGCCGAGCTCCGTCGCCTCCGCGCCGCGCGCGCGGAGGTGCGCGAGGAGGCGACCGCGCGCAGGCCCCTTCGGCACGTGGGTTGCGAGGATCGACGTGACGAGCCGCGTGCCGCCCGGCTTCGCGGTCGACAGCACGATCGAGCCCATGCTCATCGGCGGAGAGGTCTCGGGCGCGCGGAGCCGCGTCGTCGCCGGCGCGAGCGCGATCTCGCCCGCGACGGCGCGGAGGCGGAGCGCGACGTCGCTCATGCGCTCGGGACGATCCTCCGGGTGCGTCGCGAGCATGGCGGCGAGGAGGTCGTCGAGCCCGTGCGGCGCCTCCGGGAAGATCTCGGTGAGCCGCGGCGCCGGCGTCGTGACGAGGCGCGCGAGGATCGCGATCGGCGTCGGGCCGACATGGGGCGGCCGTCCCGCGATCATCTCGAAGAGCGTCGCGCCGAGTCCGTAGATGTCGGCGCGCGCGTCGACCTCCGCGTCTCCGCGCGCTTGCTCTGGCGCCATGTACGCGGGCGTGCCGATGATCGCGCCCGTCCGCGTCAACCGCGCGTCCTCCGCGGAGGCGACGCCGAAGTCGACCAGCTTCGCGTCGACCGGCCACTCCGCGCCCTGCCGGCTGCCGACGAGGATGACGTTCGAAGGCTTGATGTCGCGATGGACGATCCCGACGCCGTGGGCGTAGGCGAGCGCGTCGGCGACGCTCGACGCGACGTCGACGGCCTGCCCGAGCGTGAGCGGCGCGCGCTTCTGACGCTGCGCGATGTCCTCGCCCTCGAGCCACTCCATCGCGACGTAGGGCTGCCCCTCGTCGAGCTGGCCGAACGCGACGACGCGAACGATCCCCGGGTGGTTCAGCCCGGCGAGCACGCGCCCCTCACGGCCGAATCGCGCTTCTTCGCTCGCATCGACGCCGGGGATCGCGATGACCTTGAGCGCGACCGGGTGCCCGCTCACCTCGTCGCGCGCGCGGTAGACGATCCCCACGCCGCCACGCCCCACCTCGCGCTCGATCACGAAGCGTCCCGCGAGGAGACCTTGGAACGCGGAGGCCGTCACGCCGAGGAGCGTACCGGAACGCTCGGACCGGCGCATCCCTCCACGTTCTCGCGCGTTTCCGGGATGTTTCGCCTACGGCGAGAGGCTCTTCATCACGGCGACGGCGGGTCGAGAGCCCCCGTCGGGCCGGATGAAACGCCAGTAGCTCTCGGCCGCGTCGTACCGCCACGCGAGCGCGCCCTTGAAGCACGACCCCTTCGCCGCGTTCACGAAGGCGCTCGTGACGTCGGCCTGGAGCGTGTCGTCGTCGACGTGCGCGAGCTGCCCGAACTCGCCGAGGATGACCGGGATCCCGTCCGCCGCCGCTTTGCTGCAGACGTTGCCGAGGTTCGGGATCGTCCCCTGGTCCGAGTAGACGTGGAGGTCGTAGAAGTCGAAGCCGACGCCGGAGAAGAGCCCGAACGCGAGGTCGTACGCAGCCGTGTCGTGCCCCGCGCTCGCCGTCACCTTCAGCCACGGCGCGCGCGCCTTCACGAACGCGATGCTCCGCTGGAGGTAGGCGCGAGGTCCGCCGATCGGGTCCGCCCAGAATCCACGGTGGCGGGGAGCCTCGATCTCGTTGACGAGGTCGAATGCGTAGAGGATGTCGGCGTAGGGCGCGATCCGGGCGAGCGTCGGCGCGAGCACCTTCGTCTCGTACGCGTCCGCTTCGCCGTACGCGCCGTTCAGCATGTTCCAGTAGAGATCGCGCGTGGGCCCGGCTTCCTCCGGCATCGCGTTCCCGTCGAGCGCGGTGAGGTACACGCCGAGCCCGCGCGCGCGCGCCGCCTGCAGCACGAGCTCGAGGTTCGCGAGGAGCGTCGGGCTGACGTCGCCGATCCGTGGAGGCGTCGGGCCGACCGCGATCCCCTCGAGCAGCTCGAAGAGCCACACCCGCACGACGCGCCCGCCGCCGGCGACGATGCCGTCGAACGTCGCGTTCACCCGCGCGAGATCGAAGTTGGTCGTGAGGTCGCTCGCATACGAAGGACCGAACCAGGCCTCGTTGTACCCGAGCGTGAAGGGCGCCGAGAGCGACGGAGGTGGAGGCGGCGCGCGCGCGGCGGCGTCGACGGCTGCTCCGCCGTCGGTCACCTCGCTGGGCGCGTCGACGGGCGAGCCCGCGTCGTCGCCCTTCGCGGGCTCGATCGGCCTCGCCGCCGTCTCGACGTCGGGGCGAGGAGCCGCGCCGTCGGACGGCGACCCGCAGTCGACGAGCGCGACGAAGGCACCGAAGACCGGAAGGAGCAGGGCGATGTTTCGCAAGCAACCGGGCCGTAGCGCGAGATCATGATCGCGCAACGCAGATCACCCCCCGGGCTGCGTCGATTTCAGCTCACGCGCGCTTGCCGATCCCGATGAGGAACAGCTCGTAGCTCGACGAGCGCGTGCCCTCCGGCTTGATCGCGCGGTCCTCGGCGTAGAGCGCCTTCAGCGCCTTGCGCGCGTTCGCGAAGTCCTCGCCCATGAAGATCTTGCCGACGAACGAGCTCCCGGGCGCGCCGAGCTTCTCCGCGACGGCGAGCGCGCGCATGAAGAGCTCGTAGCTGCGGGTCTGATCGCCGAGCCGGTTGCCCGTGGTGCTCGGCGCCATGTCGGAGATGACCGCGTCGTAGGGCGCGTACGTCGCGAGCGCCTCGTTCTCGAGCGAGAGCGCGTCGCCGACGAGCGCCGTCACGTGGGGCGGCAGCGGCACCTCGATCGGCTTCAGGTCGACGGCGAGGATCTTCCCGCTCGGCCCGAGCCGCTGTGCGGCGTACAGCGTCCAGCTCCCCGGGGCCGCACCGAGATCGAGGACCCGCATGCCCGGCCGTAGCAGACGGACACGCTTGTCGATCTCTTCGAGCTTGAAGACGCTCCGGGCCGGATAGCCGGCTTTCTTCGCCTCCCGCGTGAAGTGGTCGCCGCGTTTGTACGTGTTCTTCGCCATGTCCGCCTCGAACGGATCTCTACAACATCACGCAAATCTTCGATATCGCTGCGGGCTGTGCCCCACACCGGTGATGGAACCACGCCACACCGTACGGGGATCGAGCTGGATCCAGTCGCGCCCGCCGGCCTGGACACGAGCACGGAAATCCTCGCGACGAAAGGCCGGTCGGCAAGCCGACCGAGGGTCGTTGGCCTCGCCCGGCAGCTGGCGCGTGCGTTGCACCTCATCGGTGCGTCCCTCGAGGAGCACCGTCATGAACCTCCGCTGCGTCTTCCACGTCTCGCCCGTCACGATCCAGACCGCCGAGAAGAAGGACGTCCGCCCGCGCATGCCGAGCCTGCTCGATCTCGACATCACGTGGGACGAGGAGCCGAAGCCTCGCGGAGCGTCGATCGAGACGTGGAACCGCGCGCGCGGCTGGGCGACGGAAGACTGAACCTCACTTCGGCGCGGCGAGCACCTTCGCCGCCCCCCAGTCCGCGACGATCACACGCGAGCCGTCGAGCGCGAGGCGCCGCGGCTGTTCGAGACCGCTCATCACGACGAGGGGCGCGCGACCGGCGCAGCCCAGCGCAGGACAGCGGAGCACGCGCTTCGTGCCCTCCGCGATCCAGTAGACGAACGTGCCGTCGGACACGACGCGGCCCGGCGCGTCCGCCGCGCTCCCGCCGTGCAGCGTGGTCGGCGGGCTCGCGCACGTGCCGGCGGCGTTGAGCGCGCAGCGGAGCACCTGGCCGGAGTCGTACGCCGTCCACACGACGCCGTTCGCGTCCATCGCGACGCCCTTCGGTGAAGCTTGCCCCGTCGCGACGTCCGTGGCGCGCACGCCGGCGTCGGCGCTCGCGGACTTCAGGACCGTCCGGACGCTCCCCGGGTTCGTCCCCGTCGCCCAGACGAGGCGCGGACCGAACGACGTGAGGTCGGTGAACGGTCCGTCGCCGTCGAGCACGACGAGCCGCTGCGTGTCCTGTCCTCCGCACTGCCCGTTGTCGCATGCTCGGACGCCGCGCGTCGTCGCCGCGAACGTCATCGCGCCGTCGACCTGCACGATCGTCCCCGGGAACAAGTCGTACATCGGTCGCGAGAAGGCGCCGACCGGCGAGTAGCGATCGATCGAGCACGAGCCGCCCGAGATCCGCGTCACGTAGAAGAAGCCCTCCGCGACGGTGAGCTCGGGCGCGAGCACGTCGTTGCCGACGTTCACGAGCACGCCGGTCCCGCCGTCCGCGAGCGGACGGATCCGGAGCTCGGTGCCGGTCGTCCATCCCACGACGCCGCTGCCTACGGCGACGCCGCCGAGCCCGGTCTGCCCCGTCGCGACGACGGTGCTCTCGCAGACACCTCCGCTGCACGCGGCCCCCGCGCAGCTCCGCCCGCATGCTCCGCAGTTCGCGGGGTCGCTCGCGAGGTCGGCCTGACAGCCCTCTGCGGCGTCCGCCGACGGCGTCGCCCCGTCCGGTGACGAGGTCGCGTCGTCGACGCTCGGCGCATCTCCGGCGCCGGCGTCGACGAGCGGATCACCGATCAGGTCGTCGTCGAGCGCGAAGATCGAGCACGCCGCGACGCCCGATACGAAGAGCGCGATCGCCGCCACGTCACGTTGCCACCGCGCAGGACGAAGGTTCACGCCTCGAGGATAGCAGCGCGATCAGGGCGCCGTCGTCACGCAACGCGACCAGGACGGGAGCGTCGATCCGCCCGCCTGGAACGTGCTCCCATCGGCGAAGTCCACGAGCCAGCGCGGATTCGAGGTGAACATCCGCGCGGCGTAGCTGCCGAGCGCAGGGTTCGAGGCCGGGTCCGACCGCGTCTCGTCCACGAGCGACGACAGCTCCTTCACGGTCGGCAGACGCATCTGCTTCGCCGCGCACCGCGTCTCGGCCGTCTCGCGGGTGTGCTTCTCCTCCGGCGGCGTCTTCTCCCAGACGAGGCCCGTCGCCGGATCGCGCACGACCGTCGGCTCGACGACGTAGGCCTTCGCCGCCGGCGTCGTCGCGAGCGCCGCGCCGCCGCGCACGCAGCGGGCGAGCCCCTGGCTCGTGACGGCCTGGGCGCTCACCCCCGCTGCGTTCACGGCATACGCGCTCTGCGGGGAGGTGGTCTGCGAGGCGGTCCAGAAGATCGTCGAGGGGAGCCCGTAGGAAGAGAACGCGCTCGCCGCGACGCGTGACTCGCCGAACGTCGGGCGGATGTCCATGATCGAGATCGCTTCGATTCGCGTCGGGAGCCGCCAGTCGTCTTCGCCGCCGTAGACGAGCGACGCGCAGTAGCTCTGCGCATCGGCGAACGTGCGCAGGATCTCCGGGATCGCGTCCTGCCAGGCGAGCCCCGTCGCGAGGTCGGTCACGATCGCGCCGTCGGCGGTGCTCCGGATCGTGAAGCTCGAGGCCGGCGGCTCGTCGGCCGGAAGGGGCCACCCTGCAAAGCGCGGGTCGCCGCCCGGCGTGAGCCCTCCGTCACCACGAGCTTCGCCGCCGTCCTTCGACGCCGCCGCGTCGTCGCTCGAGCCGCTGCCCTCGGACGGCATCGTGCCGTCCGACGGCGGCTTCGTCCCCGGCGCCACGTCGGCCTCCGCCTCCTTCAGCGAACCGCACGCGACGACGCCGAGGAGCGCCGTGATCGTGAGCAGGGTCGGGCCGAGCCGCATGAGGCGTTGCCCGTAGCACAACCGGGAAAACGCGCACGCGACCTCGGTTCAGCGCGCTTCGAACTGCTTCTTGCCGAAGAGGATCTCGCGCTCTTCGTCCGTCATCGGCTTCCGCCGCTGCTGCTCGCTCATCACGTCGAGACCACGCTTCACGCCCGGGCGCGCTTCCATCGCCGCGTGCCAGCGCGAGACGTTCGGCAGCAGCGTCATGTCGACCCCGCGCGCTGCGGAGCCGCGCGTCCAGGGGAACGTCGCGATGTCGGCGACGGTGTACTCGCTGCCGGCGAGCCACTCCGCTTCGGCGAGCCGCTTGTCGAGGACGCGGAGGATGCGGTTGATCTCGTTCGTGTAGCGCTCGATCGCGTAGGGGATCTTCTCCGGCGCGTAGCTCGCGAAGTGGCCGTGCTGCCCGAACATCGGGCCGACGCTCGCCATCTGGAAGAACAGCCACTGGTGGCAGATCGCGCGCGCGGCGGGATCCTTCGGCACGAGCTTGCCGGTCTTCTCCGCGAGGTAGAGGAGGATCGCGCCGGACTCGAAGAGCGCGAGCGGCTTCGCGCCGGGACCTTCGGGGTCGACGATCGCCGGGATGCGATGGTTCGGCGTGATCGCGAGGAACTCGGGCTTGAACTGATCGCCCTTGCCGATGTTCACCGGCACGATCTCGTACGGGAGCGCGAGCTCCTCGAGCGCGATGTGGATCTTCTGCCCGTTCGGCGTCGGCCACGACCAGACCTGGATCATGGGCCCTACGATGCGCCGTTTCCGGCGGACGTGTCGACGATCGCGCGCTGCGGCGGGAAGCCCGAAATGCGAGCGGGGCGCCCGCGGTGAGCGGACGCCCCGTCTTCGTGTCGCGAGGTCGCGCTTGTCAGCGAGCCTTGCGGACCTTCGACTTGACCGCCTGGCGGATCGTGACGAGGTGGTTCTTCGGGCCGGGGATGCCGCCCTCGACGAGGAGGAGGCCCTTCTCGTTGTCGATGCGCGCGACCTTCAGGTTGAGGACGCTCACCTGCTCGTTGCCGTACTGGCCCGGCATCTTGAGGTTCGGGAGCGTGCGGCCCGGCGTCATGTTCGTACCGATCGAGCCACCGTGACGGCGGTACTCGTGGGTACCGTGCGTCTGCACGAAGCCGGCGAAGCTCCAGCGGCGGACGACGCCGGAGAAGCCGCGGCCGCGGGTCATGCCCTGCGTGTCGACGAGCTGGCCGACCTCGAAGATGTCGCCGAGGTTCGGCTTGGCGCCGATCTCGAACTTGGCGGCGAACTCTTCCGTGCAGCGGATCTCCTTGAGGACGCGCTTCGGCGCCACGTTCGCCTTCTTGAAGGAGCCCTGCTGCGCCTTCGAGAGGTGCTTCTCCTTCGCGTCGCGGACACCGAAGACCACGGCGACGTAGCCGTCCTTCTCCTTGGTGCGCTTGCCCGCGACGACGACGTCGCTCATGTCGAGGACGGTGACACGCTGGACCGTGCCGTCATCCTTGTAGAGCTGGGTCATGCCGAGCTTGGTGCCGATGATGCCGGGCTTCGTGTTCATGATGTCTTCTCTTCTGCGCTCGCGGGTTGCGTGAGTTTCATGTCGCGAGACCGCGTGGCACGTTCGATCCGGAGAGCGACCGGTCCCGAGCGCAGGACCAGGGAAGCGAGGCTTCCGACGCGGGCAGTCTCGTCGTCCGAGGAGCTTCCCCGGACGAGGGCGGCGGAGAATGGTCGCGAAGGGCCGTTTCGTCAAGCGCGGCGAGGCTGGTCCTTCTAGCCGAGCTTCTTCACGAGCTCGCGCACGCCCTCGACGTGGTGGCCGGCGCTCAGCTCCGACTTGAAGACGCCGGCGATCTCGCCCTTCTTGTCGATGACGTAGGTGATGCGGGCGGCCTTCTTGAGGAGGTTCCGCAGCATCGAGGTCGCCTCGAACTTCTTCGCGAGCGCGAAGCTCTCGTCGGCGACGAGCGGGAACGGCACCTCGTGCTCGGCGGCGAACTTCCGGTGCGACTCGTCGGAGTCGACCGAGACGCCGATCACCTCGGTGTCCTTGCTGCTGAGCTCTTCGTAGGCGTCCCGGAACCCGCACGTCTCCCGCGTGCAGACGAGGGTGAAGTCGGCGGGGTAGAAGTAGAGGACGACGTTCTTCTTCCCCACGAAATCGCTCAGCTTCAGGGACTTGCCCTCGGCGGTCACGACCTCGAACTCGGGAGCTTTCTGTCCTACGCGGAGCGCCATGGCAGAACGAGAGCTAGCACGAGTGCACGACCTTCGTTGACAGGTGGGACACTCGATGCTTTAAACCGCGCCCCCGCACCGGACGGAGACCGTGAGAACCTGGGATCTTTCCACAGGTTCTCCCGAGTCCTCGGATCACGCAGGGAAGCAAGAAGAGAGCGAGTCAGGTCATGCAGAACGCGAAGATCGCCGCCATCGAGAACGAGCAGCTCAAGTCGGATTTCCCGGACTTCCGCGTCGGGGACACGGTCCGCGTTCACTACAAGATCGTCGAAGGCGACAAGGACCGCATCCAGGTCTTCCAGGGTGTCGTCCTCAAGCGCCACCGCGCCGGCGCGCGCAGCACGTTCACCGTGCGCAAGGTGAGCTTCAAC
>JBDHVE010000215.1:0-13901 GCA_039809485.1 Polyangiaceae bacterium | reverse complement strand
CCGCCGCCGACGTCGAGGAAGTTGGCGGGCGCGACGCCGTGCTTCTCGCCGGCGTGCTTGATGATGTCCATCGTCGCCATCGCGAGGCCCGCGCCGTTGACGAGGCAGCCGACGTTGCCGTCGAGCGACACGTAGTTGAGCCCGGCTTCCTTCGCCTGGAGCTCGATCGGGTCTTCCTCGTCCTTGTCCTGGAGCTCGGCCCAGACCTTGTGACGGAACTCGGCGTTGTCGTCGAAGTTGATCTTCGCGTCGAGCGCCACGACGTCGCCGTTCTTGAGGACGACGAGCGGGTTCACCTCGAGGAGCGAGCAGTCCTCCTTCGTGAACGCCTCGTAGAGCGCGTTCATCAGGCGGACGAACTTCGCGACGGTCTCCTTGCCGTGCTGCTGGAGGCCGAGGCCGAAGGCGAGCTCGCGCGACTGGTACGCGGAGAGGCCGACGGTCGGGTCGACGTGGATCGTGAGGATCTTCTCCGGCGTCTCCTCGGCGACCTTCTCGATCTCGACGCCACCTTCGGTCGACGCCATGAAGGCGATGCGACGGCGATCGCGGTCGATGACGGCGCCGAGATAGAGCTCGCGCACCATGTCGAGGCCCTGCTCGATGTAGAGGCGGCGGACCTTCTGGCCCTCGGGGCCGGTCTGGTGCGTGACGAGCTGCATGCCGAGGATCTTCTCGGCGAGCTGGCGCGCTTCGGCGGCGCCGCCCTTGGCGACCTTGACGCCGCCGCCCTTGCCGCGGCCTCCGGCGTGGATCTGGGCCTTGACGACGGTGACCTGGCTGCCGGTCTCGGCGATGAGCTTCTTCGCCGCTGCCTCCGCCTCGTCGACCGTGAACGCGGGATAGCCTTTGGGCGTCGGGACGCCGTACTTGGCGAAGATCTGCTTGCCTTGGTACTCGTGGATCTTCACGAAAACACCTCTGCTGCGGGGTGGCCGCTCTCAGGGATCGGGGGCGCGGACGCTAGCACCGACGCCGCGGCGATTGCACGGGCGCTCTCGCCCTGACCGATCCGAACCCGCGGCAAGGTGTAGGGGAATGTCGCATCCACCGCGGCCGTCGGCTTCCCACCGACGCGGACGGATGCGCCTCAATCCGCCAAGAACGTCGGCGAGCCGCCCGCGATGACCCCTCCCGGGGCGGGGTCACCGGTGCGCGCGACCGGCCGTCTTCCGCCGTTCACGAGCACCCGTCCGCCCGTCACCGAGACGTCGGCAACCGCCTTCATGCGCAGCGCGGCGCTCGACTCGATCGCAACCCCGCTCATCGCCTTCGCCGTGATCTTGCCGAGCTGTGTCTCCAGCGTCATGTCGCCCATCTTCGCCTGGACGTTCATGTTCCCCATCCTCGTCTCGAGCGTCATGTTGCCGGCCTGGGTCACGACCGTGATGTTGCCGGTCTTCGCCTCGAGCGAGAGGTTCCCGTTGTCCGGCATACGTATCGCGAGCGCGTTGCCCGTGATCACCAGGAACTTCCGCAGCTCGGCGTTCTGCTGCTCGAGCGTGGTCACCCGCTGTTCGAGCGCCGCGACGCGCTCTTCGACCGGGATCGGTGCGACGACCCGCGGCCGGAGCGGCTCTTGCGCGTGGACGAGCACGCCCGCGAGAAGGATGGGGAGCATCACGATACCCATCGTCGTCCTGGTCTTCATGGCGAGCCTCTTGGCTCGAACCTGTGGCTGGTCCGCACGCCTCGCCACGGATCTCCACGCGCAATGCTCGCGGGATTCTGCTGCCCATGCGCGTCTTCTGCGCACGGCAAGGCGGGCCCTGATCGGCGGCGTACACAGCGTGCAACGGCCTGCACGGTCCCCGTGACGTGATCGCTGCCTTGTCGCGAGGATCGCGCGCGGCGCACGGCTTGCTCGTCGTCGGGCATGCCGTTGCTCCGTGTCGTCGTCGTCCTCTTCGTCCTCCTCGCGACCTCGGGCTGCACCCGCGACGCCGCCTACGGCATCGAGCGCGGCGCGGCGGAGTTCGTCTGCAACGAGCTCGTGCTCGACGTCGGCGAGGAGGTCTCGCTCTACCTCTACGACCACCACACCGGCTTCGAGACCCAGGGCTTCTCGTGCAGCGACGACGAGGGCGAAACCGGGATGAAGGTCGACGCGCCCGACATCGTGTCGGTCCGGCGTGAGCCGCGGATTCATCGCGTCCGCGTGAACCTCGACGACGTCGGGGCCGACGTCTTCACCCTCCGCGGCGAGCGTGAGGGCATCGCGACGGTGACGGCGCGCTGCTCGGGCCACGAGGCGAGCTTCCGCGTGCGGGTCGGACCGGCCTGAGCCGGCGCAGATCCACACTGGGGCGCCGACTCCGCAGGCATCGATCGGCGCGTCGCTGCGCAACCAGGGAAATTCTGCTCGATTCGAGAAGGGGACAATGTAGGCACGGTCCTCGCTCGGGGGCACGGCCATGCGCCTCGTCAGCTTGGGGGTCGTCGCCGTCGCCGCGCTGGTGGCGTGCGGCTCGGACACGCGCGTCGACGACAGCGCGCCGCCCGCGGCTGCCGACGACGGCGCCCCGCAGGGCACGCGCGCGAGCGGCGTCTGGCTCGTCGCAGGTGAAGACATCCCGGCGCGCGCACGTGAACGCATCGCGTCCTTGCTCACCGAGGCGCACGGCCAGCCGATCGCCGTCGCGACGCCGGAGTCGATCCCCGCGTCGCTCGATCCGGCGGCCGTCGTCGTCTCGGTCGGCAAGGTGTTCCTCGCGGACGACGTCGTCCCACCGGCGGAGCTCGCCGCGCTCGCTCCCGAGTCGCTCGTCGTCCGCTCGGCGCCGTTCCGTGGCGGAAAACTCCTCGTCGCGCAGGGCAACCCGAAGGCCGAGCGCCCGCACGGGAACCTCGGCGCGCTCCACGCGGCGTATGCCCTCCTCGAGGAGCTCGGCTTCTCGTTCCTCCATCCCCTCGCGCCGCTCGCGCCCGCGTCGCTCGTCGTGCCGGAGTCGATCGCGAAGACGTCGTCGCCGCGCTGGCCGGACCGCGCGATCCATCTCCATACGATGCACCCGCTCGAGCTCACCGACATGCTCCAGGGCTTCGGGCCCGGTGGGTACGGCGACGAAGTGGGCTTCCTGAAGAGCCTCGACGAGTGGGACCGCTTCCTCGAGTGGTGCGTCGCGAGCGGGCAGAACGGCGTCGAGTGGTTCCTCCTCTGGGCGAAGTCGTGGGAGACGTTCGCCGACTCGGACGTCCGGCTCGCGCGCCTCTCGCTCCTCGTCGAGCGCGCGCACGCGTTCGGGCTCGATGCGGGGCTCGACGCGCCGATCGCGTTCGCACAGCAGCACTCGTATCGGCTCCTCCGCAAGCAGGGCGAGCTGTCCGACGAGCTCGCGGAGATCCGCCAGCGCCTCGACTGGCTCATGCGCGCGAAGCTCGATTTTCTCGGGATCGAAGCCGGCACGAGCGAGTTCACGCACCCCGATCCCGCGCGGATGCTCGCGTGGATGAACGAGGTCGCGAAGCACCTCGACGAACAGCACGGCAAGACGCGCGCGTTCATCAAGGTGCACTGCTCGACCGGGCAGGTCGCCGACGGCTATCCCGACCCGGGCACCGGCAAGCCGATCAACTTCAACATGCTCCCGCACCACGCCGACCCGCGCCTCGGCGTGCTCCCGCACACGGTGCAGTACTACGGGCTCCGCGACCCCGCGCCGACGTACGGCAACACGGACTTCGGCTACGTCCGCACGTTCCTGAACCAGGAGATGGGCAAGCGCCCCACCGTCTTCTATCCGGAGTCGGCGTACTGGGTGTCGTTCGATGTCGACGTCCCGCTCTTCCTGCCGCTCTACGCCGATCGTCGCCTCGGAGACCTCCGGCTCATCGCCTCCGACGAGACCGCGTCGGGGAAGAAGATGGACGGCCAGCTCCTCTTCTCGAGCGGCTGGGAGTGGGGCTACTGGATGAACGACGTCGTCGCCGCGCGCGCCGCATGGGACCCGGACGCGACGGGAGCGCAGGAAGACGCGCTCGCGCGTGCGCTCCGCCCGGTCGTGCGTCCGTTCGGATCGGCCGCCGACGACGTCGCACGCTGGATCGTCGACGTCGTCCGCGCCGAGGAAGCGCTCCTCGTCCGCGGCGAGGTGAACGCGACGAAGCCGAGCACGGTCGTGATGCGGAACGGCCAGGCCTACCTCCAGGGCTGGGAGACCTGGGACGACGTGAGCAAGCTCGCGGCCCAGGCGCAGATGACCCAGCCCGACAAGCTCGGGCTCGTCGACATGCGGAACCCCGCGCACGGCGGCCCGGGCTACAGCGCGGAGGTCGAGCCGATCCTCGCGTCGATGGAGACGACCTTCGGCCTCCTCGCCGATCGCGCCGACGCGCTCCGCGCGCGGATCCCGGCGCGCGCCCGCGAGCTCTTCGACGACCTCGCCGACGCGATGCGGATGACCGCGCTCCGCGCGAGACAGGTGCACGGGCTCTACGACTACGTCGACGGGTACTGGGACACCGCGAAGGACAAGCGGATCGAGCGGCTCCGCGTGGCGCGGAAGGCCCTCGACGACGCGCAGGCGCTCGTCGGGACGCGCGAGAAGCGCTACCGCGTGCCGGCCGATCGGATCGCGGGCTGGCGCGAGAACCCGACCGCGTACGAGTACGGCTACCTCTGGACGGTGCGCCGCCTCCACTACTGGTGGCGCGACGAGGGCAAGGCCGTCGATGCTCCGATGTTCCCCTGCTACCTGAACGTGATCAATCCGGTCGACGTCGCGTTCGGCGAGGGGATGGGCACCGACGCCGCGCGCTTCTTCGGCGACGTGCTGACGAGCGACCAGCGCCGCGGCTGCCTCGCGGAGCCAACCCGCGAGCCGACGTATCCGCCGGACGACCTGCGCTCACGACCCTGAGGCGTCCGCGTCGAGGGTCCACGCGTGCCGGCGCGCGCCGTCGATCTCGTCTCGGAGATCGAGCACGGCCCGCACGAGGCGGAGCACCTGCTCGGGCGCAGCCGGCTCGAGCGGCAGGGTCCACGTCGCGCGCTCGAGGACACCGAGCCGGGCCTCGAATGCGCGCCTTGCCGATCCTTCACGGAGCTCGACGACTCCGTAGCGGCATTCGAGGAGAGCTTGATCGAGCAGCGAGTCGTTCATGGCGGAGAGGATGCTCGGCGACGACGACACGCCGGCGGAGCCGGTGGAAGATCGCGGTGACGACGTCGCGGCCGACCGGATCGACGCGGCGCGCGCTCTGGGGCAGCGCCGATCCACCGCCGCGCGCCGAGGACGTCAGAATCGCGGTATTCGCGTGGAAAACGTGTCGGCGCGGGCGTTGCACACAAGGTAGGCATGACCTCGCGCGTGATCTCCTGCGTCGCCGTCGCGCTCGCCGTGTTCGCGGTGGCGTGTGGCGACGACATCGAGCCGACGGCCGGCCGCTTCGACGAAGCGAACGGCGACGAGAGCTCGCCCACGCCGACGCGCGAGACGAAGCCCTCGAGCCCCGGCGCGACGACGCCGGCCCCCGGCTCGGGCGAGCCCTCGCCTGCCCTCCCCGGCGATCCCGCTCCGCCCGAGCAGCCGACCGATCCCGTGACGGCGCGCACGTGCAGCACCGCGAAGGACCTCGGGACGATCAGCGGCGACTACGGGACCGGCCAGGTCGTCGCGCAGGGCAACTGCAACGACTGGGTGAAGGTCCGCGTGACGGAAGACGTGAAGTACCCGGTCCCCGATGCGCTCGAGATCACGGCGACGCTCATCTCGCCGAACCCCGACGACTTCGATCTGATCGCGTACGTCAACGCCGAGGCCGACGCGCTCGAGTGCACGACGCCCACGATGAAGAGCGAGCTCCCCTCCGGCCGGAGCGATGTCCTCAAGCTCCAGTGGGGCGAGGTCTACTCCGCGAACGCCTCCGACGACTCGCGCACGGTGAGCTTCGAGATCCGGAAGAAGACGCCGGGCTGCAGCGTGGGGCAGTGGTCGCTCTTGGTGCAGGGCAATTACTGACCGCGACTGCGGAAACGAAGCCGCACACGTGGGCAGCGCGAGCGGTGCTACACGTGGCGGCATGAACTGGTTGAACCATCTGATCATCGGAACAATTGTGACCCTTGCCCTCACGAGCACCCTCGCGTGCGGGGACGAGTGCACCGAGGGAGAGAGGCGTTGCGACGGTGAGCACATCGCGTCGTGCGGACGCGGTGGCGACATCTCCGGCACGCGCAGCTTCTCGGCGTGGGTGTTCGAGTGCGGGAAGGACCGCTGCGTCGACATCGTCGTGGACGGGCTCCGCAGCGCCGTCTGCAGCAAGACGGGCGAGCCGGACCCGCGCTGCGCCGGCGTAGCCGGCGTGATGTCGAGGATCTGCGCCGATCCGACGACGGTGCTCGTCTGCCAGTCAGGCTACGGGTCGTCCGAAGAGATCTGCGCGGGCAAGTGCGCCGTCGGCGAGCGCGGCCCCGCGTGCGTCGCGCCTTAGGCGTGAGACGGAGACGTTCGTCAGAAAAGCAGCTGAAGCTGCCCGAGCGCCGCATGCGCGGTCTCGTCTTCCGTCGTCCGCCGCTCGCCCTGGTACTGGACGAGGACGCGCACCGTCTCCGGCTTCGGGAGATCGGCGCGCGGGAAGAACGCGAGGCCGCCTTCGATCCAGCGCGTCCGCCGCGGGAGCGTCGCTTCGTCCTCCACCGTGAGGCCGAAGCGGCCGAGCGGCGCGAGGCCGATGCTCTTCGTGACGCCCACGTAGTACGAGGCCTGGACGTAGCCGCCGCTCGCCTGGTTCGGTCGCGAGCTGACGTTGTCGGTCACGACGCGCCGGAGCACTTCGGCCTGCGCGAAGAAGCCGAGCGCAGCGAAGCGGACCGAGCCGCTCACTCGGACGTCGCGGTTCTCCGCGAGCTCGTAGCCGTTCGACGAGTAGAACGTGCCGTTCCGATAGAGCGCGCCGACGCCGAGGCCGAAGCGCACCGGGCCGCGATCGAAGTCGATCTCCGCCTGCGGGAGCGGGCCGAGCGGGTTCGCGTCGAAACGTGCGGTCCAGACGAGGCCGCGCGACGTGGTGTTCGGCGGCGCGACGAGGCTCACGCCGGTGAAGGCGCCGACCGACGCGCGGATGCGTCCCTCGAGCGGCTCGGCGAGGACGAGGCCGCCGAGGTCCGCGCCGCTCTGGAAGACCTCGTTCGGCCCTGGCCGGCTCGCGAACATGAGCGCGGTGTTCGCGCTCCGGAGCGCGACGGTGAACGGCATGCGCATCGCGCCGGCGCGCATCGTGACGAAGCCGCCGAGCGGTTTGTACGACGCGGAGACCTCCTCGAAGATCGTCGCCGTCGCCGCGCTGCGCTGGGTGACGATCCCGTCGGCCCCTCCGTCACCGGTCCGATCGACGAGCTCGACGCCCGTGATCACCGCGAGCTGCCGCGCGTCGATGCTGAGGTGGACGACGTAGCCGAAGTCCTTCGCCGGCGTGCCGGACAGGATGATGCCGGCGCGGCTCGAGAGGCCTCCGTACTCCCAGCGATCGCGCGGCAGCGCCTGCGGGCGGTTCCGCGCGCCGAACGCAGGCTGCACGTAGCCGTGGATCTCGAGGAGCACGGGCGCCGGCTCGCCGGACGCCTGACGGGTGACGTCGACCTCGTGCTTCGGCGCGGCACCCGGCGCGACCGTCGGCGCGGCCGGCTCCGCCGTCGGTGCCGGCGCGGCGGCAGCCGCGGGCGCTTCTGGCGGCGGCGCGCCCGCGTCGGCTCCCTGCGCGCGCGCAGGGACCGTGGAGAAGACGAGCGCCGCGACGACGGCGACGACGAAGAGCCTCATGGATAGAGCACTCCCACCGGCGCGACGGCGAGGAGCGTGTAGGCCCCCGGCCCGTCGCCGATCGTCGGCCCGGCGATCAACGTGAGCGTTCCGTCGGTGGCATAGGGATGCGACGCGTGCGCCGTGACGAGCGGGAAGCGCGACGTGGGGCGCGGCGTGTCGAAGCGCATCGTCCGGCGCGGCGGCGCGCGGTCGTCCGTCACTTCGATCGGACCTCCGAGCTCGCCGAGGATCCGGTTGCTCGAGTCCCACCCGATCGGGCCGCCGATCGCGCCGTTGTCGGCGATGCTCGCGACGGCGGGCTGGTTCTGCGCCGTCCCGACGAGCCAGAGCGCGCCCTTCCACGCGTGGATGCCGACCGGCTCCATCCCGCGCGGCTCGACCCAGCGCGCACCGGAGCGATCGAAGAGGAGGATGCGCTTGTCCTCGGTGAGGCCGGCGACGAGCCCGGCGTCGTTCGCCTGGAGGAAACCGACGAAGCCGAGCGGTGGGATCGTCCCGGGATCGGGGATCCCGACGCGCGAGAGGAGCGCGCCCTCCTCGTCGTAGAAGCGCGCTTCGACGCGGGTGACGTCGCCGTCCTGGAAGCTCGTCACGAGGAAGCCTTGTCGCAGCGTCGCGCTCGCGCCGACGCCATGGACGACGACGTTGCGCGCGCCGGGCGGCTCGAAGGCGCGCGGGGTCGTGATGACCTGACCGCCCTCGGTGAGATCGAGGATGACGGTGAGCGGATTCGGATCGGACGAGGCCTGGACGAGCGCCACCGCCGTCGTGCGCGAAGGCCGGTCGGCGACCCACGGGAAGACGGCGCGGAAGAAGAGGTCGGTGCCGGTCACCGGATCGCGATCGAACATCCGGCGGCAGTCGCCGCTCCAGCTGAGCTGCACGAGCGCGGAGCCGGCCCAGTAGAACGCGCGGTCCGCCGCGAACCCGACCCACCCGACGGGCCCGACGCGATCGCCCTTCGTCACGTTGCAGCCGGCGCGGACGCCGCCGCCGGTGCGCATCACGAACGCCGACGTCTCGGGCGCCTTCCGCGAGCCGGCGAGGACGTAGATGTTGCCCGAGCGATCGCTGATCGGCGGCAGGACCTGCATGTCCGGCGGCGAGCCGAGCACGTAGGCGAGCGCGCGCGGCGTGCCGAGCTGGCCTTCGCCGAGGCTCTCGGCGCAGCTCGAGCCGAGCGCGGCGAGGAGCACGAGTGACGCGGTGCAGGCGAATCGTGAGAGGCCGGTCATCGGTCTACGCGACCGACACTCCTACCGGAAACGCGCTCACTGCGAAACGGTGTACGTGACGACGTAGTAGCCGCCTTCGATCCCCTGCGGCGTCTTGTATCGATCGCGGTAGACGATCGGCGCAAAGCCGTAACCGTGGAGCGCGTGCTCGTCCTCGGGCGTCTTCACGTCGTTGCGGACCGGCGGGACGTAGCCCGCGAAGCTCGCGCTCTTGCCGACGCCGACGCTGTACGACTCGGATTCGGTCCGGCCGCCGCCGAGGCCGGCCGAGACCGGCCCGAGCTTGAGCGAGCCGTTCAGCGAGAATCCGATCGACTCGGCCTCCGAGCGCGAGCTCCCCTCGCTCATCTCGAGCCCCCAGCTGACGCGCGCGACGTCGCTCGTGCGGTACGAGCGCGGCGTCGTGAAGAGCATGTCGTCGGGCGGGATCGGCGAGCCGTCGAGGCGCGAAGGCGAGCGCGGATACGACTCGACGTCGCCGACGATGTACGGCGCCTTGATCGCGGGCAGGTTCCCGACCTTCGCCGCCATCGCGTTGTAGCGCTTGAGGGACCAGAGCGTCGTCTGCCCGCCGACGGGGACGAACACGCTCATCAGCCGGCCGTCGACGGCGCTGCCGCCGAGGCGGCCCTTCGGGTCGTCGACCTTGTACGTGTACGCGTGGTAGCAAGCGCACGCGAGGAGGGCGACCCCGTTGTCGGGCCCTTCGAGGTCGGGCTTCGCGTCGACGTAGAAGCTGTCGCCGACGCTGATCGAGCGGCTGTTCGAGGTGGTCGTCGACCACGACTTGTCGACGCTCGCCGAGATCGACGCCTTCACCGCGAAGGGGACACCGACGTCGAAGCCGACCGAAGCGGACGCGCGGAGCGAGACCGTCGTCGAGTGGTCCTCCGACTCCGACTCGCCGGCGCCGAGGCCGATCGCGCCGGTGCCGTCGCTCCACGTCCGCGAATACGGCGGATAGACGAGGACCGCGATCGGAACGACGGGGCCCGGGACGAGCTCGGGCCCGTCCTTCGTCAGGACGCCGACGGGCGAGTCGCCGTCGATGTCGGCCGCGAGGAGGCGCGAAGGGCTCTGCGATGCCGTGAGCGCGGTCTTCGTCGCCGGCGTCGCGGACGTGTCGGTCGCGCGGAACACCTCGAGCCCGCTCTTCTCGAGCACGAGGATCTCCGGCTTGTCGTCGCCGTCGGTGTCGGTCACGAGGACGTCGACCGCGTCCTTCGCGATGCTCGTCGTGCCGACCGACGCGAGCTTCGCGTCGCGCTGCGCGAAGAAGTGGAGCGTGTCGGCGCGGAAATCGGCGTAGCCGCCGTCTTCCAGCGCGACGACGCTGGTCGTCCCGCCGGCGAGGATGCCAGCGGAGATGCGCGCGAGGGTGGTGTCGACCGAGGTGCGGACCTGCTCGGCTTGGTTCGTCTGCGCCGCGTCGAGGTTCACGACGACGAGCGCCGACTTCGCACCGGCGACGTCGACGAGCGCGACGGGCTCGGCGTGGCCGTCCCCGTCGACGTCCGCGACGACGAGGTCCTTGCCGGTGACGCCTTCGATCTTGCGGCGGTCACACGTCTTCGTCGTCGCCTTGCAGACGGAGAGCGCACCGTCCTTCGCGAGCGCGACGACCTCGTCGAGGCCGTCGCCGTCGACGTCGCCCGCGGCGACCGCGACCGGGACGAGGCCGACGTCGAGCTCGGTCCGCTCGCTGCCGGTCACGAGCGTCACCTTCGAGGCGTTCTCGATCGCGACCGCAACGCTCTCGGCGCGGCCGCCGGTGAAGTTGCCGCCGGCCGCGTCGAGGACGCGCGACGCGCCGAACGAGAACGTCATCTCGGTCGGATGCGCGAACGAGCCGTCGGTGGGCTCGTAGCCGTCGAGGGCGTGGTGCGAAGCGTCGTCGGAGACGACGAGGATCTCGCGATCGCTCGCGAACGTGCGGCGGCGGCCGAGGGGCGCGGTCGACGCGTAGTTCTGGCTCCCGCAGCGCTGCATCTGGCAGACGCCGTCCGTGCACTGCTCGCCCTGCGCACAGTCGGAGTCGGCGCGGCAGGTCGGGTCGCCGGTCGCGAGCGAGCGGCTGCCGGGGCGGACGCCGTCGGGCTCGCCCGAGACGGGATCGAGCGCCGAGCACCCGGTCGCTGCCGCGACGGCGAGCGGGACGAGCAGAGCGAGCGAACGAAGGAGCACGCGAGGCACGGGAGGACCGATTGCAAGCCGCGTGCGCGCACACTGTGTGACGCGCACGCGGCCGCCGGGGCGCGTTCGGCCGCGAATCCCGTGGTTTTCGCGGTGGCCAGGGTGCCTCCGAGGTCACCCCATGGTCAGCGACGATCCACCCGGATCAGCCCGCCGTCGCCTTCCACGCGTCGAGCTCCTGGATGGTCGAAAACCAGCGCTTGATGTTCGCGTAGCCCTCGAGCGGGAGCTTGGCGGGGACGGCCATCATCAGCGGCGTCGCGAGCGCGATGTCCGCGAGCGTCATCTTGTCGCCCGAGACCCACGTGCGCGTCGCGAGGTGCGTGTCGAGGATCTTCGCGAAGTCGTGGAAGAGGGCTTCGCTCCGCTTCACGTGGACGGGGTCCGCCTCGCCGCCGTAGAACGTCTTCTTCAGGAAGTTCTCGAACGCGAGCCAGCCGATCGCGACGGACCAGTGGTTCGAGCACCAGAACATCCAGCGGTTCACGTCGGCGCGCGCGCGGAGCTCGGTCGGGTAGAGCGTGTTGCCCGGCTTCTTGTCGGCGAGGTACTGCATGATCGCGTGCGACTCGGTGAGGACGAAGTCGCCGTCCTCGAGCACCGGCACCTTGCCGTTCGGGTTCAGGGCGAGGAACGCCGGCTCCTTCTGCGCGCGCTTCGAGAGGTCGCAGGTCACGAGCTCGACCGGGCTCTCGAGGAGCTTGGCGGTGATGACGGCCTTGCGTGCGTTCGACGAGAGCGGGAACGTGTGGAGCTTCATCATGCGCGCCGATCTAGCGCACGGGCGCGCGGGGTGAAACGGGTCAATCCGGTCGGATCAAGGCGGGAACGCGCCGGCGTACGTCTGCACCAGGTTGCTCGGCACGTCACGCGCCTTGCTGATCGTCGCGAAGACCTCCCCCGCATCGCGGAGCGCGCGGGCCTTCGTCTCGGGATGGACCGCGTAGAGGCCCATCCGCGTCCCCATCCCCTGGTTCCACTCGTAGTTGTCCATCAAGGACCACGCGAAGTACCCGCGCACGTCGATCCCCGCCGAGAGAGCCCGCTGCACCTGCGTCATCGTCTCGACGATCCACGCCGCGCCGCGCGGCTCGTCGTCCTGCGTCGTGCCGGTCTCGGTGACGTAGAGCGGCTTGCCGTACTTGCTCGCGCGCCGGAGCGCCGTGTAGAGCCCCTTCGGATTCGCGTCGAACGGCGCGGTCAGGTCGAACGTGAGGAAGGGCGACACGAGCGTGCTGCTCACGCTGCCGAGGAGACCGCCCGGCTTCGCGGGGAAGCGGAAATAGTAGTTCACGCCGACGAAGTCGCAGCGGTTCGCGAGGTCGGCGCGGACGGGCGCGAGCCCGGGGCCGGCGTTCCACTGCTCGTCGAGACGGCCCTGACAGGCGCCGTCCATGAACATGTCCTCGAAGAAGTAGCGCGCGTCGGCCGCGACGCGGAGCGCGTCACTGTCGGTCCCGGTCTCGAGGATCTCGGAGTACGGGTAGACGATGCCGACCTCGGCCTTCGTGCCGTCGCCGTCGGCGTCGACGTGGTCGTTCGCTTTGACCGCGTCGTAGATGCGCGCATGCGCTTCCACCATCGCGGCCGCGGCGGTCTTCGCGCCGCCGATGCTCATCCACGCAGCGGTCCGTCCCGGCGGGTTCGACCGCATCTGCGTCGCGGCGAGGTAGCCGGCGACGACGACCGCCGAGAACGGCTCGTTCAACGACGCCCAGTGGTCGATCTCCCCGCCGTACTCCTCCGCGACGAACGCGGCGTACTTCGCGATCTCCGAGACGATCCGCGCGCGGTTCGGATCCGCCCAGCCGCCCTTCCCCTCCGCGATGCACGCGTCGAGGTCCTCGTTGCAGCGGTTGCCGTCGTGGATCCAGAGCGGCAGCGTGTAGTGGTTCACGGTCACGAACGGGACGAGGCCGCGCGCGCGCATCGCGGTGAGCACGCGATGGTAGAAGGCGATCCCCTCCGCGCTCGCGACCGCCTTCAGCGCGGCGTGGCCGGTGATCCCGAACGTCGGCCGCGGGAAGATGCGGCTCCACTCGAGGGAGAGGCGGAGCGCGCCGTTGCCGAGCTGGCTCGCGCCCTTCCCCGCCGCGTTCTCGAGATCGGTCTCGTAGAGCTCGTAGAACCCGGGCCCCTTCGCGGGCGGGTCCTTCGACATGAAGAGGAGACTGTTGTCGAGGATCCGCTTCGTCGTGATCCACTGGTACCAATCGCTCGCGCGGTCCTCGCAGGCGCTCGCCGCGAGCGTCGGGCATCCCATGTCGACCTGGAAGCCGGCGATCGCGGTCCCGAAGAGGAAGCGGCGCGGAAAGGTGCCGACGAGGAAGCGGGCGCCGGCGAGGGTGTTCGGAAGCAGGCCGCGACCCCCGGCCCGCCGGAGGCGCATCCTGCGGAGGCGTAACGGCGTCTTCCCCGCTGGTCCCGCACGCGACGGCGATCGAGAGCGAGCCGAACGCGAGGAGCCCGGAGCCCGAGCGCCGCTTCATCGCAGATCGCAGAGGCATGCGCGGGCGGATCCCTGAGGCGCCAAACTTGTCGAGCTCGAGGACGGGAGCGAGGACGTCTCTGCCCCGCCCGCGCGGTGCGCCATGCGACCTAACGTTAGCGACGACGTCGCGCGCGTGATGCGAGCTCCAGAGTTCCCGTGGGCAGGTCATGCGACTTGGGGTCGGAAGCGGAGTTTGCGGTGCTTCGGATCGCCGGGCAG
>JBDHVE010000214.1:0-13988 GCA_039809485.1 Polyangiaceae bacterium | reverse complement strand
CGGCTTCGCGCGTGGCCCGGCGGGCTGCGCGGACGCGGGCGCGCCGGCGGTGCCGGCGCCGGCGGCGCCTGCGCCCGAGCCGGTGCCGGATGCGGCAGAGCCGGCCGAGGAAGAGGGCTGCGCGGTGGGACGCGTCGGTGCGGGCGCTGCGGGAGCCGGGGCGTGGGCGGTGCTCGCCGCGATCGCCGCGGTGGTTGCACGGCGCAGGCGTTGGGCGGCGACCTTTCCGTGAATGCGGGTGAACCCGCCACGTCACGATGCTCGCACGTCGTGAGGTCGCGTTCCTGCGCAACCAGGTGCTCCTCACGCGACGCCCCTGGGGCATCGAGCACGGTCTCCCGTGGCCCGTCCCCACGCAGAATGGAACGATCTGCACCCATTTTCGGTGCACACCGTTCCATGGCGTGAGAAGAGGCCCCGCTTCCCTCTACGTGTGCCCCCGCCGCGATCGCACGCGGAAGGAGACGCCTCATGGGACGCAGCGAGCTCGACCGCTGGCGCGCGCGGGGAGAGACCGTGTCAGTCGAGCACGCGGACGCCGAGCAGCGCGCCCGTCCAGCCACGGACCAGGGTGGCGCCCGACGACGTGTCGAGCGAAAGCGGGATCGGCGTCTGCGCGCGCTCGGTCGCGTCCTCCGTGACGAGCACGTTGAGGGTCGGGCCGAGGAACACCGAGACCACATCCGTCGCGCGATAGCCGACCACGGTGCGGAGCTGGGCCTGCATCGACCACGTCCCCATCGACGACGGACGCACGAGACCCATCGAGAGCGCGTCGATGTCGAAGGTCCACTTCGACTCGTCGATCAGACGTACGCCGATGCCGAGCACCGAGACCAGGCGCGCACCCGCCGCGCCGGCGCGCATGCCGACGCCGTAGACGTTGTGCACCTTGCGGCCGCCGTGGACGACCGAGACCGTCGCGATCGAGGCCTCCGAGATCGTGCCCTCGACGTACGTCTTCCCCTCCGACTGGATCGAGACGAGCCCGACCTGCGCGTCGGCGCGACGCGCGATGTTCACGAGCCCGACCTGCGCGCCGTTCACCTCTTCGGTCGACACGTTCACGACGCCGAGCTGCGCCCCCTGCACCCCCGCCGTCGCGATCGAGACCGGCGCGAGCTGCGCGCCCCTCACGGCGCCGAGCGAGAGCGACACACCGCCCGCGATCTGGGTCCCCTTCGTCTGCCCGAGCGACAACGACAGCGCCCCGGCGACCTGCGCACCACACATCCCGTCGCCGACGATCGACGCGGCGCCGGCGACGTCCGCGCCCTGCGTCGCCGCACCGTAGTCCGAGGCGAGGCCGAGCGAGAGCACGCGCGTCGACGACCGCCCGCGCTCGAGCGAAGACGTCCCCACGAACGGCACGACGTCGACGCCGACCGGCCACGGCCCCACCGCACGCTTGCACGGATCGAGCACGGACCGGCCGGCCGTCGAGCGCGTCGCGGCCACAGGCGCAGGCGTAGGTGCAGCTGCAGCTGCAGGTGCCACCGCTGCCGGTGGCGGCGCCGCGGCTGCCTCGGCCCCCGCGCTCCCTGCTGCGGGCCCAGCCGAGCCCGCTCTCGCCCTCAGCTCGTCGACCAGCGCGCTCGCCTCGTCGCGAACGAGGTTCCCGACGAGGAGCGCGATCATCTCCGTGCTCGTCGCCGCGCTCCGCGGCAGATCGACGACGCGCTCCACCGGCGCCGACGCGTCACTCGCGAAGCTCACCGTCGCACGTCGCGCCTGCGTCCGGACGCGCACCGTTCCGCGCCCCTCGCCGCCCGCGCGAGCGAGCGCGACCTCGACGCCCAGCTCGCGCGCAATCGCCGCGCGCAGCGCCTCGACGTCGAGGCCTTCGGCCGCCGCATCGAGCACGAGACGCGCTCGCTGCTCCGCCACCGCGGGCGGAGGCTCTTCGGCCGCCGCGCGCGTGCTCGTCACCGACACCGCCAGCGCAAGCGCCGCGGCCATCCCGAATCCCAGGGTCTTCATCGATCACTCCAGCGCTGCGTCGGCCGCGAGCGCGTCCAAGAGCGCACGGCTCTCGCGCTGCCGGTAACCGCCGGCCACGGTGCCCTCTGCGAACGGCCTCAGCGCTGTGCGCGCTTCCGTCACGCGTCCGAGCTTCGCGAGGCAGATGCCTCGGTTGTATCGAGCCTCGACGACGAGCGACCCGGAAGGCGCCGTCGCGAGGTACGCATCCCACGCCGGCACCGCACGCGCGCAGTCCTGCGCGACGAAGTGCAGCTCGTGGGCTCGGCGATACGCCGTCATCTCCGCCGCGCTGGGGTCGACCGTGGGCGCCGAGGCGACCGGCGCCGATGCACGCGGCGGCGGCGCGACCACGACACGCAACTCCTCCGTCACCGCAGCCTTCGCGGGGGGCGCGTCCGCCACCTCCACGCTCGGCGCCGGTTCCGCGCTCGCCGCCGGCTCCGCCTCGGCAGCCGGAGGAGGAGGCGCGGCCGCCACGCTCCGCGCCGGTGCAGCCGCAGCGTGCTCGGTCGCGCCCTCGTCGATCCCCACCAGCTGCTCGACCGCGTGCACCGCGGCCTTCAGCCCGCCCCCACGCGCCGCGAACGCCGTCGTCGCCGCGAGGGCCGCCGCGAGCGGCAGCGCGTACACCCAGCGCTTCGACCGCCGTCGCTCCTCGGTACCGACGGTCGCGAGCACACGCGCACGGAGCCGGCGCACGTCCTCGGGCGAGGTCTCGGTCTGTTCCTTCAGCGCGCGTGCTGCGCGCTCGAGCGGATCATGGCTCATCGCACGCCCCTCCTCGCGAGCTCTTCGCGCAGCTTTGCCTTCGCCTTGAACACACGCGTACGCACCGTGATCTCGTTCGCGCCGACGATCTCGGCGATCTCCTTCGCGCTCCGCTCCTCGACCTCGGAGAGGACGAAGGCAACGCGCTGATCGAGCGGCAGCGCGTCGAGCGCGAGGGTCAGCACACGCGCCATGTCGACGCGCATCGCATCCGACTCCGGCGAGGACGCATGCGCGTCACCGGTCTCCTGCGCGAAACGGTCCATCGCCTCGCGACGGCGCCGCGCGGCGCGCAGGTGGTGCCGTGCATGGTTGACCGCGATCGAGAGGAGGAACGTCCTCAGCGCCGCGTCCTCGCGGAACCCGCGCACGGCCTGGCGGAGCGTCACGAACGTCTCGTGCACGAGGTCCTCCGCGGCCGCGTCGTCGCCGACGAGCCGCCGCGCGAACGCGAGCACGGCGCCGGCATGCAGGTCGTACGCTTCGCCGACCGCGGCGGCCTCGCCGGCGCGGAGCCGCGCGACGAGCGTCGCCGCTCCGTGCTCGCCCGAGACGAGCGCGGGACGCGGCCACGCGGCAGAGGACTCTGTCGTGCTCATCGGTTCGGACCTTCGTGCCCGGTCCGCTGGATTTCGTTCCCCGTCGCGCACGCTTTTCTTTCGAGCCCCCGAGATCCCAGGGCAAAACCGCGCGGATCATCGCACGAATCGCACCGACACGGTCGCCGCGCTCGGCAGCGCTCCGCCCTCCGGGTCCCGCGCCGCCTCGGCCCGCGCGCGAGCGAGGCACGCGCGGGCGGCGGCCCCGAAGCCCTCGCCCGCTGGCGTCTCGGAAGCGACGACGACGCCGTCGATCGCCCCCGAGGCCCCGACCGTCACCCGCAGGATCACGTCCGCCACGTCGTGGGACGCGCCCGTCGGGAAGAAGCCGGCGCAGCCGTCCTCGACAATCACGCGTGCAGCGCGGCCGATCCGAGGCGCGGCGACCACGCGCGCCGGTGCTCCCCCGCCCCGCGCGTCACCACCACCACCACCTCCTCCTCCGGCGGCGCCCGCGCCGCCCGCACGCCCCGCTCCCGTCCCATCCCCTCCGCGCGTCGCGATCTCCCAGTCGGCCGCGCCGTCGAACACGAGCGGCCCGCCCTCCGACACCGGCGCGTCCTGCGCGGCGGCCACGGGCGCGCTCTCCTTCCGCGCCGCCGGCGCGGGAGCGCGTGGCGCAGGGGCGACCTCGCGCTCCGCCGGCACGGCCTCCTGCGCCGGCTCCTCCTCCGCCGCCGGAGGTGGCTCTTCCACGGGCTCGGGCACGTCGACGAGCGTGACGTCCATCGGCGGCGGAGTGACCTCGCTGTCCCTCACCGCCACCGGCACCAACGCGACCGCGGCGTGGATCACGAACGCGGCGACGACGCCTGCGATCTCCGCCCACCTCCGGTCCTCGGGCATCCCGAGGATCGGGTCGACCGTCGTCTGGCCGATCGTCGTCATGGCTTCTTCTCCGCGGCGAGCGCCGTCCGGACGAGACCGCCACGACGGAGCTCGTCGAGCACGTGCACGACCGAGCCGTGGTCGACGTGCGCGCGGGCGACGACGACCGCCCGCGCATCCGGCGTCCTCCGCACCGCGTCGGCCGCCCGCGCCCGCAGCTCGTCCTCGCCGACGCTCTTTCCGTCGATCGAAATGCCATCGGCCGCGACCGTCACGACGAGCGGCGAGACCGGATTCGTCGTCGCGGTCTGCGCCTTCGGGAGATCGACCGGCACGCCTGCGCCTGCCGCCGCGCGCGCCGTCAGCATGAAGACGACGAGGAGGACGAGCATCACGTCGACGAGCGGCGCCACGTTGATGC
This sequence comes from Polyangiaceae bacterium, assembly GCA_039809485.1. Taxonomy (GTDB): domain Bacteria; phylum Myxococcota_A; class Polyangia; order Polyangiales; family Polyangiaceae; genus Labilithrix. The sequence goes on along the minus strand of JBDHVE010000214.1, from coordinate 9,389 downwards.
TGCAGGAGATCTCGTCGTCGGTCTGCATCGAGCCGGCCATCTCACGCCTCCTCGCCGCGCAGGTGCGCGAGCAGGATGCGGGAGAGGACCTCGGTGTTGCTCGCGACGAGCCGGAGCCTACGCTGGAACGCGTTGAACGCGGCGACGGCGGGGATCGCGACGCCGATCCCCACCGCGGTCGCGACGAGCGCCTCGCCGATCGTCGCCATGATCTCGCCCGGGGCCGCCGACGCACCGAGCCGGTCGAACGCCGCGACGATTGCGATCACGGTCCCGAAGAGCCCCACGAACGGCGCGTTGCTCCCGAGCGTGGCGAGGAACGAGAGCCGCTTCTCGAGCCGCGCCTTCTGACGCGCGTTCGCGCCGACCATCGCCTCCGCCGCGGCGTCCGCGCCACGACGCGCCTGGGCGAGACCGGCGGCGACGACGGCGGCCTCCGGCGCAGGTGAGGCCTCGAGCATTCCGCGCGCCCCCTCGATGTCCCCCGCACGGAGCCGATCGGCCAGCGCGTGCGCGAGGCCTTCGATGTCGTCGGCCATCGCGCGGTACGTCCAGCCGCGCTCGACGATGATCGCGACACTCAGCCCCGAGAGCCCCAGCATCAGCCAGGTCACGGGGGCCGGGCCGACCGTGATCATCAGCGCCTCGAGCTTCTTCATCATGTCCATGGTGCGTGTCCTCCTGGGATCGACGCTCCGTGCCCGCTCCGCACGCGAACGTTCCCGTGACGGTTTCGGGGAACGTCACGGCGCCTCGCGGGCACCACGTGGCGATGAGAACGACGACGCTTCGCCGCGTGTGCGTCGCGAGCACGCTCGCGCTGCTCTTCCTGTCGTATCCGCGCATCGCGCTCGCGGACGACGCCGCTCCCGTCCAGGCACCACGCATCGAGCCTCCACGGCTCGCGAGCGACGCGATGCCCCGCTATCCCGAGAGCGAACGCGGGAGCGGGCGACGGGTCGTCGTCCTCGCGCTCGTGCTCGACGAGACCGGTCACGTCGTCGACGCGAGCGTCACCGAAAGCGCCGGAAAGGCGTTCGACGACGCCGCGCTCGACGTGGGACGCGCGCTCGTGTTCGAACCGGCGAGGAAGGACGGCGCGGCCGTCGCGGCGCGAATCCCCTTCCGCGTCGTCTTCGAAGAGGAGCAGCGCGACGAGACGCCGACCAGCGCCGAACCGCCTCCGGAGCCGGCCCCCCCGCCCCCCGTCGTCCTCGCCCCGTCCGAGCCGACGTCGATCGAGATTCGCGGTGCACGCACCGCGCGCGAGCCCACCGTCCGCGCGATCGAGCGCACCGAGATGCGCACGATGGCCGGCGCGAACGGCGACCCGCTCCGCGCGCTCGAGTCGATGCCCGGTGTCGCGCGCGCGCCGGCGCCCGGCGGGATGCTGCTCGTCCGTGGCTCGGCCCCGCAGGACACGTGGATCTCGGTCGACGGCACGTGGATCCCGCTCGCGTACCACTTCGGCGGGGTCGCGAGCGTCATCCCCGGCGACGTGCTCGAGCGCCTCGAGTACCGCCCCGGCAACTTCGGCCCCGAGCACGGACGTGCGATGGGCGGCGTCGTCGAGATGCAGCTCCGCTCACCTCGCAAGGATCGGATCGGCGGCCTCGCGCAGGTCGATCTCCTCGACGGTCGCCTCATGGTCGAGGGTCCGCTCGGCGAGCGGACCCGATTTCTCGTCGCAGGACGACGCTCGTGGGTCGACGCGTGGCTCGGCCCGGTGATGCGGAGCGGCGGCACCGGCGTCACCACCGCGCCCGTCTACGCCGACGCGCAGGTCGTCCTCGAGCACGATCTCTCGTCCTCGACGACGGCGCGGCTCGCCTTCTTCGGCGGCGACGACCGGCTCGCGCTCCTCCTCACCTCCCCCGATGCGAAGGATCCCGGGTTCGGCGGCTCGTTCTCCGCGCGCACGACGTTCACGCGCGTGCAGGGTCGCGTGGACAGCCGGCTCTCCGACCGACTCCGGCTCGTGACGACGGGCTCGTGGGGAACGCACTCCGAGTCGTTCGCCGGGGGCGACAACCGGGTCGAGACGCTGCTCCACCTCGCCCAGCTGAAGTCCGAGCTCCGCGCCAACGTCGCGCGCGGCGTGAACGCGACGGGCGGGATCGATCTCCTCTACACCCACTACGACGTCCGCCTCCTCCTCCCCGGCGCCGCGGGACTCGAGGACCCGAACCAAGGTCCGCTCTTCGCGGCACCGACGCGGCGTCTCGATGCGCTCGGACAAGCGATCCGTCCGGCCGCGTACACGCAGCTCGAGCTGACGCCGGGCGGCGGCCTCACCCTCCTCCCCGGCGCGCGCGTCGACGCGGCGACCGATACCCGCCGCGTCACGTTCGATCCTCGTTTCGCCGCACGCTGGGACCTCACGACCGGCGACTACCGGACGACGATGAAGGGCGGGCTCGGCATCTACCACCAGCCTCCGCTGAACGAGAGCATCGAGCCGTGGGGCGATCGGCACGTCGGGCACATGCGCGCGATCCACGCGAGCGTCGGGCTCGAGCAACAGATCGGCCGCGCGTTCGACGTCTCCGTCGAGGGCTTCGCGAAAGAGCTCGACGACCTCATCGTCCCGCGCGCGGCCGAGACGTCGACCGCGTCCGGCACCGCGTACGTCAACACCGGCACCGGCACCGTCCGCGGCGTCGAGCTCCTCGCCAAGCTGCGCCCGGTCGGGCGCTTCTCGGGCTGGCTCGCGTACACGCTCTCGCGGAGCGAGCGGCGCGATGCGGAGGACGAGCCGAAGTACTTGTTCCGCTACGACCAGACGCACGTGCTCTCCGCGCTCGGCTCCGTCGACCTCGGACGCGGCTTCACCCTCGGGGCGCGGTTCCGGTACGTGACCGGAACGCCGATCACGCCGCTCGCCGGTGGTGTCGTCGACCTCGACGCGGGCGCTTACCAGCCGGTGCAGGGCACGAAGTACTCCGCTCGCCTCCCCGACTTCCACCGCCTCGACGTCCGTCTCGAGAAGATGTGGCGCATCGGCGAGGCACGCCTGTCCGCCTATCTCGACGTGCAGAACGTCACCAACGCGAAGAATCCGGAGGGACTCGTGTACCGCTACGACTACGCGCGCCAGGAGCGCGCATCCGGCCTCCCCATCCTCCCGATCCTCGGCCTGCGAGGTGAGCTGTGAGCCCGCGCCTCGCGCTCCTCGCGCTCGCCACGGCGCTCGCCGTCTCCGCCTGCGGCTCGGACTTCGAGCCTTCTTCGCGGATCGCGAAGCTCCGGCTGCTCGCCGTCCGCGCCGATCGCCCGTTCGCCCGTCCCGGCGAAGAGGTCTCACTCGAAGGGCTCGCCGTCGATCCGGCGGCGCGTCCGCTCACGTGGGCGTGGACGACGTGCGTGAACCCGCCGTCGAGCACGGCGACCGGGTGCCTCGAGCTCGCCGACGTGTCCGCGGTCACGATCGGCGCCGGCCTCGATCGCCATCGCGTCCGGATCCCGGGCGACGTCGTGACACGCCTCCCGGAGAACGCACGCGCGGCGGCGCTCGTCGGGGTCGTCGTCGTCGTGTGTCCCGGCACGATCGCGCCCGGCCGCACGGGCCCTCTGCCGTTCACGTGCACGGACCCGAGCGGCCGCGTCCTCGGGCTCGACGAGACGGAGATCGGCGTGAAGCGCATCTTCGTCCGGACGCGCGACGAGAACCGCAATCCCACGCTCGACAGCGTCACGTGGGACGGCCAGCCGTGGTCCGAGGACGACGTCAAGGAGGCCACGCGCTGCCCCGCGACGACGGACCACTTCGCGGACTGCGACGAGTCCCTCGCGCACCGGATCGAGGTCCGCTCGTCCGGCGCGGAGCGAGGCGAAAGCGAGCTCGGCGCTGCGTTCGACGAACAGACCGTCGTGCAGCTCTACGCGACCGAAGGCATCTTCGAGCGCCCCGTGCGCATCGCGTCGGACCCGGCGACACGCTGGGTCGCGCGCGCGTCCACGGACCTCGTCACCTTCTGGTTCGTAGTCCGCGACGATCGCGGAGGCGTGACATGGACGACCCGGCGCGCGCGAGCACGCTGAACATGCGACGCGCGCGGCCTCCTGAACGGATGCACGCGCGAGGCCCGCGCGGTCGGGTCACGGACTGCAGGTCTGCCTCGGCGAGATGATCGCGTGGTGATACGCCACGACCGCGACTCCGCGAGATCGCGGGACATCCGCCGGCGCCTTCGAAGTGGGCTCCTCGGGTGTAGCGGGTTGGTCCTGCTCGTCCGGCACGGTGACCTTCTTCATGAGCGACTGGGCGAGCGCCATACGGTCACGGCTGATGCGCTGCGCGCGTTCGGAGGTGCAGCCGCCGGGCCCCTCCGCATAGAACGCGAGAGGGTGCTTGGGGCACGCTGTCGCCGACTCCTGCATCATCCGGTACGCGACGGTCACGCACTTGTTCGGGTCCTCGGTGAGGTCCTCACCGCTCCAGCCCTCGGCCGTCTTGCGCCCCCACGGCAGATGGATCTGGTACGCGCAGAAGCTCGTCGGCGTCTTCTTCTTGCCCTGCCGGTCGCCCACCGCATCGGGCCTCAGCGAAGATTCGCGGAACGCAACGGCGACGAGGAAGGCTGCCGTCTTGTGGCGGTCCTCGTCGTCACGGAAGAGCGGCGCTTCGCGCTCGACCACGGCCGTGATCGCGTTCGCGAGCTGCTCGTGCGTGCGGGTCGGCGCGAGAGATGCGGTCGCAGCCAGAACCCAGGTAAGGAGCGTCGACATGAATCCTCCAGGAAGCGAGTACGTCAGGCGGACGACCAGGCCGCGCTCGAGGGAGCACGCGAGCGGCAGAGGAGATCGTCATGCCGGACCGGTAGGCAATTCACGGGCCGTCACGACGCGACTCTCGTACGCATCCAGCGCGGCCGAGTTTGCCTTCGCGAAACGCAGGGACCCTTCCTGGTCGGATCAGGTTTCGTGGATTAGAACGCGGAGATCGCGTGCATTGCGGCGCACGCGCGAGCGAGGACCGCACGGAGGTTCAGCATGCGCGACGGCTCTCCTGCGATCGAAGGCCTGGTCTCGCGACAGGTCAGAGGCGGTCGCCCGTCTTCGGGTTGCGCATGTTCGCGCCGCGGGTGCGCAGGCAGTACGAGCCGTCGAAGCGTCCGCCGGTACGCGGAATCCGTTTGTCGAGGTTCGGGTTGTCCTTCGCCTGGACCGCGCACGCCCACGCGCGCATCTCGTTGGCGTCCCACGTCGGCGCGACGAACGAGCGCTTGCCCTCGGGGAGCGCGTCGACCGAAGGATGCTTCGGATACGCGACGTCGAGGACTGCGTCGCCTTCACCGCCCGGATCGGGCATCGTGTCGAGCGCGGGCTCGGCGAGGACGTCGAGCGAGATCGGGAGGTACTTCCCTTCGACACCGTTCTTCTTGTCGGGGACGTTCTCGCGTGTCGAGTGCGCGTAGCTCATGTCGAAGCCGAGCATCCGCGTCAGCTCGAGGACGTGCTCGCCCTGCATGCGTTGACACCCAGCAGAGACGCGGCCGCGGACGAGGCGCCAGTCGACGTCGTTCGCGCCGTCGCCGTCGACGTCGGCGTCGGTCGCGAAGTCGATCGGGCCGTGCAGCGCGAAGCGGCGCGCGTCGTGGTAGTTGAGGAACGGGAAGCCGCCCCAGTGCTCCTTGCCGCTCTGGTCGGGATCCTTCGGGCGATACGGCCTCACGTTGAGGTGGTCGTAGTGGCCCGGGACGTTGTTCCACTGGCCCTTGATCATCCTCCCGGTCGCGACCGGGTAGACGACGCTGATCTTCTGCTGGCCCTCCGGCGTCGTGGAGCGGAGCGCGTACCAGGGCAGCGTCTCGACGTCGAAGCCTTCGGGGAGCGTGCCCGACACCCGCAGGGTGTGGCCCGCGATCGAGACGACGAGCGACGGCTCGACGAGCGTGGGCAACGGCCCCTCGTAGATCCACGGCGGGGACTCGCCGGATTTCTCGATCGCGTCGGCGTTTCCAGAGGCGTCGTCGTCGTCGGCTTCGGCCGCCGAGCACGCGACGACGAGCGCCGCGAGCAGGACGGAGGCGGTCGGAAGCAAGCGCATGGTGACGATGTGTGCACGAAGCGCGCCCTCCGCAGCGGGCGCCCAACCATGCGGAACGACGCGGCTCCGGACGTGGTGTCGCAACTCCGCAGGCCGACCTGGATCGGCGGGCGCCCACCCGCGAAGGTCAGTCGGGACGCTCTCCCGTGAGGAGGCCGGCGAGCACCCGCGTGAGCGTCTCGACGTCGACCGGCTTGACGAGATGCGCTTCGAAGCCGGCGCCGCGGGCGCGATCCCGGTCCTCCGGCTGGCCGTAGCCGGTGACCGCGACGAGGCGCACGTCGGCGAGCTCGGGACGAGAGCGCATCTGCGTCGCGAGCTCGAAGCCATCCATCACCGGGAGCCCGACGTCGAGAATGCCGATGTGCGGCCGGAAGCTCGCGGCGACGTCCAGCGCTTCGAGCGGATCGAACGCGGTCCGCACCTCGTAGCCCGCCGAGGCGAGCGCGGTGTCGAGGAGCTCCGCAGCGTCGACGTTGTCGTCGACGACCAGCACGCGCGCGCGCTGGCGTGACGAGGACGGCACGACCGGAACGGCCTCCGGCAGCGGACTCGGCGGCGCGACGTCGAGCGCCCGCAACCGCACGATCATCTCGGTCCCCTTCCCCTCGCCGGCGCTGTGGGCCTCGATCGTCCCGCCGTGCATCGAGACGAGGCTCTTCACGATCGCGAGCCCGAGGCCGAGCCCGCCCTGGGAGCGGTCGATCGCTTGCGCGCCCTGCGCGAAGATGTCGAACACGCGCGGGAGGAGGTCGCGCGAGATGCCGATCCCGTCGTCCACGACGCTGAGCGCGATCTGCTCGCCTTCGCGTGCGGCGCGGACACGGAGATGGCCGCCGGGGTTCGTGTACTTCGCCGAGTTCGTGAGCAGGTTGGCGACGACCTGCGCGAGCCGAACGCTGTCGCCCTGGACGCGGAGACCGCTCCGCGGCACGTCGACGACGAGCTGGTGCCGCCGTTGCTCGAGGAGCGGGCTCGCGGTCTCGATCGCCTGGGCGACGACGTCGTTCAGCTCCACGGGCGCGATGTCGAGCTTCACGCGGCCGGCGGTGATGCGCGAGACATCGAGGAGATCCTCGACGAGACGCGAGAGGTGCCGCACCTGGCGTTCGATGATGTTGCGTTCGCGCTCGTCGGCCTTGCTGCCGCGCATCTTCATCAGCTGCACGGCGGTCGAGATCGGCGCGAGCGGATTCCGGAGCTCGTGCCCGAGCATGGCGAGGAACTCGTCCTTCGCACGGCTCGCGGCGAGCGCTTGCTGCTCGTCGAGCTTCCGCCGCGTCACGTCCTGCGAGATGCCGACCCACCGCGCGGGCTTGCCGCGTGCGTCGCACTCGACGCGGCCCGTGCCCGAGATCCAGCGAATCGAGCCGTCCGGCTCGACCACGCGGTACTCGACAGTCGCGGATCCCTCACGCCGCTCGAGCGCCGTCACGAGGTTCGCGCGGATCCGCTCGCGGTCGTCGGGATGCACGACGGCGAGGAACTGCTCGACCGTGATCGGCCCCGCCGCCGGCGCGACGAGGAGCTTCCGCGCGCGCGCGTCCGCTTCGATGAGCCCCGTCGTGATGTCCCAGTGCCACGTCCCGAGCGACGCGGCGTCGAGCGCGAGACGTCTCCGCTCCTCGCTCGCGGCGAGCGCGGCGCGTGCCGCTTCGGCGGCCTCGCGTGCGGCGTATTGGTCGGCGAAGAGGAAGGCGTTGTCGATCGCGAGCGCAGCGCGTCCGGCGAACCCTTCCGCCATCGTGAGATCGACGTCGTCGAAGCCGCGCGCCGACGTACCGAGCTTCAAGGTCCCGAATGCACGGCCGCGCGCGACGAGCGGCACGACGAGGAGCGACCGGAGGGGGAGGGTGCGGACGAGGGCGAGCTGCGTGTCGTCGCCGGCGAGCGCGCGGAGGGCCGTCTCGTCCACTTCCGACACGAGGCGCGCTCCGGAGCCGCGCTCGAGCATCGCGCGCGTGTGGGGGAGCGGGCCGCTCCGCTCGAGCGCCGCGGCGACGGCGGCGTGCTCGGGGAGCGCCGTCACCGCGACGTGCTCGATCTCCGACTCGGAGACGAACAGGTCGACGAGCACGATCTCCGCGAACACGGGGACGGGCAGGCGCGACACCATTCGGACGGTCTCGGATGGATCGAGCGACATCGCGAGCTCGGCCGATGCCCGCGCCAGGAAGTCCTGCACCTCGGCCATCCGACGCTGCGCCGTCACGTCGGTCGTCGTGCCGACGACGCGAACGGGCCTCTTGAGCTCGTCGAAGAGCGTCTGCGCGTGCGCGGAGAGCCACCGGATCTTTCCGTCGGCCCGTCGGATGCGGTGCTCCAGATCCATCCGGCCGGGTCCGTCGGGCCGGAGCGCGTCGGCGATCGCTGCATCGAGCCGTGTGCGCTCGCTCTCCGCGACGTGCGCCGAGAAGCGGTCGAAGTCGACCTCCGCGTCCGGAGGCAGGCCGTAGATCTCCTTCGTCACCGCGGACCAGACGAGCTCGCCCGTCTCCACCGACCAGTCCCACGTGCCGACCGACGCGGCCTCGGCCGCGAGCCGGAGCATCTCCTCGCTCGCGCGGAGGCGGTCCTGCTCTTCGAACCGGACGAGGCTCTCGCCGACGATGTTCGCGACGGCGACGAGGAAGTCGACATGCGCGGAGCCGAACGCCGCGCGCGACCGTGCGTGCGCGACGACCGCGCCGAACGTGCGGGACGCGCCGACGACGACCGGGACCGCGACCGCGCTCCGGAGCCCGCGGTGCTCCTCTGCCGACGGGAGGAAACGCGGCGCGTCGGGCCCGAGCTCCGCGACGAGGATCGGCTCGCCCGTGCGCACGACGCCCACGTGGAGGGACGGCTCGCCGGGCCCGAGCGTCTCGAGCTCGTCACTCCTCCAGCCCGAGGACGCGCGCACGACGAAGCGGCCGTCCTGCAGCACCTCCACGACGGCGACGCACGCGCTGCCGAGACCTTCCTCGACGACCCGCGCCGCGCGCGCGAGGAGCACGCGCCGGCTGACGCCTCCGAGCGCGAAGCGCCCGAGCTCCGCGACCATCGCCTGCTGCCGCGCACGGCGTTCGGCGTCCGCGCGGACGACGTGGAGCGCGATCGCCGGCGAGACGCGCGAAGCGATCGCGCGCATGACCGACTCGTCCTCCGGGCGCCACGATTCGGCCGATCGCGAGCCGACGTGGACGACGCCGACGAGATCGCCGCCGACCACGAGCGGCACGCCGTAGAGGGCGCGGAGCCCGGCCGCGCGGAGCGCCGGGCTCCGCACGAGGGGGTTGTTCGCCGGATCGGTGGCGGCGAGCGGCGAACGCGTCGCCGCGATCGTGCCGGCGAAGCCCTC
>JBDHVE010000213.1:0-14099 GCA_039809485.1 Polyangiaceae bacterium | reverse complement strand
TCGTCGGCCGTCGCGAAGCGATCGTCGGGGCGCCGGGCGAGCGCGCGCTTCAGCACGTTCGAGATCGCGACCGGCACCCACGGCGGGACCTCGACCCCCTTCGTCCCGAGAAGCGCGCGCAGGATCGCGAGGTCGTTCGGCCCCTCGAAAGGCGGCCGTCCGACGACGAGCTCGAAGAGCACGGCGCCGAGCGCGAAGATGTCGGCGCGCCGGTCGAGCGGCCGCGCGAGGGCCTGCTCCGGCGCCATGTAGCGGACCTTGCCCTTGACCCCGCCCGAGCTCGTCGTGTCGCCGCTCCGCGCTTCGCGCGCCTTCGCGACGCCGAAGTCGATGACCTTCGTGACCCCCGTGCTCGCGACGAGCAGGTTGTGCGGGGTCACGTCCCGATGGACGAGGCCCATGTGCGTCCCGTCCGGCGACCGTGCTTCGTGCGCGGCGTGGAGCCCCGCACAGGCGTCTTGCGCGATGCGGAGCGCGATGTCGAGGGGCACGCCGCCGTGCTGCTCCACCTTCGGCGCGAGGGCGCGGAGCGAGCGGCCGTGGACCCATTCCATCACGATGTACGGCTCTTCGCCGTCGTCGGCCGTAGCAAGGACGGACACCACGTTCGGGTGTCGGATCGCCGAGGCGAGCCGCATCTCCTTCAGGAACATGCTGCGGACGCGTGGGTCCTCGGCGTGCTCCCCCTTCAGCGTCTTGATGGCGACGTACTCGCCCGCAGGGTTGCGCGCGAGCCAGACGGAGCCCATGCCGCCCTCGCCGAGCGGGAGCACCCGTTCGTAGATCCCGAGCTTCGCCATCCGCCTCCCTCGCAGGAGTCGACATTCACCTTCCGCGCCAGACGTTTCGTGCTCTGTACCCGCGGCAATCGCACTTGCCACTGCTGCCTGTTCCCCTCTTTGGTGGATCCCTCCTTGTCCGGTACCGTTGTCGCCATGTCTCGCGCCGCTGCGACCATGCGCGCTTCGGGCTCCGACCTGACCGTCGTCGCCGAGCCGGTGTTCCATCTGCGGGTCACCGCTGGGCCGGATGCCGGACTCGTCTTCACGCTCGACGGGACGCATGCGTCGCGCGTCCTGCTCGGGACCAGCGCCGCCTGCGACTTCAAGCTGCAAGATCCGACCGTTTCGCGGCGTCATCTCTCGCTCGCCGTCTCGAAAGCCGTCGTGCACGTGCGCGATCTCGGGTCGACGAACGGAACGCTCGCCAACGGCGTCGCGCTCGCCGAAGCCTTCTTGCACGGAGGCGAGACGCTGAAGCTGGGCGACACCCACCTACACGTCTCGCGTGGGCAGGACGACGGCGAGCCCCTCGTCAGCGACGAGGTCTCGTTCGGTCGCTACCTCGGGAAGAGCGTCGCGATGCGGAGGCTCTATCCGCTCTGTCAGCGGCTCGCGGCGTCGCCCGTTCCACTCGTCATCGAGGGCGAGACGGGCACCGGGAAGGAGCTCCTCGCCGAAGCGCTCCACGAAGCGAGCCCGCGCGCGCAGGGCCCCTTCGTCGTGTTCGACTGCAGTGGGGTTCCGCCGAAGGACGCCGAGGCCGTCCTCTTCGGTCGCGAGGACGCGGGCGTCGTGACGCGCGGCCTGTTCGAGGAAGCGCACGGCGGAACGCTGCTCGTCGACGAGATCGCCGACCTCGATCTCGCGGTCCAGCCGAAGCTGCTCCGCGCGATCGAGCGCGGCGAAGTCCGTCGCGTGTCGGGGAGCTCGGTCGTGCCGGTCGACGTCCGCGTGATCGTGACGACCCGCCGTGACCTCGATCGCGAGGTCGCGGAGGGACGCTTTCGTGAAGACCTCTTCTTCCGCTGCGCCGTCACCCGGATCGAGCTCCCCCCGCTCCGCGAGCGGCGCGAGGACGTCGACGCGCTCGCCCGCGTCTTCTGGAGCGCGTTCGCCGGCGACGAGCCATTTCCCGAGCAGGCGCTCGCGCGCGTCCGCGCCTACGACTGGCCAGGGAACGTCCGCGAGCTCGAGAACTTCGTGACGCGCCTTCACGCGGTGGGGGAAATCGAGGCTCCGCGGCGGGACAGCACCGCGCCACCTCCCGCCGCTGCTGCCGCCGCGCGCGACTACATCGACGAGGTCGTGCGGGAGCAGCTGCCCCTCACGCGCGCTCGCGAGAAAGTGGTCGCAGAGTTCGAGCGCCGCTACGTCGAGGACGCGTTCGAGCGTAACGGGAAGAATGTCACGAAGGCGGCGGCGGCGGCCGGCGTCGCGCGACGCTACTTCCGCGCGCTTCGCGCAAGGCAGCGGGACTAGTCGCTTCATCGACCGAGCGAGAGCGCGGTGTCGATGAAGGGGAGGAACGCGTCGACCCGCGTCTTGAACGTTCCGATCTCGCACTTCTCGTCGCCGTGCGACTCGAGCGCGATGAGCTCCCATCCGCCGGTCGTGAGGACGAGCGCGGGACCACCCGAGTCGCCGCCACACCCGCTCGCGAACGCGACGCCGGCGCCGACGTAGATCTCGCGATTGAACACGCGCGAGATGCGCGCGTAGCCGCTCCGCTTGATTCCCGCCGTCGCAGCGTCGGTCCGGACGGTGGTCCCGAACCCGACGAGCTTGATGAGCATTCCTTCCAGGCTCGAGTCGAGCTTTGCGCGCCGGATCGTGAGGGGGCGCGAGCGGAGCGGCGTCTTCAGGATCATCGCGCCGATGTCCCCCCAGCCGACGGCGAGATCGCTCGTCGGCTGATACGTCGGGTTCGTGAGGATTCGCTCGACGTCCGACGACTCGCGGACCTGCTGGAGGCTCGGCCCGGCGAACACCGTCGCCTGCTTCGCCGGCTGCGTGCAGTGTGCAGCGGTGAGGACGACGCGCGGAGCGACGAGCTCGCCGGTGCAGAGTCCCTGTCCGCCCTTCTCGTCCTGGAAGAGGATCGCGACGACGCCGGGCTCGCCGAGCTCCGTCGTCGCGGTCCCGGCGAGCGCCTGCGCCTGCGAGTCGTCCTGCACGAGGTCGCTCGCTTCTTCCTGGTTCGTCTCGGCCGCGCAGCCGATCGCCGAGGTCGCGAGCAACGCGGCGACGGCGAAGAGCGCGCGGAGCGGCTTCTTCCAGAGCGTGTCTTGCATGGTGTCCTCCTCCTCGAGGCGCGAGCCCTCGAGGTGCAGCGGACGTGCCCTGGATCGTTTCGCCGATTCCTTCCTGATCTCGCAGTGTCCCACGATGTGCGTCCGACCCCCGGGGATCGCGTGGAGCCGAGCACGGCGCTCCGGTGGGATCGACCGGGCCCTACGCGAGGCGGCAGCGAGATCGTGGGATCGATGTGCTCCCACGGCTCGGAACGAGCCGAGGACGTTTCGTCCATCCGTGGACCACCCCTGCGGAGGACGTGTGCACGCTCGTTGTAGAGTGCACGTGCCCTCGCCTCACGTGCGTCCGTGGCGAGAATCACGGGATCGCGCCGATGGGACGCGCGTCGTCCTCCCGCGCGGCATCACCGTTGCTCGATGGCTCGTCGTCGCGGACGGAGACCGCGGCGAGGAGGACACATCATGATGACGAACAAGCTCGGCGCGGTGGCGGTGATGGCGATCGGCGCGTTCGTGGGGGCGTGTACCGCCGGCAGCACGGACGAGGGCAAGACGGACAACGTGGAGAGCTCGAGCGACGCGCTCTCCGCGAGCTGCCTCTCGCGGATCTCGGAGCGGCCCGGCACCGCCGAGTGGCGTGCGGCTCTCGACGAGTGCATCGCCGAGGCGCGCGCGGAGGGCGGCGGCGCCGCGACGCCCTCCGCCGGCGGCGGTCAGTCCTGCAGCATCTCGACGTCGTGCATCAACGGCGCGTGCACGTGCGGCTCCGGCCCGGCGCAGGGTCAGTCGTGCGACGGCAGCGTGGCGACCGGCGCCGAGAGCTGCAGCGTGAAGTGTCGCTACTGCCGCTGAGCACGCAGCGTCGGGCGAGGGACGTGGACGGACGGGAGCCGTCCACGCGAGGGGATCGAGAGAAACGGGGAACAGGCAACGGGGAACAGGCAACGGGCAACGGTGCCCGTTCCGTACTGCCTGTTGCCTGTTGGCTGTTGCCTGTTTCTCGATCGCGGGACGGGAACGGACTCGCGTCGATGCACACGCGTCACGTGTAGACCGCCTCCGTCATGATCGCGATGAGCTTGCCGCTCGTCTTCGAGATGCCGACGTAGACGTAGAGCACCGGGCCGACCTCGTCCTGGTCTCCGCTCTCGTTCGTCCCGAACGTGAAGGCGACCACGCCCTTCAGCTGCTGGCGCATCGTCTTCAGCGCGATGCCGAGCTGCTTGTCGTGGTGCGCGTAGAGGTAGTCGTCGGCGTTCTTGTCGGCGGGGACGACGGCGGCGTCGCCTTCGGCGATCGCCTTGCTCACGTCGACGCGTTCGGACCGGCACGACGCGAGCGAGATGTCGCGATGGCTCGAGCTCTGCGCCTGGACCGCGACGCGGAGCTTCTGACGAACGAGCTTGGACGAGAGGCGCTTCTCGCTGACGGCCTCGCCCTCGAAGACGACGTACGGGTAGTCGCCCTCGGAGGTGAACGTGACGTCGGTGAGGATGCCGCGCAGCTTGCCGATCAGGGCAGCGTCGCTCAGCTGGGTCAGGTCCTGCTGCTCGGCGGCGGTAGGCTCGCCCTTGTCGTCCGCCTCTGGCTGCGCGCAGCCGAGGGAGAGACCGAACGCGATCGCGACGAACGAGAGGGCGGAGCGCTGGAGGAGCATGGCGCGCCGTCGAGCAACGGGTGTGCCCTCGTCGTGCGCGCCTGCGCTCGCGAACTTGCGCGCGGATCTGGATGCGGCGCAGCCCTGATCTCCTGGGGTCGGTGTGATCCAATGTGGGCGCGGACTGAGGCGCGCGCGGGAGGAGCCGCTCGTCGACGCGTACGATCGAGTGATGCGTGCTCGCTGGCTCGTCGCGGCCCCCGTCGTCCTCGCCTCGCTCGTCGATACGCCACGCGCCGACGCGTGCTCGTGCGCGCCGCCGCGGCCGACGATGGTCGGGATCACGATGAAGGGAACGAACGTGCCGCGGAACGCGCGCGTCCGTGCGGTGGTCGCGCACGAGGACGTCGTCGCGCTCCGCGTTCACGGCGGCGCGCGCGTGGACACCAAGGTCCGGCGGACCGCGATCGGGGACGTCGACCTCGTCGAGCTCGAACCGTCGTCGCTGCTCGCCGCGCGGACGACGTACGAGGTGTTCGTGCCGAGGCCGCCCGGAGAAGCGCCGCAAGCGATCGTCTTCGGTGCGTTCACGACCGGCGATCGGACTGACGACCAGGCACCGACGCTCGGTGCGGTGAAAGACGTGCGCGTCATCCAGGACACGAACGCGCACGGCGGGATGTGCACGACGCGCGCGCTCCACGTCTCGCTCGCGGCCGCGACGTCGGACGCCGGAAGCTCGCCGGACGAAGTGCTCGTCGGCATCTGGACCGACAAGGACGGCAAACTCTCGACCGACCGCCTGCCCGATGCGTTCGGCGCGGGGACGATCACCCTCGGCCGCTCGAGCCTCTGTGACTGGGCCGCGTTCTCGTTTCCGAAGAACGGCGGTCCGTTCACGTTCGTCGTCGCCGCCTTCGATGTCGCCGGCAACAAGAGCGCGCCTCGCAAGGTGACGGTCACGCTGCCGGCGCAGCGGAGCACTCCGTGAAGCGCGTCTTCGGCGCGAGCATGCCCTTCGTCCTCCTCGCGTGCGGCGCGACACGCACCGGCGGCGCGACCGAGGTGCAGGTCGCGCCCGCGCGCGGCGGCGTCGCCGCCGAGGCGACGAAGGAGCCCGCGCGCCGCGTTCCGCCCGTCGCCAAGGTACGCGCCACCTACGAAGAGGTTTGCGCGCTCGCCAATCGCAGGCTCGCGTGCGCGACGATTGAAGACCCTACCTTGCGTCTCCGCGAGAAGGACGTGGTGGACTTCGACGATTCGCTGCGCCATCGCTGCATCGTGCTCGCGAGCGGGCGCGTCCGCTGCACTGGTTCGAACAGCTGGGGCGAGCTCGGTGCACGCATGGCGGAGCCCTCGGTCGACACCTGGGTCGACGTCCACGGCGTCGACGGGGCCGTGCGCGTCGCGCTCGCCGAGGGCGCGAGCTGCGCGCTGACGGGGAAGGGCGACGTGCTCTGCTGGGGGAGAAACGCGAGCGGGCAGACCGGTGGGGCCGACGACTACGCCCCCGAGCTACGGGACTGGGTCGTTCCGACGCGTGTGCCCCTCCCCGCACCGATGACGGGCATCGCCGTGGCGACGGGACGGGCGTGTGCGCACGACGGCATGCGCGTCTTCTGCTGGGGGCTCGGGAAGCAGCCACATCCGGTCCAGGCCCCTCCGCCGGACGTCGTCATCGGCCTCGAGTCGCGCATCTTCGTGACCGGAAAGGACGGCGCCGTCGTCGCGCTCGACGAAGAGCAGAGCGTCATCGAGCAACGGCCGCTCGAGCTCCTCCGTGGTGCCGTCGAGTTGGTGGAGGGGGGCCAGCGCCTGTGCGGCGTCACGCGTGACGGCAAGCTTCTCTGCGACGGCGACCGCCGCCGGTACGAGGACGATCCGAAGAACGGCCCGTTCGTGCAGAGCCTCGCGTCGATTCCGCGGAAGGCGTCGATCGCGATTCGCAATGGAATGACGTTCGTCCTCTCGGCGGACCACACTCTGTTCGTCTTCGGAGACGCGCCGCACGCGGGCGCGCTCGGGCGGCTCTCTGCGAGCAGCGACGGGCCCGTCCCGCTCGGGAACGTGAACGACGCGCCGCCGTGATTCAGGCGAGCCGCTCGCTACCGGTGTAGACCGTCATCGAATCGCCGCGGACGAACCCGACGAGCGTGAGGCTCGCGCGCTCGGCGAGGTCGATCGCGAGCGACGAAGGCGCCGACACCGACGCGACGACGGGGATCCCGGCGGAGACCGCCTTCTGCACGATCTCGAAGCTCGAACGCCCACTCACGACGAGCACGTGCTCGGCGAGCGGGAGCGCGCCTTCGCGCACGCGTGAGCCGACGACCTTGTCGACCGCGTTGTGGCGCCCGACGTCCTCGAACGTGACGACGTGCTCGCCCGCGAACGTCACGAGCGAGGCGGCATGGCAGCCGCCGGTTCGCGCGAAGACCGGCTGGTGGTCACGGAGGCCGGTGACGGCGCGCGTGAGCGCCGCGCGCGCGAGCGTCGTACGCGAAGCGGGAAGGGGGCACACACGGGCGAGGAGATCGTCGATCGACCTCCGACCGCAGACGCCGCATGCGCTCGCGGTCAGGGTCCCGCGACGTGCGAGCGCGCCGGCCTCGTCGACCGGCAAGCGCACGCCGGGCGCGAGCGTCACCTCGATCGTGTTCTCGCGCTCGTCGGCGCCGGTCTTCCCGCACGGCGTGATCGACGAGACGTCGTCCTTCGACGCGATCACGCCCTCGGCGAGGAGGAACCCGAGCACGAGCTCGCGGTCGTGCCCGGGCGTCCGCATCGTGACGGCGAGCGTCTCGCCGGCGAACCGGATCGCGAGCGGCTCCTCGACGACGACGTCGTCCTCGCGCTCTCCCTCGAGGACGACGTGCCGGATGCCCTTCATCTCAGTCGTACGCATCCTGGCGGAAGCCCTGCGCCGTCACGGGCGGCTTCGGATGAACGCCCGGAAGCTTCCGGACGTCGACCGCGGTGACCTTGTACTCGGGGCACTTCGTGTTCGGGTCGCTGTTGCCGCTCGTGAGGAGGTTCGTCTTCACCTCCGGGAAGTGGAACGCGAGGAACACGTTCCCCTCTGCCACGCGCGTCGTCACGCACGCCCAGGTCTCGATCGATCCGCGTGCGCTCTCGACGACGACGCGGTCCTCGTGCGCGATCCCGAGGCGCGCGGCGTCGGTCGGATGGATCTCGACGAGGTCGGTCGGCTGGAGATCGACGTTGTGCGTCCGCCGCGTCTGCGTGCCCGAGTTGTAATGCGCGAGCTGGCGGCCGGTGACGAGGATGAACGGGAAGCGCTCGCTCGCGCTCTCGCCCGGCGGCTCCCAGTCGCCGGCGAAGAGAGCGGCCTTGCCGGTCGGGGTCGCGAACGCCTCGGTGTAGAGGATCGGCGTGCCGGGGTGGTCCTTCGAAGGCACGGGCCACTGGAGGCCGCCGCTCGCGAGCCGGTCGTAGGAGATGCCGGCCCACTCGGGGGTCAGCGCGGCGATCTCGTCCATCACGTCGGACGCGTCGCGATGGGACATCGGGTAGCCGAGGCGGTCGGAGAGGTCGAAGAGGATCTCGAGGTCCTTCCGCGCGTTCCCGGGCGGAGGCACCGCCTCGCGGACGAGCTGCACGCGGCGCTCCGCGTTCGTGAACGTGCCCGTCTTCTCGAGGAAGCTCGAGCCCGGGAGCATGACGTGCGCGAAGCGCGCCGTCGCGTTCTCGAAGATGTCGTGCACGACCAGCAGCTCGAGCGACGAGAGCGCCTTCTCGACGTGGTGCACGTTCGGATCGGTCTGCGCGATGTCCTCGCCGAAGACGTACATCGCCCGGAGTTCCCCCGCGATCGCGCGGTCGAACATCTCGGGGATCATGAGCCCGCGCTCCGGCTCGATCGGGCGGCCCCACTTCTGCTCGAACGCGTGTCGGACGACGTCGTCGGACATCTTCCGGTACATCGTGAGGGAGGTCGGGAGCGCGCCGACATCGCTCGAGCCCTGCACGTTGTTCTGGCCGCGGAGCGGGTTCGAGCCGGCGCCCGGCTTGCCGAAGTTGCCGGTCAAGGCGGCGAGGTTCGCGAGGCAGCGCACGCCGGAGACGCCCTGCGCCTGCTCCGTCACGCCGAGGCCGTAGAAGATCGCGGCCGGCGACGACGTCGCATAGAGGTGGGCAGCCTCCTCGATCAGCTTCGCCGGGACGCCGGTGATGCGCTCGACGCTCTTCGGATCGTAGGCCTGTAGGTGCGCCGCGTAGGCCTCGAAGCCGTCGACGCGTGATGCGACGAAGGCGCGGTCGAACAACCCATCTCGCACGATCACGTGCGCGAGCCCGTTGTAGAGCGCGACGTTCGTGCCGGGACGGAGCTGGAGGAAGATGTCCGCCATCGAGGCGAGCTCGATCCGGCGCGGGTCGGCGACGATCAGCTTCGCGCCGCGTAGGTGCGCTTCCTTCATCCGCGCGCCGACGACGGGATGCGCCTCCGTCGGGTTCGCGCCGGTGACGAAGAGGCAGGACGTGACGTCGATGTCCGCGAAGGAGTTCGTCCCGCCCGACTCGCCGAGCGACTGGATCAGGCCGAAGCTCGTCGGCGAGTGGCAGACGCGCGAGCAGTTGTCGATGTTGTTCGTCCCGAGCGCCGCGCGCGCGACCTTCTGGAGGATGTAGTTCTCCTCGTTCGTGCACCGGCTCGAGCTGATGAACGCGATCGCGTCCTTGCCGTGCTTCTTCTTGATCTCGTCGATTCGCGAGGCGACGAAGCCCATCGCCTCGTCCCAGGTCGCCTCGCGCCAGGTGCCGTCCTCGCGACGGAGCATCGGAGAGGTGAGGCGGTCCTTCGCCCGCGCGTACTGGTGCGCGAAGCGCCCCTTCACGCAGGTGTGGCCGAGGTTCGAGGGTCCGTCGAGGGTCGGATCGATCGAGACGACCTGATCGCCGCGCACGTTGACGTCGAGCGAGCAGCCGACGCCGCAGTACGCGCACGTCGTCGTGACCGTCTTCTCGACCGTCTGCTTCGCACGGAACGCTTCTTCGTCGAGCGCGCTCGTCGGACACGTCGAGACGCAGGCACCGCACGAGACGCACGCGCTGTCGGTGAACGAGCTGTCCATCCCGGCGACGATCTTCGTCCCGAACCCGCGGTTCGCGTACGCGAGCGCGAACGTGCCCTGGATCTCGTCGCATGCGCGCACGCAGCGGCCGCAGACGATGCACTCGTTCAAGTCGACCTTGATGTACGGGTGCCGGTCGTCCTTCGCGTAGGCGTGCCGCTCGCCTTCGTAGCGGCTCCCGCTGAGGCCGAAGTGGCGCGCGACCTGCCGGAGCTCGTTCCGGTCCGCCTCGCCGCCGTCGCCCTTCGCGAGCGCCTCGGCGGGGTAGTCCGACAAGACGAGCTCGACGACGCCCTTCGCGACGCGCGTCGCGGTCTCGTCCTTCGTGTCGACGACCATCCCCTCGCGCACCGGCGTCGTGCACGCGGCGACCGGGCCGCGTGCACCCTTCACCCCGACCATGCACACGCGGCAGGCGCCGAACGCGGCGAGGCGCTCGTCGTAGCAGAGCGTCGGGACGAAGATGCCCTCGCGGCGCGCGACGTCGAGGATCGTCGCGCGATCGCTCGCCTGGACCTCGCGTCCGTCGATCGTGAGCGTGACGAGGCGGCGCTTCGTCCCGCGCTCGGTTCCGGTGCTGCCGTCGCCGCTCATACCGCACCTCCGGTGGTCAGGTCCGTGTCGCGTACGCCCGCCGCCATCTCCGCCGGGAAGTGGCGGAGCAGCGAGCGGATCGGATCGGGGATCGCGCCGCCGTGGGCGCAGAGCGAGCCGAGCTTCAAGGTCTCGAGCAGCTCGGAGAGGAGCGCGAGGTCGCGCTCGACGTCGGCGCGCGGACGCGGCGTCTTCAGCCGCCGCGCGATCTCGACCCCGCGTCGCCCTCCAATCCGGCACGGGAAGCACTTCCCGCACGACTCGTCGTCACAGAAGGTGAAGAGGTGGTCGGCGATCTCGCGCGCGTCGACACGATCGTCCCACGCGACGACGCCGCCGTGGCCGAGGAGCGCGCCGACCGCGTCGAGCTCCTCGAAACCGAGCGGCACGTCGAGGAGCGACGCGGGGAGGATGCCGCCGAGCGGGCCGCCGACCTGCACCGCTTTGATCCGGCGACCGTCCTTCATCCCGCCGCCGAGTGTCTCGAGGACATGACGGAGCGACGTGCCGAGCGGCACCTCGTAGATGCCGGGACGGACGAAGCGCTCGTTCAAGCAGATCGTCTTCGTCCCGCGGCTCTTCCCGACGCCGTGCGACGCGTACGCCGCGCCGCCGTACCGGACGATCCAGCCGACGTTCGCGAGCGTCTCGACGTTGTTCACGATCGTGGGCTTGCCGAAGAGGCCCTTCTCGGCCGGATACGGCGGACGCGCGGTGACCATCCCGCGGAGACCCTCCGCCGACCGGAGGAGCGCCGTCTCCTCTCCGCAGACGTAGGAGCCGGCGCCTTCGATCACGTCGATGTCGAACGTGAACGAGGAGCCGAGGATGTTCTTGCCGAGGAGACCCTCGGCGCGCGCCTCCTCGACGGCGCGGCGGAGGATGGGGAGGCTCCGCGGGTACTCCGAGCGGATGTAGACGACGCCGCGGCTCGCGCCGATCGCGAAGCCGGCGAGCGCCATCCCTTCGATCAGCGCGAACGGGTCGCGCTCGAGGATCCACTTGTCGATGAACGAGCCCGGGTCTCCTTCGTCCGCGTTGCAGACGACGAACGCCTGATCCGCCGTGCGCGCGTGCGTCGCGCAGAGGCGCCACTTCGTCGCCGTCGAGAAGCCGGCGCCGCCGCGGCCGCGGAGCTGCGAGGCCTCGACCTCGGCGAGGACTTTGTCGGGATCGAGCGCCGTCAGCGCGCGGGCGAGCCCTTCGAAGACGTGGTGCTCGCGCGCGATCTCGAGCGAGGTGGCCGCGCCGTGCGCGAGGCGCTCGAGGACGATCGCGGGGCCGCCGGAGACGACGAAGGGCGGGACGTGCGCTTCGTCGGCGACGGGGATCGCGGTCGCGCCCTTCGCCGCCGCGGGAAGGTCCTTCGCGAGCGCGTGTACTTTCTCTGCATCGAGCGCGGCGTAGACGTGGCCTTCGATCTCGACGGCGGGCCCGGCCTGACAGAACCCGAGGCAGTAGACGCCTTCGACCGAGACCTCGCCGTCCTCCGACGTCTGGCCCTCGTCGAGACCGAGCGCGTCCTCGAACCACGTCATCGAGGCGTCGGTCCCGCCGCACGCGGCGTGACACGCCGCGCCCTTGCAGACCTTAACCCGCGTCCTGCCGCGCGGGACGACGCCGAGGTCGCCGTAATAGGTCGCGACGCCGAAGACCGCGGCCTCCGGCTGACCGGTCGCCTTCGCGACGGCGGCGATGTCCTCTTCGCGGAGCACGCGCTTGTCGTGCATCACGTGCTTCAGACGCTGCAGCGCGGTCTCGGTCACGTCGAGCGGAGCATGGTCTCCACGATGACGCCTCAGCTGGACGAGGTTTCTGGACACGCGGCCTCCGGGCTCCGGCGCGAGCTGTTCGCGTCGCCGATCGAGCGTACCGTCAAGGCGCTTACGCCCGCGAGATGGTGCGAGCAAGGTGAAGCGAGATGACGCGACGCGGCGTCGGCTACGATGTCTCCATGCTCGCCGGGATCTTCGTGGGCGGACGCGGAGAGCGCATGGGCGGTGCCGCGAAGGGGCTCCTCCTCGCGCCCGATGGCGACACGATCGTGGCGCGCTGGACGCGCTTGTTCCGCGGGCTCGGCGTGCCGTTCGTCCTCGTCGCTTCGGAGGAGAGCGCGCCGGCGTACCGCGCTGCGTTGCCGGACGCGGAGATCGTCCTCGACCAGCCGTCCGGCACGGGGCCGATCGGCGGCCTCGCCGCGCTCTTCGCCCGTGCTGCGGCGGAGACGCACGTCGTCACCGTCGCCTGCGACATGCCGCTCGTCGATGCGCCGCTGCTCGAGCGCCTCCTCGTGACGCCCGCGAGCACCGCCGTCCTCGCGGCGAAGACGGGCGATCGCTTCCAGCCGTTCTTCGCGCGCTGGGCGGTCGGGCCCTCCGAGGTCGCGCTCCGCCGCGTGCGCGACGCCGGGCGTCGCTCGATGACGGCGGTGCTCGAAGCCGCCGGCGTCACCGAGCTCGTGCTCGAAGCCGACGTCGCCGAGCGGCTCGCCGATTGGGACACGCCCGAGGACGTCCGAGGCTACCCTCGATCGCCATGAAGCTGCGCATGCGAGGGAGCTCCGTTCGTCTGAGGCTCACGCGAGGCGAAGTCGACGCGCTCGCGTCGAAGGGCCGGGTCGAGGAGAGCGCCTCGTTCCCCGGCGGCGGCCGCTTCGCGTACGCGCTCGCGACCGGACGCGACGCCGCGCGCGTGACGGCGCGCTTCGACGGAACGACGCTCCTCGTCACCGTCCCCGAAGCGCAGGCGCGCACGTGGGCGGGCAACGAGGAGGTCGGCTTCGAAGCGGAGGAACGCACCGAGTCGGGGGAGACGCTGCGCGTGCTGGTCGAGAAGGACTTCGCGTGCCTGAAGCCGCGCGAGGGAGAGGACGACGAGGACGCGTATCCGCATCCGAAGGCGCCGACGGGCGAGACCTGCTGAGCGGCTCAGGCGGGGAGAAAACAGGGAACGGGGAACAGGGAACCGGCAACAGGGAATGGACGCGACGACACGCGTCGGCGCTTCCTCCATTGCCAGTTGCCAGTTGCCAGTTGCCAGTTGCCTGTTCCCTGTTCTCTCCTTCTCAAGCCAGCGAGCGCACGATCGCCTCGATCGCGTCCTCCGCTTCTCCATCATCGTCAGGCACCGTCATCCGATGGAGTGACCACCGCTCCACGTGAAGCGCCGTCTCGCCGCGACGGAGCGGGACGCGCGGTCCGAGCGTCTCGAGCTCGAGCATGCTCTCGTTCGTGAACACCTCGACGTTGCACCCCAGGTCGACGTGCTCCTCTTCCGGCCCCGGCAGCACGTAACGCTTCACGAAGAGGAGATCCGAGACGGCGTAGGCCGCCCAGCCTCGCTCGGTGTCGTAGAGGCCGACCTTCTGCGGCGTCGTGGCTTCGGGATCCTGCCGGACGCGGAGCAAGCGTCCGAACCGGAACCGCGGATCCGACAGATCCGAATACGGCCAGAGGACGAGCCTCCGCACCGGGAGGAGGCCGATCGGATGCGGCACGAAGCGCGCCCCGGGGAGCAGCGCCACGCCGCGCGTCGTCATCACCGACAAGCTCCACACCGCGAGCTCGGTCGGCGTCTCCCCGGCGTTCGTGATGCGGTGCTCGACCACGACTTCCGAGCCGCTCTCGGCGAGCGTGAGGCGCATCTCCTTCACGAGCCCGCTCGCCTCGACCGGTTGCGTCAGCACGAGCGCGGAGCCGTCGCGCTCGACGCGGACGGGAGCATTGTCGGGCGCGTACGTGCGCGCGGGATCCTCCGGCGCCGCCCACAGGCGATGGCCGCC
>JBDHVE010000212.1:0-14189 GCA_039809485.1 Polyangiaceae bacterium | reverse complement strand
CCGCGCGGATGACCGCGACGCCATCCGCGCCGGCGGCGGCGCACGCCGCGGCGTTCGCCGCGTCGACGCCGCCGAGCGCGAACACGAGAGGCGGGCTCGACGTCGCGTCGACGACCGCGCGGGCCGACGTGAGCGCGCCGACGCCGCGCGGCGGCCCCTTCCCCGGTGTCGCGAAGATGGGGCTCACGAGCACGGCCGACGCGCCTTCCTCGGCCGCGCGGCGGACGTCGTCGTCGTCATGGGTCGCCGCGGACACGAACGCGCGCGCGCCGAGCGCGATGCGCGCGCGCGCAACGCCACCACGCGCGACCTCGGCGGCGTTCACGTGGACGCCGTGCGCATCGGACGCACGCGCGACGGCGAGGCTCGCCTCGAGATCGGCCCCGTTCACGACGAGCTTCGCCGCGCCGAGCACCGAACGCAGCGCGCGCGCGGACGCGACGAGCGCCTCGCGCGACGCGGTCTTCTCTCTCAGCTGCACGACGAGGCCGGCCCCGAGCGCCCCGGCCGCGATCCCGACGACGCGAACGAGCTGTTCGAACGAAACCGCGTCGGAGGTGACGAGGGTGAGGACGGGCCTCAACGCCCCGCGTCCCCGCGCGGCGTGCTCGACGCCTCGCCGAGCTCCGCGCGCGCGGCGGAGGCGTAGCGGTTCGACGGATAGCGCTCGACGAGGAAGCGGAGCGTCTCCTTCGCGGCCTCGGCGTTGCCCTTCTTCTTGAAGTCCTCCGCGAGCGCCCAGAGCGCGTCGCCGGCCGTGTCCTCCATCCGGAGGCTCGGATCCGGGTCGTGCTTGCACTGGATCGGCGCGGTGCCGAGCCCGCCGAGGAACGCAAAGGCGGCGACACTGCTGCCGGCGAGGCGCTTCATCATTCGATGAGCCCTTCCGTGGGGCTCGACGCGTTCGCGTAACGCGTCTTCGGCATCCGTCCGGCGCGGCGCGCCATCCGCCCCGCACGAACGGCTTCGCGCATCGCGCCGGCCATCAGGACGGGGTCCTTCGCGTACGCGATCGCCGTGTTCATGAGGACGCCGTCGCATCCCAGCTCCATCGCGATCGCCGCGTCGCTCGCCGTGCCGACGCCTGCGTCGACGATGACGGGCACCTTCGCGTGCTCGAGGATGATCGAGAGGTTGTGCGGATTCCGGATCCCGAGACCGCTCCCGATCGGCGCCGCGAGCGGCATCACCGCCGCGCAGCCGATGTCCTCCAGCTTGCGGCAGACGATCGGGTCGTCGATGCAGTACGGGAGGACGGTGAAGCCCTCCTTCACGAGGACCTTCGCCGCCTCCAGGGTCTGCTCGTTGTCGGGGTAGAGCGTCTTCGGATCGCCGATGACCTCGAGCTTCACGATCTCCGCGACGCCGAGCTCGCGCGCGAGCCGGAGCGTCCGGATCGCGTCGTCCGCCGTGTAGCAGCCCGCGGTGTTCGGCAGCAGCGTCCAGCTCTTCGCGCGCCGGGTGAGGAGCGACATGAGCGAGCCGCTCGACTTGTCCGAGAGATCCACCCGACGCAGCGCGACCGTGACGATCTCGGCGCCGGACGCGTCGATCGCGGCCTCGGTCTCCTCGACGCTCTTGTACTTGCCCGTCCCGACGATGAGGCGGCTCTCGTAGGCGCGACCAGCGATGACGAGGGGATCGTTCATGACGGAGGCTCCCGATTAGTCCCGTTCCCCGCGGGCGACAAGCCAGCTCCCTCCCCTCGCGAGCCGAGCCGTGCGAGGAGGATGGCGTGCGCTGCGCAGCACCTTCGGCGCGCGCCAGCGGCGGTGGAGCCACATCCACGCCGCGGGATGCGTTCCGACGAACGATTCGAGCGCCACCGTCGTATCGCGCGTCGTCTGGTCGACCCACGCCCTGACCGCGTCGGTGCGCGGCGGCACGCACGCGAGCACGGAGACGTGCTGCGTGCTCGACCGGCGCTTCGCCGCGACCACGAGCACCTCGGCCTCCGCCCGCGCCGCGATCGTCGCCGGCGCGCGGTCGGTCCACGCGAGCTCGCCGAGGACGCTCATCCGGAGCGCGTGCACGTCGCGGTCGGGCACCTGGTCGATCGGCATCACGACGACGTCGCCGCGCCGGAGGCGCTCGATGCATGCAGACGCCGCCCCGCGCGGCTCCACCACGTCGACGCCGAACGCGGCCCGCAGCTCGCGCGTGAACCGGTCGAAGCCCGACAGCGAGAACGGCTTCGCGACGACGACGAGGCGTCGCCCTTCGTCCGCGAGCCTCCGCGCCGTCGCGAACGCGACGAGCTCCCAGTTCCCCGTGTGCGACGCGGCGAGCAGGACGGGACCGCGGGCGAGCGACGCGTGGAGCGCTTCGAGCGCGCCCGGCTCGAACGCGACGCACTCGCGGAGGACGCGCGCGCGGCGCGCCTCGGACGCACCCGCAAGCCAGAGCAGCTCGAAGACGCCACGCCCGAGCGAGGCGTACATCGCCCGTGCCGCGGCCGGCACGTCGTCGACGTGCGCGCGCGCCATCGCTTCCTCGACCGCACCCCTTCGGATGCGGAGGACCGTGCCGGCGAGGAGGCCGAGCGCTTCACCCGGCAGACGCAAGGCGCTCCACGGGAGACACGCGACGAGCGCCGCGAGGATCCGGAGGAGCGCCCGCATCAACCGCGGTGGTTCACGCCCCGAAGCCGGCAGGCCGACGCGGAGCCGCGCCGCCGGCGCCTTCGAGGACGACGGCGAAGACGTCGCTGGTCACGAGGACCACCGTTTGCTTCGCGCTCTTCGCGAAGAGCAGCTCGCCGTCGAACTTGACGGTCTCGACCTTCTGGCACGAGACGGTGGCGCCGTCGTGCGCCACGTGGAGCGTCACGCTCCCGCCCTCGGGCATCGCATAGGCCCCGTCCTTGTCCTGCTTGCCCTGGGCCGTCTTCAGGATGGCTTCGATCTGCTCGCGCGTCATGAGGGCTTTCCTCCGGAGGACAACGGTTTAGCTTGCGCGAGCCCCGGCCGGAAGGGACATTCGGACGAACGCATGGCCGGAACGAACAGGCCGAACGCCCCGCCGACGGGCCCGCAGCCGCCGAAGGACGACATCGTGGTCCTCCGGGACGTGCGGAAGTCGTTCGGCGAGCAGGAAGTGCTCCGTGGGATCGATCTGATCGCGAAACGCGGTGAAACCACCGTCATCATCGGCGGCTCCGGCGCGGGCAAGACGACGCTCCTCCGCCTCATCGTGGCCCTCGAACGGGCGACGAGCGGCGAGATCTGGATCGACGGCGAAGAGATCACGCGTCTCAGCGAGCGCGAGCTCAACCGTGTCAGGCGGAAGTTCGGGGTGGTGTACCAGTACGCCGCGCTCCTCGACTCGATCAGCGTCTTCGACAACGTCGCCTTTCCCCTCGTCGAGCACACGAAGATGCCGAAGAAGGAGATCCGCGACCGCGTCCTGGAGAAGCTGCGGGTGCTCGGACTCGACCCGGACACCGTCGCGCCCAAGTTCCCGGCCGAGCTCTCCGGCGGCATGCGGAAGCGCGTCGGCCTCGCGCGTGCGCTCATGCTCGAGCCCCCCATCCTCGTCTACGACGAGCCGACGAGCGGCCTCGACCCGCTCACGAGCCGCATCGTCGACGACATGATCGACGAGATGCGGCAGCGGTTCAACGTGACGAGCCTCGTCATCTCGCACGACATCGCGAGCTGCTTCCGCATCGCACATCAGGCGATCCTCCTCATCAAAGGCAGGGTCGAGGCCTCCGGGCCGCCCGACCTGCTCCTCGAAGGCGACAGCGACGTCGCGCGCGAGTTCGTCCGCAACTCCGGCGTCGACGTCCATTCCGTCACACGCGTCGACAGCCAGCGCGGGTGAGGCATCTCGGCCTCGTGGTCGTCCCGACGTGCGCGTCGCGATCGAAGAGCTATCCTGAAGGACGATGGGCCCGCACCATCGCGACGAGGCTGTTCCTCCGGTGCCACCCTCGGCGCCGCGGCTCGGAGGTCCGCCGCTCGGGCCCTCGCCGTTCGTCGCGACCTTCGCGCCGCGCAACGACGCCAAGGCGATCGCAGCGCTCGTCTTCGGCCTCGCGAGCCTCTCGGGCTTCGGTCCCCTCACGGGTCTTCCCGCGATCGTGCTCGGCGCGCTGTCGAGACGCGACATCGACCGCGCGGGGGGCGCGCTCCGAGGCTCCGGGCTCGCGGCGGGCGGGATCGTGTCGGGCCTCTTCGGGACCGGCCTCTCGCTCGTGCTCGTCCTCGCGATCGCGTCGGGCGCGATCCGCATCACGGCCGCCGATCCCGCGCCGGACGTCCCCGTCCGCGTGCCGGTCGCCTCCGGGACCCGCTCCTACGGCACGCTCGACGTCGTCGATCTCGACGACGAGTCGCCCCTCGAGGAGCAGCTCGTCAAGGTCGCGCGGACCGCGGCCGGGAGCGGCCGTACGGTGATCCTCCAGACCTACGTGCGGCCGTCGAAGGAGTGCGCCGAGATCGCCGCCGCGCTGCCGGACCGGCGCATGCAGCGCGCGCTCGCGGACGTGACGCTCGTGCGCGTCGACGCCGACGCGTTCGAAGAGGACCTCGCGACCATGCGGATCGACACGCGGACGGTGCCGTGGTTCTACAAGCTCGACGCGCGAGGGCGCCCCGTCGACGCGGTCAGCGCCGACGAGTGGGACGACAACGTGCCCGAGAACATGGCGCCCGTGCTCGGGCCATTCGTCCGCGGCAAGCTCGGCGATCGCCGCGTCCCCTCACCGCTCGGGTTGTCGCTGTAGCGGCCAGGCGCGGAGCCGCTCGAGCCGGAAGAACGACGCGAACGCGACGAACGTGAGCGGATAGAAGAACCCGATCGCCATCGTCACGAGGACGGAGGCGTGGAAGAGCCACGCGGCGAGCACCCAGAGCCGCGCCGCGCGCGGCGACGTGAGCGCGACCGGGGCGCCGAGCTCGACGAAGAGCGTCGCGATCGCCAACGCGCGGAGGAGGCCCGGGCTCGACGCCAGCCGCGCCGCGAGCGGCGAGTGCACGCTGCCGAGCTCGATCTTCCGGAGCGCATCCCACGAGAGCCACTCTCCGAGCGCGGCGCCGGAGAGCCATGCCCCGCCGCCGAACCGCAGCTTCGCGATCCCCGCGACCGCGTAGGTCGCGACGGTGAGGATCGACATCGTCCGGAGCGCCCACCCCGCCGTACGCCCGCGCGCGCCGGGCGCTTCGTCCGCCGGAAGGAGCGCGGCCGCCGCGAGGACCGCGAGGTGGAGGACGAGGAGGTTCTCGGAGTGGAGGATCTTGCCGAACGAGCTCCGGTACGTCGTCACCCAGAGCACCGCGAGGAAGAACCCCGGCGCGACCACCTTCCGCTTCCAGCCCGCGAGGAACGCGACGCCGAGCGCGATCGCGAGGGCGGCGATCGCGGTCGTGACCGTCCCCGGGAGTGGGCTCGCGAGCAGCCGGACGACGCCGACCGGCGCGAAGTCGCTCGCGCCGTGCTTCGAGAGGTCCGCGAAGTAGCGGAGGCGCGCGACGAGGTAGAAGAGCGCGTACGCGCCGACGAGGAGCCGGACGCGGTCGAGGCGCTCGGGCGGCACCTCTTCGGTGAGCCATCCACGAAGGCTCATCGCGCGGCGCCCGGGACGGCGCACCGCGCGTGCACCTTGCGCTCGAGCGGCGCGCGCATCGCTTCGGCGACGAAGTAGCGGCGCGCGTCGAAGCGGCTCGTGACGACCTCGACGAACAGCGCCCGTCCGCCGCTTTTGCCGGTCGCGGTCGCCGTTTCCTTCGCCTCCGCCGCGCGTTCGCACAGCGCTTCGGCCTCGCCGCGCGCGATCGCGCCGGAGATGACCTTCATCGCGACCATCACCTCCGGCGTACCGAAGGTGCTGGGCGGCGCCGGCGCGCTCGTGCCGTCGGAGAAGCGGACCACGACGTGATCGAGATCGGCGACGGAGCCGAGGTCACCGCGCGAGAACATCGGGTAGGTCGAGAGCGGGAAGTCGTCCCAGCCGCGCGGCGCCACGACCGGGGCCATCACGAGCGCCGTCGCCACGAGCGTGAAGGCCCAGGCGGCCTTCCTCATCTCAGGCGCCTCGCCCGAACGCCGCCGCGGCCTCGCGCATCGTGACGAACGTGTAGCCCGCGCTGCGGAGCACGTCGCACGCGGCGAGGATCGCGTCGGCTTTCCGCGCATGGGAGATCCGCACGTCGACCTGGTGCGGACGGAGCGCTTCGAGCCCGTCGTCGGCGTCGAGGACGTCGATCCCGTGGAGCTCGAGGTTCACGAGCGGCTCGCCCAGGCACATCCGCGCGAGCCAACGGGCGCGCTCCGGCCCCGCCATCGTCACGCTCGTCCCGATGAACGGGAGCCGTGCGCCGCGCGTCACCTGGACCGGGATCTCGAGCAGCCCCCTACCGCGGCGGTAATAGGGTCTCCCGACGCGGTACGGACGGGTCGGCGCGGTGAGGACGAGCGGCGTGTCGACGATCGAGCGGCTCCGCCGGCCGCGGAGCGCGATTCCCGTGATCGCGGCCGTCTTCGCCGCCCAGTAGGCCGGGCACGGGAACACGGACGCGTCGTACGCGACGCCGAGCTCCTCGAGCACCTCGAAGACCTCGTCGGTGATCGTGTAGCCCGGCGCGCGGAACCCGACCGGCGCGTGGCCCGTGCGCTCGGCGAGGATGCGCGCGGCTTCGTCGATCTGCCGGCGGATCTCGGCGCGGCCGAGGCGGACGAGGTCGTAGCGGTGATCGAGGGAGTGGTTCGCGATCTCGTGGCCCTTGTCGCCCGCGCTCCGGAGCGCCTGGGCGGCTTCGTCCCGCGCGAGGTCTCCCGCGATCGCGAAGAGCGTCAGCGGCAGGCGCGCGGCGGACGCGAGCGCCTCGAGCCGGGAGAGCGCGAGGTCGTAGACCTTGTGGCGCGCGCCCTCCGGCGCGACGCCGAGGCCGTGGATCTCGAAGTAGTTGGGGATCTCGTCGAGGTCGACGCTGACGGACGCGAGCCGCACGAAGCGGACGGTAGCGCAGCTCGGCGGCGTTCGCGTAGACCGTTCGCGCAGGCGCAACGATGCGTTCCCCGCGCCGGGGTTGCCGCGCTCCGCGAGGAGCCGCACCCTAGGCCCTCAGGAGAAGACCCCATGGCACAGCGCACCATCGAGCGCAGCGTTCGCGGCATGAAGACCAGCGACGGCGCGGGCGTGAAGCTCACCCGGGTGATCGGGACGCCGCTCATGCGACGGATCGACCCGTTCCTCATGCTGGACGAGTTCGGGAGCGACGAGCCCACCGACTACCTCGCGGGCTTCCCCGACCATCCGCATCGCGGGTTCGAGACCATCACGTACATGGTCGCGGGGCGCTTCCGGCACAAGGACAACAAGGGCCACGAGGGGCTCCTCGAGACCGGCGGCGCGCAGTGGATGACGGCCGGTCGCGGCCTCGTGCACTCGGAGATGCCCGAGCAGAAGGAGGGCCGCGTCGCCGGCTTCCAGCTCTGGCTGAACCTGCCGGCGAAGGACAAGATGTGCGAGCCGAGCTACCGCGACGTCCAGGCGGGCGAGATCCCGAAGGCCGAGCTCGGCGGCGGCGCCGAAGCGCGCGTCCTCGCGGGCAAGGTCGGCGATGTCGTGGGCCCGATCGCGGGCCGCGCGACCGAACCGCTCTACGTCGACCTCGTCCTTCCTGCAGGGACCTCCGCGGTCCTGCCGATCCCGAAGGGCCACGCCGGCTTCCTCTACCCGTTCGAGGGCGACGTGGTCGTCGGCGAGAACCGCGAGCTCGCCCGCGGCGAGCTCGGCGTCCTCACCGACGGCGACGAGGTCCGGATCATCGCGAACAAGGGCCCCGCGCGCGTCCTCGTCGTCGCGGGCAAGCCGCTGAACGAGCCCGTCGTGCAGTACGGCCCGTTCGTCATGACGACGATGGACGAGGTGCAGCAGGCCGTCCTGGACTTCCAGGCCGGGAAGTTCTGATCAGCGGAACGGGTCGGTCGTCTCGGCCGGCGCGGTCGGCGAGACCGGCCGCGGCGCCGCCGAGCTCGCCGGTGCCGGCGCCGGGCTCCGCATGTCGCTCGCCGCGTTGTTGCCGCGTCCCGTCTCGCCCGGCGTCCGCTCGGCCGCTTCGGAGGCCGAGCGTGGCGGGGTCGTCGGCGCCGGTGTGCCCGACGTGGGCATGTCCGCGCCGGTGATCGTCGTCGTGCCGATGGGCTCGTGCTGCATCTGCTCTTCGTCCGGTGCGCCGTTCGCGCCCGCGCCGACGTCGTGCGGGGCCTCGGTCGACATCATCGGCAGCGAGCGGCTCCACATGTCCACCGCCGTCGTGTTGATCGCGTCCGCCTCGCTGATGACCGCCGCGTGCGCTTCGCTCGCGCTCTCGGGCTCGACCCGCAGCTTCGCGTCGCGGTCGCTCTCGATCCGCCGCCCGCACGCGCTCGCGAGCAGCACCGTCGCGAACACCGCTCCGATCCGCACTCCACGCTGAGCTCTGGTCATCGCACTGTCTCCTCGACGCGATCGAGGAGCAACGCCTGTACCGCAGGCGCACAAAGCAGAAGCGGGGCTCCCGTCGCCGGGCGCCCCGCTTCCTCGTTGCTCGAGCTCGAGAGCTCAGTTGCCGATCGTCTTCGCGACCTCGTCGGCGAGGTTCTCGACCTTCTTCTCGATGCCTTCGCCGAGGCCGAAGCGCACGAAGCCGGTGATCTTCACGTCACCGCCGAGCTTCTTGCCGAGCTCCTGGCGGATCTTGTCGATCGAGCCCGCGGGCGGGTCCCACACGTTGTCCTGCCCGAGGAGCGTGACCTCCGTGTACCACTTGTTGACCTTCCCCTCGATGACCTGCGGCCAGCGAGCGGCGGGCGGGCCCTTCTTCTGCTCGGCTGCCTTCTTCTCGGCAGCGAGCTCCTGCGGGCTGAGGTCGGTCGCCTTCTCGAGCTCGGCGAGACGCGCGGTCGCCTCGTCGAGGTCCTTCTGCATCTGCGCCTGGAAGATTTCCTTCTGCTTGGCGAGCATGTCCGCGTCGATCTGCGAGCGGTCGACGACGACCGGGCTCATCGCCGCGATCTGCATCGAGACGTTCTCGACGAAGTTCGTGAAGTCGGCGTTCTTCGTCGCGTCGGCCGAAGGCGCCTGCACGGCGAGGAGCACGCCGACGCGGCCGCCGACGTGGACGTAGGTGTGGACGACGCCGTTCGCCGGCGCCTCGAGCACGTCCCAGCGGCGGACGACGATGTTCTCGCCGATGCGGCCGACCATCTCCTGGCGGATGGTGTCGACGGTCTTGTCCGTGCCCGGGTAGGTCTCGCCGCCGATGTCCTTGCCCTTCGGGAGCTTGCTCGCGATCTCGAGCACGTTCTTCACGAAGCCGCGGAAGTCGTCGCCACGCGCGACGAAGTCGGTCTGGCAGTTGATCTCGACGATGACGGCCTTTTTGCCGTCGGGGCTCGTCCAGGTGGCGACCTCGCCCTCCGCCGCGACCTTACCGGCGCGCGACGCGGCCTTCACGATGCCCTTCTTGAGGATGACCTCGACGGCCTTCTCCAGGTCACCTTCGGCCTCGACGAGCGCGTTCTTGCAGTCCGTCATGCCGGCGGAGGTGCGC
This sequence comes from Polyangiaceae bacterium, assembly GCA_039809485.1. Taxonomy (GTDB): domain Bacteria; phylum Myxococcota_A; class Polyangia; order Polyangiales; family Polyangiaceae; genus Labilithrix. Next base: position 4,650 of record JBDHVE010000212.1, on the reverse strand, counting down.
TCGCGGAGCTCCTTGATCATCGCGGGGGTGACAGCAGCCATGATGTGTCCTTGTAGTGTGCAGGGATAGATGGACGAAGCACCGTGAACCCGCGCTCTGCGGGCCCACGGTGCCTTCGTAGTCGAATCAGGTGTGGGCCGCGCGGGTCAGTTCGACGGGGTCTCAGCCGTCGGCTGAGCCGCCTGCTGCTCGGGCGCCTCGGACTGCGGACGACGGCGGCCGTAGGAGACCTCCGCCTGCGGACCGCGGCCACCGCCGCCACCGCCGTGCTCGTCGCGCTGCGAGTGCTCCTTGCGGCGCTGCATGCCTTCGACGACCGCGTCGGCCACGCGCTGCGTGATGAGCTTGATCGAGCGGATCGCGTCGTCGTTGCCCGGGATCACGTAGTCGACCATGTCCGGGTCGCAGTTCGTGTCCGTGATCGCGATGATCGGGATGCCGAGCTTCTTCGCCTCGCTCACCGCGATGGTCTCCATCGCCGGGTCGATGATGAAGACGGCCGCCGGGAGCGTGCCCATGTTCTTGAGGCCGCCGACGTACTTCTCGAAGCGCTCGCGCTCCTTCTCGAGGCGCGAGACTTCCTTCTTCGGGAGCTGCAGGTACGTGCCGTCTTCCTTCATGCGCTCGAGCTGGCGCATGCGGTCGAGGCCCTGCTTGATCGTGCGGAAGTTCGTGAGCGTGCCGCCGAGCCAGCGGTTCACGACGTAGAAGGAGCCCGAACGCGCGGCCTCCTCCTGGACGATCTCCTGCGCCTGGCGCTTGGTGCCGACGAAGAGCACCTGGCCGCCGCGCGCGACCGTCTCCTGGACGAAGTGGTAGGCGCGCGCGAAGAGGCGGGCCGTCTGGTCCAGGTCGATGATGTGGATGCCGTTGCGCGCGCCGTAGATGAACGGCCGCATCTTCGGGTTCCAGCGCTTCGTCTGGTGGCCGAAGTGGACGCCCGCGTCGAGCAGCGAGCGGAGGGGCAACGGGAGATCGTTCTTGAGCTGCGGAACTTCGGTCTGAGCCATTTGCGCGCTTCCTTTCGGTTGGGCCTCCGCTCCCCTCCGCGGCCAGCGGTTCGCCTCGCTTTCGCGAGGGATCCGCACCGGGCCGACGGTTTGCGCCGGGGAGCGTGTGGAGTTGACCCGCCGTCCGAGGGGATCCCGGGCGGTCGGGAAGCGCGCATCCTAGTCACGCGCCCGAGCACGTCAAGCACGAGCTGGGCCGGCAAGCCAGGCTTGCGCTCGCGCTCGCCATGCGCCATAGGGCGCCTCCGACAAGCCCCTACTGGGGAGGATTTCTCCTCCCACGGCGTACGCCGGAGGGCCGCTTGTCCATCCTCCTCCTCTCACGGAGCACGTCCAGTGACTCGTTCGCCTCATTCTCTCGGCGCTTCCCTTTCCGCCTGCCTCCTCCTCCTCGCCGCGTGCGGGAGCGGCAGCGACGGCGCGCAGGGCCCCGCCGGCCCCGCCGGCGCCGCCGGTGAGACGCCGCCCGGGACGCCCGCCGAGGCCCGGATCGGCTCGATCAACCAGGTCACGCCCCGCGTCGGCCTCGTGGACCGCGAGATCGAAGTGACGATCACCGCCGACGGCGCCCTGCTCGACAAGGACGCGAAGGTCGCGTTCGGCGACGGCATCAAGGTGCTGTCGACCGAGCTCCGCGGCCCTGCGCTCGTCGTGAAGCTGTCGGTCGCGCCGAACGCCAAGCTCGGCGCCCGTGACGTGACCGTCACGCCGAAGGGCGGACCCGACCTCGTCGCGAAGAAGGGCTTCTTCGTGGCCGTGCCGCTCGTCACGAAGGTGAGCGCCGGAAAGGCGGAACAAGGCGGGCTCGTCCGCCTCGACGTCGCGAACCGCGACCGCGTCTGGTTCGACACCGAGAACTTCACGCTCTACCCGCTCGCGAACGAGAACGACGCGTCGCTCGTCCCGCTCGCGAGCCAGGGCTTCACCGCGACGGACGGCTCGGTCGTCCTCCTCGGCGACCCGCTCGCGAAGACGGGGCCGCTCGGGTTCCTCGGCGTGAACAACCCGCAGGATCCCGCGAGCGCGAGCTACCTCACCGAGCCGAATGCGGTCACCGTCTCGGCACGCACGCCGGAAGCGCTCGCTTCGGGCGCGACGGTCGAGAAGACGCTCGGCGAGCTCGAGACGGCCTTCTTCGTCTCCGACTTCGCGCCCGCGAACAACGAAGGCATCCTCGTCGACGCCTGGGTGAAGACGCCCGAGGGCTCGACGATGAAGCCCCTCGTCCTCGCCTACCCCGAGAGCGGCATGGTCAAGGACCTCGTCGACCAGAAGCAGGACGACGAAGGCATCCCGTTCCTCGGGATCCCGCCGACCACCGCGCGGATCGCCTACCCGGTCACGCGCACGACGAAGGGCTACTTCGTCGTCCTCGACTCTGCGCTCGGTGGCGGCGCGACGACGAAGTTCGCGCTCGAGTACAGCGCCGTCCGCGCGCAGATCCTGAAGGAGAAGCCCGAGCCGCACGACTCGGGCGACAAGGCCCAGAACCTCGGCTCGCTCCCGGGCACGACCGTCGCGCAGACGGGGCGCATCGTCGAAGGCGAGCTCACCGCCGCGGGCGAGTCGGACGTCTACGCGTTCACGGGCCTCTCGACGAAGAACGTCACCGACATGCTCGTCTCGGTCACGTCGGACGCGGAGGTCGTCGTGACCGTCGACACCGTGCCGACGTTCGACAGCGACAGCGCCGTCCAGATCTCGCTCGGCGCGAAGGCCGGCAACGGCATCACGACGAACTTCGTCGGCGCGACCCGCTACATCCACGTCACCGCAGCCGAAGGCGCCTCGAAGGCGACCGGCAAGTACACGCTCGGCATCAAGCGCTTGCCGGCGGCCAAGTGAAAGCTTCGAAACGGAGAATGACGATGATTCTTGATGCTCGGTACGTGGCCGCCTCGGTTCTCGGCAGCGGCCTCCTGCTCTCGATGATCGCGTGTGGCTCGGACGGCGCGACCGGCGCGCAGGGCCCCGAAGGCCCCGCCGGCCAGAACGGCAAGCCGGGCGAGAGCCTCCCCGGCCCCGACTCGGCCGTCAGCCTCGTCACGCCTTCGAAGGGCCTGCTCGATCGCGAGATCGAGGTGAGCATCGGCGGCAGCGCGACGAAGTTCGCGGACGGCGCGAAGCCCGACTTCGGCCCCGGCATCACGGTCACGGAAGTGACGGCGTCGAGCCCGACGCTCATCACGGCGAAGATCAAGATCGCGCGCGACGCCGACGTCGGCCCGCGCACGGTGAAGATCGGCGAGATCGTCGCGAAGGACGCGTTCGTCGTCGCGCCGGCGATCGAGATCCAGGGCGGTAAGGCGAAGGTCTCGCAGGGATCGATCGTCCAGCTCGCGATCGACAACAACGACGCGAAGGCGTTCGACACGAACGCGTTCCGCCTGACGGCGGGCAGCCTCCTCGACCTCGGCTCGTCGGCATCGAGCCCGCAGGCCGCGCAGGGGCTCCTCCTCGCGCCGCCGCTCGCGAAGGCGGGTGGCCTCCAGCTCGAGGTCGCGAACCTCGGGCCCGACGGCAAGCCGCGCATCTCGTTCCTCAGCGCGCCGGGCGCGCTCGAGGTCGAGCCGCGCGCGGCCGACCCGTTCGCGCTCGACAAGCCGAGCGAGCTCACGTTCACGGCGTCGCTCGCGACGAAGCTCTTCGAGCTGAGCACGACGGCGACGACGAACGCCGTCGTCGACTACCGGATCGAGGTCCCTGCCGGCGGCAAGGCGCTGCCGGTCGCGTTCCTCTTCGGCACCGGCGGGCAGGCCGAGGACGAGCTCGGTCGCGTGATGCCGGCACAGAACCCGTTCACCGGTCTGTTCAACCCGCCGCCCTACGACCTCCACATCACGGTACCGGTCGTCGCGGGCGCGACCGCGACGGACCACTACGTCGTCCTCGCCGACCTCGCGGGCGAGACGGGCGCGAAGGCGACCGTCACCGCGACGCGCACGAACGCGTTCCTCACCGTCGAGCAGGCGAACCCGCACCCGCAGGCGTACGCGCAGGCGCTCGGGGCTCTCGGCGCGAAGGACGGCAAGCTCGTGAAGGCGAAGCTCGAGGCGCAGACCGAGGTCGACGCCTACTCGCTCGGGATCGACGCCGCGCAAAAGCTCCAGCTCACGGCGACGAGCGAGGCGGACCTCGAGATCATCGTCACGAAGGACCCGAACGTCCTCGAGGACGCGCAGGGCGCGGCGGCGGCGGACAAGAAGGTCCTCGCGCGGCTCTACCCGGGCAAGAAGTTCGCGGCGCAGAAGGTCCTCCCCGCGACCGGCGCGACGGAGCTCTACGTCGTCGTGCGCTCGGACTCCGAGGGCAAGGTCGCGACGGGCGCGTACACCCTCGGGGCGCGGCCGCTTCCGTGACGAAGACCACCTACGCGGCGGTCGCCTTCGCGGTGGCCGCCGCGCTCGCGGGCTGCGGGGCTTGCGGCGGTCGTCCGGCGATGCCGAAGGGCCCCCCGCCCGAGTACGAAGACCCGCACACGCCGTCGTGGCTCGACGCCGGCGCGCCTGCCCCGGAAGGGTCGAGCGCACCGTCGATCGCGCCGGCGCCGGCTCCGGACGCGGGCTAACACCGTGACCGGTTGCATGGATCCCGGATCCGTGATCTCTACTGGTCCGTGAACCCCCTGCCGACGAAGCTC
>JBDHVE010000211.1:0-14303 GCA_039809485.1 Polyangiaceae bacterium | reverse complement strand
GCAAAGGCGCGGAGCGCGACGACGAACCGGGCGTGGAACGGAGCGCGCCGGGGCATGCTCCGAAGGACTTATCAAAACGGCGCGCGTCGATCATGTCCGATCGCGCGCGCCGCTCGTCTCTCCCGCGTCACCGCCTCCTGCGAGGTGGGGTGACGGTCACTTCTTCTGGATCCGGTTCGGCTCGGTGTCCTTGTCCTTCTTCGACGCGTCCTCGAAGGCGTCTTCGAGCTGGTCGCCGGCCCACTCCTCCGCGTTCTTCGCGTCGGAGACGACGGCGCCCATCCCGAAGAACTCGTGGGTGACGCCCTCGTAGATCTTCTTCGAGACCTTCACCCCGACCTTCTCGAGCTTGTCGGCGAGCTGCTCGCCCTCGCTCCGCAGCGGGTCGATCTCGGCAAGGACGATGCTCGTCTTCGGCAACCCGTGGAGATCGGCGTTCACGACGTCGAGCCGCTTGTCCTGGAGATCGGAGGGCGACTTCGCGATGGTGTCCGCGAACCACTTCATCGACGCCTTGTCGAGCGGCTTCGCGTTGATCCACTCCATGTACGACTTCGAGTCCATCGACATCGACGCGACGGGGTAGACGAGGAGCTGCGCGACCGGCATCTGGATGCCCTTGTCGCGCGCGGCCATCGACGTGTTGATCGCGAGGTTGCCGCCGGCGCTCTCGCCTGCGACCGCGATCCGGTGCGGGTCGCCGCCGAGCGACGCCGCGTTGGCGAGCACCCACTGGTACGCCGCGAAGGCGTCCTCGTGCGCGGCGGGGAACTTCGCTTCGGGCGCGTGGCGGTAGTCGGCCGAGACGACGATCGCCTTCGACTCGTCGGCGAGGGCGCGCGCCGAGGCGTCGTAGGTGTCGAGGTTCGCGAGGACCCATCCGCCGCCGTGGAAGTAAAGGACGACCGGGCGGGGCTTCTTCGCGTCGCCCTTCTTCGGGACGTAGACGCGCGCGTCGATCGTCCCGGCCGGCGTCGTGATCTTCTTGTTCGTCACGCTCGCCATCGCGAGCGGCTCGGTGCTCTTGCCCTCCTTCTTCAGGACCGCGATGACGGCGTCGGCCGGGCCCGGCTGCTTCCGCGCCTCCTCGGGCGTGAGGGTCGAGACCGGCTTGATCTTCATCGCCTGCATCTGCTCGAGGACCTTCTTCATGTCCCCGTCGGCGGCCTTCATCGGGTCCTTCGCCTCGACCACTTCGCGCGGTCCGGGCGCGGGCGACGGCGAGATGCGTCCCGGCTGCTGACCGAGCTCGCCGGAGCGGAGCTCCGGGCTTCCGGATGCGGCAGGCGTCGGCTCCTTCTTGTCCTCCGTGCGGGGCTTCTCACACGCGACGGCGAGGACAACGGTGGACAGCGCGACGAGCGTGCGTGCAGACCTCATGGATTTCGACCTCCGGTCGCCGGCGCCCAGCACAGGCCGTACCGGAGCGTGCGAACGGGCCCGGGGAGCCGAGGCCGACGCGTCGTCCGCGCGTTGGCGCGCGGGTGCACGTAGCCTTCTGCCTCGTCGTCACCTCCGCGCCACTGTGGACTGTGGGTGAAGCCTGTGGAGAACTCGGTGCCTCTTCATCGCGTCTCGCGTTTGCGCTAGGGTCCGCCACGACTCGATGACGCACGCGCCTTCGCTCCGCACGCAACTCGGCGGAGCCCACGTCCGAGCGGGGCTCGCGTGACCGCGATCGACGAAGCCCTCCGCACGCGCTTCGGCCTGGCCGAGTTCCGGCCGTGGCAGCGCGAGGCGATCGAAGCGCTCCTGCCCGAGGGAGGACGCGTCCTCGTCGTCGCGCCGACCGGCGGCGGCAAGTCGCTCACGTACCAGCTCCCCGCGGCGGTGCTCGAGGGCGTCACGCTCGTCATCTCGCCGCTCGTCGCGCTGATGGAGGACCAGGTCCGCTCGCTCGCCGCGCGCGGGATCCCGGCGACGTTCCTCGCCTCGACCCTCGACCGCACCGAGCGGAACGAGCGCGAGTCCGCGATGCTCCGCGGTGAATACAAGATCGTCTACGTCGCTCCGGAGCGCCTCGGTTCCGACTACTTCGTCCGCGCGCTCGAGCGCTGCCGGATCTCGCTCGTCGCGATCGACGAGGCCCACTGCATCGCGCAGTGGGGGCACGACTTCCGGCCCGACTACCTCCGCATCGGCGCGCTCGTCGAGCGCGTCCGCCCTCCGCGCATCCTCGCCTGCACCGCGACGGCGACCCCCGAGGTGCGCCGTGAGATCCGCGCGCAGCTCGGGCTCGACGACCCTCCGTGCAAGGAGGTCCTCCGCGGCTTCGCTCGCCCGAACCTCCACCTCTCCGCGCGCACCGTCGACGGCCCGAAGGAGGCGAAGGCAGCGCTCCTCGAAGGCCTCGGCGCCGCCCTCGGGACGCCGCAGTCCCCCCGCGGCGGCGCGATCGTCTACGCCGCGACGCGAAAGTCGACCGAGATGCTCGCGGACGTGCTCCGCGAGCGCGGCTGGAACGCCGCGCACTACCACGCGGGGATGGAGGGCGAAGCGCGCTCGCGGGTGGCGGACCGGTTCGCGTCGCGGAAGGTCGACGTCGTCGTCGCGACGAATGCCTTCGGGATGGGCATCGACCGCGCCGACATCCGCGCTGTGCTCCACGCGCAGCCGCCTTCGTCGATCGAGGCGTACTACCAGGAGGTCGGCCGCGCGGGCCGCGACGGAGACGAGGCGTTCGGTCTCCTCCTCTGCTCCGGCGCCGACATCTCGCTCCGGCGGCGCCTCGTCCAGTCGGGCGAGGGCGGCGAGCCGGCTGATCCCGCGATGGCCGCCCGCGCTTGGGCGCTCTTCCGCGATCTGCTCCGCTACGTCGACGCGCGGTCGTGCCGGCACGACTTCGTGCTCCGCTACTTCGGCGACGAGCAGGAGACGCTCGGCGGCTGCGGCCACTGCGACGTGTGTGAAGCGCTCGAACAGAGCGGTGCACCTTCGGAAGACCCTGCGTCCCAGGCCTCGCAGGAAGAGGCGACGCTCGTCGTGCGGAAGGCGCTCTCCGCCGTCGCGCGCGCGCAGAAGAGGGCGGGGCTCGTCGCGATCGCCGAGATGCTCCACGGCGTCGACTCCGAGCGCACGCGGCGGTTCGGCTTCACCGAGCTGTCGACCTTCGGGCTCCTCCGCGACCGGTCGCGCGAATGGATCGTCGCGCTCCTCCGCGGGCTCCTCGCCGCGGGATGGATCGACCTCACGACGACGGATCATCCCGTGCCGTTCCTCACCCGCGCCGGCGCCGAGGTGATGAAGGGTGATGCGCCGGCGCGCTTCCTCCTCCCGCGCGAAGAGGCGCGGCGTCGCGTGCGCTCGACGTCCTCGCGCGAGCGGGGAGGGACGAAGATCGATCCGTCGGTCCTCGGCGCCGAAGCCGCCGCGCTCTTCGAGAAGCTCCGCGCCCATCGCGCCGAGATCGCGCGCGAGCGGCGTGTCCCGCCCTATGTCGTCGCGCTCGACCGCACGCTGCTCGAGATGGCGACGATCCGCCCGCGTACGCACGGAGAGCTGCTCGCGCTGCACGGGATGGGACCATCGCGGGCGGAGCAGTATGGAGAAGGATTCTTGCGGGTCGTGGCGTCGTAGCTCGCGGGGACTCGGCTCGTCCCCATCGCGGCGAGCGAGACGCGTCGTTCCGAGCGACGTGGCGCTCCTCCTCGGGGCGCCCGGGCGCGGACCTCTCTCCCGCGGAATGGAACGATCTGCACCCGATTCCGGTGCGCACCGTTCCATTCCGCGCGAGGACGTCACGGGTGAGACCGTGACGCGGCGCCGCGCGGGCCCATTCCCGGTTGCCCGTTGCCTGTCGCCCGTCTCCTGTTCTCTCGGGTCTCCGTCCCCCCGAGGGCCGCCGGGCACGTTCACGGCCACGGGAGAGCGCGACGCCCTAGAACACCACCGTCGCCTGCGCCGACACCCGGTCGCCCATCGCGGCCGCGACCGTCTTCGCGTCCGGCGAAGCGTGAGGCGCCATCAGCCACCGGGCGTCGTACGTCGCCTGGAGGCGGACATGCTTGCCGATGTCGACCTCTGCCATCGGTGAGAGGCCGCGCGAGATCCGGAGCGCCGTCTCGTTCTCGGTCGAGCGGTGCAGCTCCTCGTAGCGGAGGCCGACGAGCACGCGCCCGAGCACGCGGATGCGCGCCTGGACATAGCCGCCGATCGCACGGCCGTACGGCGAGACGACGAGCGGCGACCCCGCGAAGGGCGGCGACGGACCGAGGAAGAGCGCGCCCTGCGCGTGCACGACTTCGGCGCGGATCCGGAACGGCTCCTTCTCGAGATGGACGCCGGCGCCGGAGCGGATGCGCTGGACGCGGAGGCCGTCGACGTCGCGCTCGCCGCGCTGTCCCCACGCGAAGACGGAGAGCTCCTGGCGATGGGGGTCGGAGCGCTTGCCCGAGAAGACCCACGAGAACGTCGTCCGCGCGGCGAGCTCTTTCGGTCCGTCCGCCTCCAGCGCGTTCGGCCGTCCGTTGCCGATCATGGCCGCGTAGGAGAGCGCGACCTTCCCCCACTGGAACGAGTCGAAGACTTCGACGCCGACGTCACGGAACCCGGACGCGCCTCCGACGTACGCGCCCTTCTCGACGCGGCTCTCCGCGACGAGCTGCGCGCCGGGCTGCGAGAACGAGATCCACTCCGCAGCGACCGGGTTCGACTCCGTCCCCTCGTCGAGCGTCGGCATCTTCATCTGGCCGATGCGGACGCGCGCGCCCGGGACGTACGAGAAGGTGATGTTCGCATCGGTGAGGGCAGGGCCGTTCCGCGCGATCGGTGCGGTGCCGAGCTCCGCGAGCAGGAAGTAGCTCACGCGCTGGTCGGTCCCCGGCAGCGACCCGCGGAGACCGGGGCGCGCACGTCTCACGGCGAAGCCCCACGTCCCGCCGCTGTCGACTGCGTTGAACGTCGGCCGCTCGCCCTCGTGCGCACGGAGCGGCGGCTTCGTGAGGCCGGTCACCTCCGAGCCGAGCATGCCCTCGCCCGTGACCTGCACGAACCCGAACGGTACGACCGCCCGCTCCGGCCGGCCCTCCTCCGTCCCTTGGATGATCGGCCAGTCGGCCGCACGGGCCTTCGTCGCGGTGACGAGGATCGCGGCGGCGACGGCGAAGCTCGCCGCGCGTCTCGAGCGGTTCGGCTCAATAGCGCGCATCGCGCGGTTTCCCTCCCTTCGGCCAGTCGTCGTTCTTGCGTGCGAAGTCGGGGCGCGGCTGCTCGATCACGTAGGAGGCGATCTCGTACGCCTCGAGCGCGGTCAGCCGCTCCGTCGCGCCGAGCGGCATGTTGTGGCGGACGAAGGCGGCGGCGGTGTCGAGCCGCGCCATCCCGGCGCCGACGTTGAACGACCGGTCACCCCATACGGGAGGGAAGAGATACTCGCCTCTCTCGGAAGCACGTCCCGCGCCGTCCTCGCCGTGGCACGACGCGCACCGCGCTTCGTAGGCGTCCTTGCCGTGCGCCCGGTCGACGACCGGCGGCGCCTCGAGCCGCTCGAAGCCGCGTCCTTCGACTTCGGCGCCGCGGGGAACACCCTCCGAGAGCCAGTCCACGTACGCGACGAGCGCGCGCACCGGCTTCGCGTCGTGCGGAAGCGGCTTGCCGTTCATGCTCCGTTCGAAGCACTCGTCGATCCGGTCCTCGAGCGAGACCATCTTCCCGGCGCGCGCCCGGTACACCGGATAGGCCTGGGTGAGACCGACCCACGGTCCGGCACCCGCGACGGTCCCGGCGCCGAGGTGACAGCTCGAGCAGTGGAGCGCGCTCCCGACCACGTCCGGCAGCTCCTCCGAGGTCCTCGTCGCGACGACGCGCCCGTAGCGAACGAGGTCGCCGCGCTCGCCCGGTGGGATCTCCGACGGGACGACGAGCGGCACCTTCCGGAGCGGAGCCTGCGTCGCGGCGTGCGTGGTGGTCGCGACGCTGGCGTCGTCGCGCGTGCCACGACAGCCGGCGGCGACCGCGCTCACGGCGAGGAGCGCGCCAGCAACATGGAGGACGCGGGGGCGGAAGTCGAGACGCATGCAGCGTGCGTCCAGCAACCTGCGTGCCGCGACGAATCAGTCGGGATTTCTGGTGCTGACATCGCCGGATGAAACGACGTGCAACACCACCTGAAACGCCATGCAACGCGCTACGCCTCGGTCAGGCCGAGCTCCTTCATCCGTCGCCAGAGCGTGACGCGGCTCACGCCGAGGATCTGCGCGGCGCGATGGCGGTTGCCGCCCGCGCGATGCAGGACGTCGAGGAGCCGCTTCGCCTCCGGAGACGTCGCGACCACGGCGGCGGGGGAGCCGACGACGACCTCGTCCGGCGGCGCGCTCTCGGGGTCGAGCAGCTCGGGCGGGAGGTCGCCCGGCTGGAGGAGCGGCCCGTCCCCGGTCGCGTAGGCATACGCCAGCACGTTCCGGAGCTCGCGCACGTTGCCCGGCCAGTCGTGCCGCTCGAGGACGGCGAGGGCGGCGGGCGCGACCCGCTCGATCTGCCGCCGATGCGTCGTGTTCATCTGCTCGCACAGCTTCTCGCAGAGGAGGCGCACGTCGCCGGCCCGCTCGCGCAGCGCGGGGATGAAGATCGGGATGACGCGCAGGCGATACATCAGGTCCGCCCGGAACCGGCCGGCCTCGACCTCCTTCCGGAGCGCACGGTGCGTCGCCGAGACAATCCGCACGTCGACCGGCACCGGCTCGCGCGCACCGACCGGCACGACGGTGTGGGTCTCGAGCACGCGCAGCAGCTTGGCCTGGAGCTCGAGCGGCAGCTCGGCGACCTCGTCGAGGAAGAGCGTGCCCTTGTTCGCGAGCTGAACGTGGCCGGGCGTGTCGCGAACCGCTCCGGTGAACGCGCCGCGGGCATGTCCGAAGAGCTCGCTCTCGAGCAGGTTCGGCGGGAGCGCGGCGCAGTTGATCGCGCGCATCGGGCCTTTCGCGCGGCGCGAGAGAGCGTGGATCGCATGCGCGACGAGCTCCTTGCCGCTCCCGGTCTCGCCGCGGACGAGCACCGTCACGTCGTCGCCGGCGACGCGCTCGATGACGCGGAACATCGCCTTCATCTTCGCGTCCTCGGTCCACATCCCGTGGAAGAGGAGCGGTCCTTCGTCCGGGCTCTCGCCCGCGTCGTCGAGGAGGAGCAGGCTCCCGGTCGGGCGCTTCCCGCGTTCGCGGCCGAGCGGGATCGCGCGCACTTTCAGCTGGTGCGAGCCACGGCCGACCCGCGGCAGGAGCGCGGTGACCGGCCGGCCCTCCGCGAGCGCCTCGGCGAGCGGCCGTCGCTGCGGGTCACGGCACAGGAGCTTGGGCGCAGACTCCCCGAGCGGGACTTCGAAGCCGAGGAGCTCGATCGCGTCCGCGCTCGCGAGCCGGACGCGCAGCTCGCGATCGAGCACGAGGACGGCTCCGGCCGCCGCCCCCATCGCATCCTCGAACAAGGTCGTCGGTACGTCGTCGCGCGCTCGGGCCATGAAACATGGCGTAGCACGCGCTGAAACACGTTTCAGCCTGTTTCAGCGCGGATGCCCTCGCCGGCGAGCGCTTCGCGGACGGCGCGCCCGAGCTGATCCGGCGTGAACGGCTTCGGGAGGAACGTCATCCCTTCCGCGAGGGCGGCTTTGAGCTGGTCCATGTCGTCGGCGTAGCCGGAGATGAGGAGGTACCGGATCCCCGGATGCGTGCGACGGAGCTCGAGGACGAGCTCGGGGCCGCTCATGACCGGCATCACGACGTCGGTGAGGACGAGCGCGATGTCGTTCGGGCGCTCGGCGGCGATGTCGAGCGCGATCGTCGGGCCCGCCGCCTCGAGCACCGTGTAGCCCTGCTTCTCGAGGACGCGCCGGCAGACGCGGCGGACGGCGTCGTCGTCCTCGACGAGCAGGATCGTCTCCGCCTTCCGCGTCGCGACCGGCGGGCTCGGCGGCTCCGGCGCGGGCGCCTCGGCCGTCACGGCCTCCGCGACGGGCAGGACGACCCGGAAGGTGGACCCGACGCCGGGCGTGCTCTCCACCACGACGGCCCCGCCGCTCTGCTTCACGATGCCGTACACCGTGGCGAGACCGAGCCCCGTGCCGCGCGCGGGGTCCTTCGTCGTGAAGAACGGCTCGAAGATGCGCGCCTTCACCGTCTCGTCCATCCCGATCCCGTCGTCGCGGACGACGAGCGTGTGATAGCGCCCGGCGGGCAGCTCCGTCGCGCCGGCCTCGAGCGCGACCTCCTCGACGCCGAGGGTGAGCGTGCCGCCGGAAGGCATCGCGTCGCGCGCGTTGATCGCGAGGTTGAGCAGCACCTGCTCGAGCTGCGAGCGATCGGCCTCGACCCATGCCGGTGCGGACGGGAGGGCCTTGACGATCGCGATGTGCTCGCCGACGACGCGTCCGAGGAGGCGCGCCATGTCCTCGACGAGCACGCAGAGGTCGAGCCGCACCGGCCGGAGCACCTGCTTGCGCCCGAACGCGAGGAGCTGCCGCGTGAGCTCCGCAGCGCGCCGTGCCGCCTCGCGGATCTCGCCGAGCTGCGCGCGGACGCCTTCGGGCAGGGAGGCTCCCGCGAGCAGCCCCTCGGCATTCCCCTGCACGATGGTGAGCAGGTTGTTGAAGTCGTGCGCGACGCCGCCGGCGAGGAGGCCGATTGCTTCCATCCGCTGCGAAGCCTCGAGCTGCGCGGTCTGCCGCCGGAGCGCCGCGCGCGCGCGGACCTCGTCGGCCAGGTCCTGGATCGCGCCGTAGATGCGCACGACGACGCCGTCCCGCCGCTCGGCGCGACCGGTCGCGCGCACGGGGATCCGCTTGCCCTTCGCCGTGACGAGCTCGAGGTCGACGCAGTAGGTCGTGCCGTCGCGCGCGGCGTCCTCGACGGCGCGCGCGATGATCGCCTGGTGCTCGGGGGTGTAGAAGGCGATCGCGGTCTCGACCGTCGGCGTGTACTCCTCCGGCGTCGTCTCGTGGATGCGGAACGTGCCGGGCGTCCAGCGCAGCGTGCTCGTCGCGACGTCGAGCTCCCAGCCGCCGATCCGCGTCACGTCCTCGACGGCTTCGAGCAGCTCACGGAGATGGCGCTCCCGCCCCGAAGCGACCTCGTGCTCGCCCTCGTGTCCCCCCACTGTCGTCACGCGCCGAGTCTATCACTGGCGCGGCGCGGCTCCGGCGCTCGTCGCAGACCGGCTCAGGGAACGAGGACGACCTTGCCGCGCACGGCGCGGTTCTCGAGCCGCGAGAGCGCTCCTCCCGCCTTCACGAACGGAAGGACGGCGTCGACGCGTGGCGAGAGCGCGCCGCTCGCGACCCACCCGAGGAGCCGCTCGGCGTGGCCGCGGTTCTTCGCGGGCTCACGCGCGGCGAACGAGCCCCAGAAGACGCCGACGACGTCACAGCCCTTGAGGAGGACCAGGTTGAGCGGGATCTTCGGGATCTCGCCGGCGGCGAAGCCGACGACGAGGTAGCGCCCTTCCCATGCGATGCCGCGGAGCGCCGGATCCGTGTAGGGACCACCGACCGGGTCGTAGACCACGTCGGCGCCCTGGCCGTTCGTCAGCGCCTTGATGCGCTCCTTCAGGTCCTCGCGTCCGTACACGATCCCGGCCTCGGCGCCCGCCTCGATGCACGTCTGCACCTTCTCGTCCGTCGACGCGGCGGCGATCACGCGTGCCCCGAGGAGCTTGCCGAGCTGGACGGCCGCGAGGCCGACGCCGCCGGCGGCGCCGAGGACGAGGAGCGTCTCGCGGCGATCCTTGCGCTGCCCGAGCCGCGCGCGGTCCTCGAGGGCGTGGAGCGTCGTCGCGTAGGTCAGGAGCGTCGCCGCGCCCTGCTCGAACGAGACGGCATCGGGGAGCTTCACCGTCGCGAGCTCGGGGACCACGACGCGCTCGGCGAACGCGCCGTGGATCATCGTGCACGCGACGCGGTCTCCGACCGCGACGCTCCCGACGCCTTCGCCGACGGCGCGCACGATCCCGGCTGCCTCTCCGCCGGGCACGAACGGAGGCTCGGGCTTGAACTGGTACTTCCCGCGCGAGAGGAGGACGTCGGGGAAGTTCACGCCCGCCGCCTTCACCTCGACGAGGACCTCGCCCTTTCCGCAGGAGGGCTCGGGCACGTCGTCGACGCGCAGACCTTCGGGACCGATGAGCTCGTGGATGCGGACCGCTCGCATGCGCGCGACGCTATCACGACGCTCGTTCGTCGCGCGTCGTGCGATGGCGTGATCTCACGCCGCTTCGTCGGCGAGGAACGCGCGGTTCGGCGCGGCGGGGAACCGTTTGTCGGGGTAGATCGTCACCGGCCGATCGGCCATCTGGAGGCCCTTCACCGACCCGTTGCTGAGGCGCCAGCGGAACTTCACCGGCGCGAGCACTTCCTTGATCGGGCAGGACTCGAGGCCCTGGATCGCGCGCCACTTGTCGGCGTCCTCCGGCGACGAGAAGACGTACTCGTCGGCGGGCATCGGCCGGCCGCGCCAGACGACCCAGCCGCGATCGTATTCGGGCTCGTCGGTCGCGAGCCCATCGCAGAAATCACAGACCATCGAGATGAACAGCGCCTGCATCGGGCGCGCACATCGCGGGCACTTCATGGTGTCGTCGGCGTGGTGGTCCAGCACGGCGGTCACCCCAGAAGTGTAGGACGCGTTCGCGAACGAGCAATCCGCCGGCGCCGCGGCGCAGAGGTGCACCGCGCGCACGTTTCACCCGCGTTCGCTGCGTTGCGCCGCCGCGTCGAGGATCACCTCGCGCGTGAGCGCGGCCGGCGCACACGGGAGCTCGGATCCTGGCACGAGGACGCCGCTCGCATAACGCCATGCGCCGTCCGGCTCGCGCACGAAGGACGAGAGCTCCGCGAACGAAAGGTCCCGTCCGCGCTCGAAGATCTTCGCGAAGAACAGGACTTCGCCGTGGTCGCCATCTTCCGCCGACGAGACGACGCGGAGGTCGAGGAACCTCTGCCGTTCCTTCATGCGCGACAGCTCGCGGACGAGCACGTCGCGCGGCAGCGTCCGGTCCTCGTGCGTCTCCGCGAGCGTGTCGACGAGGTAGGCGCCGAGCCCCAGCGCGAAGGCCGAGAAGCGCGACCGCATCAGCGCCTCCGGGGTGGGCGGCTTCGCGTCGCCACGATGGTAGGGGCCGCAGCACGCGGCGTAGCGGGCGCCGGAGCGGCAGGGGCAGTCGCGAACGGTCACGCGCGCTGTCTATCACGTAGACTCTCGGCCGGTGCGCCTCTCCGTCCTCGACCTCTCCCCGGTGCCGTCCGGCTCGACCCCGGCGGCGGCGCTCCACGCGTCGGTCGATCTCGCGCGTCACGCCGAGGCGCTCGGCTTCACGCGCTACTGGCTCGCCGAGCACCACAGCGCAGCATCGCTCGCGTGCTCGTCACCGGAGATCCTCGCGACGCACATCGCCGCGCGGACGACGCGCATCCGCGTCGGCACCGGTGGTGTCATGCTGCCGAATCACAGCCCGCTGAAGGTCGCCGAGACGTTCCGCGCGCTCCACGCACTCCAGCCGGGCCGGATCGATCTCGGCATCGGGCGCGCCGCCGGAACCGATCCGAAGACCGCGCTGGCGCTCCGCCAGAGCCGTGAGCTCCTCGGCGAAGAGCGCTTCGAAGCGCAGCTCGACGAGCTCCTCCGCCTCCTCTCCGTCGACCCCGACCCGAGCGTGCCGTTCAACGGGATCAAGGCGACACCGACCGGCGTGCCCGCGCCCGACGTCTTCGTCCTCGCCTCGAGCACGAAGAGCGCCGCGCGCGCGGGCGAGCGCGGGCTCGCGCTGGCGTTCGCGCACCACTTCGCTCCCGAGGGCGCGGAGGAGGCGGTCTCCGCCTATCGCGCCGCGTTCCGGCCTTCGCCGTTCCGGAGCTCGCCCTTCGCAATCGTCGCCGTCGCCGTCGTCTGCGGGGAGGACGACGCGCATGCCCGCATGCTCGCGACGAGCAGCGAGCTGTCGTTCCTCCGATTCGGGCAGGGGCTCCGGGATCTGCCGCTCCCGAGCGTCGCCGAAGCGCTCGCCTATCCGTACGACGCGGACGAAGAGCAGCTCCGCGCGCAGATGCGGACACGCGGCTTCGTCGGCGGTCCGGATTCGGTCGCGACGCGGCTCGAGGCGCTCGCGCGCGCGTGCGGGGTCGACGAGCTGATCGTCACCGGCAGCATCCACGATCACGCCGATCGCGGAGCGTCGCTCGCGCGACTTGCGCACGCGTTCGGGATCGCGCCCTCGGGCGGGCACACGCCCTGAGCGGCTGCTAGGGTTCCGGAAGACGCGCGTGCCTGCTCGCGTCACGGAGGTTCGGGGATGAAGCGGACGTCACAGCTCGCGGTCACGGCCCTCGTCTTCTTCGCCCCCGCGCTGGCGTGGGCCGGCAACTGCGTCCCCGGGGGAGGCGCGGGGAGGTTCGCCGAGCTGCTCGCGACCCACGGCGCGCTCGTCGCGATCGCGGCCGCGTTCGGGGCGGGCTTCCTCGCGAGCCTGACCCCTTGCGTGTACCCGATGGTGCCGATCACCGTCTCCGTCTTCGGCGCGACGAGCGAGAAGACGACGCGCCTCCGCGGCGCTCTGCTCTCGGGTGCGTTCGTGCTCGGGATCGCGACGTTGTTCACGCCGCTCGGCGTCGTCTCGGCGCTCACGGGGAAGCTGATGGGGGCCGCGCTCGCGAGCACCTGGGTCGTCGTCGGGCTCGCGACGCTGTTCGTCGCGCTGGCGGCGTCGATGTTCGGCGCCTTCGAGCTCGCGCTGCCGGCGTCGCTCACGAACCGCCTCTCGGCGATGGGCGGCGTCGGCTATCGCGGCGCGTTCGTGATGGGGCTCGTGATGGGGCTCGTCGCAGCGCCGTGCACGGGACCGTTCCTCACCGGCGTCGTCACCGTGATCGCGACGACGAAGAACGTCGCGCTCGGGTCCGCCGCGCTCTTCTCGTTCTCGCTCGGGCTCGGCGTCGTCTTCTTCGTCGCCGGCGCGTTCGGCGCGAGCCTCCCGAAGAGCGGCGCGTGGATGGTCGGCATCAAGTGGGTGAGCGGCGTCGGTCTCGCGTATCTCGCGTTCTCGTACCTCCGCGACCACTTCGACGTCGTCCGCGAGCTCGTCGAGCATCCGAGCTGGGGCTTCGGCGCCGTCGCCTTCGCCGTCCTCGGCACAGGCGTGACGCTCGGGGTCGCCCACGTCGTCGCCGAGCGCAGGAAGTCCCCGATCGCGCACCTCTCGCGTCGGTTCCGCCTCCTCTCGATCGCGCCCGCCGTCGCAGGCGCCGCGATGGTGTTCACCTGGGTCGGGCTCGATCACGACGTCGACGAGAGCGAAGCTCCGATCGCCTGGACGACGGACGATGCCGCGGCCGTCGCGAAAGCGCGGAGTGAAGGAAGGCCCATGATCGTCGACGTCGGCGCGGAGTGGTGCGCCGGCTGCAAGAAGCTCGACCGTCGTACGTTCTCGAACCCCGCCGTGCGCAAGGCCTCGCGCGGCTACGTCGCGCTCCGCCTCTTCGGCGGGCAGGACGACGACATGGACGACGTGATGAAGAAGTACGGGATCGTCGGCCTGCCGACGGTCATCTTCTTCGACGCCGCCGGCAACGAGGTCGGGCGTCTCAACGAGGACGTGAAGCCGTCCGAGATGGTCACTGCGATGAAGTGCTACGCACCGCCGCGCGTGGTCGTCGGCATGCGGTGAGCTCTCGGCACGGCCGTTGCTCGAGATCCTCTCCGGAAGGAGAGTCGATATGTCGAGCTGGTCCACGGGAGCGATGTCGAGCACGCACCGGCGCCTCGGGCGCGTGAGGCCGTGGGTCACGAAGCTCGCGCGCGCCGGATACGCGGCGCAAGGCGTGCTCTACGCCACGATCGGCGCGCTCGCGGTGCTCGTTGCCGCACAATCCGCCGGGATGGCCGACGAAGCATCGGGGCGCACCACCACGCAGCGGGGCGCGCTCGCCGAAATCGGAGCCCAGCCGTTCGGGAAGCTGCTTCTCGTCCTGATGGCGATCGGCCTCGCCGGCTACGCGCTCTGGCGGTTCGTCCAGGCACTCTGGAATCCAGAGCGGGAGGCGCCGCCGAACGCGAAGGGGACCGCGAAGCGCGTGGCATGGTTCGGTGTCGGCGTCGCGCACGCGGCGCTCGTCGTGTTCGCGCTGAAGGCCGCCTTCGCGGGCAACCCCGGGGCGGAGGACAACGCGCGTCCGCTCACGGCGAAGGTGATGGCGTGGGCGCCCTTCGGCCCCCTCCTCGTCGGCCTCTTCGGCGTGGGCCTCTTCGCCTACGCGGCGCACGAGGTGTGGCGGGCGTGGAAGGCGAAGCTCGATCGCGAGCTCGATCTCTCGCACCTCCGTCCGAAGACCG
>JBDHVE010000210.1:0-14365 GCA_039809485.1 Polyangiaceae bacterium | reverse complement strand
TCGAAGCCGGCGAGATCGACGTAGGCGGACGGCCCCGGGAGCCGCCGCGCGACCTCGAGGGCGAGGGACGATTTCCCGAACCGCCGGAGGCCGGTGACGACCATCCAGTGCCCCGCCTGCGCGGACGCGAGGAGGCCCGAGACGAGGCGCTCGCGGTTGAAGAACTGCGTCGAGGTCGCGATCCTGCCGCGGAGCTCGAACGGGTTGCCGCGGAGCGACGACTCCTCGACGAGCTCGAGGACGTCCTGCGCGCTCTTCGACCAGCGGACGCGCCCCGCGCCGATCGGCAGGATCTGGACTGCGCGCGAGCCTCCCTTTCCGGACCACTCCAGCATCGCGCGGACGGCCGAGAGGTCCGAGGAGGCGCCGTCGTCGTGCTCGAGGATCGCGACCGACACGCCGAGCCGGCGCGCGACGAAGGCGGCGTGGTTCACGTCGCGCTCGAGGACACGCGAAGACGGCGGGGCGCGGACGACGACGGCGCTCGTCCCCCAGCGCTCCCAGCCCGGATCGGGCGGCAGCGTGATCCGGAGGGTGTCGTAGCGCGAAGGGAGGACCGTGCGGAGCGCCTCGGGCTTGCACGCGAGGCCGATGCTGTCGAAGAACGCGCTCGCTTCGGTCGCCCACGCCGCGAACGTACGGCGCGCCCGCGTGAGGCGGCGGAGCCACGTCGATGCGAGCACGACGAGGACGACCGAGACGAGCCCGAGCGCCAGCGTTCGCGAGCGCTTCGCCCACGATGCATCGAGCTGCGCGACGAGCGAGCAGTCGTAGAGCGCCTCCGACGGCGACGCTTCGCAGATCTTGCAGCGTTCGGCGCCGAGACCGAGGACGTCGCAGGCGCGCTTGCCGCGCGTGACGTGCTCGACCCACGGACCTGTGCCCTGGAGCGCGTCGAAGCGGACGCGCTCGACGGGCTTCGACGTCGCGGGCTCGACGCGGAACGGCGCTTCGTCCGTACCCTCGCCGAAACCGCGCGCCATCGCGGCGAGCTCGGCGAGGTCATCGGGGAACGAAGGCGCGGTGCCGCGGCGTTCGTCGCAGTGCGAGCGGAGGCGCCACATCGGCGTCGGCGGTGCCTCCTTCGCGTTCACCATCTCGTCGAGGGAAGGTGCGTGCGCGAACGACTGATCGATCGACGCCGCCTTCCCCTCCCAGAGGAGCTGCGCGAACTGCGCGCACATCCCGACCGCCATCGTCACGTCTTCGCGCTTCGCGCCGGCGGACGCCCAGCCGCGGATCGCTTCGCGGAAGTCGCCGACCGGGAGCGCGCACGTCGGAGGGACGACGAAGGTCTGCATCGCGCGGACGGCGCGCGCGCACGCGGCCTCGGGCGAGCCCTCGGCCCAGTGCGAGCGGATCGTGTCGACGCGCCGGAGGCGCGCGGCGGTGAGCGCCGAAGGCGGCGGGAGCGTGTTCTTCAGCCAGGTGCCGAAGGAGGTGTGGTTCGTGGCGTCGTCGAGGTAGCAGGCGAACAGCTTCGCGTAGGCGCTCTCCGCGATGTCCGCCCACGGCTCCCCTGCTCCGCCGAGCTGCGCGCTCGGGAAGTCCTCGATCCACGGCATGATCGCCTGCGCGGAGATCGCGGAGCAGTCGGTCGCCCAGATCTCCTGGACTCGGCGGCGGATGACGAGCGAGCCCGTCGATTCGAGCATCCGCTGGAGCTGGAGAGCGCGTCCGCACTCGCGCGCGTCGGGGCCGGGCGCCGTGCAGCCGCCCGCGAGCTCGAAGGCCCGGACGAGGTGGAGCGCCGCCGTCAGCGGCGGACCGGCCGGGCCGGGCTGCGCGCCCTGCGCGTGCTCTGCCTCGGCGATGACGTCCGGGTCGATCGGCGCGCTCGACGCGAACCACGTGTCGACCGCGTTCGCGCCGCTCCCACGGATCCTTGCCCATGCGCGCGGCGCGACGAGCTCGAGGGCCTCGACGAGGAGACGACGATGGAAGAGGCGCCGGCCGCCTTCGCCGCTGATCCGCTGCATCGCGCGGTCGAGCGTCGTCGCCCCACCGCGCGCACGCGGTGGCTGATCGGTCTCCCCCGACTCGTACGCCGCGAGCTGTCCCATCCAGGTCGTCGCGTTGGAGAGACCGGTCGACGTCGACGCGAGGCTGTTCTGGATGTGCTCGCGCTCGCGCTGGCAGGCGCTCGCGGCGTCGACGCTCTGCTGCGCGCGGGCAGCCATCGCCTCGAGCTCCAGCTTGCACGCCGCCTCGTGGTCGGCCGGATCGGCGGGAGCTTGCGCGCGCGCGACGGCCGGCAGGAGCGCCCCGACCACGACGACGAAGATGACTAGCGACGATAGAAAATGACGCACGACGAGGTCTCGGTGAGGGATTTGACGAGCGGAGCGTCTTTTTCGCGAGAGGAGGCGAGGTCGACGTCGAGACACTTCGGCGGAAGGCGCGGCTTGCAGTGGTGCGCTTCCTCGAATCGCGGGTCTCCACGCGCAGCGACCGCGAGCGCCGAGCGGTCGTCGACGATCAAGAGGCGCACGCGTGGATCGGCGAGGACGGCGGCGGCCTCTTCCGGCGACATGCGATCGGGCACCCAGCGCGTCTTCGTCGCGAGGTCGGGCCGCCAGGCGAGGTACGGGAGCTCGAGAGCTCCGTCGAAGACGGTGACGTCGCCGGGCTCGAGCCGATCGAGCGCGTCGAAGTAGGGCGCGGCGGATCCGTCGGCGCCGACCGCGCGGAGGCGATCGTGCTCCGTCATCGGCAGGTAGTCGGCGAGCGGCGGTCCCTCCCCGATGAGGCCGGCCCGCGCGCGCACGACGGCGACGAGCGCGGCGACCGCGAGCCCGCCGAGGAGCGCGCGACGGGGAACGGCGCCGAGGCGCTCGAGCCCCGACGACGCGACGGCGAGGACGAGGCCGGGAAAGGCGAGGACGTAGCGCGGCACCGCCGGGTCCGGCGACGCGAGCGCCGCGACGGCGAGAATCGCGAGCGGCCACGACCGCCGCTTCCACGCGAACGCGACCGCGAACGGCAGCGCCACGAGGAAGACGAGCTCGAGGCCGCCGAAGCGCATGTCGAAGATCGGCGGTGCATCGAACGCCGTCCACGACCGCAGGAGGCGGACGAGGAGCGTGCCGTGCACGCGCGGCGCGGCGCAGCCCGACTCGAGGAGCGCCTGCATCGGCAGGAGGCCAGGCAGGTGGAGCGGCCCGATCGTGACGCGGACAGGCCAGATCGGATTGCCGTGGCGGAGGAGGTTCGCGACGTACGACTCGGCGCCGAGGAGCACGACGCATGCGGCCGCGATCGCGACCGACCTCCGCCTGCCTTCCCTGAGCGCGCGGACGAGGACCATCACACCGACGAGGCAGGTCGCGATCGGCGCGTTCGGCTTCGATCCGAGGAAGAGGCCGAGCGCGACGCCGGCGCTCGCGATGTTGTCCGGCGTCGTCGGCGCGAGCGCGAAGGCGCTCGCGGCGAGGAGGAGCGCGGCGGTGCCGACGTCGATGTAGTTCGTCGGGAGCTGGAGGAAAACGGCTGGCAGCGTGAGCCACAGGAGGCCGGCCGCGAGCGCGTGATCGCGCCGCGCGCCGAGGTCGCGCGCGAGCACGGCGATCGACGCGACACCGAGCAGACCGAGCGGGATCTGCGCGGCGTCGACGAGACGGTCGTCCGGCAGCATCGCCCGCCACGCGATGAACCAGTCCTCGATCGTGTGCGGGTACGTCGACAGGTAAGGGAGATCGGGCGGAACGTCCCGGAGCGAGCCGTTCTGGAGCGCGAAGTCGACGTACGGCAGGTGGTAGCCGAGCGCGTCCCACTGCCAGACCGGGAGCAGCCACGCCGCCGCCGAGACGAGCGCGAGGGCGACGAGCGCGACGGCGACGACGGGCGCGTTCTCGCGCGACACGAAGGTCGCCCACGGGAGCCTGCTCGAGACCTCACGCCGGACTGCGAAGAGCCCCGCGACGCCGGCGAGGAGGACCCCGAAGAGCGTCCAGCCGCCGAGGCGCCCCGCGAGACCGAGGACCCGGACGGCCGCGACGGTCGCCGCGAGGAACAGCACGGCTCCACGCAGCACCGCGTGCCGACCGATCGGCGCGCGTCCGCTCACGGCCCCGAGCCGCACGATCGCGACGACCGAGAGCGCGATCGCGAACGGCAAGAGCCCCCACCGAGACTTCGCGTCGAGGCTCGTCACCTCTTACGATTTCCCTCGCGCGGACGGGTTGCCATGGCGCGTCATTCTATGCGCGGAGAGCTCCATCCTGAACCCCCGCATGAACTGCGGCAGAGCTGCTCACGGCAGCGCGGCCGCGCGCGTCAGCTCTCGATCGCGAACACGCGCACGGTGCGCGCCGGCATCTCGACGGTGAACGCGCCGGACTGCGCCTCGATCCGCGCCGCGTGGCGACCGCGCGGGAGCAGATCGACGAGCGCGCGGAGGCGGCCGAGGCCCACCGTCGCGACGACGGCACGCGCCGTCGGATTCATGACGAAGGCCACCTTCGGCGTCCCCTCCGCGTCCTCGTGCACGGTGACGAACACGTCGGGCGGATCGACCGGGAACGCGGAGAGCCCGAGCTCCTCGACGTAGCGCGCGACGAGCGCATCGGCGCGCGACGGCTCCTCGAGCGCTTCCACCTCGAGACCGCGGACGTCGTGCGGGGTCTCGAGCTCGCGGAGCGATCCGTCTCGCGTCGGGACGTGCGGCCCGACCGTGACCGCGATCCCCGAGTCGTGCGCGGCGCGCAACGTCGAGAGCACCTCGCGCTTCAGACCACCGGCGGTCGTGCAGACGATCCACGCCGCGCCCTGGATGCTCGCCTCGAGGCTCTCGCCTCCCGCATACGCGAACGGGATCCCGCGTGCGAGCAGCGCGCGCTCGAAGGCGCGGACGAACGACTCGCCGACGATCGGCGCAGCCTCGCCGAGGCCGAATTCGTCCTCGAGACAGCTCTCGAGCGGCCCGGCGCCCGCGATGTTGAAGATCACCGGCGTGACGGGCCCGAACGCGTGCGTCGCGCGCGCGAGCCTCCGGAGCGCGCGCGGGACGACGAGACGCACGGGCACGCGCCGGCGGAGGGTCGAGAACGCGACCTTGTCGAGCACCTGGATCAGGGCGGCGTAGTCGTCCGCGAGCCGCCGCGGCATCCCGCGGACGTCGATCGGCGCGCCGACCCAGCGATCGCGATCGACCGCCATGTAGAGGTTGAAGCCGCGGAGGCCGTACGCGAGCGCGGCGAGGAGCGTGTAGATCGAGTCCTTCTCGTCGAGCGGCGGGAAGACCGGCGGGAAGCCCGCGCCGACCTCTGCGCCGTACGCGGGCGTGCCGCGGCCCTCCGTCCGCGCCGCGAGCTCGCCCGTGCGGCGCAGGATGATCATGTGCGCTTCGGGCGTGGCTGCGTGGTAGTAGTCGAGCCCGATCAGGTCGACGACCTCCGCCATGCGACCCGGGTTCAGCGCGGTCGCCGCCTCGCCGAGCGGGAGGTTGTGCAGGGTGGGGACGGAGCCGAGCCCCGCGTTCTCGAGCGCCTGCGCGAAGCGCCCCATCGCCTCGTTCAGGAGGTGCTCGTGGAACTCCATCCAGTCGATGTGGCGCGCGAGGTCGCGCGCTTCCTTCGCGTCGAAGCGGAGCGGCGGAGCGACGTTCGCGAACGTGATCGCTTCGTCGCTCCACGCGTCGCGCAGCGCCTTCACGCTCGAGTACTTCTCGCGGAGGTAGTTGCGGAAGAGACGGATCGCGTCGGGGTGGTAGTCCTGATCGTACGGGCCGTCGCGGAAGTAGAGCGCGCCCTCGTTGTCGATCTGGCACATCACGATCGGGCCGTTCGGGTAGAGCAGGTCGGCGAGCTGCTTGCCGACGGCGTCGAACCAGAGCGCGGCCTCGTCGTGGAACGCGTCGCTCGCGTAGCTCGGGACCGGGAAGGCGACCGGCACGAGCGGGAGGATCACCGGATTGTCGCGCGGCGTCCGCGCTTGGCAGTCGCGATCCCACACCACGCGCTCGGGAAGACCGAAGTACGTGAGCTCGGCGTTGATGTGCGGACCCGGCCGCACGATGACGTAGAGGCCTCGCTCGCCGGCGAGGCGGACGAAGCGTGCGACGTCGAGCCGTGCGTAGTGCTCGCCGAAGTCGAACGTGCCCTGCGCCGTCTCGTGCACGCCCCACGGGACGTAGGTGTCGACGACGCGGAGGCCCATGGCCTTCATCGCGTCGAGGCACGCGGGCCAGTCCTCCGGCGCGTGGCGCCAGTAGTGCATCGCCCCCGCCCAGAGCGGGACGATCTCGTCGCGATCGAGGAGCCGGAGCCCGTGCGGATGGACCTCGACGAGCTTCTCGGGAGGAGCCTCGGACGTGCGCCGGCGTCTCACGTGCCGAGCTCTTCGCCGAGGGTGCGCGAGAGGATCCCGCGGAGAGTAGCCATGTCGGGATCGTTCGGGGCGAGGCGCGCGAGCGCCTGACCGACCTTCACGATCGTCGGCGTCACGAACTTGAGGAACGACGGGTTGCCCTTCATCCGGTCGATGAAGACGAAGCGGCCCGCGTCCTTCAGCTTGCGCTGGACGGTGACGAGGTCGAACTCGGAGGCGAGGCGCGCCTTCGCCGCGGGATCGAGCCCGGCCGCGTCCGCGTACTCGGCGAGCCGCGCCTCGACGAAGGACCGATCGAACTCCTGGTAGCTGTCGTTCAGGAGCGCGACGAGGTCGTAGACCCGCGGCCCGAGAAGGGCGTCCTGGAAGTCGAGCCACACCAGGCGGAGCGAGCCGTCGGGGCGGCGGCCCACCATCAGGTTCCGCGACTGGTAATCGCGATGGACGAACCCGTAGGGCAGCTCCGCGACGCGGCGCGCGAGGCGATCGGCGATGCCGCTCCACGTCGCGACGTCCTCCGGCGCGAGCGACTTGCCGCGCGCGTCGAGGCCCCACTCGCGGAAGTGCTCCACTTCCCAGCGGAGGAGGTCGTAGTCGAACGTCCGGCTCCCGACGATCGACCCGGCCGGCAGCGCGGAGAGCACGCGCTGCGCGCGCGCGAGGTCGGTGACCGCAAGCGTGTAGAGTGCAGGTTTGTCGGCAGGGTTCTGGACGAGCCAGTTCGCGAGCGTGTCGTCGCCGAGATCCTCGATCACGAGCCAGCCGCGGTCGGTGTCCTCCGCGAGGATGTTCGGCACCTCGATCCCGCGCTCGGCGAGCAGATCGCGCACTTCGAGGAACGGCCAGCGGTGCGCCTCGTGCGCCTTCTGGACTTCCTCGGGCTTGCCGCCTTCCGGGACGAACATCGCGACGGCGGAGCGGCCGCCGGGGAGCGCGACGCGGTAGTAGCGGCGGGTGGAGGCGCCGCCCGGCATCGGTGAGGCCTCGAGCGGAGCGCCCCAGCCGCGCCGGACGAGCTCCGCGAGGGGCCCGAGATCGACCGCCCCGGCGGGCGTCGTGGTGGAGGGAGAAACGAAGCTCACGAGACCTCTTGGATTATCCTGTTCGACCCTTTTCCGCCAGGCGCTGCGTGGATGCGAGCAGATGCCCTCCTCGCCGACGGACCGCACGTTCGCGGTTAGGCTCGACCGCATGCCCGACAGCGCGTTCGATCCCACTGCCGCGAAGACGCGGCTCGCGAAGCTCTGGAGCCTCGCGGCACACTTCGGCATCGAGCGCGGCTCGAACCGGATCTACCTCGACGAGATCGTGAGCGACCGGATGCAGCTCGTGGCCGGGCTCCAGCTCCTCCGCGACGAGATCCTCTTCGCGACGCAGCCCGCGTCTTCCGATCGCGAGTCGTGTGCGGCCGACTTCTCGCTCCCGAGCGTCGTGACGACGCAGGCGTTCACGAACTGCGGAGACCGCGTCCACCAGGGCGAGGTCGATCACTACCAGCAGGTCGTCGCCGCGCGGTTCGCGTCCGTGTCCGAGATCGGCGTGCTCAAGCCAGAGGCGTTCCACCCGACCGGCGGAGGAACCGACGACGGCGCGACGCTCGCGCACGTCACGTGGGCGCACGCGCTCGACGAGACGCTCCGCAGGCGCGTCTACACCGGCAACGCGCAGAGCTTCCTCCTCTGCGCCTTCGACCTGAAGACGCATTGCGGACGACTCGACGTCGGCACCGACGTCACCTTCGGACGCACGCAGGAGTCGCCCTGGCGCGAAGCGCGCGCGGCCTGCGGGGCGATCGTCGGCACGCTCGCCCACTACGACGACGGCAACGCCGTCCATCGGCGGATCCGGCGCGATCTCGGGGAGGAGAACTTCGCGTTCCTCTCCACCGAGGGCGTGCGCACGAAGGAAGGGATCGACATCACACCCGTCGTCGCAGCGGCGATCGTCGCCGTCCGCGGCATGCTCGACACCGCGCGCGCGCTCACGAAGGAGATGGATCAGCGTGGCCTCGCGCACCTCACCGCGAACATCACCGTGAACCGGCCCTCGATGCCCGACACGATGCTCTACCTCGCGCGCGCCACGGTGTTCGGCGGCGAGCTCGCGGTCCAGGGCTTCGGCACCGATGCGCGGAAGTACGCCGGGTCGCTGCGCGACATGGGGCACGATCGGCGGCTCGCGCTCACCTACGAAGGCGTCGCGGATGCCGGTCTCGTGATCGTGAAGGAGCCCTACGAGGTCAGGAAGGGCCCGACGCCGTTCGATCCGTTCGCGTGATCACGGCCGCAGGTAGAACGGCGTCATCACCGCGCTGCGGCACTGCCAGTTGAAGCTGCGGAGCTGACCGATCTCGCCCTTCGTCGCGAAGCCCGTGACGAGCTCCTTCGCCGCCTTGTCGAGCGCGGCGTTCGACTTCCCGCTCCACGTCCACGCGAGCGCGACGACGTACGCGCTCTCGCCCCAGTGCTCGTCGTAGTCGTCCGGCTCGTCCGAGGCGTTGCCCTCACCGGCCCAGTAGAACGGACGGCCATCGGCGGCGCGTCCCTGCGCCGCGACGAAGCGACCGAGCTTCACGAGGCTCGCGCGGACCGCATCGGCCCCGGCCTTGTCGCCCTCGCGCGCGTGGCGGTCGGCGTGCGCGTCGAGCGCGTCGGCGAGGATCGCGCTCATCCACGGGCTGCACCCGACGTAGCCGTAGTCCTCTCCGTGCGCCTCGGCCGTGTGCGCGAAGCAGCGTTCGTCCTGGTTCGTGTAACCCGCCGGGAACGTCGCCTGCATCGCGAGGTACGCCTGGACGGCCGCATCGGCCCATCCGGTGAACGTCGCCTTGCGGTCGTCGGACACGGCCGCAGCCCACTCGTAGGCGAGGAGCGCGAAGCCGGCGTGGCGCTCGGTCCAGAAGTCCGCGCCGCCGGCGTAGCCGGGGTCGGTCCACAGATCGTGGGCACGGACGGCGACGTTCTCCGCCGCCTCGCGGAAGCGCTCGTCGCCGGTGAGGAGGTAGTGGAGCGCGAGGCCCTGGCTGTAGTGGTACTTGAGGTCGTCCGCGCTCCCGGGCACGCCGATCCGCGTCGACGCGCCGCTGCCGGTGATGCCCGCGCGGTAGATCGCGGCCTCGCGATACGCGGAGCGCAGCGCGGCGAGCGCGCCCGTCCGCTGGTAACCGCGGTAGAGCGCGGTCGGCCGGTCGTAGAGCCAGCTCCCTTGATCGTTCCGTGCCGCGAGGAACGCGGTCGTGCCGAACGCGCTGTAGTCGCAGAGCTTCGCCCACGGGTCGTCGGTGGTCGCGGGCAGCGCCGGCCCCGCGACGCGGCTCGCGCTGAGCCACGCGGCGGGGAGCACCGCCCACACCTGCGGGCCGGTCGTGCCGTCGGCCTGCGCGAGGGTCTGCTCGACGGAGACGAGCTGGAGATCGCCTCCCGTCGCCGGCTTCCCGACCTCGATCGCGAGCGACGTCTTCGCCGGGACCGCGAGATCGAGCTGGAGGTGCACGCTACGGATCGAGCCATCGGGCCACGTCGCGAGCGCGCGCCGAAAGGTCGCGACCGGTGCGCCGGCCGCCTTCACCTCGACGCGCGACGCGTCGGTGAGGAGCCCGGGCGGGAGCGGCACCGCGAAGCTCACGCGGCGGACGGCGGTCGACGGGACTTCGGGCTCGAGGTCGACGGTGAGGCTCTCGGGCACGGCGAGCTCGCCGGCATCGTTCGATCCGGGCGTCGTGCCGTCGGGGACGCCGGGCGTCGTGCCGGGCGGCGTTCCGCCGGAAGAAGAAGAGGCGGCGGGCGTCGCCTCGTCGCTCGAGCACGCCGAGCATGCGCCCGCGGCGAGCCACGCGAGGACGGTGACCGAGACGCCGATCCGGATTCCGAGGTTCACGTGAGCACCCCCTTCTGCGGCGAGAGCGCGGGCGGCACGTCCTCGCCGAGGCGCTGGCGGAGGTTCCGCTCGATCGTGCGCGCGATCGCGTCGAGCGGCAGATCGTTGATGTCGAGGCCGAAGGGCTGCTCGACCTCGTCACCGATCGCATCGAGACCGAAGAACGTATAGGACATGAGCAGCACCACCACTGGCGTCGCCCAGTTGAGCGTCTCCGTCAAGCCGAGCGGGAGCAGCCCGCAGTACAACGCGACCAGTCGGTGCATCAGCACCGTGTACGAGTACGGGATCGGCGTCGTCTTGATCCGCTCGCACGCGCCCTGGATGTCGGTGAGCGAGACGAGCGACGTTTCGAGAACCGGAACGTGGAGCGGGTCGACGAAGCCGCGGCGCCGCGCGTCCGCGAGGAGCGCCCCCATGCGCTGCAGGATCGCGAGCGGCACGTTGCCGTCATGCGCATCCGCCTTCAGCTCGGCGACGGCCGCGGGGCCGAGCGCTTTCTCGACCGACTCCCACGGCGCGTGGTCACGGAGGTGGTGCCGGAGCGCGAGCACGAACGCGATCGCGAGGTGGACGAGCTCGACCTGCATCGCGCGGACGGCGTGCGCGTCCTCCGACGCACGCGTGTCGAGCAGCGTGAGGACCTGGCGCGTGAAGCTGCGCGACGTGTTGACGAGCGCGCCCCACAGCTTCCGCGCTTCCCAGAACCGGTCGTAGGCCGTGTTGTTGCGGAAGCCGAGATAGATGCCGAGCGCGAAGCCGATCAGCGAGAACGGCGTCGCGGTCACCGACACGTGCGCGCCGGGCACGAACTCGTAGAGGATCGTGACCGCGACGCTGATCCCGGTGACGATCAGCGTCCGCGTCCAGATGTGCGGGAGCGCGAAGCCCCCGAGCGCCACGGTGAAGAACCAGGAGCGCCGCTTCTCGTGCTCGACCCACATGCCGTGGGCAGGCTACCCGGCGGTGCGGGTCAGGTCACTTCTTGCCCTGGCACTGGAGCGCGCAGTCGTTCTGCTTCACACAGTCCGCAGACTTCTGGCACTCGGTCGCGACGCCGTCGAAGCACGCGCCGCCCTGCTTGAGCGAGTTCTGCACGCAGGTCTGGCAGGTCGCGTCGGGGTTCTTCGGCTGCGCCGCGCAGAGCGTGGCCGAGCACTCGGTCGCGCACGGCGCGGTGCCGGCGTCGGCGGCGCCCTGGCCCTTGCAGGCGCACGCGATCGTCGCTGCGAGCAGCGTCTGGTACCCCTGCGGGTGGTTCGTCGCGCAGCACTGCGCGCAGTCCTGGAGGCTCGCTTCCTGACCGCACGCCTCGTCGCCCGTCGCCGTGTCGCCGCCGTCGCTGCCACCGGAGCTCGACGAGCTGGAGGAGGACGAGCTGGAGCTCGACTTGCCGCCGTCACCGGAGCCCGCGTCGGTCGTCTCGGTCGTCGTCGTCGTCGTGCTGTCGGAGCACGCGACGAGGAGACCGACCACGCAGAACGCCGTGAACGCACCGGAGAAGAAGATCGAACGCATCGGGAGAAGCTCCTTGTCGAGAGCGCGCGACGTGCGCGCTCCGAAGAGGCGAGCGATCTCGCATCAGGTCGCGCTCGGCGCAAGCACGCTCGCATCTCGGCGACGTCTCAGCTCGGCCGGGCGTGCGAGCGTTCGCCCTCGACGGCGCCGCCCGTTTTGGCTCTGATCACGGCTCATGCGCTCCCGCGTCGGGCTCCTCGTCCTCGGATCGATGCTGGTCGCGTGCGGGGCGCCCCCGCCGCCCGCACGGCCGTGCTTCCAGGTGCAGGGCAGCACCGAGCTGCGCGCGAAGGACGCGGCGAAGACGCTCGACGCACTCTCGGCCCGGATCGCGCTCTCGCCCGAGGACGAAGCGCTCCGCCAGCCGAAGTCGCTCGACGACGTCAGGCAGATCCTCCGGCGCGACGTCGTCTACTTGTTCGCGGAAGGCGCGACGTACGCGGGACGCACGAACACCGTCGACGGCCGGATCCTCGAAGCGAACCTCCAGCTGCTCCTCGGCGAGTCGCAGCTCGTCGCGTCGCAGGTGCTCGGCAAGCAGGCGGCGTGGGTGTCGGGCGAGATCCGGATCGCGCGCGCGAGCCTCGCCGGCGAGGAGGGCCACCCGAGCACCGATCGCGCGCGGCTCCTCGCGCAGCTCGTCCGCGTCGTCGAGGAGGGCAACGCGGTCGCCGATGCGCTCGGAGCAGTCGGTCCTTCGCACCTGTCGCGCGGCGCCGAAGTGGTGCGCGCGCTCCGGAGCGAGGCACCGAACGACGCGCGGACGCACCTGCTCGTCGCCGAGGTCCACCGGCTTCGCGGGGAGTGGGCCTCGTTCGACGCCGCGATGAGCGCGGCGGAGAGCACGGAGCGCGCCGCACCGGCACCCGCGCTCCGCTACCTGCGGGCGATGGAGCAGCTCGAGCGGTTTCGTCGTCCGGATCGCGGCGCAACGCTCCTCCGCGAAGCGCTCGCGGCGTTCCCGAAGTTCGTGCGTGCGCAGGCGGGCCTCGTCCTCATGGCGCAGACACCACGGGCGGCGCTCCGCGAGCTCGGGAAGCTGAAGAAGATGAGCGAGGAGCACTATCTCGTGATGCTCCTCGAGCCGACCCTGGCCGCGGAGCAGGAGCTGCTGCGGGTGCAGGGCGTGGCGGAGCCGCCTGATGCGAGCCCGTGATCTGTTCCTCGTCGCCCTGGCGGCGTGCGCGCCGTCGAGTGAACCCGCGACCCCGATCTCACCCGCACCCGCACCCGCACCCGCACCCGCGTCCCCGTCCCCGTCCGCGAACGCGAACGCGAACGCGAACCCGAACGCGAACCCGAACGCCAACGCCACCGCGAACGCGATCTCACCCTCACCCGCACCCGCACCCGCACCCGATCCCGCACGCCCGCCGCCAAAGCCGACGCCGACGGCGCCGCCCCCTTCCCTCACCTCCGATCCACTCCTCACCGCCCTCCTCGCGACCGGCGGCCAC
Organism: Polyangiaceae bacterium; assembly: GCA_039809485.1. Classification (GTDB taxonomy): domain Bacteria; phylum Myxococcota_A; class Polyangia; order Polyangiales; family Polyangiaceae; genus Labilithrix. The sequence continues at coordinate 1,187 of JBDHVE010000210.1, read as the reverse complement.
GCCCTGAAGACCGTCCTCGCGTCCCCGTCCACCTACCGCTTCCAGGTCCTCTACGGCATCGTCCGAGAGGGGGCGCGTCCCGCCCTCGAGCGCCACGGCCAGCGGGTCGACGCGGAGTACTTCTTCCCGGCGAGCTCGATGAAGGTGCCGATCGCGCTCGCGACGGTCGACTGGATGGCTCTCGCTCGGAAGAAGGGTCATCCCGCGTTGACGAAGGACGCGACCCTGCGCCTCCATCCGACGCGCGGCGGCGATCCGGTCGTGACGACGTTCGCGCGTGAAGCGCTCCGTGCGCTCGTCGTGAGCGACAACACGTCCGCGAACCGGCTGCTCGCGATCGTCGGTCATCGCGAGGTCCACGAGATGCTCTGGTCGCTCGGATTGTCGTCGGCGCGCGTGCGAACGGGATTCGCCACGGGCGGCGACATGGACCCCGCGGAGGTCTCGCCGCGGATCGACGTCACGGCGAACGGCGTCGTCGACGAGCTCCCTGCGCGGCAGAGCGATCTCGAGCTGCCGCGGACGCAAGCGTCCGGTCTCGAGATCGGGAAGGCCGCGATCGTCGCCGGGCGCCGCGTCGAGGGGCCGCTCTCCTTCGCGGACAAGAACGCGATGCGCCTCACCGAGCTCCAGGATGCGCTCGTGCGAATCGTGCGGCCGGACCTCGTCGCGTCCGACACCGCCGGAGACGCCGCGCCCGGCGAGGACCTCGCCTACCTGAAGAAGACGCTCGGCACGTTGCCGAGCGAGTCCGGCCTCGCGGGCTTCGACCGCAACGTCGTCGCCGACTACCAGCTCGTGCCGTTCCTCCGAGGCCTCGAGCGCGTGAAGCCGAGGAGCCAGCTCCAGATCTTCTCGAAGGTGGGCCAGGCCTTCGGCTTCCTGATCGAGAACGCCTACGTCGTCGACAAGACGACGGGGCGCTCGTTCTTCCTCGCCGCAGCCGTCTACGCGAACCCCGACGAGACGATGAACGACGACAGCTACGGCTACGACGCGACGTCCTTCCCGGCGCTCGCCGACGTCGCCGAGGCCGTCGCGCGGCACGCGTTCGCTCCGTGACGTAGCGCACGTAGCGTCGAGAAGCTGACGCCCTGCGACGGGTGTCATGCCCCTCGTCGTGCGCCCGGAGCCGACGAGAGCGCATGGCGATGCGGAACCACCGGCGTGGCACGTGCGTTGCGACA
>JBDHVE010000209.1:0-14424 GCA_039809485.1 Polyangiaceae bacterium | reverse complement strand
GCCGGACCAGGGCAGCACGTTCACCCTGTACCTGCCGGCGATCTACATGGGCGCGGAGGCCGCTCCCGCCCGCGAGGAGCTCGTCGGCCCGACCGCGCAGTACATCGACGACGTGCCTCCGCTCCCGAAGGAGGCGAGCTTCGACGACCTGAAGGTCCTCCTCGTCGACGACGACATGCGGAACATCTTCGCGATCAAGAGCGTGCTCGAAGGTCGCGGAATCGAAGTCCTCCATGCCGAGAACGGGAAGGTGGCGCTCGAGATGCTGCAGACGCATCCCGACGTCTCGCTCGTCCTCATGGACACGATGATGCCGGAGATGGACGGTCTGTCCGCCACGCGCGCCATCCGCGACATCATCCAGTTCGAGTCGCTCCCCATCATCTCGCTCACGGCGAAGGCGATGAAGGGCGACCGCGAGAAGGCCCTCGAGGCCGGCGCTTCGGACTACGTGACGAAGCCCGTCGACCCCGAGAAGCTCCTCGCGGTCATCCATCTCTGGAGCAAGCGGATGCCGCGTCGCGCACGTCCGCAGGCCTGAGCGCCGAGACCCGAACACCCCAAAGGTGATGCGTGGAAGAGCATAGTACCCCCGACCTCCAGAGCCCGGCCGTCCTCCTCGTCGACGACACGCCGGCCAACCTGTTCGCGCTCTCGGCGGTGCTGAAGCCGCTCGGAGCGCGACTGGTGGAGGCGCGCTCCGGCGCCGAGGCCCTCGAGCACATCGCCCGCGAGCCCTTCGCAGCCGTCCTGCTCGACGTGCAGATGCCGGAGATGGACGGCTTCGAGGCGGCGACGAAGCTCCGTGGACTGCCGCACGGCAAGGAGGTCCCGATCCTCTTCCTCACCGCGATCCACCGCGACGAGCGGTACGCCAAGAAGGGCTACCAGGTCGGTGCCGCGGACTACGTGACGAAGCCCTTCGACGCCGACGTCCTCCGGGCGCGCGTGAAGGCGTTCGTCGACCTCTATGCGCAACGCGAGCAGGTGCGACGCGAGCAGGTGGCGCTCCGCACGCGTGAGCGCGACGACGCGGTCCGCCGTCTCGTCGCGTTCGAGCACATCGCCCGCGCGACGCTCGAGTCCTCCGACCTGAAGTCGCTCCTCGGCGAGCTCCTCCGGATCTTCATGACCGCGACGGACGACGCCGACTCCGCGATGATCCTGCTGCGCGACGGCGACAAGCTCGTCGTCCAGGCGGCGATCGAGGGCGGAAAGGAGATCGAGGAACGCTTCTCGCTGTCGATCGGCGAGGGCTTCGCCGGCAAGATCGCCTCCGAGCGCGCGCCCTTCGAGCTCGCGGACGCCGCACGCTCTCCGCTCGTGAAGAGCACCTGGCTCCGTAGCCGTGACACCAAGGCGCTCTACGGCGTACCGCTCCTCTCGGACGGCGAGGTGCTCGGCGTCGCGCACGTCGGATCGACGCGGGTCGACGCGTTTTCGGAGAACGACAAGCGCCTCTTCTTCTCGATCGCCGATCGCGCGGCGTGGGCCGTCGCGAAGCAGATCTCGCGCGAGCGGATGTTCGACGTCCTCGCGGGCGTGCCGGCGGTCTTCGCCGTCCTCCGTGTCCCTTCGCTCGAGATCGAGCACACGAACGCGGCCTTCCGCGAGCTCTTCGGCGGGCGCGACATGGTCGGCAAGCGCGCGACCGATCTCGAGGTCGGCGGTCCCGGGCTCGACGTCGTCCGCAAGGCGTACGTCACCGGCCAGACGATCTCGCTCGACGAGATGGTGGGGAACTTCCCCGTCGGTCCGCGTGTGATGCGCTTCACGGCGCAGCCGCTCCGCAACCACGCCGGCACCGTCGACCGCGTCCTCACGTTCGCCGTCGACGTCACCGCGCAGGTCGCCGCCCGCGAGGAGGTCGAAGCGCAGCGCGCCGAGCGGCAGCGCCTCCTCGAGCGCGAGCACGCCGCGCGCGCCGAAGCGGAGCTCGCGAGCCGCGCGAAGGACGAGTTCCTCGCGACGGTTTCCCACGAGCTCCGGACGCCGCTCAACGCGATCCTCGGCTACGCCGTCATGGCGCGCCCGAAGGCCTCGCCGGAGGTCGAGCGCGCCCTCGCCGTCATCGAGCGCAACGCGCGCGCGCAGTCGCGGATGATCGAGGACGTCCTCGACATCTCGCGCATCGTGAGCGGCAAGCTCCGTCTCGAGAGCGGCCACGTCGACGTGCAGGTCGTCGTCCAGGCCGCCGTCGAAGCGCTCAAGCCTGCTGCGGAGGCGAAGAACGTCTCGATCTCGCTCGCGGTCGACGACGTGCCGCGCGTGAGCGGCGACGGGGAGCGCCTGCAGCAGATCGTCACGAACCTCGTCTCCAACGCGATCAAGTTCACGCCGGCGAAGGGCCGCGTGAAGGTCGATGTGACGTCGTCGAACGGCAACGTCGACGTTCGCGTCTCGGACACGGGCGAGGGCATCGAGCCGGAGTTCCTCCCGCACGTGTTCGACCCGTTCCGCCAGGCGGACGGCTCGTCGGCGCGTCGCCACGGCGGTCTCGGGCTCGGCCTCGCGATCGTGAAGCAGCTCGTCCAGGCGCACGGCGGCAGCGTCCACGCGGAGAGCCCGGGCAAGGGGCTCGGCGCCACCTTCTGCGCCTCCTTCCCGACGGCGCAGGACGAGGGGCTCACCCCGCGTCCGTCGTCGAGACCCCGCGACCGCGTCCGCCTCGACGGCCTCCGCGTCCTCTGCGTCGACGACGACGACGACGCGCGCATCCTCCTCCGCGACCTGCTCGCGGAGCGCGGAGCGGAGGTCGCGCTCGCCGCGTCGGCGCACGAAGGCTTCTCGCTCTTCGAGCGCTTCCGTCCGGACGTCATCGTCAGCGACATCGCGATGCCCGGGGGCGACGGCTACGGGCTCATCCGTGCCATCCGCGGCCTCCCCGCCGAGCGCGGGGCCCGGACGCCCGCGATCGCCGTGACGGCCCATGCCCGGGAGCAGGACGGCGAGCGCGCGTTCGCGGCCGGGTTCCAGAGCCACATGTCGAAGCCGGTCGACATCGCGCGGCTCGTCAACCTGGTCGCGAACCTCGGGGGCATGTCGTTCGCGGCGGGCGCCGACGGCGGGGCGGCATCGAGCGAACGTCTGGTCGTGGCGCCCGAGGATGATACGGCCGTGTTACGGCGCGCCGCCGAAGGCGGCTGAACGACGTTCCTAGGACGGCTGGTGACGGCGGCGTGCGATCCGCGTAGCCTCGTCGATCCCAGGTGAGAGATCCGTCCTTCTACGTCTCGAGCCTCCTCGAGCTGGCGGGTGCGTCGCCGACGGAGCGGCGTGCGCTCTGGCGACAGGCGATGGCCGCCCTCTCGCGCGCGAACGTCGAGGAGGGTCCCGGTCCCCTCGAAGGGCTCCATCCCGACGTGCTCCTGAAGGGCGTCCAGGCGGCGCTCGAGGCGGGGCTCGTCGACGACCTCGACTGGCTCGCGCCGGAGGCCGCCGGCGTCGCGCTCTACACCCTCGCCGCCGCGTTGCCGGTCGGCGCCGAGCAGCGCGAGCTCGGACGCCGGGTGCTCGCGCGCATGCTCGCGGGGAGCGCGACGAGCTTCACCGCGATGGCGACGGTGATGGCGCAGACCGGCGGCAAGGGGCTCTCGAGCCCCGCCGTCCGCGCGCGGGTCGCGCTGCTCTGCGAGCTGCCGCTCTCGCACGGCGTGCCCGACGGCCCGCTCACCCTCGCCCTCGTCAGCCGGCGCGAGAACGCGCGCGAGTGGGTTACGGCGCCTTCGACGCGCTCGCTCCCGGCACGACGCCTCGCGGCGAAGATCATCGAGCGCGCGGCGAGGGAAGCCGCGCGTCGCGCGCAGATGGGCGATCGCCATTCGCTGCGTGCGTTCCAGGCCGACGCGGTGAAGGCCGCGTGGGACCGCCTCCTCGCCGATCGCGAGTCGCTCGTCTGGCGCCACGTCGCGGTCGCGCGCGGCCTGCTCGCGCCGTGGACGCCCGAGCTCCTGAAGGAGGTCGAGACCGGCCTCCAGCCCGGTCTCTCGCCGACCGAGTGGCGGCGCGCGAGCACCTCGCTCGCGGCCTACGCCGCGGTGAGGCCGGACGAGGCGCTCAAGACCACGCAGGCTGCCGCGAAGCGCGAGCTCTTCTCGCGCGTCGACCCGCCGAGCGCCGCAGCCTTCCTCTGGGGCCTGCCGCGCGCGGTCGAGGGGGAGCCGGAGATCGCGGCGAAGCTCGTCGACATCGTCCTCGCGAACGCGAGCGCGGACGCGATCGGCGAGGCCGTCCTCGACCTCGCGAGCGAGCACGGCCCGTCCAAGGTCGTGGAGCGCGCGAGCCGGCGTGCGCTCGACCTCCTCCGCGCGACGTCGTCGACGCAGGCGGCGGACGACGGCGCGGAAGCGCTCCGGAAGGACATCGAGCGCGATCTCGAAGGCACGCGCGGCGAGGAGGCGACGCCGCTCCGCATCCAGGTCCAGCGTGCGCTCGACGCGTTCGTCAGCCAGGGTGCGCTCGCCGCGTATGCGCGTGCGCGCGCGGTGCTCTCGACCGCGCAGGCTTCGCTCGACAAGCTCGAGACGTCGTCGCGCGAAGGGGCGCAGCTGGAGGTCCCCGACCTCGGCGAGGTGAACGCGTCGGCGAGCGCGGCGCGGCGCACCGCGATGGTGCTCGTGCGCGATCTCGACGCGAGCCTCCTCGAGCGCCACACGGTCGCGGACATGCTCAAGCTGGGCGGCTCGGCCGAGCAGGTGCGTGCGAGCGAGGACGCGCACGACGCGCTCCGCGAGCGCCTCGCCGAGTGCATCGTGTCTTGCGAAGTGCCGGAGGGCGGGAGTGCCGCGAACGCGGGGCTCCAGCACGTCACGTTGCGCCTCCGGCGTCTCCGCGCGCTCCTCCACCTCCTCGACGGCATCCTCGGCGAAGGGCTCGAGACGGCGACGCGCCGGGCCGAGACCGCGGAGGGCGCCGACGTCCAGCGCGCGAAGCGTCTCCGTGCGCTGTGGCTCCGCGCGGTCAAGGCGCTGCTCGAGCAGTTCGAAGGCGACCCGCCCGCCGTGCTCCGGCGGACGATGCTCGCGTCGATCGCCCGCGCTCTCGATGCGCTCGTGCGGCTCGGCGCATGCGACGTCACCGATGCGCTCCTCGTGCTCGCGCTCCGGATCCGGAAGACGGACGACTTCGAAGCGCTCGCCGAGGCGTCGATGGACCCCGACCTCGAGCACGTCCTGACGCGCTACGCGAAGTTCCTCCGCGACTCGTCGGCGACGCTCGAGATCGCGCCGAAGTCGACGGACCCGTCGACCTCGACCTTCCCTCCGTCGATCGCGCCCGAGACCAGCGAGCGCGACGAGCGGCTCGCCGCGTTCGAGGAGCTCGCGAACGAGCTCGCACCGGAGGCCTCCGCGCGGAGCGAAGCGCTCCGGACCGTGCTCACGCGGCTGCACGGCGCGCTCGTCGCGCTCGCGACCGCGCCCGTGCTCCGTGCGCTCGGAGGGGGAGAGAGCGGCGAGAACGCCGTCGTCGCGTCGATCGAGACCTGGGTCGCGGCGCTCGCGCAGATGTGCCTCGGCGCACGCGGCCGGCTCGACCCCGAGCTGCCGACGATGGCGATCTCGCCGCCGCAACCGCGCCTGCTCTCGGGTGTGGTCGCGCGGGTGCTCGCGGGGCAGGAGGAGATCCTCTCTGCGGACGCGCTCGCGCCTGCGATCGACGAGGTCGTGTCCGCGCTCCCGCACGGCATCGCGCGGCTCGTCGCGGGGCTCCTCTGGCGGATCGCGGACCTGCCCGTCGACCGGCCTTCGTTCGTGCAGGACGTCCCGCTCGTCGCGGCCGCCGAGCAGCTGCCGGCGTGGCTCCCGCCGCGGCGCATCCTCGGCGGCTTCTTCGTCCAGCGTGCGCTCGGCGTGGGCGGGATCGCATCGGTGTTCGTCGTGACGCGCGCAGAGGAGCGCGCCGATCCGGACGCCGAGCGGTTCGCGCTGAAGGTGCCGGACTACAATGCGACCGCCGCGCGCTCCGTCTCCCAGGAGGAGTTCATGCGCCTCTTCCGGGAAGAGGCGTCGGCGCTGATCATGCTGCCGAACCACGTCAACCTCGCGCGGTTCGTCACGTTCGACGTGGGGGCGAAGCCGCTGCCGATCCTCGTGATGGAGCTCGTCGAGGGCTCGACGCTCGAGTGGATGATCAGCTCGCGCACGTTCGACACGCGGAAGTGTCTCGCCGTGATGGATGACGTGCTCGCCGGGCTCGAGGCGATGCACTCGGTCGGCATCGGCCACCTCGACCTGAAGCCTTCGAACGTCGTCCTCCGTCGCGGCGAACAGGGCGTGCTCGTCGATTTCGGGCTCTCCGGTCGCAAGATCCGCGTCGGATGCGGGACCGGCCCGTACGGCTCGCCCGAGGTCTGGGGTGTCGTTCCGGACGGGGCGCAGGCTTCGCCGATGGCGGCCGACATCTATGCGTTCGGCTGCATGGCGTTCGAGATGCTCACCGCCGCGGTGCTGTTCGACGCGCCGAACGAAGTGACCCAGATCACGATGCACGTCTCGCACGACGGGAATCCGATGCCGCTCCGCGCGCTCGTCGCGAACCCCGAGGTGGGACCGCTCGCCGAAGTGCTCGCGCCGACGCTGCGTCGCGACCCCGCGCAGCGTCCGACGGCCGAGCAGCTCCGTCGCGAGATCCGCGCCGTCGCCGGTATGGTCGCGGACGCGCCGTGGCCGGCGCGTCTGGTCGGCTGAGATGCCGCTCGCGCCTCGCACGCGGATCTGCCTCGCGTGCCGGACGGTGCTCGCGGAAGGCGACGAGTGCCCCGGCGGGCGCGGCCACGGATCGATCGCGCTGACCACGCCGGGCGGCCGCAAGCGCCTCGACGACGAAGTCTGGGGACCCGACTCGCGCGCGCGGGCTCTCCGGCAGGCTGCGAAGGCGGGCGCCGGGGGAGGCGGCCTCGGTCTCGGCCTCGAGGGATGCACCGGCTGCGAGCTCGGCGAGGTCGCCGGGCTCGGCGAGCTCGTCGCCGCGGTGGTCGTCTTCGTCGTCGTCGCCGTCGCTGCCGTCCTCGTCGTGTGGGTCGTGAAGAAGATCATCGAGCTCGTCCGCGAGTGGCGGGACAAGCCGAAGCCGCACGGCGCGCTCCTCGGCGCACCGAAGCCTCGCGGACGTATCACCGGCCGCGGCGTCGTGCTCCCCGGACCGCCGATCGAGCTGCCGTGGACGGCGGGCGCGGCGTCCGCGTATGCGTTCGAGCTCCACGCGAAGAGCGTTCTCGGAGGGCTCGCGATGCTGCGTGACGCGGTCACTGCCGGCTTCGACGTGCAGCTCGACGACGGTCGCGTCGTGCGGGTTCCTGCGGGGCGCATCGCGGTCCGCGGGAAGCTGCAGAAGGAGCCCGTCACCGAAGAGCGCCTCGAGCGCTACCTCCGCGAGGTCGATCCGTCGCGCGCGACCGAGTCGCGCGACCTCTTCCCGCACGACTTCGCACGTGCGCTCGTCGTGAGACCCGGCGATCGGGTCGACGTCCTCGGTGAGCTCGAGCCGCTGGCCGACGCGAGCGGCAGTTCAGGCTACCGCGCGAATGCGGGCGTGCTCGCGCCGGTGGGCGTCCCGAAGATCGTGGTCCGGAGCGCGGGCGGGGTCCGCGTCGACCCCGGCCCGGGCGACGCCGGCGAGGGCGGGGACGCGGAAGAAGAAGAGAGCCCCGCCAGCGAGGCCGGCGGGGCGCGTCTCGGTCAGGGCTGAAGGCGCGCGGGGTTGTCGCGGAAGCGCGCGGCGAGCTCCTCGAGGGCGGCCACCTGATCGGCGGTCGCGGAAGCGCGCGCGCGCGTCAGGAGCGACGGCGTCGCCGGGTCGTCGACGACGAGGATCGCCTTCGCCGCCGCCTCGCGGAGGTCGCCGCTGCGCGAGAGGTAGACGCGGAGGAGCGCCGCCGAGGCGATGTCGCGCGTGCGTGCCATCTCGGGCGACGCCGGCAGCGCGCGCCATGCCCACGCGTTCGCGACGCCGCCGAGCGAGCGCACGACGATGCGCAGCGTGGGCTCGTCCGCGCCCTGGTCGAGGCGCGCCACGAGGAGCTTGGCCGCGCCTTCGCGGCGACAGTCGTGGAGCCCCTCGAGGACGGCGCGCTCGCGCTCGACGTTCGTCCGCTGCGCGGACGCGGCGGCGCGCTCGAGGATCGCGAGCGATGCATCCGAGCCGATCCGCGCGAGCGCCGTGCTCGCGGCGCGGACGATGCGCGTGTCGGTCGCCTGCGCGAGCTCGCGCTCGAGCACGGGGACGGCGCGGTCGTCCCGGATGCTGCCGATCGCCTCGAGGAGACCGACTCGCACCGCGTCGCGCGCTGAGGGCGTGAGCTTCGAGGGAAGGGGCTTCGACCCCTGGACGATCTCGAGCATCGGGAAGAGGGCGTTCCGTCCGAGCGCGCGGAAACGCTGCGTGAACGGGATCCCGCGGACGCGCGAGCGCGCGTCGAGCTCGTCCGCATGGGTGACGACGTCGTCGACGGCGCGGAAGACCTCGGGGGTCTGCGCGCGGGCATCGGCGATGTCCTTCGCGAGGTCGGCGTGCGCGGCGCTCGCGCCGAAGAGGAGCGAGAGCGCGAAGAGGGCAGCGTGCGTCGTCTTCATCGGCCGGTCTCCCACCACTTGGTCTCGGGGATCGCGCGGGTCGAGTTGGTCCCGCAGTGCACTTCACCCATGTTCCGGTGATACGCGTCCCAGTCCTCCGCGAAGCGAGCGGTCACGCCGACGGACGCGAGCGCATTCGTCATCGCGACCTCGAAGATGTCCTGGCCGTTCACGACCGGACCGTGCGGCTTCGGCGCGACGAAGTCCTTCGCGGTCAGGTAGAGCCCGTTCACCATGCCCGGCTGGTAGGCGATCGACGCGCCGTCCATCGGCATGTGGAGGAACGGCACCTTCACGATCTCGGCGTCGGTGAGCCCCGTCTCCGCCTTCAGGATCCGGAGCTGGGAGGCGACCTCGACGGCGGCCTCCGAGCTCGCACCCATCACGTCGGGATCGGAGAGCACCTGCGCGACGGTCGCCTGCGCGGGGCTGGCCTGGTCCCAGTACTTGCCGACGAACATCGGCGTGTTGCCACGGCCGGCGTTCTGCTGCTGCTGGAGCATGTTCGCGGCGAGCGTCGCGTCGTTCGCGAGGAGGACCCAGCCGCGTGCGTTCGGGGCCTTCACGAACGAGAGCGTCTCGTCGACGTGGCCGACGAGGAGCCACGACGTGTCGACGTAGACCGGCGGCTGGACCGCCTGCGCCTCGATCATCCGCTGGAACAGAGGATCGACGCGCATGCTCCCCGCGCTGCCGCGGAGGACGCGCCCGAGCGGGTAGCTCTTCCCGTTCGCGGCGTAGGGCGGGATCGTCTCGAAGTTGCCGAACGAGTTCAGCGAGTCGGTCTGCTCGCTGTGGTTTCCGTACTGCTGGATCGCGGCCGAGTCCTTGCCGCGAAGGAGGAACGCGACGCGCCCCGCGGGACGGAGCGGATTGCGCCGGTCGTACGGATTGAAGAGATTCGCCGAGCGGTACGTCACGCGGATGACCTTCTGCTTGCCGCCCGCCGCCGGCATCGACATGTAGCCGGTCTCGAAGAAGTCCTGCGTCCACGGGTCGTCCGTGTTGATCGCGGTCGGGGCGGGCACGCCGGCGGCGCTCGCGATCGCCGCGAGGTCGGTGCGCATCGCGCGGTTGCCCGGGATCGCGTTGGACGAGACCCACGTCTGCGCCTGCTCGAGCAGGTGGTGGAACGTGATCACCGGCGCGACGCGGAGGCGGACCTTGTCGGTCGCACGCGAGGTGCCGCCGTTCGTGCTCGGCGCCGTCACCGTGAGCGTCACGTCGACGTAGCCGTCCCACTGCGAAGGGTCTCGGACGATGTCGCGCCCCTCGATCGCGAGCTCGACGCCGGAGACGAGCTCCTCGCGCGTGAGCGCGTGGCCGCTCGGGATCGCGGTGAACTGCGAGCCCTTCACCTCGAAGAGCCGGACCTGGTTCGCGGCGGTGAACGTGATCGCGCCGGTCGCGCCGGCCGGGGCGGCGCCCCACGGCTTCGTCCGGAGGCGGGCGAGGTCGGCCGCGTCGTCCGCGCCGTTGACGACGTCGTCGGCCGCGTCGTGACACTTCGGGAGGTCGACGTCGTCGACGTTGGTCGGGCACGCCTTCTGGTCGTCGTCGATGTTCGCGAGGAAGACAGCGCCGTGCGTCGCGTCCCAGGTGTCCTCGCCCTGGTCGTCAGCCGGATCGTCGAACCGGACGACGCCGTCGCGGTTCGTATCGGCCCGCAGATCGGCGACGGCCTCGCCGAGCTCGGATTCGGCGACGGCGGGGTCCGTGCCGTCGCGGCTCTGCGTGTTCGTGTCGTCGGCGGAAGTCGCGTCACTGCATCCGGCCGTGACGGCGAGGAGAACCAGGAACTTGGTGGGCTTCATCGTCCTCCGATGCGAGCCAATCGCATTCCCCCCCAGGGCGCGCGGCGGTCCTCGTAGCACCGGAGACCTCGAGCGCAACCGCGATCTCATCGAGGGATAGGCGAAAATGCACGCGCGTGCGGTGCTCGTGCTCCATGCGCGGCACGAGAGCCGAGGTGAGGACACCGCAGGGTTGGACTCGCGTCCGATCCTGCGCCAGATTCACGCGCGATGCCGCTCTCGCCCGTCACCGGTGAGCCCGATCCCGAAGGCGGCGACTGCGTCGCCTGCGGGAGGTGCTGCCATCACGGGCCGCGCACCGTGCACATGCTCGAGAGCGACGAAGCGCGGATGGGCAAGCGACTGCTCGAGCTCTACACCGACTTCGATCCGAAGCCGCCGACGTTCCGCTTCATCAAGAACCACGGTGACCGCTGCGCCGGGCTCGACGTCTCCGTGCCGGACCAGTACCCGTGCGCGCTCTATGCGGTGAGGCCCGAGGACTGCCGGATCGTCGAGCCGGGGTCGCCCGCATGCATGGAGGCCAGGCGGCTCGGGCACCTCGGCGCGAGCGTCTTCTTCAAGCGGGCGGACCGGACCGACGCCTGAGCTCGGGGCCGCGCTTCGTCACGGAAACGTCGCGAACGGAGCATCGGTGCGTGACGCCCGGGCCGTAGCGTGTCTCGGGCGTGGCGAGGGTCCTGGTCATCGACGGCGACGCGTCGCTGCGCGCGCAGCTCGCCCGCAGCCTGACGGAGGCCGGGCACGACGTCGAGCTCGCGGCCGGCGCGCGTGCCGGCCTCGCGCTCGCCCGGACGTCGCCTCCCGACCTCGTCCTGCTCGAAGCGGCGCTCCCCGACGGCGACGGGATCGACGTCTGCGCCGGGCTGCGTGCCGACACGCGTGGACGGCGGACGCCCGTGCTCGTCGTGAGCGAGCGGACCGCGGAGGACGAGCGCGTGCGCGCGTTCGAAGCGGGCGCGGACGACGTCGTCGGCAAGCCGTTCTCCACGCGCGAGCTGCTCCTCCGCGTGCGCGCGCTCCTCCGGCGACGGTCGACGGCGCCGCCCCCCGAGACGCTCGTGGTCGGGCCGATCGAGCTCGATCGCGGCGCGCGGCGCGTGGCGGTGGACGGCGTCCGTGTGGAGCTGACGCGACGCGAGCTCGACGTCCTCCTCCTCCTCGTCGAGCGACGTGGGCGCGTCCAGAGCAGGAGCGTCCTCGTCGCCGACGTCTGGGGCGGCGAGCTCGACGCCGACGGCGACGAAGGTCGTGTCGTCGACAGCACGATCAAGCGCCTGCGCAAGAAGCTCGGTCGGGCAGGGGAGCTGATCGTGACGGTGCGCGGGGCCGGCTATCGGATGGCCACGCCCGAGGACGCGCCCTAGGTCGCGCGCCTTCGCGCGAGCGCCTCGCTGCACGCGCGACGGAGGCGCGCTTCGAGCGGCGCCGCGGCCTCGACGAGGTCGTTCGCGTGCGGCGGATCGAAGCGCAGGACGCGCGGCCTCTGCGGAGCATCGTAGGGGCCCGGCTCGAGGGTGACGAGGACACGCGGCCGCGTGAGATCGGCGGAGAACGAACGGAGCACGACGCCGGGCTCGCGCGCTTCGAGCCAGGCTCGGATCGGACCCGCGAGGCCGAGGACCTCGCGCGCCGCCTCGGCGCGGAGGTCGACGCCCGGACCGGAGAAGGGGCAGCCTTCGTCGTCCGCGGCGGGAACGGCGCGGACGTGCTCGTCGGCGAAGCGCAGCTTGTAGCTGCGGAGCGTGAGCGTCACGCGCCGTGGACGGCCTTCGCGAGGCGCCCGGAGACGTCCCAGTCGACGAGGTCGTTGTAGCCGCCGATCGGCGTGCTCGCGACGAAGACGACCGGGAGCTCGTCGTCCTTGCAGCGCGCCTCGCGCATCACGAAGTCCTTCGTGGTCTGGTCGCCGGCGACGTCGAGCACGGTGAAGCGGATCCCCTTCGCCTCGAGGAGCTCCTTCATCCTGCCGACGAAGCGCGCGCCGCGATCGCCGTCGACGTAGATCGTGACGGGCGCGGCGATCTTCTCGGCGGGAGACGACGGCGTCGTCGAGGACGCGCCATGACGAAGCGCTTCGAGCTTCGCGCGCGCTTCGCGGCGGCGCATGAGCTCGTCGGCGCTGCAGATCGGCTCGCCGAGCGCCACGTTGAGGCGGCGCGCGAGGTCCTTCGGGAGGCGGACGGGGAGGAAGGAATCGCCGGCGGGAGTGGCGAGGACGCGGTGGAGCGAGGTCCGGACGAGGTCGATCATGAAGGCACCTCTCACGACGGCTGCGCGTCGCCGAGCGCGAGCTTGTTCTTTGCCATCTTCGCGACCTTCGCGCGGCCGCCCTTCTTCACCACTTCCTCGAGGAGCTCTTCGCCGACGGGGTGATCGAGCTCCGTGAAATGGAAGCCCACGTAGTAGAGGTGCTCGAGGTCCATCGCACGGTCCTTCTTGAGCGCTCGCGCGAGATCGAAGCCGTTCCGGAGGAGCGCCGAGAAGAGGCGCAGCGATTCGTCCCCCGAGCGCGAGGCAGGGCGCGTGTCGCGGGTCGACTTCGCGAGCTCGAGCGACGCGAGCGCGTAACGATCCTCGTCCGTCGCACGATCGCTCTTGCAGAGGATCTGGAAGACCGACCGGGCGCGGTCCTCCTTCTTGCCCTTCCGCAGCTTCTCCGCGAGCGCGCGGAGCGCCGTCGCGGTGCCGTCCGGATCCGCGTCGCGCGCGACGTCGAGGAGCGCCTCCCATCCGCGCTCGCCGGTCCCGAGCCGCTCGGTCGCGGCCTCGAGGATCTGCTTCCGGAGCGCGGGCGAGACCTTCTTCGCCGTCGGGCGGAGCACGTTGCGGAGGAGCCAGGCGCGATCGGGATCCTCGGCTTCGAGGAGCGCCTTCGCGAGCGCCGGCACCGCCTCCTCCTTGCCGGTGAGGCCGTTCGCGGCGGGCTCGGCGTATCTCCGGTCCTTCGTCGTCACGAGCACCTTCGTGAGCACGCGCGGCGCTTCCGTGCCGGGCATGCGGGACAGCATCTCGAGGACGAAGCGCGCGCGGTCGACGTCGGGATGCAGCGCGAGCTTCTCGAGGCGCTTCGCGGTGTCGTCGCCGATCTTCAGACTGCCGAGGGTGTGGAGCGCCGTCTGCGCGAGGGTGCGGTCCTGCGCTTCGGCGGCCTTCACGAGGACGTCGACGACCTTCGCGCTCGGCTTGTCGGCCTGGAGCGCGAAGCGGAACGCGATGATCGCTTCCTGACGCACGCTCGCGTGCTGCTTCTCGTCGCCCGCGTAGGCGAGGAGCGTCGGCGTCGTCTTCTCGTCCTCGAGGTAGCCGAGGATCTTCACGGCCGCCGCGATCGCGCCCGGCGAGCCGCCCTTCTTCTTCTGCGCCTCGAGGAAGCGCTCGATCTCGGCGAGGTAGCTCCGGCGCTTGTTGCCGTCGGCGTGCTTGATCTGGTTGCGGACGGCGAGCGCCGCCGCCTTCGCGGCCTCCGCGTCGCTCGACGCGAGCCCCTTGATCAGCGCCGAGAACGCGTCCTTGCCGCCGAGCTCCGCGAGCGCGCCGTCGAGGGCGCGTCGCTCGTCCGGCGTCGCGGTCGCCATCTTCTGCTTGATGAGCGGGACGACCTCCTCGCCGACGCTCGCGACCGCGCGGGTCGCCGCCCTCCGGACATCCTCCGCCCCGGTCGCGAGGAGCGGGAAGATCTGCGGGAGCGCCTTCTTCGCGCCGACGCGCGCGAGCGCGTCGAGTGCGTGGACCTGGAGGAGCGGGACGCCGCTCGCGAGGACGGCCGCGAGCCCTTCGACGACTCCAGGACCCTTCGCGCGGAGCTCGCCGAGGACGATCGCGGCCGCGATCTGCTTCTCGATGGCATCGCTCTCGAGCAGCTTCACGATCTTGGCGACTTCGGACATCGAAAACTCCCCCGGGCGCGCGCGCGCGTGAATGAGCCCTCGGGTCGAGGGCGCAGGCATTTTCGCGACCAGGTGCCGACAATCAAGCCTTTCTGCCCGAGATCTGTAAAATGACGAGGTGCGTCTCGGACGAGCGGTCACCGTGAGCCT
>JBDHVE010000208.1:0-14520 GCA_039809485.1 Polyangiaceae bacterium | reverse complement strand
GAACCTCTCGGCCGTCGTCGGGCTCGCGACGCGCCGCGATGCGAACCGGCCGAAGGTGACGTTGCTCGTCTACCCCGCCGTCGACGCGACGTGCTCGCAGCCTTCGCACGTCACGAACGGCAAGGGCTACATCCTCACCGAGGGCTCGATCCAGTGGTACCTCCGCCACTACTTGCGCGGTGACGATTCGCTCCGGACGAACCCGCGCGTCTCGCCCTTCCACGAGCCGGACCTCCGCGGCGCGCCGGACGCGATCGTCGCCGTCGCCGGGTTCGACCCGCTCCTCGACGAGGGCGTCCTCTATGCGAAGCGACTCGAGGACGCCGGCACGCGCGTCGACCTCCTCCGCTTCGATTCGCTCCCGCACGGCTTCGCGCTGATGACGGGTCTCTCGCGCGCGGCGATGGAGGCGACGCTCACGCTCGCACGGAAGACCGGCGAGCGGCTCCGGGCCTGATCCCCTCACGCCGCCCACGCGCGGAGGACGATGCTCGCGCACGCTTCGGCGTCCGACATCGCATCGTGGTGCACGAGCGGGATCCCGAGCTCCTCGGCGACGCAGTCGAGGCGCGTCGGGAAGATGCCCCACACCCGCCGCGCGAGCGCGACCGTGCACTCGTACCGATGGTCGAAGCGCGGGAGCCCCTCGCGCTCGCAGCACGCATCGAGCACCCCGGCATCGAACGAGGCGTTGTGCGCCGCGAGGAAGTCGACGCCCTCGCAGAGAGCGCGCAGCCTCGGCCAGACCTGCCGGAACGTCGGCGCGGTCCGGACGTGATGCCACGCGATGCCGTGGAGGCCGGTGAACTCGAAGTGGCGCGTCGGCGGCCGGAGAAGCTGCGTGAAGCGCTCCACGATCCGGCCGCGCTCGACGCGGACGGCGCCGACCGCGCACGCGCTGTCGCGCCGCTTGTTGGAGGTCTCGAAGTCGAGCGCGACGAACGTGGGCGGCGCGCTCCACAGCGCCTGCCCCCACGCGAGGAGACGAGGCTTGGCGACCGGGCGGCGGCGCGCCGCGCCGACAGCAGCAGCAGGAGAGCGTTCCAGAGAGAGGTCCGGACCGAACGGACCCGAGAGCGTCACGACGGAGCATGCGGCCATGGCTTTCACCTCCACGGCTTCCACGATGAGGCCCCGCTTCGTCCGAAACGGTCGAGCTGATGGAGACGGGTGGAGCCACCCGTTCACAGCGGGCGCGTTCGCCTCGCCTTTTTGCTAGCGTGGTCGATCCGCGTGCCGCGTCCTCACCGCTCCGTCAGGCTCCCCGACGTGCGACGCCGCGCACGCGAGGCTGCGAAGAACGCCCTCGAGCTCGCGCGCGCCGGCCGCCTCGGTGAGGACTACGCGGCACCGTTCGACGTCGTCGACGAGGGGCCCCACCACAAGCTGAGACGCTACACGGCGCGCGACCTCGCGGCGGACGCCCCCGTCGCCCTCCTCGTGCCCCCGCTGATGGTGACGGCGGAGATCTACGACGTCGCGCCGGACACGTCCGCCGTCACCGCCCTCGCGGCTCGTGGCGTGAGACCGTACGTCGTCGACTTCGGCGCCCCGGAGCGCGCGCCGGGAGGCCTCGAACGCAGCCTCGACGACCACGTACGTGCGGTCGTCGGCGCGATCGCGCGCGTCCGCGCGCTCGAAGGCAGGGCCATCCACCTCCTCGGCTACTCGCAGGGCGGCATGTTCGCCTACCAGGCCGCTGCCTACGTCCGGAGCGAGGGCATCGCGTCGGTCGTGACGTTCGGCAGTCCGGTCGACATCCACAAGAACCTCCCCGCCGTGCGCGCCGACGTGACGGGCGCGCTCGTCCGCGCCGTCGAGCCCGCGTTCTCCGCCGTCGCGGCGCGGCTCGAGTCGCTCCCGGGCAAGGTCACGAGCACGGGCTTCAAGCTGCTCAGCACGCGGAAGGAGCTCGAGCAGCGCCTCGAGTTCCTCCGCGTCCTCCACGACCGACGTGCGCTCGTCCGGCGCGAAGCGCGCCGCCGCTTCCTCGCCGGCGCCGGCTTCGTGGCGTGGCCCGGCCCTGCGTTCCGCGCTTTCGTCGACCAGTTCGTCGTCCACAACCGGATGCTCACCGGAGGCTTCGTCGTCGACGGGCGGCTCGTGTCGCTCGCCGACATCCACGCGCCCGTCCTCGCCTTTCTCGGGAGCTCCGACGAGCTCGCTCGGCCCGCCACGGTGCGCGCGATCGCGGAAGCCGCGCCGGATGCGGAGATCTCCTTCGTCACCGTCCCGGCGGGCCACTTCGGCCTCGTCGTCGGGACGCGCGCGAACCAGCTCACGTGGCCGACGGTGGCGGAGTGGATCTTCCACCGCGAAGGCCGCGGCCCCGAGCCGGCCGTCCTCCGCACGCGTGAGCGCGGAGGCGACGATCTCGATCCCGACGACTTCGAGCTCGATCTCGAGCTGTTCTTCGGAGGCGTCGCGCGGCGGGTCCGGTCCGCGTGGGAGCGCCTCGGAGACGTGCTCGCTTCGGCTTCGGACACGGCCGACGCCGTCCGCTGGCAGGAGCCGCGGCTCCGACGGCTCGCGCGGATCGAGCACGACACCGTCGTCCACGCGAGCGCGGAGCTCGCACGTCGCGCCGCGGAGACGCCGGACGCGACGTTCTTCCTCTGGCACGGTCGCGCGTTCTCGTATGCCGACGCCGATCGACGGACGTCGGCCGTCGCGCGCGGTCTCTTCGAGGCAGGCGTGCGCCCCGGGGATCGCGTCGGCGTCGTGATGGCGACGCGACCGAGCCTCCTCTCGGCGGTGACCGCGCTCACGCGGCTCGGCGCCGTCGCGGTCCTCGCGCCGCCGGAGAGCGCCGGGACGCCGGAGCTCTGGGCGGCGCTGTCCCGTGCCTCCGTCGAGCGCATCGTCACGGATCCCGAGCACGCGCCGCGCCTCGCCTCCACCGCGCTGCGCGTCCTCGTCCTCGGCGGCGGCCCGAATCGGCCGCCGATCGAAGGCGCCCTCGACCTCGAGGCGGTGGACGTCGAGAACGTCACGCTCCCGGGGTCGCTCCACCTCGATGCATCGCATGCCCGCGACCTCGCGATGATCCTCCTCCGCCCGCGCGGAGACGGAACGCTCCGCGCGGCGCCCGTGACGAACCACCGCTGGGCGCTCTCCGCGTTCGGCGCCGCAGCCGTCTGCACGTTGAAGCCGGGCGACACCGTCTACTCGGCGATCCCGCTCCATCATCCGACCGGGATCCTCGTCGCGGTCGGCGCGGCGCTCGCCGGAGGAGCGCGCCTCGCGCTCGGCGAGCCGCCGTCGGTCCCGGCCGAGCTCGACGGGCGCGAGCTGCTGACCGAGATCCGGAGGACCGGCGCGACGGTCGTCTTCTACGCCGGGGAGATGTTGCGCGCGCTCCTCTCCACGCCGGAGACGCGCGGGGATCGGACCTTGCCGGTGCGCCTCTTCGCCGGGAGCGGATGCCGCCCGGATCTCGCGGCGAAGCTCGAAGCACGCTTCGGCGTCGGCACGATGGAGTTCTACGCCGGCACGACGCATCGAGCGATCCTCGCCGCGCCGGACGGGATCGGCCCGAGCACGCTCGGCCGGGTACTGCCCGGGAGCTCGGAGGTGCGTGTCGTGACGGTCGATCTCGACTCCGCGCTGCCCAGGCGGTCTCCCGAGGGTCGCCTCGAGGTGGCGGCGACCGGCGAGCCGGGGCTCCTCGCCGTCCGCCTCGACGGCGACGATGCCGGCACGCTCGCGGAGGATGCGAAGGTGGAGACGGACGCGTTCGCGCCCGGTGATGCATGGCTCCTCACCTCCGATGTCGTCGTGCGGGACGACGACGGCAATCACGCGTTCCTCGACGCGGTGTCCGGATTCGTGCCGACCGCCGGCGGGCCGGTCTCGACGCGCCAGGTCGAGAACGCCTTGCACGGCGACCCGGACGTGCGCCTCGCCGCGGCGTGGGCGGAGGACGGGGTGACCGTCGCCGCGGTCGTCACCCGCGGGCCGCTCGACGCGGCGCGGCTCGAGCGCGCCGTCGCCGGTCTCGCGCCCCACGCCCGGCCGAAGGAGGTCGTCCGCCTCGACGCCATCCCGCTGTCCGAAGGATTCCGCGTGGTCCGGCGGGGTCTTCGTGAACGGGCCGCCGAGGCCACCGAGCGTGTGACCCTCGGGGAAGGGCCCGTCTCGAGCCGGGGGTGAGGTTAATCGGCGTCACGTACTCGACGAGGCGCCGGGATCGCGCTACGCCTTCGGCCATCCGGTCGCCGAGCGCGGCCGGACTCCGAGGAGGATCGAGCCGGATGATCGCGGGCGGCGACGGCGTGGCGAAGAGCGCGTTCAAGGTGTCGTTGCGCGAGCAGCCGTCGAGCCCTTCGCTCGCGACCCAGGAGCTCGATCCGGCAGACATCCTCGAAGTCCACGACGTCGCGGAAGCGATCGCGCGGGCCGAGGCCCTCGTTCGCACGCCGATTCCGCGGAGCCGCCCAGACCTCTTCGAGGCCCTCGCGAAGCGGCCGACGGACGACACGGCGGGGCCCGCCGTCGCGGCTTCGGCGCGGATCTCGAGCGTTCCACCGCCGCCCGCGCCCGCGGAGGAGCCGGAGAGCGCCCAGGCCGCGCCTGTCGCGGTCCCGCCGCGGCTGGTCGCGCCCGTGCTGCACGTCCCGTTGCACGTGCCGGGGCCGGAGGACGACGCGTACTACCACCCGGGCGGCCGCATCCGCGGCTTCGCCGAGATGACCCTCGACGGGTACCGCCCGGAGGCGACCATCCTCGTCCGGCTCCGCCAGCGGCGGACGAAGATGACGTGGTGGGTCGCCGGTGCGCTCGTGCTCCTCACGACGTTCTTCGGCGCGGCGATGATCACGCCGGGCTCCGATCTCGAGCCGACCCTGACCACGGCGTCGCCCGTCGTCCGGGCCCGCGGCCCGGAGAGCGTCGGGTGGGCGAGCACGCCGACGAAGAAGGCGGACATGCCTTCGGCCGCGCGCTCGCACTTGCTCCATGCTGGCAGCGTTCCGGTCCTCGACGTGAACAGCCTGCCGCGCGCGCGCTGATGCCGGGCGAGCGCCTGCTCGCCTGGCAGGACCTCACGGGTCCGGCGATCGCTGCGCTCGATCGCGCGCGGACGGTCGTCGCCGTCACGTGCTCGCCGATCGAAGTGCACGGCCCTCATCTTCCGACCCTGGCGGACGTCGGCGAATCCGAAGGGCTCTTCGGGCGCGCCTCTGCGCTGCTGCTCGAGCGTCATCCCGAGCTCGTGGTCGTCCGCCTCCCGCCGGTGTTCGTCGCGGCAGACGTCCTGCCCCACGTCGGATCGCTGAAGTTCTCGCCGCGGACGGTCTCGCGCGTGCTCGAAGAGCTCGGGACGAGCCTCGCGCGGCAGGGCTTCCGTCACCTCTGGGTCGGGAACTTCCACGCCGGTCCGCGTCACATCCTGGCGATCGAACGCGCGTGCGACCGGGTGAACCGCCGTCACGGCGCGCGCATGATCTCCGTGTTCTCGCTCCTCGCGCGACGGCTCACGAACGGCAGCGGCGACCTCGGCGAGCGGCTCGGAGGCGTCGGAGGGATCTCGCGCGAGGAGCTCCAGGGCGACCAGCACGCGGGCGTCGTCGAGACCTCGCTCCTCCTTCATCTCCATCGCGCGCTCGTCGACGGCGGATACGGCGCGCTCCCGGCTCGGTCGCTCGAGCGCGAGCTCGAGGAGGCCGGCCGGCGTCCGCTCCAGCGCGGCGCGAAGCCGACGCTGCTCGAGCTCCTTCGCTCGTTCCCCCTCACCGCGCGCTACTACGAGCGCGCGACGTATTCGGGGATCCCCGCACGCGCGAGCGCCGAGCTCGGCGCGACGTATCTCGAGATCCTCGCAGGGGAGACGGCGGAGGCGCTCTCCGGCGTGTGGACGGGAAAGATCCCGCTCGAGGACTGCTTCTCTCCTCTCTGGCCGATGCGTCACGTGCTCCTCCGTGAATCGCTCGGGCGCCTGTTCGATCGGCTCGTTCTGTCGCGACGCTCGCCGGTCTGACCGCGAACGGCCCGGAATCAGGCGGATTCGCTGTCAAGGAGTGACGCGGCGGACCCGTCTCCATCCGGTCGACCTGTTCGGACGACACGCCGGTGCATGGTGACGGCATGCAAAACCCTCGTCCGCTCTCGTTCCTGCGGTTCGCCGTCTCGCCGCTGACCGCCAACGCCGTCACGACGCCGGCGCTCGTGCTGCCTCGCGCCGAAGGGCTCGACCTCCTCGAGTGGCTCGGTCTAGGTCGGCCCGAGTTCGGAGCGATGAAGGGGGCGGAGCTCGCGCCCCTCTGCCGCCGACGGCTATGGCCGATGCCGCGCAACCTCGATCCGGCGAAAGGCGGGCGCCCACGCGGGACGCTCCGCGCGCGTACCGCTCAGCTCCTCGGCGTCGCGGAAGAAGCCGGCGACCGGCCGATCATGTTCGGGTGAGATGACGCGCGATCGCGACCATCTCCGAGAGGCGCGTCCCGGCACGTCCTTCCGCGAGCGGCGGTGGAGCGCTGAGCCCTCGCTCGTCGAGGAAGGCGCTCATCGTGCCCACCTTCGCAACGGCGTGGAGCCGTGCGGCGAGCCGGAGGTCGACACGGTCGCTGCCGAGATCGCCACCGAGGGCCTCGAACAGGCTGCTCGCGTAGAACCCCCAACCGACGATCACGTCTTCGGGCCGCACCCAGGTGCGCCAGCGCGCGAGGAGCGTCTCGGCCTTCGTGCCGGCGAGCAGGGTCTCCTCCGCCACCCCGAGATGCCGTGGGGTCGACGGGGCGAGCGCGTTCCGAGGAGCGACGAAGCACTCGAACGTCTCGCCCGTCGCGACCCGGTGCGCCGTCCACTGGACGAGCTCGTCACCGCGACCACCGCGCTCGGCCGATCCGTACGGCCACGCGTTCGCCTCACCGTAGACGCAGACGAGATCGCTCGGCCGCTCGCGCAGAAGCGCCGGCAGCCGCGCGGCCGGATCGGCCCGCCGCCGCTGGCGCATCCGATACGCCGCGTGGCGGGGTTGCGCCGTGACCGACTCCGCGTACGCGATCTGCTTGTCGACCATCGCGCGAAACGGCGTCAGGAGCGAAGCGACCGGCGCTCCCTCGCCTTCCAGCACCCCGAGCACGTGCACGATCGCTTCGAGGGTCGAGACGCATTCCTCGCTCGGCTCCTTGCGGATCCGGTAGGCGCTCGGCGCGGGCGGACGGAAGGCGTAGCGCGGCAGCGCCGAGAGCTCCGGGTTCTGCCGCAGGAGCTTGCGCGCCTGGGACCAGGTCCCGTCGATCACCACCAGCGTGACGGGGCCCGGCGGTGGCGCGCGCTCGATGTCGATCGCGCCCGGACCGGGATAGAGGATGACGGGCGGCCGTTCGGTGTCGGCGAGGAGCTCGGCGAGCACACGCGTCCCGCTCCACGCCACGCCGACGTGGAGCTCCGAGGAAGGCAGGCAGAGCGAAGCTATCCGCGCCGTGTTGATCGGCACGTCGCGCTCGCGCGGGTGCTGGAAGATGACGACACGCGTTCGCGTCGGCACCTCGGTCACGTGCTGGCAGTAGCAGACGACCTCCGGGCGCCAACAGCGCTGGCAGACCGCGCGGTACGCACTGTCGCTCGCCGCGCTCATCGCGAGGTCTCCCCTTCGACCGTGCGGAGACCGCTCAGGGGATCGTGGCGTTCGGCGCTGGGCGGAAGACCACCGAGCACGTCGGCGTCGTCCAGATCGCCCTTCACCCAGAGGGTGCGGTGGACGAAGGTGTCGAAGACCTTCTCGAGCGCGTGCTGGACGGCAGGCCCTTCGAGGATGCCGAGCGCCCTCGCGAGCGCCTCCATCGTCGAGAGCGCGGCCTCGTGCGCCTCGGTCCGAAGCCGATACCGGGAGGGCGTCCCCGCCGGCAGCGAGACGGCCCGGATGCCCGCGAGCTCGGGCGTCCTCGCGCGCACCTTCGAGGCCTGCCGCCACGTCCCGTCGGGGACGACGAGGGTGACGGGCGGCGCACCAGGTGGGCGCGGCCCGAGCGGCTCCGCGTCCTCGTGCGGGAAGAGCAGCAGCGGCTCGGTCCCGTCCTCGGTGAGGACGGGCGAAGGGGCCGCTTCGAGCCGGCCGCGGACGACACCGCGGCCGGAAGGAAGGCACGCGAGCGCGAGGCGTCCGGTGTTCGTCGACTTCCGGTCCTCGGCGCGGTGGATGACGAGGACGACGCGCGTCCGCGTCACGAGCCGGGGGAGCCGGTCGCAGACGCAGAGCCCCCGGTGCATCCGGCAGACGGCGCAGCGCGGCGCGGCGTGGCGGCGGCGCGTCAGAGGCCCTCCGGGGGCGCGATGGCACGGGAGACGAGCACGGGGGCGGTGACTATGCCGCGCCGGGGGTGGGGTGCGCCAGCGCTACGCCCGAACAGGCGGGCCTTTGTGGGGTCGCCGGCACGACAGCGGGTATAGTCCACACGATGCCGCGCCTCACTCGCTCGACGTGTCTCCTGCTCTCCGTCTCGGTCGCGACCCTCGCCGCGCTCGCGCACGTGACCGGATGTGGATCGGAGAACGACCCGGGCGCGGCGACCGACGACGCGGGCAACAACGGCCCCGTGTTCGGCGGCGGCGACGGTGGGCAGGGCGAGCAGTACGCGAAGATCATCATCACGCCGGAGGACGCGCAGGTCACGGTCGACCTGAACGCGACGACGCCGGTGACCGAGTACAGCGCGAAGGGCGTGCGCTCCGACGGCAGCGAGGTGCCGCTCTCGGGAACGTGGAACTTCACGCGGATCGACGCGGCGGCCTTCAGCGGCAACAAGCTCGTGCCGACCGGGTTCATCGGCGGCAAGGGCGAGGTCTCGTTCAAGATCGGCAACCAGGTCGCGAAGACGACCGCCACCTTCAAGCTGCGCGTCACCGCTGGGACCGCGCCGGACCCGAACGTGATCGCCGCGTTCGCGAACGCGACCACGGACGACGGCGCGATGACGCTCCTCTACCCGTACGACAAGACGGTGTTCCCGCGCGGGCTCCCCTCGCCCGTCGTGCAGTGGAACGGCGGCGCGGCGCCGGACGTGTACAAGATCGAGGCGAAGAGCGAGACCTTCGAGTTCCTCGGCTACACGACCGCGGCGCCGCCCTCGCGCTATCCGTTCCCGAACGCGCCGGCCGACGTCTGGGCGAAGCTCACCGACTCGACCGACGGCGACGTCGCCGTCTCGATCCAGCGCTACGACGGCACGAAGGCGTACAAGGCGAAGACGCAGACTTGGCGGGTCGCGCCGGGCAGCTTGAAGGGCTCGATCTATTACACGCGTCTCGTCGACGCCGACTCCTTCGTGCGCCGGATCGAGCCGGGCAAGGCGGCCGACCGCTTCCTCCAGCTCGACATCACGCGCCAGCCAGGCACGCAGTGCATCGTCTGCCACAGTGTCTCGCGCGACGGCAGCAGGATGGTCGCCGCGATCAACGGCGGCGCGAGCCCGTGGGGGACCTACGACCTCAAGACCGGCGCGCTCCTCTACCAGAGCTCGAAGCCGTCCGGCTTCCAGGCGATCAGCCCGAACGGCTCGCACGTCCTCTGGCGGCACTGGGACTCGGGCAGCTTCACGAACAGCACGAAGAAGCTCGCGCTGAGCACCTACAACAGCGACGCCGTCCTCGCCGAGCTCGGGCTCCCGCAGGGCGTGGCCGGCGAGCCGGGACATCCGGTCTGGTCGCCCGACGGCAATCGCATCGCCTTCAGCGTGCGGACCGGCGGCGACGGCCTCAACATCACGGCCTCGACGCTGTGGATCACCGACGTGAACCTCGCGACGCCAGGCTTCGGGATCCCAACCAAGATCGTCGACCCGAACGCCGAGTTCCCGGTCGTCACGTATCCGAGCTTCACGCCCGACAGCAAGTGGGTCGCCTTCATGCGCGGGAACAAGTCGCGCTCCGACGGCAACGCCTCCGCCGAGCTCTGGATGACGAGCACCGACGGCGCAACGCAGGTCCGGCTCGATCACGCCAACGGTGTGCCCGACCTCGGACCGACGTCGAAGAAGTCCTGGGGGCCGAGCGTCCACCCCGTCGCGGCCGGCGGCTACTTCTGGGTCGCCTTCTTCAGCCAGCGCGCCTACGGCAACACGTTCAACGGCGCGAACCGACAGCTCTGGATCGCCGCCGTCGACAGCTCGCCGAAGGCGGGCGCCGACCCGAGCCATCCGGCGTTCTACGTCACCGGTCAGGAGACCGACTCCACGAACGAGCGCCCGCAGTTCACGGTGAACCCGTGCAAGCCGCTCGGGGAGAGCTGCGAGAACGGGTACGACTGCTGCGACGGCTACTGCCGCGACGACGGCAAGGGCAAGCTCGTCTGCCAGCAGAAGGGCAACGAGTGCGCGAAGAACGGCGAGAAGTGCACCGTCGACGGCGACTGCTGCGACGGCGCGCAGTGCATCGGCGGATTCTGCGCACCGACCGGGCCGAAGTGAGCTGAAGCGCCTCAGCCCGGAGGCGTGTCGAGGTACCCGAGCACGATCCGCCGGAGCTCCTCCGGCGCGTCGACGTGCACCCAGTGACCGGCGCCCTCGATCACGTCGAGGGTCGTGCGCGGGCAGCGCTCCGTGTGGGCCCGGTCCGACTCGTCCACGATCGTCGAGCGACCGCCGACGACGAGGTGCGCGTGCATGCGGCCGACCGGCGCCTCGAGGACGCCCCAGGTGTCGGTCGCGAAGTAGTCGTCGAGCATCGCGCGGATCCCCGCGACGTCGAGGCGGAAGACGTACCGCGTCGTGTTCGGGAGGGGCTTCACGTTCATCGCGAGCCACATCGCGGTCGGACGCGAGACGCCGCGCTGCTGGATCCAGGCGAGGAACGCATCCCGATCGGGAAACGCTTCGGGCAGCTCCCGGAGCAGGTCGACGATGTGCTGGGTGTCCTCCGACCCGCGACGGTCCGGCCGCGCGCTCGGCGTCGAGTCGACGACGAAGACGTGGTCGAGCGCACCTCGCATCTCGGCGGCGAGCGCGAGGGCGATCTTCCCGCCGAAGCTGTGGCCGAGCACCGCGTCGACGCGCCCCGGACGCGCCGCGTCGGCCTCCAAGGTGCGCACGACCTCGAGCACGTCGGCCGCCGCACGGGCGACGGTGTGCGGCGGAGCGAAGGCCTGCGACTCACCATGGAGCCGCAGGTCGACGAGGACGGCACCCCAGCCCGGTCGATCGGCGACGATCTGCTTCGCGAAGGTGCGCCAGTTCGCACCCGAGCCGAGGATCCCGTGGAGGAACACCATCCACCGCACCTGCGCGGCTTCGCTCGACGCAGGAGGACCTTCGGGCAGGACGAGCGCATGCGCGAGCGGCATGGCCGTCGACTAGCACGACCCCGTCCTTGACGCCGCTCGCCTTCGTCCTACGAAGAAAGAGTGGGCTACGACCTGCTCGCTGCCATCCTGTTCGCGGCGCTGCTCCCGCTCGTCGTGATCGGGTTCGTCGTGTTCTGGATCATGACGAGCAACGATCGCGCGCATGTCGCGTCGGTCTGGCAGCGCTACGCGAGCGGCCGCGGCCTCGAGTTCGTCGCGCCGGAGGGCGTCTGGCCGAATCGCACGTCTCCCGTCATCACCTGGACGACCGGCGCGGTCGCCTTCCGCCTCGAGCCGCTCGGCCGCGAGCAGCACTCGCGCACGCGGCTCACAGTACGCCCGGACGTGAAGCTCCTCGGCAAGCTGTCGGTCGCGCCGCGCGCGAACGTGCAAGGCGCGGCGCCGCCGTCCGATCTCGACGACCCCGTGTTCCTCGCTTCCTATCGCGTCGTCGAGCAGCCGGCCGGGCTCGCGCGTCGCGTCCTCACGGAGCCCGTCCGTCGCGGTCTCCTCGGGTTCCGGCAGGGCGACAGCGTCACGCTCGGCTATCGGCGCGGACGCGCCGTCCTCGAGTGGCCCGGCGGTGAGCTCAACGACGCGCGGCTCGACGAGGCGCGGCGGCTCGGGGACGTCATCGCGCACGCCGTCGAGGAGGCGTTCCGGGCCGGGGCGGCGCGCTCACGCGATGCCGCCTGACCCTCGCCCTCAGGGGCAGTCGGGCAGCGCGTTCACGAAGTACTCGCCGGCGCACTTGTCGAACGCCGTCTCGCACGCGGCGAGCCCACCGTCGATGCCGGCGTCGACGGCGCCCTTGCCGCTCCCCGTGCAGTTGGTGCGAACCTGGTCCACGACCGCGTCCGACAGCTCCCAGACGGCGAGGAACTCGGACGTGACGGCCTTCGGCCCCGCGACGGTGTTGTAGCTCGTGGTCCGCTTCCGGCAGCCCGTCACGTCGGACGGCTGGCACATCTGGCAGAACGCGACGGTGAGGAGCTCCTGCGCGGTCGACTGCGACGACTGGCTGTACGAGCGGTACATGCAGTCCTTCCGCTTGTCCGTGTCGCAGTTCTCCGCCGTCGCGCAGGCGATCGTGCCACGACGATACGCCTCGCTCTCGACCGCCTTCGTGTTGTCGAGGCACCACGTGTCGAACTTCGGGAGCGGGCAGAGGGGCTCTCCTCCACACGTCTCGTAGTACTTCTTCAGCGTCTTGCAGGCGGCGACGTCCGACGGCTCGGTCACGCCGCCGTCCTCCGGCTCGGGCGCGCCGTCCGCGGAGACGCGCCCGTCACGACGGCTCGCGTCGACCGGCCCGGCCTCCTCGCCTTCGTCCGCGGCCGAGTCACCGCCGCACGCGCCGAGGAGCGCGCCCGAGCCCACGAGCGCGGAAGCGAAGAACCCGGCGAACGCGATCGCCATCGTACGTGCCGTCGTGCCTGCGAAGTCGATTCTGGCCATGCGACGGAGGAGCCTACCAGGCGGCTCGTCGATCTCACCAGGGCCGAGACCGAGCTATGGGTTGAGATGATCCCTCCGCCGTGCTCAAACTTCCCCTGGGCGCCATGTTTGTGAAGTTCCTCGTCGTCGAGGACGAACCGGGCATCGCACGCACGTTGCGCAAGGCCCTCACGCCGCACGGATTCGTCGAGATCGTCGAGACCGCCGAAGAAGCGCGCGAGCGCCTCGCATCCCGCAGCATCGATGCGCTCATCGCGGACGTCGGGCTGCCCGACGGGTCCGGGCTCGACCTCGTCGCGGAGGCGCTCGAGCGCGACGAGGACATGCTGGCCCTCGTCGTCTCCGGTCGCGTCGACGCGGACCGGCTCGCCGAAGCGCATGCGCTCGGCGTCCACTTCCTCCTCAAGCCGATCGACAAGGCGCAGCTCGCGCTGTTCGCGACGCGCGTGCGGCAGTCCCGTCGGCCGGAGAGCAGGCGGGGACGGATCGACAGCGTCGTCGACGCGTGGCGCGCGAAGTACGGGCTCAGCCAGGCGCAGGACGACGTGCTCCGCCTCGCCGCCCACGGCACGGCGCGCGCGGAGCTCGCTTCCGAGCGGGCCGTCCTCCCGAGCACGATCAAGAAGCAGGTGAACGGGATCCTGAAGCGTACCGGCGACACGTCGCTCGATGCCGCGCTCACCCGGCTGCTCCGCGAGGCGCTCGGGAACCCGAAGCGCTGGTCGCCGGTCACCTTCGAGGACGTCCCCGACCCCGAGCCCGACGTCGAAGGCGACTAGCGCCTCAGCGACCCGAAGCGGCTGAACCGTGCGAGGGAGGTCCGGCGGCTTCGGTCACCGGGAACGGCACGACCGGCGCGGTGACGCCGTCCGCCCAGCGCCAGGCGTAGGGCTTGGTCCGCCGGTCGCGCACGATCGGGAACACCCTCGAGAGCTCGACGAGGTCGCGTTGGATCGTCCTCCGGTGGACGCGGAAGCCGCGGGCACGGAGGAGGACCGCGAGGCGCGCGACGTCGACGCGTCGCGGAGCCTGCGGGAGGAGTGCGAGCAAGTGCCACTGCCTGACGATCGTGGACATCCAGACGTCATGAGCTGTCCCGTGTGTCGAACGGGTCGACCGGTTCGACGCGGCTGCGCGGCCGTTCAGCTCGCCGATCCGTCGTGCCGCGTGTTCGCGGCGAGCGCACCGGAAGCGAGCTCGGCGACGGCGCGGCGGAGGCTCTCGGTCTCCGCGCGCGCAGCTGCTCCGAGCCCGACGACGTAGCGCGCGAGGCGGACGAGCGCCGTCGTCTCGATCGTCACGCGGAGACCGTCCTTCGTCGGCTCCTGGGTCATCCCCTCGAGGAGGTTCTTCGCGACCCAGCGCGCTTCCGGCTCACGGACGACGAAGGTGTGGCGCTCGCTCGGCGCGTCGGAGTCGTAGTAGCCGTCGAGCGTGCCGCGGACGAGGCGCTCGACCTTCGCCTCGTCGGCGGGTCGGAACGGCTCGTGCGCATCGCGCGCGTCGTGTTGGTGCTGCGGTTCGCGAACTTCACGGTTGAGGAACGGCGGAAGGGTGCTGACCACTAGGAAGTCATCGGTGGCGCGCTTTTCGATCCTGCCCAGATGGCGTCGTTGGCGCCTCGCCCTGTTCGCGGGGATGGTCCTCTGTCCGAACGGTCGGATCCGTGCGCAAGCCGGGATTTTGTCGCCAGTCACAACAGTCGCGATGTCGGCGACCAAAGTCTCGTTCATCTCCGTATCGGTGCTGAGTGGTGCGGTGCAAACCTTGGCGACCATCACTGA
>JBDHVE010000207.1:0-14732 GCA_039809485.1 Polyangiaceae bacterium | reverse complement strand
CACACGATCCTCGTCACGAAGCAGGGCTACGAGATCCTGACGAAGCGCGCGCGCTCGCTCCGGATGAGCGAGAACGTCGCGACCCTCATGATCTGAAGCTCACGCGACGCGCGAGGTGGCGGCCTCGGTCGCCGCTTTGCGCGGAGCCGGCTTCGTCCGCGCGGCGAGCAGCTCGAGCGCCGCCTTCTTCGCCGCCTCTCCGACGCGGACGCCGCCGATCATGCGCGCGATCTCGGCGACGCGCTCGGCGTCGGTGAGCTTGCGCACGGAGCTCGTCGTCCTGCCCTTCTGCTCCGTCTTGCCGACCACGAAGTGGTGATCGGCGAGCGCCGCGATCTGCGGGAGATGCGTGATGCAGAGGACCTGGCGATGGCGCGCGACGTCCGCGATCGACCGCCCGATCACCTCCGCAATCGCTCCGCTCACCCCGGCATCGACCTCGTCGAACACGTAGAGGCCCGCGGGCCCCTTCTCGGCGAGCACGCGCTTCAGCGCGAGCAGCGCGCGGGAGAGCTCCCCGCCGCTCGCGATCTTGCGGAGCGGCCTCGGCTCCTCCCCCTTGTTCGGCGCGATGAGGAACTCGACCCGGTCGATCCCGCTCGCGGTGAGGCGCGCCCCGTCGACGGGCGGAAGGTCGGCCCCGCCGGGCGGCACCTTGCCGACGTCGACCACGACGCGGGCGCGGCCCATCCCGAGCAGCGCGAGCTCCCGTCCGATGGACTCGGCGAGGACGGCGGCGGCGTCGCGACGCTTCTTCGAGAGCACGCGCGCGTCGGCCGCCACGCTCGACAGGACGCCGTCCCGCTCGCGTTCCAGCTCGCCGAGGAGATCGGCAGCTCCCGCGAGATCCTTCACCTGGCTCTCGAGCTCCTCGCGATGCGCGACGAGCTCCAGGGTCGTCGGGCCGTGCTTGCGCAAGAGCTTCTGGAGCCGGAACCAGCGCTCGTCGACCTCGGCGAGAAGCGAAGGATTCGACTCGATCCCGCCCGCGTAGCGCGCGAGCGCGCGCGCGACGTCGATGAGCTCCGTCCGCGCCGCGTCCACCGCGCGCGCCATCGACGCGAGCTCCTGATCGATCTCCGCTGCACCTTCGAGGTCCGACGACACGCGCGCGAGCCGGTCACAGAGCGCGTCCTCGCTCTCGTAGAGGCTATCCGCCGCGCTCTGCGTGAGCTGCTGGAGCTTCTCGGCATGGCGCAGGCGGGCGCGCTCGTTCTCGAGCTCCGCCTCCTCGCCGACCCGTGGATCGAGCTCCTCGATCTCCTTCAGCTGGAACGCGAGGAAGTCCTCGCGCTCCGCACGAGATCGCTCGGCTTCCCGCACCTCCGTGATCCGGCGGACGACCGCCGCGAGCTGCTCGATCCGCGTCGAGAGCGCATCGCGCGCGGGCTCGAGCTTCCCGAACGCGTCGAGGTACTCGAGATGGGTCGCCGGATCCGTCAGGCTCACGCTCTCGTGCTGCGAGGCGATGTCACAAAGGTCCGGCGCGAGGTCGGCGAGCTGGGCGGCGGTGCACAGCTTCCCGTTCAGGAAGGCGCGGCTCCGGCCCTCCGCGAGCACCACGCGACGGACGACGAGCTCCCGGTCGCAGGGGACGCCGGCCGCCTCGAGCTTCGCCGCCACGCGCGAGCCAGGCGCCACCTCGAAGAGCGCGGCGACCTCCGCCTCCTTCGCGCCGCCGCGGACGATGTCCGGCCGCGCACGGCCGCCGAGCACGAGCTCGAGTGCGTCGACGACCATGGACTTGCCCGCCCCGGTCTCGCCGGTGAGGACGTTGAAGCCGGGCCCGAGCTCGAGGACTTGATGGTCGATGAGGACCAGGTTGTCGATCGTCAGAGACAGGAGCATGCGTTCAGTACCTAGCAGGCGTTCAGGCGCCTGTACACTTCCCACCCGATCCTAACCGAACCACCTCATCCGGACCGGTCGGCAAGCCGTTGGAACGAAACGCTTTTCGTAGGATTGTCTTGACGAACGCGACAATGGGCCACTAGCCTGCCGGCCCGTCGTGCGCTGAGGGGCGGCAACGTCTGTCGTTCCGCGCGGCAAACGGAAGCTATGGCCGCGAAAGCATCTGCGAAATCGGCGAAGTCCACAAAGGTCCCGGCCCAGGCGGTCGAGCGCGAGAAGGAACCGCGTTCCGCGCCGAGCAAACGCCGGCTGGCGGCCGCCACGCCGGTCGAGGTGCCGAAGCCCCTCACCCTGGAGGAGCGGACGACGATCCTCGAAGCCCGCCTCCAGAAGACGGAGCCCGAGTTCCAGAAGGCCTATCGAGAAAGCCTCGATATGTCGTGGGTCTACCACGACAGCGCGCTCGAGGGGACGGTCTACACCTCCCAGGAGCTGCGGGCCGCGATGGACCCGACCGCGCCGATCGTGACGGACTCGAGCCTCCAGCCGATCTGCGAGGAGATCCGCCGGCACCGCGAAGCGCTCGACTACATCCGCGACTACGCGGTGAAGAAGCGCCAGCCGCTCACGATCGACGTCGTGAAGAAGATCTACCTCATCCTCCATCCGGAGGAGGGGGACATCAAGACGGTCAAGTACCGGAAGGACATCCCCCAGCACCGCCTGTACTTCCACGAGTACGCGCCGCCGGACAAGATCACCTACAAGGTCCGGCAGGTCATCGACTGGGTGAACGATCCCGAGACGCGCCGGACGCGCTCGGCCGTGCGCATCGCCGCCCGCGCCCACTACGACCTCCTCCGCGTCTTCCCGTTCACGACGGACAGCGGGAAGGTCGCCCGCCTGTTCATGAACCTCCTGCTCCTCCGGTCCGGTTACCCGCCGGCGATCGTCCACTCGACGGAGCGGCAGCGGTACTACGAGGCCCTCAAGGGCTCGAGCGCGACGATGACGCAGATCGTCCACGAAGCGATCGAGAACAACCTCGCCTCGGTCGAGAAGCTCCTCGACCAGCACGACAGCAAGGGCTACCAGGTGCGGGTCTAGCGCCCGCGCTGCCGGGAGCGATCTCGTGCTCGCGAAGCGCATCATCCCGTGTCTCGACGTCAAGGACGGGCGCGTCGTCAAAGGCGTGAACTTCGTCGACCTGCGCGACAAGGGTGATCCTGCCGAGCAGGCGCGCCGCTATGACGCCGCCGGGGCCGACGAGATCACGCTCCTCGACATCACCGCCACGCACGAAGGGCGCGGCGCGATGCTCGACGTCATCGCGCGCGCGGCCGAGGCGACCTTCACGCCCTTGACCGTCGGCGGCGGAATCAAGAGCGAGAAGGACGTCGAAGCGCTGCTCGCCGCGGGGGCCGACAAGGTCAGCTTGAACTCTGCCGCGGTCTCCGATCCGGACCTCGTCGCACGCTGCGCCGGGCGCTGGGGCTCACAGGCCGTCGTCGTCGCGATCGACGTGCGCCGGAAGCCCGCCGCGGCCGGGGCTGCCGTGGATTGGGAAGTCCACACGCATGGTGGTAGGACGGGGACGGGGATCTCCGTGCAAAACTGGGCGGAAAAGGTCACGGCGCTCGGCGCAGGCGAGATCCTGCTGACGAGCATGGACCGAGACGGCACGCAGAGCGGCTACGACCTCGAGCTGCTGCGCGCGGTCACGGACGTCGTCGGCGTCCCCGTCATCGCGTCCGGCGGCGCCGGACGCCTCGAGCACCTCCGCGACGCCGTCGTCGTCGGTCGTGCGAGCGCGATCCTCGCGGCGTCGATCTTCCACGACGGCACGCACTCGATCTCGGAGGCGAAGGCCTTCCTCGCCGCGGCCGGCGTTCCGGTCCGCACGACGGCGGACGCATGAGCGCGCTCGAGAGCTCCGTCACGCTCGAAGACGTCTTCGCGGTCGTGGAAGCGAAGCGCGTCCCGCTCGCCCCCGAGCTCGCGGGTTACCTCACGCTCGAGATCGCCGACGGCGCGGATGCAGGCGGCGGCGACGTCGACCCGCGCACCGTGTTCATCAGCGAGGAGGGCACCGTCGCCCTCGTCCGGCCGAAGTCGAACCCCGCCGTCGGCGACGCCGAGACGAGCGTGCGTCACATCCTGGCGAAGCTGCTCGAGGCGAGCGGGTCGGCGACGCCGGCGCTCGGCGTCGCGGCGAAGCGGAAGACCCCAGCCGGGATGCCTGCGCTCGTCGAAGAGCTCGAAGCGGCGCTCATCCCCGTCAACCGCGCCGCCGGCCGGCGCGCGCTCGCGCGTCTCGCGCGCGAAGTGAAGCGCGTGACGATGGGCGTCGGCCGGAACGCCGCGCCGCGATCGGCCCCGGGTGGAGTCCCGACACGCGCGCAGCCGGAGCCGGAGATCGCGCGTCCGCGTGTCTTCGAGGACGAGGCGGCGACCGCGAAGCGCCCGAACCAGCTCGCCGAAGTCGCCGCGCAGCTCGCCGCGCCCGAGCTCGTGAACGAGGACGCGCGGAGGCCGCGGCCGATTCCGGCGCAGGGGCTCACGCCTCCGCCGCATCCGGGCGGCCTGCCCGGGTCGTCGCCTGCGCCCGCGCTGAAGCCGTCGTCGCCGGCGGCCCGTCCCAGCGCGGCGCTGCCGCCGCCGCCGTCGGCGGCTCCGCCCGTCGTCCCGCCGCCGCGGCGCCGCGAATCGGGGACGATGACGGCCGCCGCCGCGGAGCGGAAGACGCCGGACAAGCTCCTCGGCGACGACGAGGTCGAGAACCTCCTCGCCACCTTCGAGGTGAAGGCGGTCGGCGAGAAGGAGATGTCGCGCGACCTCAAGGCGATCGCGGGGCTCGAGCCGACGCCGCCGCCGCCCGACGCGAAGACGCTCGCCGACCTGACGAAGGACGTCGGCAAGGACCTCCCGAAGTCGCTCGACGGAGAGAAGCGGAACGTCGACGAGAGCGTCGACGACCTGCTCGCCGCGGCGGCGAGCGCCCCGTCGGCGTCTCCGCCGCACGTCGCTCCTTCGCCGAAGAGCCCGCCCGTCGATCCGGTCGAAGATCTCCTCGCGCTCGCCGACGCGAGCGCCGTCCCGGAGACGAAGCGCGCCTCGACGCCGGAGGCCCCGAACGTCGCGCCGCCGGTAGCGCCCTCGCCGGCCGCACCGCCGGTCAATCCACTCGCGCCCCCCTCCCCGCTCGTGCCGTCCGCGGCGCTCGGGCGACCGCTCGCCGAGGCGTCGGCGCGAACGGCGGCCCGTTCGGCGTCCGGTCTCGCCGGAGAGAGCACCGGCCGTCGCCCTGCCCCTTTCCGCGAGAGCTCCCCGGAGTCGCGCGAGCGCCTGCCGTCGACCGGCGCGACGACGACGCGGCGCCGGGCCGCCGAGCCGCGCGCGCCGAAGACGGCGATGGCGCTGCTCTCGATCGCGCTGCTCGCCCTCCTCGCGACGGCAGGCGCGATCTGGTGGAAGGCACCCTACGTCTTCACCGGCGGTCGGAAGAAGCCGGTCCCGTCGGCCACGCCGGCGGCCTCGGTCACCCCCGCGCCCGCGCCGCAGTGCAAGGTCGCGCTGGTCCTCGGGGACGTCCCGGCCGGCGCCGAGATCCTCCTCCGCGTCGGGCAGGCACCGGTCGACGTCCAGCGGATGCCGATGAAGACGCGCCTCGAGTTCGTGGCGACGGCGGAGGGACACGCGCCGCGCCGCGCGGTCGTCCGTGCGGACGCGACCTGGGACAGCGGACCGGACGGCAAGCCGCGGATCGAGGTCCCGATCCAGCTCGATCCGTCGAAGGCTCGGCCAGGACAGGTCGATCCCTGGCCGGCCGCCGAGCCCGGGAGCGAGGTCGGCGGGACGGGTGCGCCCGGCACGGTCCACGTCGTCTCGAACGTGCGCGGCGCAGAGATCTGGCTGCTCGCGGGCCTCGGCCCCGAGGCGCGGATCGAGCAGCTCCGCTGCGAGGGGGACATCGACGTCCTCATCGCCGGCCAGCCGGCGAATGCCCGGAAGCGCCTCCACGTCGCGGAGAAGGACGTCCAGGCGGCGAAACCGGACGCGCAGGGCAACCGGATCGTCACGCTCAGCGCGAAGTGACGTCCCGCGGCCGTTGACGGGCGGTCGAAAGGCCCGGCATCCTTCGGCCCATGCACGACCAGGAGCTCGCGATCGTCCGGGCGCTCGTCCCGGTGGCTTGGGCGGACGGAAACTTCGACGCCAAGGAGAAGGAGATGCTCGAGGCCCTCCTCGACGCGTACGAGGCGACCGACGCCCAGAAGGCGGAGCTCCGCACGTACGCCGCCGAGAAGCGGACGCTCGAGGACATCAACCTGCAGGATCTGTCGGCGGCCGACCGCCGCGTGCTTCTCCAGAACGCGGTGCTCCTGACGTTCGCCGACGGCGAGCAGCACCCGACCGAGTCGGCGCTCCTCGGCGAGCTCGCGACGAAGCTGCGCGTGCCGGCCGACGAGGCGAAGGCCGTCATGGCGGAGGCAGAAGCCCGCGCCAAGAAGCACTTGAACCTGCTCTGATCAGCCGCGCGTGCCGTTGTCGAAGCCCTCGATCTCCTTCAAGAGGGAGAGAGGGCTGAACGGCTTCTCGTAGAACGCGTTCGCGCCGGCGTCCAAGGCGCGACGCTTCACTTCGTCGTCGTTGCTGGCCGTGATGACGATGATCGGCACCGCGCCCGTCTCGGGGTCGGCACGAAGCTTCTCGCAGACCTGGAGCCCGTCGAAGCTGCCGGGCAGGTTGATGTCGAGCAGGACGACGTCCGGCTTCCAGCTGAACGCTTCCTCGAGCCCGCGCGCGCCGGTCGGGACGCTCCGGACCTCGTATCCTCGCGGCGAGACGAGCGCTTCGATCATCCGGCAGATCGAGTCGGAGTCTTCGACGATGAGGACGCGCATCAGCCGGAAGAGCGTAGCCGGGGCTCAGAGTTTCGGGAAGGTCACCGCGACGCGGACGCCTCCCGAGCTCGAGTCGGTGATCTCGAGGCGTGCGCCGATCGCCGTCGCGAGCTCGGCCGCGAGGAAGAGCGGCAGCGCGCTCGGGCGACCGTAGCCGCCCGCGTCCGTCTCGAGCGAGAGGAACGACCGCCGACCCGAGGCGGGCAGCGGCGAGCCGCTGTCGTCGACCACGAACCGGGCGCCGCCCGACTCGTTGCGCTCGATCGCGATCGTGACGGTCCCTCCGCGCGGCGACGCCGCGACGGCATGCTCGACGATGCCACGGGCGAGCGCGGCGACGGCCTTCGTGCTCGCGCGCACGTGGACGTTCGGCGTCGAGCTCGTGACCTCGACCCGGGCTTCGTGCCGATCGGCGAGCGCGGCGACGTCACGTGCCGCGGCGCGCGCTGCCTCGAGCAGGTCGATCTCGACGGCGAGCGCATCCGGGCTCACCTCGCCGAACGCGCCGAGTCGCGCGACGACCTCCTGCGCGTGCGTGACACGACGGCGAAGCGTCTCGAGCTGCTCTTCGGTGAGCTCGTGACGGCGAACCGCGCCGAGCTCGCGCGCCAGCGGGCCGAGCACGTCACGGAGCTCGGTCGCGACGCCACGTGCGAGCTTCGTCAGCGCCGCGAAGTGCTCCTCGATCGAGGCTCCGGGGGGCGGCGGGACGGTCGAGATGCCGGTGACCTCCTCGCCGCGTTCGAAGATCGCCGCGAGCTCGCGGGCATAGACCTCGCCCTGGCGCCGCGCCTCGTCGAGCTCCCGACGGAGGGCCTCGCGCTCGCTCGCCTCGGCGGCTTCCTCCGCCGGGAAGACGAGCACTTCGTTCCCGCCTTCGAGCTCGTGGCGCCCGCCGTAGCGGATCGCCATCCGGCTCAGCCAGATCCGCTCCGTCTCCGCCGTCGGCGACGTGTCGGGGCCGAGCGCGACGGAGACGCGGACCTCGTCGCCGTCACGCCGGACGACGACGCCGGAGCCGAGGCCGCTGCCGTGCCCGACGAGCACCTGCAGCATGCGGCGGAGGTCGGCCTCTTCGCCGAAGACCTCGGTTCCGCTGCCCGGCTCGATCTGCACGCGCGCGTCGGGCGCGATCTCGACGAGGAGCGCGGCGACGTCGATCCGGCCGCGGCGAGGCGGCGCCGTCGCGGTCGCCGGACGCTGGTTCAGGTTCGAGAGCATGCGCATCACGTCGTCGAGCGCGTCGAGCGACGTCTCGAGGTGATGCGCCGGGTCGTGCGCGTGCGGGAGGTTCACCGCCGGCGCGGTCTCGACCGGAGGCGCCTCGACGATCATCGGCGGCGGCGCCTGGGTCCGGAGGACCTGCACGCCGACGCGGAGACGCTCCGCCGCGTTCTGGGCCTCCTGCGTGAGCAGCCAGCTCAGCTCCTGTCGGGTGAGTCGGCTCTTGGACACGAAGAGACCTCCACGAAGAGCAGCATACAGGAGAACCCGCGGCCCGCGTCAGCCGCGTGCGCGGGTCGGAGCGGCGGCCGGTCGCGCAGTCCCCGCGCTCGCCCACGTGCGCTCGGCACCGCGGGCGAGCCAGGTCAGCGCGAGCTTCGCGCTGCCGACGGCAACCTGCGCAGGCTCCTTGTCCGGCCACTGCGCCGGCGCGGGGAGCGCGATGCTCTTCTGTCCCTTCAGGCTCTTGTGGGTGGCGGCGTCGACGCGGATCGCGGCGATGCCGAGCCCGCTCAGGACGGCGACGGACGCGCTCGGGATGAACGGCGCGATCACGGCGCGCACCGTCGAGGCGATCTCGGGCGCACGGGCGACGACCTCGCGCACTTCGTCGAGCGACCCGCAGAGGACCGCCGCGCCGGAGCCGTTCGCGGACGCGATCTTCGCCGGGCCCTCGACGAGCTCGAGCGTCGAGGCGCCCTTCCACGGCGTCGGGGGCACGGGCGCGAGGACGGCGGCCTTCTTCGCCGCGTCGCCGGTTCCCTTCCGGTCGCGAACGACGAGCACGTCGTCGGTCGGGAGGACGCGCGGGATCGTGACGCGGACGGGGCGCTTGAAGCTGCGAGGGTCGCCCATCTCGCCGTTCGCCACCGCGTACGCGAGCGTCTCGGCCGACGCGACCGCGACAGGCTTCGGCGACAGCGGACCCGGTTCGAGGTCGTGGGTGCGGGCCGAGATGCCGCCGCCCGTGCTCGGGTAGAGCTCGCCCGTCATGACGCGGGCATCGGGCTCGACGAGGCGGGCGCCCGTCGCGAG
The DNA here is from genome assembly GCA_039809485.1 of Polyangiaceae bacterium. Classification (GTDB taxonomy): domain Bacteria; phylum Myxococcota_A; class Polyangia; order Polyangiales; family Polyangiaceae; genus Labilithrix. The sequence goes on along the minus strand of JBDHVE010000207.1, from coordinate 5,718 downwards.
GAGGTCGGTGAGCGCGCCGCTCGCGGAGAGCACTTCGAGCATCTGCCGCGAGGGCACGGCGACGAGGAACTCGACGCGGGCGGGGACGCGCTTCGACTTGAGGAGCGCTGCGGCCGCGAACATGTCGCGGAGGGTCGCGCCGCTGTCGCCGCCGAGGATGACCTGCGTCACCGGCTTGCCGGACAGATCACGGACGGAGCGAACCGCGCCGGTCTCGTCCATGAAGAGCGGATCGACGGCGCCGAGGTCCACGTTGAGCACTTCGTCGCAGGGCGCGCCGGCGTCGGGGACGAGCGCCCGATGCGCCTTCGACCGGCGCTGATCGCGGAGGAACACCTCTGTGCGCTCGTCGCTCACGAAGAGCGCGCCGACGGCGCCGAGCTGGGGTGCGAGGCCGGCGAGGACCGCGCGCTCGCCGACCGAGAGGAGCCGAGCGCTCGGGCCCGCGAACTCGATGACGACGGGTGCCTGGTGCTGCGTCTCGATCCGGCTCACCGCGTCGCCGAGACCGCGGCGGATCAGCTCGAGCGCGACGTCGCGTGCACAGACGAAGGGACGCGTCCGTCCCGACAGCAGCACCTGCACGCTGCGCGGCGGACGGAGCCAGATGCTCCCCTGCGCGAGCGCCTGCGCGAGCAGGCCGGGGGCGACCACCATCGTCAGCATCCCGATTCCGCCGACCGACGCGAGACGCGGGTCGTCGGTCACGCAGAGACGTGCCGGGCTCGCGAACCTCTCGAGGTGCACCGGCGCGGCGAAGCCGACACCGGGCCGGGCGACGACGACGCCGTGCGCGAGGACGTCGGAGAGCGCAGCGTGCCGCTCCTCGGCCTTCGCGATCGACGCGGGGCCGGTGACACAGTGCGTGTCGTAGACGATCGCGACCTCGGCGGAGGTCTTCTTCAGGCCGGCCTCGCGCGCTTCGGCGACCGCGCGGAGCGGGTCGCGCGTGAGCACGATCTGATCGACCTTCACCTGGACCATGTCGCCCGAAAGGAGCGGGTCGGCGCAGCGTCCGGCAAGGATTTTCTGGGCCATCGTGCGGGGCGGGTCCCCGGCTCGTGCGCGCATCGTCGCGCGACCTTAAACGTTCAGGTGGAGGAGGGTCAAGGGAGCTAGAAGGCCCCTCAGCCCCGCGCGATCACGGGCGTTTCGCCCCCTCCTCCGGCCACGGCCCGGATCGGTCGGAATGCACGTGCATTGTTGACCCTCCTTTTCGGTCCCCGTACCTTCGAGCGCATGTTCAAGGACGCGCTCCGCGACCTCGTCGAAGGCACCGACGGCGGCTTGGCCGGGCTCCTCATGGACTCGAGCGGGATTGCGCTCGAGACCTACGCCAAGGACGACGCCCCGTTCGACATCAACACCGTCGGCGTGGAGTTCAGCGTCGTCATCGGGTCCGTCAAGCGCGCGGCGGAGATGCTCGAGGCGGGGAACGCGAAGGAAATCGCGGTCGGAACCGACAAGCTCGTCACGATCATCCGGACGCTCGGGGACACGTACTTCCTCGCGCTCGCGATGTCGCCGGAAGGCAACTTTGGCAAGGGCCGCTATCTCATGCGGACCGCGGCGCCGAAGCTCATGGCCGAGCTGTGACCGCGGGTCGGCGACGCGCCCGGTCGCCGAACGCGCGCCGCGTCCTCGTCCTCTCGGGTCCGAACCTGCAGCTCCTCGGGACGCGCGAGCCCGAGATCTACGGGCGGGAGACGCTCGCAGACATCCACGCGCGGGTCGAAGCGCGCGCCCGCGAGCTCGGCGCCGCGGCCGAGTGCTTCCAGTCGAACCACGAGGGCGCGCTCCTCGATCGGATCGGAGGCGCCCCGAAGGACGGCTTCGTGGGCCTGCTCCTCAACGCCGGCGCGTACACGCACACGTCCCTCGCGCTCTACGACGCGCTCAAGGCCGTCGGCCTCCCCTGCGTCGAAGTGCACCTCTCGAACCCGGAGGCGCGCGAGGCGTATCGCAAGGACTCGAAGACGGCGCCCGCCTGCATCGGCAAGGTGGCCGGCTTCGGGGGCGACAGCTACGTCCTCGCGCTCGAAGGCCTCCTTCGCTGGCTGGATCGGCGCTGATCTCGGCGCCGGCTCGCGCGTCCTGCGGAGGATCGGCCGCCACCGCCTTTTCGGCGGGTCTGCCTCGACGAGGACGGCAACGAGGACATGACGAAGTGCACCGACCAGACGCCGTTCGACAGGCTCGTCCTGCCGGCGGGGTACTGACGACAAAAGCGGGCGGCCGCCCTTCTCTCGAAAGGCGGCCGCGGGTCGTCGACGCTTCGATCACTTCTTCGCGGGAGCTGCCGGCGCGCCCGACGCGGCCGGCTTCGCCGACGTCGCCGGAGCAGCAGGCTTCGCCGCCGTCGCGCCCGGCTTCGCGGCCGGAGCGCTCACCGGCTTCACGATCGCGCCCGCCGCCTTCACCGTCGGCTTGCCCGGCGCCGCGACGGTCGCGGCCGTCGTCGTCGTCGAGGAGTCGACCGGAGCCGCGCTCGCGACCGCCGGCGTCTCGTCCTTCAGCGCCGTGCGCTTCACCGACAGCTCGTAGGAGAAGCCGCCCTTGAAGTGGGCCGCGTCGCCCGCGATGCTGTCCTTGATGTTGATCGTGTAGTCGCCCGGCTCGAGCTCGACCTCGGCCTGCTCGTGCTCGTTCGTGGCGAACATCTTGCCGGTCGCGTCCTTCACGCTGACGACGCGATGACCGGGATCTTCTTGCCCTTCGGGGGACCGCCCTGGATGACGAAGGTGCCCGCGTGGGTGACCTTGAGCGGGACGTTGCTGCCGTCGTCGTCGTAGATCTTGCCGTGGCAGGTCTCGCCGGCCTTCGACTCGTCGAGGATGTTGCACGCGCCCTCGCCCGCGGCGACCGGCTTCGGCGGATCGGCGAAGATCGAGAGGCCCATGCCGGGGAGGAACATCAGACCGGCGGCCGCGAACCCGATCGTCGCGTTGCGCTTCGCCTTGCCGATGAGCGACTCACGCCCCTTCCGCGACGCGCGAAGCGTGCCGAGCATGCCCTTCGGCTTCGTGATCTGGCCGTCGACGAGCTGGCCCATCACGAAGAGGTTGCCGCCGGGCGGGACGATCTTCTCGACCGCCTTGATCCCGCGCGAGTACTTGTCGCCGCCGGCGGGCGGGACCTCGGCGCGGAACTGACCGAAGATGACCGTGCCGTAGGCGACGTTCTGGGCCTGCTCGAAGCTCTTGTCGAGCTCCACGTCCATGCCGTCGGCCGGGTTGACGTGCACGGGGCCGGAGCCGTCGTTCACCGCGAAGACCGGACCGCTCTTCACCGTTTGGAGCGTGTCCTTGCCCTTCTCGGTCTTCACGCCGTCCTCGGTCGAGACGGTCTTCTCCCACTCGCGGATGATCTCGACCTCGTAATAGAGGCACGGCTGCCCGGAGCACGGCGCGACGAACTGCTGGAGCGGCTGGACCGCGCCCTCGCAGCTGACGATCCCCTTCGCGTCGGCGACGGCGCCGGGATTCGAAGGGTTCGAGGCGATGTCACCCGTGCGCTTGAACGGCGCCGCGAGGATCTTCTTGCCCTTGAGGTGCTGGAGAAGTCCGACGATGCCCGCGACGAGCGCGACGGCGACCAAGAAGAATCCAAAGTACTGCACGGCAGGCTCCGTTCTGTGAAGGTGGCGCTCGACTCTCGAACGACCCGGCGCAGATACGTCGCCCGGGAAGCACACCTTCCCCCGCCGACGCGCCGTGAAATGACCACCGTTGCCGCGGCGCGTAGGCGAATTCGCGCAAGAAGTCCCTTTTCTCCGCGACCCGACCGCGACTACGGTGCGACGAAAGCCATGACCGTCGACATCGACAAGCTGCGTGCGCTGCTCGAAGTCCTGACCGAGCAGAACGTCGCGGAGTTCGAGCACGAGGCCGAAGGCGTCCGCGTGAAGATCGTCCGCGGATACGTCCAGGCCCACGGCGCCTCCGGGATGATGCCCCTCGCCGCGCCGGGAGCCGCGCCTGCTCCCCAGGCCGCGACCGCTCCTGCCGTGGACCCCGATTCCATCGACGTCACGAGCCCGTTCGTCGGCACGTTCTACCGAGCGCCGAGCCCGGACGCGCCGCCGTTCGCGGAGGTCGGGTCCGTCGTCCGCCCGGGTCAGACGCTCTGCATCATCGAAGCGATGAAGCTGATGAACGAGATCGAGGCGGAGGTGAGCGGCACCGTCGTCGAGATCTACGCTCAGAACGGCAAGCCCGTGGAGTTCGGGCAGAAGCTGTTCCGCATCAAGAAGGCCTGAGATGAGCGCGCGGCCGTCATCCCATCTCGAGGACAGCGGCGCTCCGTCCCTGCCGCAGCCGAAGCCGCCGGGCGAGCCGCCGTTCAAGAAGATCCTGATCGCGAATCGCGGCGAGATCGCGCTCCGCGTGATCCGCGCGTGCCGCGAGCTCGGGATCCGGACCGTGGCCGTCCACTCCGAGGCCGACACGCGGGCGCTCCACGTCCGCTTCGCCGACGAGGCGGTGTGCATCGGCCCGTCGCCCGCGACGCGGAGCTACCTCCACATCCCGGCGATCATCGCCGCGGCCGAGATCACGGGCGCGGACGCGATCCATCCCGGCTACGGCTTCCTCTCCGAGAACGCCGAGTTCGCGCGCCTCTGCGGAAAATGCGGGATCACGTTCATCGGTCCGACGCCGGAAGCGATGCAGGCGTGGGGCGACAAGGTCACGGCGCGCACGAACGCGAAGCGCTTCGGGCTCCCGCTCCTCCCGGGCAGCGAAGTGCTCCGCGACGAGAAGCACGCGCTCGAGGAAGCGAAGCGCATCGGCTTCCCGATCATCATGAAGGCCTCCGGCGGCGGCGGCGGGCGCGGCATGCGCATCGTCCGGACCGAGGCCGAGGTCGCGGCGAACTTCGTCCAGGCGACCCGTGAGGCGGAAGCCGGGTTCAAGAACCCGGACGTCTACATGGAGAAGTTCGTCGAGCGCCCGAAGCACATCGAGTTCCAGGTCCTCGCCGACCAGCACGGCGGGGTCTGGACGCTCGGCGAGCGCGAATGCTCCCTCCAGCGTCGCCACCAGAAGGTGATCGAGGAGGCCCCTTCGCCGGCGATGACTCCCGGGCTGCGCCAGCAGATCGGCGAAGTGATCCGCAAGGCCGTCAAGGAGACGGGCTACACCTCGCTCGGCACGCTCGAGTTCATCATGGACGAGGACAAGCGCCTCTACTTCCTCGAGATGAACACCCGCGTGCAGGTCGAGCACCCGGTGACCGAGATGGTGACGGGGCTCGACCTCGTCTCGCTCCAGATCCGCGTCGCGGCCGGCGAGAAGATCGAGCTGCCGGACACGCGTCCGTGGAGCTTCCGCGGTCACTCGATCGAGTGCCGCGTCAACGCCGAGGACCCGCGGACGTTCGCGCCGTGGCCGGGCCTCATCACCGAGTACTTCCCGCCCGGCGGCGGCGGCGTCCGCGTCGACTCCGGCGTGTACGGCGGATGGACCGTCCCGCAGCACTACGACTCGCTCATCGCGAAGGTCATCGTCCACGCGCCGACGCGGGCCGAAGCGATCCTCCGCATGCGCCGCGCGCTCGACGAGTTCATCGTCGGCGGCATCCGCACGAACATCGCGCTCCACAAGCTCCTGCTCGTCGACGACGAGGTCGTGCGCGGCGAGATGACGACGCGGACGATCGAGCGCGTCCTCCAGAAGCCACAGGCCTGACGTTTCCACGTTGCCCCGCACGCACACGCGG
>JBDHVE010000206.1:0-14833 GCA_039809485.1 Polyangiaceae bacterium | reverse complement strand
TCTCCGGCGCGCCGGATCACGCCGTGCCCATCAGATTGCGCGACCGGCACACCCGAAGATTGCGCGCCCACGCTCACGACGCGCAGCTCAACGAGGAGTGCGTGGTGCTCCGCTTCGTCTCCAGACGCGCGGACAGCTTCGCCCTTTTCCTGGTCGAAGCCGTGCAGGAGGAGGCCGAACTTCGAGTCGCGGTAAAAGTTCGGTGAAAGGTCCGTGATTGTCGCGCGAATCACGATGGGCGCGTCGGTGCGGAGGTCCCAGAAATCCGTGTCGTCGAACGCGACGTTCCACTTCGGAGACAGCACGCGCTCGATGGCGTCGAGGATCGTCGACTTCCCCGAGTCGCCCGGGCCTACGAGCGCAGCGGTTTCAGCGATGTAACGCCAGTCCAGCGAGCGGACGCCCCTGAAGTTCTCGATCTCAAGCCTTCGCAGTCGCATACGAGTTCACACCTGCTCATTGCATTCTGCCGGGCTACCTAGCTCCGACGAGACCCCCTGCGTCGACCAGCACCCCGCGTCGTCGAAGGTCTTCGAAGTGCTCGCGAACGCGGCGTGGAATCTCTCCACCCTCGACCCGCACGCCGAGCTCCATGTTCAACTCCAACGCGAACTCCGTAAGGTTCGCGCTGGAAACCAGAAGCACGCGATCGTCTGCGACGGCGCACTTTGCGTGAAGGCTTCCGCACTTGCCCTCGGGCGACGTCGGGCGCTGTTCGCGCGGCCATACGTGCACGCGAAGGCGGTCGTGCGTCGCCGCCCCGAGTGCCGGGCCGGGATCGAACGAGACCTTTCCGCCGTCCCGCTCCGCCTGTTCGAGCACGAGATCGACGTGAACACCGCGCGCGAGCGCAGCCCGTAGTCCGTCCCGGATCGCATCGACCTTGTAGGCCGCGAAGGTGACGATGAGCAGGTTCCGCGTTGCGCTCTGGATCATCTCGAGGAGCGTCTGCTCCGTTCGGTAGAGCGAATGGCTCGGTGCGTTCGGCCCTGTCCAAACGAGCTCGACCCGCTCTCGCTTGTCCGTGGACTGCATCGCGCGCGCGGAACGCAGCATCGCGGCGATCGTCGCCTCGGAGATCCCGCCCGCCCGAGCGATGCGGGTGAGGCGCTCGACCAGATCTCGAGCACGCGGGTTGGCTACGGTGCTCGTGACATCGCGGGCCGAGCCCGGTTCCCCTTCAAGGGTTGCAACGAGACGGTCGAGGGGGCTGTCGGGGAGCTCGCGGACAACGTCGACGACCGCGCGCGCGATGGCGTCGATCGACGAACTCACTTTCCGACCTTGTCGTCGAAGAAGCCCGTCGATCCATGAACGGTCGTGACGAGCGCACCGCGATCCAAGTACTTGTTGCCGCGCTCGCAGGATGTCTCGGGCGCGAACAGGCACGCATGGCATGCCGCGGCGTGCAGCTTCACTCCGTCCACGTCGGGCCGCATATCCGCACAGAGCGGGTCCGAGGAGCAGAGCTTCATCTCGTCGAGGGCGCGGACGACGTGACGACCGAGCTCGTTCGGGTGACCCATGCGAACGAGGCCGCCGAGGGTGCCTTCGCTGTCGGGCGCGGACGTATAGATAAGGATGCCGGCCATCTTGGGCCCTTCGGCGTCGTCGCCGTTCGAATAGATGCGCTCCCTCAGGCTCGCCGCCGCATACCCGCACTCGAGCGCGAGCTGGCGCATGAGCGCGTGCGAGAACGAATGGAGGAGAACGAACCGCACGCCGGGAAAGCCTGCCTCGGGCGGCTCGATCTTGCGCCGCCGCCTCCACGCCTTGTGCGCGGCGAGGAAGGCAGCCTCCCGCTGCTCCTGCGCCTCGCACCACTCCGAGAGGACACCTTCGGTGAATTGCAGAAAGATTCCTTCGCCGCGGACCTCCGAGGCGGGCACGAATCGCGGGGGCGTCCGCGACAGCCCCATTCGCTTCGGGCCGGGCAGGTCGCCGGCTCCCGAGTACTCGCGCGGCGACTCGAGGCGCGTGAACCCGAGCAGCGCTGTCACCTCGCGGATGCGCTTCGCGAGGACGACGCGAGAGAGAACGGTCTCGAGCCCTCGCGGAACGCGGACCTCCGCGAGCTCGAAGTCCGTCGTCTGTTGCTTCGGGTCGACCCGCGTGAAGGCCTCCCATTCGGGGACCTTGAGGTCTGCGGGCTCGTCCGGGCTGGTGCCGGCGCGTCGAGCCTCGACGGCCGCGAAGATCTCCTCGGGCGCGTATCCCGCGAGCTTCCCGAGCTTTCCTTCTCCGAGAAGGAATTCGATGATGTCGACGCTCTTCGCCTTCTGGAGCGTGCCCCAGTACTCCTCGACGATCTGCGCGATCTTGCTCTCTTGCGCGTGAGGCACGTGCAGAGCCGATAGAGACACCGCAAACCAGGAGTTCGACGCGCCAAGCAGGAGCGCGCGCACGGCCTCGGAACACTTCGTCTGTTCGAAGTCCCGAAGGTGCGGCCGGCGCCCGCGACATGCGGGCAAGCTTGCGTCGCGCGAGAATGCCTCGGCCATCGCCTTCGGGCCTGCTCCGCACGTGACGCACCGGACGATGACGTCCGTGGCCTCCGTGCCACCGAGCTCCTCGAGGCGGAGATCGCTCGGGCAGGTGCTCTTCCCGCCATGGACGAACTCGTGCCATGGGAAGTCGTCGATGTGGCCGTTCTCGCACGCCACGAGAAAGCGCGCCGGAACGACGCCCGGCTCCGCGGTGATCGACGACAATTACATCTCCCCGCCGACGACAATTAGATCGCCCCATCCTGGGAGGCGCGATTGGTCGAACGGGCGCCGGCCCTCCACGGGATGGAGAGGCAGGCGGCGTGCGGGCAGCGACCAACGCGCAGGTGAGGCGATTGATGGAAGAGATGAGCAAACACGGGCGCATCGGCCTGGCGTCGATGCGTGCAGGGATGGATCGGAAGACGGCGCGGAAGTACGTCGCCGCCGGTCAGCTGCCGTCGGAGATGGCCAAGGAGCGGGACTGGCGGACGCGAGAGGATCCGTTCTCCGAGCACTGGCCGGAGGTGGAGGCGTTGCTCGTCGAGACGCCGGCGTTCGAGGCGAAGACCCTCTTCGAGGTTCTGGTCGAGAAGTACCCGGACCGGTACGAGCCGGGGCAGCTTCGGACGCTCCAGCGCCGGATCAGGGTGTGGCGCGCCGCGCACGGCCCGGACAAGGAGGTCGTGCTCGCTCAGCAGCACCGGCCCGGGGAGGCGGCGCAGACCGACTTCACGTGGGCGACCGAGCTCGCGGTCAGGATCGCCGGGCAGCTCTTCGTGCACATGCTCTGCGTGTTCACGCTCCCGTACTCCAACTGGCGATGGGCGACGGTCTGTCTATCGGAGTCGATCGCCGCGCTCCGCAAGGGCGTGCAGCGTGCGCTCTTCCAAGTCGGTCGGGCCCCCGCGTACCACCAGACGGACAACTCGACGGCCGCCACGCACCGGATCCCCGACGGCAAGCGCGTGGTCGCCGAGGACGGCAGGCGGCCGTTCAACGCGGACTACGTCGCGATGATGCGGCACTTCGGGATGACGCCGCGCACCACCGAGGTCGGCGAAAAGGAGCAAAACGGAGACGCGGAGGCGAGCAATCGCGTCGTCAAACGAGCGCTCGAGCAGGCCCTGCTCGTCCGCGGCAGCCGCGACTTCGTGAGCGTAGACGCGTGGCAGACGTTCATCGACGACGTCGTCCGCAAGGGCAACCGCGCTCAGGGCCGACGCGTGGCCGAAGACCTCGCGGCCATGCGCGAGCTCGACGTCGACAAGCTGCCCGAGTTCGTCGAGGAGGACGTGCTCGTCAGCGAGTGGAGCACGGTGCGCGTCAAGCACTGTTCGTACTCCGTGCCCTCGCGTCTCATCGGCGCGTGGGTCAAGGTCCGGATCTTCGAGGACCGCATCGTGGTCCGGTACGCCGGCAAGGACGAGCTGGACTGCGAGCGGCTGCGCGGTCGCCATCAGCGTCGGATCGACTACCGGCACGTGATCTGGTCGCTCGTCCAGAAGCCCGGCGGGTTTGCACGGTACGTCTATCGGGAGGAGATGTTCCCCTCGCTCGTCTTTCGGCGTGCGTACGACGCGATTCAGACGCCGCATCACGGCGTGAAGGGCGACCTCGAGTACCTCCGGATCCTGCACCACGCGGCCACCTCGATGGAGGCCGACGTCGAGGCCGCTCTGTCGCTCTTGCTGACCGACGGCAAGCCGGTCACGGCGGGGGCCGTGAAGGCCCTGGTGGCCGCCTCCGTCGCGAGCGTCAATGTTCCCGAGCTCGTCCCGTTGCCCGTCGACCTGACCGCGTACGACGCGCTCATCGCCGAGGTGGGCACGTGACCGCGGCGGCCACTCTCACGCCCGCGACCTCGCCCGTCGAGTCGCTCGGGATCATGATGCGCTCGCTGAAGCTGCCGGCGTTCGCGCGCTACGCCGAGGAGATCGCGCAGAAGGCCGAGCGCGAAGGCTGGACTTTCGGACGGTACCTCCACCACCTCGCCGAACTCGAGCTACACGAGCGACGTCGCCGACGAGTCGAACGGCTCCTTCACGCTTCCGACCTGCCGCGAGAGAAGACGCTCGCGACGCTGAAGCGATCGCGGTTGCCGGCTAAGGTCGCGAAGACCCTGCCCACCCTCTGCGAAGGTGGGTTTGTCGAGCGGGGCGACAACGTGCTGGCCTTCGGCCTACCGGGACGCGGCAAGACGCACCTCGTCTGCGCGCTCGGACACGAGCTCGTCCAGCGCGGTCACCGTGTCCTCTTCACGCCGACATTCGCGATCGTCCAGCGCCTCTTGGCCGCAAAGCGTGACCTTCGTCTCGAGAAGGAGCTTGCCATCCTCGATCGCTTCGACGCCGTCATCCTCGATGACATCGGGTACGTCCAGCAGAGCCGCGACGAGATGGAGGTCCTCTTCACGTTCCTCGCTGAACGCTATGAGCGCCGGAGCGTGATCATCACGAGCAACCTCCTGTTCAGCGAGTGGGATCGGATCTTCAAGGATCCCATGACGACGGCGGCGGCGATCGACCGCCTCGTGCATCACTCCGTGATCATCGAGATGACCGGGCCGAGCGTCCGAGCCGACGAGGCCGATCAGGCCAGGAAGGAGACCGCAACGACAACTACCGAGGCGACGACAACTACGAAGGCGAAGCAGGCAACCAAGGAGGTCGATGGGGAGATCTAGTTGTCGTTAATGGGTGAATGTAATTGACGTCGACCACACCGGCGCCAACGTCGAACGGCCAGCGTTCCAGCGCCTCCTCGCCGACGTCGACGCCAAGCGCGTCGATATCGTCATCGTCTACAAGGTCGATCGGCTCTCGCGATCGCTCCTCGACTTCGCGAAGGTGATGGACCGCTTCAACCAGGCGGGCGTCGCCTTCGTCAGCATCACGCAGAACTTCTCGACGGCCGACGCCATGGGGCGGCTCACGCTCAACATGCTCATGAGCTTCGCCGAATTCGAACGCGAGGTGATCTCCGAGCGGACGCGCGACAAGATCCACGCCGCGCGGAAGAAGGGCAAGTGGACCGGCGGTCCCGTCCCGTACGGCTACGACATCGCAGATGGCAAGCTGGTCGTGAACGAGCTCGAGGCCGGCGTCGTTCGCGAGATCTATGACGCCTACCTTCGTCATCGATCGCCCGTGGGCGTCATCGAGGAGCTCCGCGCGAACGGGCGGACGCCGAAGGCGCACGTGACGAAGGCGGGTCCCGTCGCTGCCAGCGGCGCGTGGACCATCGCGAAGGTGCTTCGGATCCTCAAGAGCCCGATCTACGTCGGCAAGGTAGGCCTCGGCGCTTCGACCTACGACGGTGAACACGAAGCGATCGTCGCGGCCGACAGATTCGAGCAGGTCCGCGCCGCGCTCGGGGGGAGAGCACCGATCGCGAAGAAGAAGACCGCGCGTCGCGGCTACCTTCTCCGCGGTCTACTCCGCTGCGGGGCGTGCGGATCCGCGATGACGCCGGCGAGCGCCTACAAGGGCGAGCGCGAGTACCGGTACTACCGATGCGCGAAGAGAGACCGGGAGGGACGCGATGCATGCGCCACGCGTCCGTTGTCGGCGCCCGCCGTCGAGGCGTTCGTCATTGAGCGCCTCCGCAAGATCGCTGCCGACGAGAACGTCCTGAAACGAGTGACCTCACCGTGGACCGCGCAGACGCTTGCCGCGTTCGAGCGCCTCTGGGAGAAGAGCACGCCGGCAGGCCGCGCGCGGCTCATCGCCTGCCTCGTTCGTCGGGTCGTGGTCGATGAGCGGGCGAGCTCGCTCCGGATTCAGCTCCTCGACCAAGCCGCGGACGGCGAAGATGCCGCCTGACGAGATCGAGCTCGAGGTGCCGCTTTTCCGGCGCGGCGGTGGCCCGGCGAAGACGCGGTTCGTCGATGCGCCCGTCCCCGGACCGATGAAGCGCTCACTTCGCGCGGCGCAGATGCTCGCGGTTGCCTACAGGATGGACCGCCTGATCGAGAGCGGCGCCGTGCGGGACCGCGCCGAGATGGCGCGTGTCACGGGCTTCGACGATTCGCGCATCAGCCAGATCATGAACTTGCTGTGGCTCGCCCCCGACATCCAGGAGGCCGTGCTCGTCGCCGAGATCGGGGACGGCCGCGACTGGGTCACGGCGAAGGAGTTACTACCGATCGCGCGGTGCACGTCGTGGGCGGAGCAGCGGCGACGGTTTGCGGCGTTCGGGCGGAGCGCATCCCGGCGCTGATCATCGCCCGTCTGCTCGATCCGGTGTCCACAGCCTGCGACGAGGCGTGTCGCGAGCATCGGAAACGCCGCCGCCGGTTCCGTAGCGGTCGCCTGCATCGGACGTTCTCGCGTAGCCTGTGCGACCGTGACGCCGTCCTCGCGATCCATCCTTTCCGGCCTGCCGAAGCCCCGGCTCGTGGAGCTGGGCCGCATGTTCGCCGTCTCGATGCCGACGAGCGCATCGAGGGAGGAGCAGGTGGAAGCCCTCGTCTCCACCGGCGTCATCCGGTTTCGGGAGCTGCTCGGCGCGCTCGGGCGTGACGAGCTCCGCGCGGCGTGCCGAGCGCACGGCCTCGACGACTCCGGACGCGCACGCCCTCTCTTGGCAGCGCGGCTCCTGCAGGCCCACGGCTCGGCCGAGACCGCACCGCCGAAGCCGATCTTCACCGCGAACGCGATCCCGCGGTACGCGCCGAGGCCGGGTGACATCGTCCGCGTCCGTCATCGGCAGTGGCTCGTGGACGGCGTGGTCCCGCCCCCTGCGGAGGGGCAGGCAACGCTCGTGAAGCTCGTCTGCCTCGATGACGACAATCAAGGGCGCTCGCTCGAAGTCGCGTGGGAGCTCGAGCTCGGTGCGAAGGTCCTGCAGCCGGAGGCGCACGGCCTCGGCGAGGCGACCCGCATGGACCCGCCACGGCACTTCGCGGCCTACCTTCACGCGCTGAAGTGGAGCAGCGTCACGGCGACGGACGCGAAGCTCTTTCAGTCTCCGTTCCGCGCCGGCATCAAGCTGATGGCGCACCAGCTGACGCCCCTCCGCAAGGCGCTCTCGCTCCCGCGAGCGAACATCTTCATCGCCGACGACGTCGGGCTAGGAAAGACGATCGAAGCGGGTCTGATCGCGCAGGAGCTGCTCCTCCGGCAACGCGTCGAGCTCATCGTGATCGTCTGCCCCGCGTCGGTATGCCTCCAGTGGCGCGACGAGATGCAGAAGCGCTTCGGCCTCCAGTTCGAGGTGATGAACCGTGCGTTCATCGGTCGTCGGCGGCAGGAGCGCGGCTTCGGCGTGAACCCTTGGGCGACGCACACGCGCTTCATCGTCTCGCATCCCATTCTGCGGCGCCCGGAGTACCGCGACCCGCTCCTGCAACACATCGGCGAGCGAGCCCAGAAGAGCCTGCTCATCCTCGATGAGGCGCACGTCGCCGCGCCCGCAGGCGCGAACCGGTACGCGGTCGACTCGAACATCACGAGCGTGGTGCGTGACATTGCGCCGAGATTCGAGAACCGCCTCTTCCTCAGCGCCACGCCGCACAACGGCCACTCCAACAGCTTCTCCGCGCTCCTCGAGCTGCTCGACCCGCAGCGCTTCACGCGCGGCGTCCCCGTGCGCGGACGTCAGCAGCTCGACGCCGTCATGGTGCGGCGGTTGAAGGAGGACCTGCGGCAGCTCGGCGTCGAGCAATTCCCGAAGCGGACACTCGTCCAGCTCTCGGTCGGGAGCGCTACGTCGCCGGAGCTCGTCCTCTCCCAGAAGCTAGCCGAGTACACCGCGCTCGCGAAGCCGCAGCGCGGCCAAGGCGCGCTGGTCTTCATCAACCTGCAGAAGCGACTCCTGTCGAGCGTCGAAGCCTTCTACCGGACCCTGCAGGCCCATCATCATGCGGTCCTCGAAGGGCGCGCGAAGGTCGCGGTTCAGCTCCCGCTCGTCCTGGATGACGACGAGTACGGCGTCGACGATGACGCACTCGACGAAGCCGACGAAGCGCGCGCGGCCTCGGCCGCACCCGAGAGCGCGGCTCCGGAGAAGGCGCGGATGCTGCTCGATGAAATGCTGAAGCTCGCGCGCGAGCAGCGCGGTGCCGTCGACGCGAAGGCCGCCGCGCTCCTCCGTTGGATCCAGGAGCACCAATGCCGTGCGGCCACGGCGTCCGCATCCCGCACATCCAAGGCGGATCGCGCGTGGACCGATCGACGCGTCCTCATCTTCACCGAGTACGGGGACACCAAGCGCTACCTCAAGAACCTGCTAAGCGCCGCGATCGAGGGCACGGACGAGGCCGACCTCCGGATCATGGAGCTGCACGGCGGAATGAGCGACGAGCAGCGCGAGGAGGTGCAGCGAGCGTTCAACTCGCCACCAGATCACCACCCCGTGCGCATCCTCATCGCGACGGACGCCGCGCGCGAGGGCGTGAACCTGCAGGGTCACTGCGCCGATCTCTTCCACTTCGACGTGCCCTGGAACCCGGCGCGCATCGAACAGCGCAACGGACGCATCGATCGGACGCTCCAGCCCGAGCCCGAGGTCCGTTGCCACTACTTCATCTACCCCGACCGCGTCGAGGACATGGTCCTCGATCGCCTGGTGAAGAAGGTCGACACGATTCAGCGAGAGCTCGGCTCGATCAGCTCCGTCCTTCTTGATCGCTTCGGCGAGGTGATGGAGGCCGGCATCGATGCGAAGACGGAGGCAAAGCTCGAGGCCGCCGAAGAGGCCGGTGCGCTCAAGAAGACCGCGAGCGAGGAGCTCGAGTCCGAACGTGAAGGTTTGGCCGCCGTGAGGCAGGACATCGAAGAAGCCGGCCAGATCCTGAACCGCTCGGCCAAGGTAATGGAGTTCGATCCCGCGCTCCTTCGCGACGCTCTGGACGTCGGGCTCGAGCTCGCGGGCGCCAAGGCGCTCGAGGCGACGAAGGCCGACGGCGTCGAGGCGTGGCGCGTGCCCGAATTGCCGGAGGCCTGGCAGGCGACGCTCGACAACCTGCGCCCGGCGCGAGGTCGGAACGAGTACCTCTGGGAGTATCGCAAGAAGGCACCGCTGCCGGTCGTCTTCCGTCCGCCGCCGAAGATGAACAGCGAGCTGTCGCACGTGCACCTCTCGCATCCGTTCGTGCAGCGCGTGCTCGGGCGCTTCCTCTCGCAGGGCTTCAGCGCGCACGATCTCTCCCGGATCACCGTCGTCCGCACACGTCACGACGCGCTCGCGCGCGTCATCGCGTTCGGGCGTCTCTCTTTGTTCGGCGCCGGCGCCGCGCGGCTACACGACCAGCTCGTCTCGGTGGCCGCGCGCTGGATCGACGGCAAGGAGGGGGAGCTGAAGCCGTTCGCCGAGGACGCCGATCGGAAGGCGATCGAGCTGCTCGAGCAGGTCCTTGCGGAGTCTCCGTCGCTCGAAGCCGTCTCCGCGACCGTGCAGAAGAAGCTCCTTGCGGCGGCGCCGCAGGCGTTCGCCGCGCTGTGGAAGCACATTCGCGACGAGGCCGACGCGCTCGCGCACGAAGCCGAGCGGAAGCTCGTTCAGCGGGGACAGGAAGAGTCGGATGCCCTGCGGGGGATCCTCACCGCGCAGCGCGCCTCGATCATCGCCGAGATCGAGCGCCGATCGCAGCTCACGTTCGACGATCTGAAGTTCGACAAGCGCGAGCAGGACCAGTTCAAGAAGGAGCAGGTCTTTCTCGGGGATCGCCTCGTCGTGATCCAGCAGGAGATCGACCGCGAGCCGAAGCAGATCCAAGCGGTCTACAAGGTTGCGCTGCGGCGGCTCGAGCCCGTCGGCCTCGTCTTCCTCTGGCCGGAGACGCGCGGGTGAACGGAGGGGGGTGACGCGCCATGAGCACGACATTGGAGGAGCTGCAGGCCCTCCTCGAAGACGAGGAAGGAGAGCACCTCGAGTTCAAGGAGGCGAAGGAGCGTTACGATTTCGAGAAGCTCGCGAAGTATTGCGCTGCGCTCGCGAACGAGGGCGGCGGACGGGTCGTGCTCGGCGTGACGGACAAGAGGCCTCGTCGCGTGGTTGGCACGCGCGCCTTCGACACGCCGGAGCGGACGCGAGCTGGGCTCATCGAGCGGCTGCGACTACGCATCGACTCGGATGCGCTGCAGCATCCCGATGGCAGAGTGCTCGTCTTTCACGTCCCTCCCCGTCCGATCGGCTTTCCGATCCAGTACGAGGGAACCTACTGGATGCGACGGAGCGAGGGGCTGGTCCCGATGACGCAGGAGATGCTGCAGGGCATCTTCGCGGAGGGGCAGCCAGACTTTTCGGCGCAGACGTGCAGCGGAGCCACGCTCGGCGATCTCGATCCGCGGGCCGTCGCGAGATTCCGTGAGAAGTGGCTGCTGAAGTCCAAGCGTGCCGAGCTTCGCGATATGGGGGTTGCCGGTCTGCTGGAGGACGCCGAGCTGACGATCGATGGCGCGGTCACCTTTGCCGCGCTCGTCCTGCTCGGAACCGGACGCGCTTTAGGTCGGCACCTTCCGCAGGCCGAGGTGGTCTTCGAGTATCGGTCGAACGAGGGGTCAATCGAGTACGTCCAGCGGAAGGAGTATCGGGAGGGCTTCCTCCTCTTCGAAGACGACCTCTGGCAGACGATCAACCTTCGGAACGACGTGTTCTCCTTCCAGGATGGCCTCTTCCGACGTGAGATCCCTGCGTTCAACGAAGGGGCAGTGCGCGAAGCAGTGCTGAACGCCGTCTGTCACCGCGACTATCGCCTCGCAGGGTCGACGTTCGTGAAGCAGTCTCCGACGGCGCTGCAGATCGATAGCCCGGGTGGCTTCCCCGCTGGCATCACGCCGGACAACATTCTCGAACGGCAGTCGCCCCGAAACAGGCGGCTCGCTGACGCGCTCGCGCGATGCGGGCTCGTGGAGCGCTCGGGACAGGGCGCAGACCGGATGTTCTCGGCCGCGGTCTCGGAAGGGAAGTTGCCCCCGGATTTCAGTCGTGGCGACGAGTACCTCGTGTCGGTCGTCCTTCACGGTCAGGTTCAGGACGAGGCGTTCCTCCGTTTTCTCGAACGCGTTGCCGCGGAAACGCAGCGGCCACTACATCTCGACGACCTGCTGGTGCTCGATGCCATTCATCGCGAACAAGACGTGCCGTCGCGCGTGAAGGGGCGTGCCCAGGAGCTCCTCAGTCTTGGTGCACTCGAGCGCGTGAACCGGAAATCGCTCGTTCTCGCCAAACGCTTCTACGTCGCGAAGGGACGACCCGGTGAGTACACGAGGCGCAAGGGGCTCGACCGCGAAACGCGCAAGGCACTGCTGCTCCGGCACATTCGCGACGCCGGAGAGAAGGGGGCGCCTCTGGAAGAGCTTGCACAGGTTCTTCCCGACGCCTCTCGCAACGAGTTGAAGACGCTGCTTCGTGAACTGAAAGAGAGCTCCGCTGCGCACGTCGAGGGCGTCAAGCGCGGGGCTCGGTGGCATCACGGCCCGTCCACGTCGACCAGCACCGCCAAATAGTTCCAAATCAGTTCCAAAGAGTTCCAAAGATGCCAGCTGAGCCACGAGTTCTCCGACCTTTCCCGCGATCGCGACGATCAGGTGAGTTCCAATGCACGGGCCACTGCCCGTCGTCGGAGGCGCGGGGATGAGCGACGTCGATCGCCGCTTTCACGAGACGTGGCTCGGGCTCGTGCAGCCCGTGGAGGGACTCGTCGTCTCGATCCCGGTGCTCGTCGATGCGCAGTGCGCGGAGCGGCAGACGCCGCACGTGCAGGCAAAGCTCGTCGAGCTGTGTCCGCCTACGCGGCAGGGAGAAACCGGTCCCGAAGGGCACGCGATCGCGAACCTTGCCAGGCTCTTCTCGGAGCTCCTCGGGTACGCAGAGGACGCGTTCGACCGGCAGGACGCCCTGCCCGAGGCGCTCTCGCTCTACGTGCCGGAGGGACGGCAGACGCTCGCCGCCACGATGGCCTTGAAGAAGGTCGGGGCCGCGGCGACGTCAGCATCGGATGCGAGCCCCGCGACCGCGGCGGGCGCCGCGTACGAGATGCTCGTCTGGGAGCTACCCGTCGGGCTCGATCTCGACAAGCCCGAGACCACGACGGGCTCGTGGGAGTATCCGCCGGCCGCGAAGTTCGACCGGCTGCTCCGGCATTGCCGCGTGCCGATCGGTCTCCTCTCGAACGGCGAGGCCGTGCGCCTGATCTACGCGCCGCACGGAGAGTCGTCGGGCGCGATCACGTTCCGGATCGAGGACATGATCAGCGTTGGCGGCCGTCCGATCCTCGACGCGTTCTTGATGCTGCTCGCGGCGAACCGCTTCTTCGGTGTCACCGAGGAGCGCACGCTGCCCGCAATCCTCGCCGAGAGCCGGAAGCGGCAAGCGAACGTCACGAACGATCTGGCCGACCAGGTCTTCGAAGCGCTGCAGATCCTCCTCCGCGGCTTCGAGGCGGCGGCCGAACGCGACGGCCGCGATCTGCTGGACGACGCGCTCGCGCGCGGCGGAGACCATCTGTACAAGGGGCTGCTCACCGTCCTCCTGCGGCTCGTGTTCGTCCTCTACGCCGAAGACCGAGGGCTGCTCCCCGTGGAGCATCCGTTTTACGCGAAGCACCTGTCGCTGCTCGCCCTCTTCGAGCAGCTCCAGACGGACCACGGCGCGTATCCGGACTCGATGGCGCGGCGCTTCGGCGCGTGGGGACGGCTCGTGAGCGTGTTCCGTGCGATCTTCCTCGGCGTCGAGCACGGCGAGCTTCACATGCCGCCGCGGCGCGGCTCGCTCTTCAACCCGCACGAGTACCCCTTCCTCGAGGGCTGGGGACCGGCAGGTAGCGCGCCGATCACGCAGCCCGAAGATCGCGCGAGCGTGAGGCTCCCGACGGTCGACGACGGTACCGTCTTCCAGGTCCTCGAGAAGCTCCTCGTCTTCGAGGGCCAGCGCCTCTCGTACCGCGCGCTCGACGTCGAGCAGATCGGGAGCGTGTACGAGGCGCTCATGGGCTACCACGTCGTGCGCGTCCCCTCGGCGGCCGTATGCATGAAGCCGGATCGCCTCTGGGTGAGCGCCGAGGAGATCGCCGAGGTCCCCGAGGGTCGTCGTGCGAAGTGGCTCAAGGAGACGGTGGGCCTCACGAGCGCGCAGAGCGACAAGCTCCACGCCGAGCTCGGCGCGGCGAAGGACGACAACGGCGTGCTCGAGGCGCTGGCGAAGCTCGCAGCCGGTGGGAAGAAGGCCGATCCGGCGCTCGCACGAGCGCGCGCGGGGCAGCTCGTCTTGCAGCCTGGCAGCGAACGCCGGCGAACGAGCTCGCACTACACGCCGCGGAGCCTCTCGGCGCCGATCGTGCGTCGGACGCTCGAGCCGCTGCTAGCCGTGATGGGTGACGCTCCTCCTTCGGAGCGGATCCTGAACCTCAAGGTCTGCGATCCGGCGATGGGCTCGGGCGCGTTCCTCGTCGAGGCATGCCGCTTCCTCGCCGATCACGTGCTCGCCGCGTGGACGCGCGAGGGCAAGGTCGAGGCGATCGCGCACGAGCACGGCGATCCGCTGCTCCACGCGCGGAGGAGCGTCGCGCAGCGGTGTCTCTATGGCGTCGACAAGAACGACGCGGCCGTCGAGCTCGCGAAGCTATCGCTTTGGCTCGTGACCTTGGCGAAGAGCCTTCCGTTCACGTTCCTCGATCACAGCCTTCGTCACGGCGACTCGCTCGTGGGTCTGGACTTCGATCAGATCCGCGCCTTCCACTGGAAGCGCCCGGAAGGGAGCGACGCGAAGAACGGCGCACCGAAGCAGCTCGAGCTGTTCGGTCGGGAGATTGCGGCGGCCCTCGACGAGGCGATCCTGCTCCGGCAGAAGATCGGCGAGCTCGGGGACTCACCCGTGGATGATCGCGAGAAGGCGCGCCTCTTCTGGGACGCTCAGGACGCGCTCGATCGCGTGCGCCTCATCGGCGACGTGATCGTTGGCGCGTTCTTCGCGCACGACAAGGACAAGGATCGGGAGAAGGAGCGCGCCCGGCGCGAAGACATCGTGCGGGCGTGGCTCCGCGAGGGCGGCCCGCCGCCCGAGGAGCTGCTCGCGATGCAGCGCGAGATCCGCGAGCGCCTGCCGGTCTTCCACTGGATGGCGGAGTTCCCGGAGATCTTCTACGCGGAACGGCCGGACCCGCTCGACGACGACCGCCAAAACCGGGCCGCGTTTATGGATGCATTCCTAGGTAACCCGCCCTTCGCGGGGAAGAACGCGATCAGTGAGGTCAATGGGGTGAACTACCTCGAGTGGTTGATGGCCATTCGACCGGAGGTTCAAGGACGACCTAACACGGACCTGGCTGCCGTGCGTTCAACCGGTCAGCGCAACATCGTCGTTGAACGTATCGGCTGGAGTCGCGAATCCCAAGGTCTTCCGCG
>JBDHVE010000205.1:0-14859 GCA_039809485.1 Polyangiaceae bacterium | reverse complement strand
CGCTCCCTCGTCGACCGCGCCGAGCGCCGGCGTCGCCTCGTCGTTCACGCGGCCGGCCGCCGGACGTGCGAACGGCCCCGCGCTCCTCCACGCGCTCGGTGGTCGCGCTGCCGAGGTGCTCGCGCCGACGAGCGGCCTCGTCGGCGCGCTCGCCGCGCTGCCGCCGGGAGCGAGGGCGGAGTCGTTCGGCCTCGAAGGTGTCGTGCCGGGCGTCGGTCGCCTCCGTGCGACGCCGGAGGCGCTCTCGGCGTTCGCGCTCGCGCATCCCGAGCTGCACCTCGAGATGTCGCCGCCGCTCCGTCCGCTGACGGAGCGGGTCGGCTCCTGGGTCCGCGCGTCGCGTGCGCGCGTCGAGCGCGGCGCGGACGGCGCGGGCGCCTACGTCGGCGTCGCCGACACGGGGCTCGACGTCACCCATCCCGACATGCGCGACGCGGCCGGCGGGAGCCGCGTTGCGTGGATGCTCGACCTCTCGCTGAAGCCGCTCGGTCTCCATCCCGACCTCGAGCAGCGTTTCGGGATCAAGAACGCGCGCGGTGAGATCGAAGCGGGCGCAGTCCTCGCGAAGACCGACATCGACAAGCTCCTCGCGCAGCTCGCGGGAGGCGGCTGCATCGAGTCGAGCTCGAACATCTGCGTCCCGCTCGACGAGGTCGGCCACGGCACGCACGTGACCGGGATCGCGGCAGCGACGGGGGTTCCCGGCGCGCTCGAGCCCGGCATCGCGCCGGGCGCGGAGATCTTGTTCGTCCGCGTCACGCGCAACGCGCGCGACGGAATCGAGAACGACGACCTCGTCCGCGCCGTGCAGTTCATGTTCGATCGCGCGGACGCCGAGAAGAAGCCCGCCGCGTTGAACCTCTCGCTCGGCAGCGACTTCGGCCCCCACGACGGCACGCTGCTCTGGGAGCAGACCGTCGCGAGCTTCGTCGGTCCCGACAAGCCCGGGCACGCGATCGTCGCCGCCGCCGGCAACTCGGGCTCGATCGTCGAGACGCCGATCCACCAGAGCGTGCGCGTCGCGCGCGGCACGCGCGTGCGGGTCCCGGTTCGCGCCGTCGATCGCGATCCGGACAGTCCCGGCGACTCCGCGCAGGTCCAGATCTGGATCACGTTCCGCCGCGGCGCCGATCTGAAAGTCGGTCTCGAGGCGCCCGACGGCGTGTGGATCGAGCCGATCGGCGCGGGGACGGAGTCGGGCAAGAACACCGATTCGTTCAACGCGGGCGTCATCCACGGCTCGACCCCGAGCAGCGTGATCCCTTCGGGCTCGCAGGGCGCGATCGTCGTGTGGACCGGCAAGTGGCCGACCGGGATTTACTCGGTCCTCCTCGAAGGCGAGGGGATGGCCGAGCTCTACCTCCAGGGCGTCGGTGACGCCGCGCCGGGCGGCCGGCGGCCGACCGGCTTCACGAACGGCGTGCGCGAGGGCACGGTCAACCTGCCGGCGACGCATCCGTCGATCATCGGCGTCGGGTGCACGACGAACGTCCCGCGCTGGCGGAGCATCTCGGGCGCGGTCGTGTCGCTGCACGTTCCGCTCCTCGACGAGCCGGGCGCGCTGCCGGCGACGCGGATCAAGGACAAGTCGGGCGCGGTGTACCAGCCGACCCGCGATCTGCTCGACGGCGAGGTCTGCTGGTTCTCGAGCGCGGGGCCGACCGCGATCGGTGTCCCGAAGCCGGAGATCGCTGCGCCCGGTGCGATGGTGGCATCGTCGATGAGCCGGCGCGCGAAGCCCGGGCAGGCGGTGAGCATCTTCACGACCGAGGGGTGTCCGCCCACGGAGGACGGCAAGACCGACGAACGCTGCCTCCAGCTCGACGAGAACAGCGGGATGGCGCTCGGTACGTCGATGTCGTCGCCGGTCGTCGCCGGGGTCGTCGCGCTCCTGCTCCAGCGCGACCCGACGCTCACGCAGGACAAGATCGTCGCGCTCCTCCAGGGAGGCGCGCATCGCTTCCGCGGCTCTGCGCCGTTCGACGACCAGGCCGGACCCGGCGAGGTCGACGCGTACGGTGCGCTCGACGCGCTCGAGCGGATGAAGGATCCTCGCCTCGCGCTCCCGAGCCGTGCCCAGAGCTGGATCGCGCTCAGCTCGACGTACGTGCCCGCCGATGCGTCGACGCCGATGACGGCGATCGTCGAGCTCCGGACCGAGTCCGGCGAGGAGCGCGCCGACCTCTTCGGCGCCGAGCGGCTCGCGGCGCACGTCAGCATCGACGGCGTTCCGGTCGACGCGGCGCCGAAGCTCCAGCGACGCGGCCCGGGCGTGTGGACCTACGAGTGGTCGCCGCCGCCCGGCCGCGGCGGCTCGCGCGCGACGTTCGGGGCGACGTTCGACGGCGTGCCGGTCGTCGAGACGCGCACCGTCCCGATCGCGACCGACGGCTGGACCGCGCGCTACCCGAACGAGGCGACCGGGAGCTCCTGTGCGATCGGGCAGGGGCCGACGCGGACCGCCTGGCTCCTCGCCCCGGCCGCGGTCCTCTTCCTCGCGCGCCGACGCCGGAAGGTCACTCCTCCGCGAGCGTGAGGAGCCATCCGTGCGGCTCCCAGACCTCGTCGTCGGGGTCGAAGGGGTACGCCGGATCTCCGGCGTTCACCGCCACGACGAGGACGCGATCGACGCCGGCGAGGTCGACGACGGTCATCTGCGCCTCGAGCGCGCGCTCACGCGTCGGCACGACGAGACGCGCGGTCTCGTGGCCTTCGCGATCGATCTTGATCACTGCCCAGCGGAAGAGCGCATGCTCCTCCCAGTCGGCTTCGAGCCGGAGGCGTGCGCCCGCGCGCGCGTTCGCGGTGCGGACGAGGACGTAGCTCGAGCCGGTCGGCGCGACGGGAGCGCGCGGCGCGAGGCGCTTCGGCTTCGCCGGCCACACGATGTCCCAGTCGAACGCGACGCCGCCCGCATCGCCGAGCACGCGCGTCTCCGGCTGGTGCACGCCGTCGTCGGCGCCGCCCATGAACGCACGCGCGATCGCGACGTCGAGGAGCGCGTCGGAGACGGTCGACCCCGTCGACATCGTCCCCTTGAAGCTGACGCGGAGGACGTCGAAGGCGTCCGGCTCGTTCGCCCAGCGCTCCGCGCCCGGTTTCGTCGCGGTCGGAGCGAGCGTCCACGACGCGCGGACCACGTCCCCCGGGTTCTTGCCGAAGGCCCAGTCGAGGCGTGCCCAGAAGAGCGCCGCGCCGTCCGCGAAGAGGCGGCTCTGCGGGTCGCGGGCGCGGTGCGGGCCGAGCGACGGATCACCGGCGGCGGCGCCGGTCTCGCCCGTCCGTGCATCGGCCACCGCGCGATCGGGGCTCGTCTGGAACGCCTGCGCTTCGGGCGCGGCGAGCGCGATGCTGCAGGGAACGGCGAGCTCGGAGAGGTAGGCGACCTGCGCGCGGGCGACGCCGTCGGTCGCGGCGGGAGCGACGCGGTAGAGCGAGGCGCGTGCGAGGGCCCGGAACGCTGCCGTGTCGAGCGCGCAGCCCGCCCGCGAGCGGATGTCGATCGAAGACTCCGCGCTCGCGCGATCGAACGTGCTGCGCGCGTCGCGCGCGACGGGCCGCGTGTCCCACCCGCCCGGGACGTCGGGCTCGAGGACGACGTCGTAGGTGAGCGACGCGAGGTCCACGTCGGGGGCGGGGAGCCTCAACGCGCCGGTCAGGGTGTCCCATGCGCGCTCGAGCGCGGCGAGCGAAGCGAGTATCGCCGTGGCCGCGCTCGGGGTGTCCGCATGGACGCAGAGCGGCAAGCGCGGCGAGCAGGCGCGCACGGCCCGCGGAGCGCGTCTCTGCGCGAGGACGATCCGAGGCCCCGACGGGGCCTTCTCGATCGCTTCCGCCTGCGCAGCGCGGAAGCGGGCGACTTCGGGCGTGTCGACGGGGCGGTCCTCGTCGTCGAGCGCGGCATCGACCTCCGCGCGGGCAGGCGGCGACGCGACGACCGCGACGAGCGCGAGGACGGCGCCGAACGCGAGAGGTGAAAGCCGAGGGCCGCGGCGCGCGCTCACGCGCCCCATCCTAAGCCGAATTGACACCTCGTTTCGCGGACCTCTATAAACGAGGACCTACGAGGAAAAATGGCCGGTCCCGCCTTCGATCCCAACGCCGCCGTGCGGTTCGACTTGAAGAGCGGCGCCGCGACCGACGCGCGCGGTGCTCGGCTGCTCCTCGTGCCGGCCGCCGCGCTCGAAGCACTCGAGCGCGCGCATCCCGACGCGGTGACGGCGCTCGGCCACGAAGCCGGACGCGCGTGCGGCGCGAAGGTCGCCGTCCGCCTCGGCGGCGACGCCGGCGTCCGCGCCGCGCAGCTCGAGGTCGTCGTGTCGCACCTCGCAGGCGAGCTCGCCGTCGGCGGATTCGGCGCCGTGCACCTCGAGCGGTGGGGCCGCGCGATGGTCCTCGTCCTCGCGAACCCGGGCGTCGCGAGCGAGCGCTTCAGCGGTGCGGTGCTCGCGGGCGCGCTCTCGGCAGCGACCGGCCGCGAGGTCGCGACGGCGTCGCTCGGCAGCGAGGGAGGCGTCACGCGCTTCTTCGTCGGCTCGCGCGCGACGGCCGACCGCGTCGCGGGGGTCGCGAAGTCGAGTGGCTTCGCCCAGGCGCTCGCATCGATCCAGGGAGGCGCCTCGTGAACGCGCAGGAGCAGATCCAGAAGCTCGAGGCCCTCCTCGCCCGCGTCCAGACGCGTGCGGCGGAGCCGCGTGCCCGTGGCCACGTGGTGCTCCCCGCCGTGCAGGCCGCGCCCGTCCCGCCTGCCGCGCGGACGCGCACGTCGGCGCCTCCGGCGACGAGCGCCTTCACGGCCGAAGAAGAGGCCGCGGTCGCCGAAGCCTACGCCGACGTCGAGGTCTCGGCCGAGGTCGTCGAGGTCGAGATCGACGTCGACGAGGCGCATCTCTCCGACGAGGAGCTCGCGGCAGCGGAAGCGAGCGAAGCGGATGCGGAGGACGTCACCGCGCACACGGCGTCGCAGGCGCCGGCGGAGCTCGAGGTCGTCGAAGAGGAAGAGGAAGAAGAGGCGGAGACGCCGCAGCCTCGTCCGGCGAACGAGATCGAGGAGCCGGCGCCGTCCTCGTCGCCGCGCCCGATCTCCGAGCCGCTCGCGGCCGAGCACGCGCCGCGCCACACGCCTCCGCCGGAGTCCGGCAAGCAGGTCGCCGCGTCGTCGCCGCCTGGCCGTCCGTCGAGCATCCCGCCGATGCGTGCGCCGAGCATCCCGCCCGCGGGGCGCGCGCCGAGCATGCCGCCGGTGAGCGAGCCGCCGCCGTCGCTCGAAGGTCACACGCTGATCGGGGGCTGGCGCGAGCCCGGCCTCGGTCCGGCACCGGGAGCCGCTGCGCCGCTCGGCGTCCGGGTCCCGGCTGCGCCGGGAGCCGCCCCGATGCCGTCGCCGGTGTCGAGCCCCCCGGCGGCGATGGGCGGGCAGCCGTTCGTCGGCGCCTCGCCGGGCGCTGCCGCCGGAGACTTCACGGGGCCGAAGCCCGCTCGGTTGCCCCAGGGGGCCGCCCCGCCGGCGCCGCTCGGGCCGGACGTCACGAAGCCGGAGCTCGCTGCGGGCGCACGCGTCGCGTCGTTCGAAGGCGAAGCCCCGTCGTTCAAGCCCTCGACGTTCGGCGACCTGCTCGAAGCGTCGCTCGGGCTCTAGCGCTCACAGCCACTTCACGTCGGCGCTGCGGAGCCAGGTCCGCTGGCGGCGCACGAAGACGCGTGTGGATTGCACGATCGCGTCGCGAAGCGCTTCACGCGGGAGCTCGCCGCCGAGGTGCTGCTGCACTTCGGCGTAGCCGACGGAGCTCATCGCGCGCGCTTCGGCGTACCCCTTCGCGAGGAGGCTCTCGACCTCCTCGATCCAGCCGCCCGCGAGCCAACCCTCGACCCGCTTCGTGATCCGCGCGGTCAGGTCCTCCGGTGCCACGTCGAGGCCGACGAGGACTGCCTCGTGCCGCTTTCCGCGGAAGCCGTGCTCCGACTGCCATGCCGACATCGGCTTGCCGGAGAGCTCGAAGACCTCCAGCGCGCGGCTGACGCGGACGACGTCGTTCGGGTGGAGGCGCTTCGCGGACGTGGGGTCCACCTTCGCGAGCTCGGCGTGGAGGGCTTCGCGTCCGTCGCTCGCGACGAGCCCACGGTGGCGGGATCGGATCGCCTCGTCGGCGGGCGGTGCGGGCGCGAGGCCGTGGACGAGCGCACGGACCCAGAAGAACGTGCCCCCGCACACGATAGGCGTCTTGCCGCGCGCGCGGATGTCGACGATCGCGGCCTCGGCGAGCTCGGCGAACGTCGCGGCGTCGATCGCGTCCATCGGATCGTGCGTGTCGACGAGGTGGTGCGGGACGCGCGCCCGCTCCTCGGCGGTCACCTTGCCGGAGCCGATGTCGAACCCGCGATAGATCTGCACGCTGTCGGCCGAGACGATCTCGCCGTCGACGCGCTCGGCGACGGCCATCGCGAGGTCCGTCTTGCCCGAAGCAGTCGGACCGACGACGCAGACGAGGCGCGGTTCGCGCGCGAGCGCGACGACGCGGTCGATGCGGGCTTCAGCGGCCGACACGACGCTCGAGCTCCGACCACGAGAGCCGCATCACGAGCGGCCGGCCGTGCGGGCAGTGACCTGCGAAGTCGACCTGATCGAGCGCGCGGAGGAGCGCTTCCGCCTCCTCGCGCGAGATCGCATCGCCGGCGCGGATCGAACCGTGGCACGCCATCGTCGCGAGGACGAGGTCGACTGCGCCTGCGAACGGACGTCCCGCCGCTCGCGAGAGCTCGGCGACGAGGTCTTTCGCGATCCGGGCCGGATCCTGACGGGCGAGGAGGTCCGGGACGCCGTGGACGGCGACGGAGGAGTCGGAGACCGCGCGCGCTTCGACGCCGAGCTTCGCGATCTCGTCCGCGTGGTCCTCGAAGAGCGCCACTTCCGAAAGCGCGAGCTCGACGATGACCGGCACGAGGAGGCGCTGCATGCCGACCCCGCGTGCGGCGTGCGCGAGGCGGAGGCGATCGAACGTGACGCGCTCTGCGGCTGCGTGCTGATCGAGCACGTACATGCCGTCGTTCCCCTCGCAGACGAGGAACGTCGCGCGCACCTGTCCGACGAAGCGGAGCGAAGCGTAGAGGCCGGGGTCGCCGAAGAGGTCGCTCGCCGGCGTGGGCGGGGCGTTGCCGAAGAGGCTCGCCGCGCCGAAGAGCCCCGGGACTTCGGCGGAACGCGCCTCACCTTTCGTTCCGAACGAGCCCGGGAACGCGAGCACCCCATCCTTCGCGACGCCTCCGCGCTCGTCGAACCTCGGCGACGTGGGCGGCACGTTCCGGAACGTCGTCGCGTACGGGTTGGCGCCGAGCGCCGGCAGCCCGAAGCACTGCGCGAGCCCGGCATGGAGCTCGCGCGTGATCGCGTCGAAGACGCTGCGCCCGTCCGCGAAGCGGACTTCCGCCTTCTGCGGATGCACGTTCACGTCGACGACGTGGGGCGGAACGTCGAGCCACACGACGCCGACCGGATAGCGACCTCCCTCGAGCACCGACCCGTACGCCTGCGCGACGGCGCGCGCGAGGAGGCGGTCCTTGACGGGACGGCCGTTGACGAGGATCGAGAGGCCGGTCGCGCCCGCGCGCGCGCGCTCCGGCGGCGCGAGCATCGCCTCGATCCGGATCTCACCGCGCTCGGCGCGGCAGCGCACGAGATTCTCGGAAGAGACCGCGCTCTGCGCGCGCTCCTCGCGGGACGCTGCACGGAGGTACTCGCGGACGACGCGTCCGTCGCGGGTGAGGACGAAGGTGACGTCGGGCCGCGCGAGCGCGGCACCGAGCACGACGTCGCCGACGTGCGCGCTCTCGGTCGCGGTCGCCTTGAGGAACTTCCGCCGGGCGGGGACGTTGTAGAAGAGGTCCCGCACCTCGATCGTCGTCCCGACGGCGCCGCCGGCGGGCTCGATCTTCGCGGCGCCGCCTCCTTCCACGGTCACGCACGTGCCTTCCGCGCTCCCACGCGCGCGCGTGCGGAGCGTGAGGCGCGAGACCGAGGCGATGCTCGGGAGCGCTTCGCCGCGGAAGCCGAACGTCCCGAGCGCGAGCAAATCGTCGATGCGCGCGATCTTGCTCGTAGCGTGCCGCTCGAGCGCGAGGACCGCGTCGTCCTCCGGCATCCCGTCGCCGTCGTCGCTGACGCGCACGAGCGTCGTGCCCCCGTTGTCGACGTCCACCGTCACGCGCGTCGCGTTCGCGTCGAGCGCGTTCTCGACGAGCTCCTTGACGATGCTCGACGGTCGCTCGACGACCTCGCCCGCCGCGATCTGGTTCGCGAGGTCGTCCGGGAGACGCCGGATGCGCCCCATCACCTCTCCGAGACGGGCGTGCCTTCCGCGTCGAAGAAGGCACGGGACCGCGGGCGCGTCAGCGCGAGGACGACCAGCGCGCTCGAGAGGATCCGGGCGGCGAGGCTCAGCGGAGCCTCGAGCCGGATCTTGAAGTCTTCGATCGACTCGGCACGCGCACGCCACTCCGGCGGGAACGCCTGCTCCTGGAGCGCCGTGCGGGTCGTGTGCTCCCAGTGGCGCTCGGCGGCGCGCACGTCACGCGTGAGGAAATACGTGGCGAAGGCGACGACCGCCTGCGCGGAGACGACCTGCACGAGGAGGCTCCGCGATCCGCGCCGCCCGCCGAGGCCGCGGGACGCGAGGACGAGGAGCGCCGCCCCGAGGACGAACGTGGCGCTCGCGAGGGGCACGGTCCGGTTCCGCGTCGCTCCGAAGACGTCCAGCATGTCGACGTAGGCAGCCTCTGCCTGCGCGCGCGCCGCTCCGTCCTGGATCGTCGCGTGGATCCGCGAGGCCGCCTGCGAGCTGTCCGAGCGGTACATGTCGAGCCGCGCGCAGCCGTCCCACCAGCTCGACGTCCCGAGCACCATCGCCACGAGGAGGGCCGCGACGAGCCAGCGAGGGCGGCGGGCCCGCGTCGCCTCTGCGGGGGCCTCGCTCGCGCGCTCGTGCCCGTTGCCCTCGGACGGAGGCGGGGGACGGGTCGACATGGGCTCGGAATAGCACGGGGCCTCCGGTACCGCACGCTCGCGGTTTCGTGTTATGCGAGCACCTGGACAGCACCATTTCCGCTGGGGGTTCATGACGATGCGACAGAAGACGTTCCTCGCGCTCGCGCTCGCGGGTGTGCTCGTGCCCGCGGCGGTCTCTGCGCAGCCGAAGCCGGCCCCCGCCAAGCCCGCCGCTCCTGCACCGGCGAAGGACAAGAAGGGCGACGCGAAGGTCGACGTCGCACCGATCGTCCAGAAGCTCCGCTCCGGCGACGCCTCGCAGATCCGCGAAGCGCTCGACGAAGCGCGGATCGCGGGACCCGGCGGCGCGGCGGCGGCGCCTGCCGTCGCCGAGGTGCTCGGTCGCGGGCTCCCGCTTCCGCTCACCGAGAGCGCGATCGAGACGCTCGCCGACCTCGAGGCCGAGGCGGGGACGCCTGCGATCGCGCCGTACGTCTCGCACCGGAACACGAAGGTTCGTCGCTCGGCCGTGAAAGCGCTCGCGCGGACGAAGGGCGCGGGAGCTTCCGCTGCGCTCCGCCGCGCGCTCTCCGATCAGGACGCCGTCGTCCGTGGCAACGCGGCGAGCGGCCTCGGAGCGCTCAAGGCGAAGGACGCCGTCGGCGATCTCTTCACCGCGCTCGACCATCGCGTGAACGAAGCGGCGTCGTCCATCGGCCAGCTCTGCAACCCCGAGCAGTGCGAGCGCCTTGCCGCGAAGCTCGGGCCGCTTCCGTTCGACGTCGTCACGGGCGGCCTCGAGCACGTCCTCTTCCGCCCGACGACGGAGGTGTCGGACGACCTCAAGGTGAAGGTCGTGGGCCGCATCCGCGAGCTCGGCACGATGGAGGCGAACAAGTTCCTGCGCGACGTGCAGAAGCGCTGGCCCTCCGGCACGTCGCCGCGCGTGCGTCAGGCGATCGATCAGGCCGTCATGGCGACGAGCGGAGGTGCGAAGTGAAGCGCGTCACGATCGGAGCCCTCGTGCTCCTCGCAGCTTGCGGCGGCGACGCCTCGCGGCCGAAGACGTTCTCGACCGACTGGCTCGACGACGGCGGCAAGAGCATCGCCGCCGTCTACCAGCGCCTCCGCAACGTGACGCCCGAAGCGACGAGCGATGTCGCCGTCGCGGTCGCCGGCAACGCCGACAAGATCATCGGTCTCCCGCTGTCCGGCGGCTCGCCCTGGATGTTCAGCCACGCGGTCGACGCGCGGCCCGTCGTCTCCGGCGGCGTCGTCGTCGTGTCCGGCGGCAACGAGGTCGTCGCGCTCGACTCGAAGACGGGGAGGAAGCTCTGGGCACGGCCGTCCGGCGGTGCCCCCCTCCTCGGCGCGGGCGACGACGGCCGCACCACGGCGCTCACGTTCTCGCGCGCGGGCAGCTCCACCTTGCTCGTCGTCGGACGCGACGGCCAGGTGAAGCAGCAGATCGAGACGCCGAGCTCGGTCGGCAGCCCCGCCGTCCTCGGGGGCGTCGTCTTCGTCCCGTGGTCGAACCAGTACGTGAGCGCGCTCGACGCGGCGACCGGCGACGAGCTCGGACGCGTCGTCCTCCGCGACAAGGTCACGCGCGCGATGTCGATCGGCGGCAGCCTCTACTTCGGTGAGGTCGCCTACGTGCGCTTCGACGAGAAGATCCCCGCCGCATCGAGCGGAGGAGCGAGCCGCGTCGTGATCCCGTCGCGCGAGCTGCCGGGCACGCCGCGCCTCAACGCGCCCGGGACCGAGAAGGTGCCCGCCGTCGCCGGTGCGCGCGACCGCGATCGCCTCTTCGCACGTCCCGTCGCGAGCGATCGCGCCGGCGTGTCGATCGACTCCGGCCGCTTCTACGCGAGCTACTTCCAGATCGTGATGGGTTTCGACGCGGCGCGTGGCAACCTCGCCTGGGTGCACACGCACCCGAGCGACGTGCTCGGCGGCGAGGCGATCTCGGGCGGCCTCGCGATCTGCGACGCGACCGGCAAGATCCACGTCCTCGACGCCAAGAGCGGATCCCACGTCGCCGAGAAGAGCTTCGGCGAGCCGATCAAGAGCTGCGTCGTCCACGCGGACACGTTCCGCGCGCCGGCGCCGAGCTCGGTCGGGACGAACCTCTCGGCGCAGATCCAGGAAGCGCTCGCGTCGCGCGAGGCCACCCTCGCGACGGCGCAGCGTCTCCTCCTCCGCGAGCTCGCGACGCAGTCGGACGCGAGCGCGACGAAGACGCTGATCGACATCGCCTCCGACCCGCGCGCAGCGCCCGTCCTCGTCACCGACGCGCGGGCGGCGATCGCGAGCCGGCGCAACGGCGCGAACCACATGCTGGCTGCGCTCGGACGGCACTACGACTACTTGAAGGACGTGCTCGCTTCGCCGCCGGTCGGCCCGATCGCCGATGCGCTCGCTGCGATGAAGGAAGGCAACGCCGCGCCCCTCCTCGCCTCGCACCTGCTCGACCCCGCCGACACGGACGACGACGTGAAGCGCGCGGCCGCGGCGCTCGCGACGCTCGCGACGAAGGACGAGCTGCCGGCGCTGAAGCAGTTCTTCGCGCTGTACCGCGCGTCGGCCGAGACGGAGGACGTCGCGCTCGGCGTCGCGAGCGCCGCTTCGGCGATCCTCCGGCTCG
Source organism: Polyangiaceae bacterium (assembly GCA_039809485.1). Classification (GTDB taxonomy): domain Bacteria; phylum Myxococcota_A; class Polyangia; order Polyangiales; family Polyangiaceae; genus Labilithrix. The sequence continues at coordinate 3,235 of JBDHVE010000205.1, read as the reverse complement.
ATCCGAAGGAGGGCCGCGCGCTCGTCGAAGCGGCCGCGAAGGATCCGAGCACGAACGAGGTCGTCCGTGCGCGGCTCGAAGCGATGCTGGCGGCTTCGCCGGCGGCGAAGCCCGCGGGCGACGCCGGCGCGCCCTGATCAGGTCCGGCGCCCGACGACGACGACGTTCCGTCGCGTCGCGGGCGCATGGTCCTCGTCCGCCGTCATGACCGGAACGACGCGGAGGTCGTCGAACGACGCCCGCGCGCCCTCGAGCACCTCCGCGACCGGTCCGCGCCCGTCGAGGGCGCCGATGACGTTGAGCGCGAAGGCGCCGCCGGGCCGGAGCACGTCGCGGAGCACGGCGAACGTCGCGCGCTGCGCGAGCCCGTCGGGGAGCGCCACCGCGTCGAACGCGTCGACGACGACGACGTCCCATGTCGACGGCGCCGCGCGCGCGAGGAAGCGGAGCCCGTCGTCGACGTGCGTCGTGAGCCGCGGGATCTCGTCGAGCGCGTACCACGCCCTCGCCAGCTCGAAGACCTCGGGCGCGCAGTCGACGACGTCGATCGCGACCCCGGGATGGAGCTCCGCGCACCGCCGCGGCGCGACCCCGCCGCCACACCCGACGAACAGCGCGCGACGTCGCTCGCGCGCGACCGCGGCTGCGAGGTGGAAGAGATCGACGTAGGGCCAGCCGGAGCGCGAAGGCTCCTCGATCGCCGCGCGTGACCACACCATCCGCGCCCCGGTCCGAGCGTCGCGCGCGACCATCTCGCGGAAGCCGCCGCGGTCCTCGACCGAAAGGTCTCCCCGCCGCTCGGCGGTCCGACCGAAGAGCCGCGAGAGGGCGGGCCGCGGCGGCAACGGACGCGAGTGGAACGTCTGCAGGCCGAAGGACGCGCGGGCGAGCGAGAGGGCGGGCAGGAGCTCCTCGACGCGCGCGACCTCGACTGGCGCGAACGTCGTGCCGGTCCGGCCGAGCATCAGCGCGCCGAGCACGCGACCGCGGAGCGAGAGGAGCGCGAAGAGCGAGTGCTTGCCGCCGATCGGCGCGGCGAGCTCCCGGTGGTAGCGCGTCCGCCGGACGGCTTCCTCCCCGAGCACGTCGGTGTCGACGGCGACGCCCCGCCTCGCGAGCGCGGCCGCCTTCACCGGGAGGATGTCGCGCTCGTGAGCCGACTCCGGTGCGAGGACACGCGCCATCGTCGCGACGTCGAGGCCGACGGTGGTGGGCTCCTCGCCCACGAGCGTCATGAACGCGACGTCGTAGCCCACCTCACGCGCGAGGAGCGCGAGCACCCTCTTCTCGAGGTCGCCGGCGCTGGACGCTTCGTTCGCGAGCGAGACGGGGTCGATCCGCATCCCGCGACCGACAGCGCGGCCGGGCGGAGGTTCCCCTCAGGTCGTGACGACGCCGCGCTCCTCGCGGCGCTTCTTCACGGCCTTCGCCTCGTCCTCGGGCGGGAGCCCGTCGTGCAGCTTCAGCACGTCCCAGCGCGCGAACATGCAGCACTCGCTGCCCATCGGGAACTCGCGGCAGGGATGGGGACGGAGATCGTAGATCCCGCACTTGTTGTCACGCTTCAGGTGACGGCACTTCTTGTTCGGGAGGAGCGTGAGGATGACGCGTCCGTCCTTGTGGCGCTTCGCGAACGGCGGCTTCGCGAGCTCGGGCCGGCCGCCCTGCTTGAAGCGCACGACGTCCTCGTCCTGGAGGATGACCTCGTTGTCCTGGCAGCAGGCCGCGCACTTCGTGCAGTCGAAGGCGACCGCGCGCGTCGTGCCCGGGTGGATCGAGTCGCGCTCGGCGCGGCGCTTCACGATCCAGAGGCAGTCACGCGGCACGAGCGTCGAGGCGAGCCCCTTGAAGACGCCCTTCGTGTGCGTGTGCCAGCGCCACTTGCCCATGTCGTAGACGGCCCACGCGCCGAAGTCGTCGGGATTGTCCTCCGCCGGCTTCGGGAAGACGAGGAGCGCGCGCTTGTCGGTCTCCCAGACGACCGAGTGTCCGCCGGCACGCGCGTGGGCGGCGGCCTCCTTGACCCACTTGGGCTTGAAGCTGCGGACGATGGGGCGCTGGACGGGCGTGACGGCCATGAGGGTTCTGCTTTTACAGAGCTGCGCGCGGGAAGGGAAGGCCGGCCGCGTTGACTCGCCGAGGTGATGGTGACCAGCATGCGCTCATGCGCGCGATGGTCATCACCAAGCCCGGCGGTCCCGAAGTGCTCGAGCTCCGGGAGGTCCCCGACCCGGTGCCCGGGCCCGGCCAAGCCCGCGTCCGCATCCGCGCGTGCGGCGTGAACCGCGCCGACGTCATCCAGCGGCTCGGCGGCTATCCCGCGCCGCCGGATGCGCCGGCCGACATCCCCGGGCTCGAGATCGCCGGCGACGTCGACGCCGTCGGGCCGGGCACGACCGACGTGAGCGTCGGCGATCGCGTCTACGGGATCGTGGGCGGCGGCGCGTACGCCGAAGCGATCGTCGTCCACGCCCGCACGCTCGCGAAGATCCCGGAAGGGATCGACTACGTCCACGCGGCCGCGCTTCCGGAAGCGTTCCTCACCGCCTACGACGCGATGGTGACGCAGGCCGGGCTCGCGGCGGGCGAGACGGTGCTCGTCCACGCGGCCGGCAGCGGCGTCGGGACCGCGGCCATCCAGATCGCGCGCGCGATCGGCGCGCGCGCGATCGGCACCGCGCGGTCGGACGACAAGCTGGCGCGCGCACGCGAGCTCGGGATGATCGAGGGCATCGTGCCGGGCGGGGGAGGGCCGCACCCGTCGTTCGCCGAGCGCGTCCGCGCCGCGAACGGCGGACGCGGCGTCGACGTGGTCCTCGAGCTCGTCGGCGGAAGCTACGTGCCCGAGAGCCTCGCGTCGCTCGCGGAAAAGGGGCGGCTCGTCCTCGTCGGGCTCCTCGCCGGGGCGCGCGCGGATGTCGACCTCGGGCTCGTCCTCCGGCGGCGCCTCCGGGTGTTCGGCACGGTCATGCGCGCGCGGCCGCTCGAGGAGAAGATCGCGGCCGCGCAGATCCTCGCGCGGAACCTCGGTCCGCTCTTCGCCTCGAAGTCGCTCGTCGCCGTCGTCGATCGCGTGATGCCGCTCCTCGAAGCCGGCGAAGCGCATCGGTTCATGACCGAGGGCGCGAGCTTCGGGAAGATCGTCCTCTCGATCTAGGGCGTGTCCCTGAATCCAGGGCTCCGCTCCTTCTCGCCCGTGCCCGTGCCCGTGCCCGTGCCCGTGCCCGGCGGTCTG
>JBDHVE010000204.1:0-15046 GCA_039809485.1 Polyangiaceae bacterium | reverse complement strand
GGGGCCACGAAATCGACACGACCAGGTCATATGGCCTGGCGCCTCGGGTCACCCATCGAGGAACCGCGCGTCACCGCGCTCCTTCCCCGAGGTCGCCCACCATGTCCACGTCGCTCGCTCCGTCGTCCCGCGCTCGCCTCACGACTGCCGCTCTCGCGCTCGTCCTCTTCGGAACGGGATGCAGCCGGTCGAAGGAGGCCCCGGCGTCGACCTCCGCGCCGGCGCCGATGGTCGCCGCCTCCGCTGCAGCACCCGCGGCAGAGGCCCAGGCTCCGGGAGGTCGGGCGGTCGCGAAGCCGGCCGCCGCGTCGCGCGCGCTCGTCGTCACGATCGAGATGTCGATGACCGCGAAGAACCCCGACGTCGTCGCGGCGCGCCTCCGTGACGAGGTCGAGCGCGCAGGAGGCTTCGTCGCCGACGCGTCTTCGTCGGGAAGCGGCGATTCGCGGACGGCCCGACTCGTCCTCCGCGTCCCCGGCGAGCGCACGAAGAGCCTCCGCGCGGCGATGGCCGATCTCGGCCACATCGTCTCCGACTCCGAGAAGACGGAGGACGTGACCGAAGCGCGCGCCGATCTCGAGGCGCGCCTCACGAACGCGCGCGCGCAGGAGAAGCGCCTGCTCGAGATCATGAGCCACCGCACCGGCGGCGTGTCGGAAGTGCTCGAGGTCGAGCGCGAGCTCGCGCGTGTCCGCGAGACGATCGAGCGCTTCGACGCGCAGAAGCGCGCGCTCGACGGGAAGATCGATCTCGCGACCGTCACCGTGACGATCAACACGCCGACGGCGGTCCCGGCGCCGGCCGTCGAGGAGACGGCCCCGCAGAAGATCGCAGGTGCGTTCAAGGAAGGCGTTCATGCGACCGGCGTTCTCCTCCTCTGGGGCGCGATGGCGTTCGCGGCCACCTCTCCCGTGCTCGTCCCGCTCGCGGGCCTCGTGACCCTCGTCGTCTTCCTCGCGCGTCGTCGCCGCCGCGCCCAGCTCGCCGCGATGCACGCGATGATGCAGGGCATCCCCGGACCGAAGACGGCAGGTTGACCGGATGCGTCTCCCGGTGCGACCGTCCGGGCTCCGCGATGCGCGAGCCCGGAAGCCCTCTCGAGCAAGAGCTCGCCGCGATGCACGCGGCGAGCTTCGGCTGGGCGCTCGCGTGTTGCCGCCGCGACCGTGAGGAGGCGGAGGACGTCTTGCAGCAGGCCTACGTGAAGGTCCTCTCCGGTCGCGCGAAGCACGACGGACGTTCGAGCCTGAAGACGTGGTTCTTCGGGGTCGTGCGCTTCACCGCGCTCGAGCACCGTCGCTGGTCGGCGCTCCGCTTCCTTCGGCGGAAGGACGCGCCGGAGACCGACGAGCTCCCGGCTTCGTCGCGCCCGGACCCGGCCGTCGCACGCGAGACGGCAGCTGCGGTGAGCGAAGCGCTCGCCGAGCTCCCCGAGCGCCAGCGCGAGGTGCTCCATCTCACGTTCTACGAGGGCCTCACGATCGCGGAGGCCGCCCAGATCATGGCCGTCTCGCTCGGGACGGCACGCCAGCACTACGAGCGAGGGAAGGCGAGCATGCTCGCCCTCCTCGATCGACGAGGAGTCCGCGGATGAGCGAGGACGAGAAGCCCGACGACGCCCGGCTCCGCGCCGCGATGCAAGCGCTCCGCGAAGACGACACGCGGAAGGCGCCGACCTTCGAGGCGGTGCGCGCGAAGCCTTCGCGCCCGCGTGCGCTCCGCGCGATCTACCCCGTCGCCGGCGCGGTCGCGATGGCGGCCGGCGTGTTCGCGCTCTACCTCCAGAGCCAGCGCGCAGACGCGCCGTCGATGGCATCGGCGCCGGTGGCGGCGGCCTCGGCGACCTCGATGCCTGCCGTCGCGACGTCGGCGGCGCCGGCCGAGCCTGCTGCGCCGGTCGCGCGCTTCTCACGCGACGACGTCGCGCCGCTCGACTTCCTCCTCGAGGCTCCGTCGCACGCGTTCGCCGCGGGCGCTGGTCCTGCTTCCCTCGACTTCCTCGTTCCGCCGGAGACTTCTCGATGAACCGCGCCGCTCTCGCTCTCGTGCTCGCCCTCGTCCTCTCCGCGTGCGCCCGTTCCAAGGAAGCACCGCTGCCCGGCGACTCCGTCGGCGACGACGGCGCGGTCCGGCTCACGCCGCAGAACGTCCCGCTCGCCGCCCCGACGAGCGCGATGACGCTGTCCGGCGCGGCCGACGCGTCCGCTCCGCCGAGCGAGCCCCTCGGAGCGATCGAGGCACGCGTGTTCTCGCCCGAGCTCGTGATGGAGCACCAGGCGGCGATCGCGCTCCGCCCCGAGCAGCGCACGGCGATCAAGAACGAGGTCGAGCGCGGGCAGACCGACATGCTCCGCGTCCAGTGGGAGCTGTCGCGTGAGAAGGAGAAGCTCGTCGCCCTCCTCGACTCGCCGAAGGTCGACGAGGCGAAGGTCTCCGCCGTCGCGACCGAGCTCATGAAACGCGAGAATGCGATCAAGTCCGCCCACCTCGCGATGCTCGTCCGCGTGAAGAACCAGCTCACGCCCGAGCAGCAGGCGAAGCTCCGCGCGCTGCGAGGGCGCTGAGATGACGGTCCGCGACACGAAACCCGTCGCGAGCGAGCCGGAGGCCTTTGCCGCGGCGCAGGCGGCCGTCGGCTACGTGCTCGCGCGCGAGGGGCAGGAGTACCGCTGGGGATGGGTCTACACGCCGGGACGAGGCGCGGCCGAGACGTACGGTCCCGGCCCCGTCAGCGTGAAGCGCGACGGTGAGGTCATCGTCCACGGCAGCTCGCTTGCCGGCGCGTCGTTCACCGACGACGTCGAGCCGGTCTCCCACGAGGCGACGAAGTCGTGGTTCCAGCGCTTGCTCGAGCGCTTCGCCCGTTAGTGTCGGTCGTCGCCGGCGAGCTTCTTCTTCACGCCGAGGTCGCGCGCGACGACGATAAGGAAGAGCACGAACGAGAGGGTCCCGATGCCCTGACCGACCGACAGCGCGACGAGCACGGGCCACACGGTCGGCGAGAAGACCGACCACACCATCATCGGGAGCGCGACGAGCGCCATGATGCACGCGACGCGGAGGAGCGTCGCGTTCGAGGGGATCTTCATCGTACCCCTCCGTCGTCGGTGGTCGCATGCGCCGGGGCGACGGGAGCGCCGCCGTCGGGCACGAGCTCCTTCCCCAGCTTCGTGGCCGGATGGGCGAAGCCGTGGCAACCTGGGCTCGCGCACGACGTCCGCCCTGCCCGAACGCCCTCGAGAGAGGACGCATGGTCCGCGATCGAGAGCCAGCGCGGCGCCGTCGTCGTGTGGCACCCCATGCAGTTCTCGTTGGGGAGAGGCTTGCGGATCCGGATATCGTGCTTCGACTCCTCGAGCGGCATGTCCTTGTACTCGGTCAGGTACATCCAGACGTGGCGCATGCCGCCCATCTTCGTGATGACGTACCCGTACATGCCGTAATCCTTGTGGCACGTGTAACAGTTGTCGGCCCCGAAGTTGTGGTTGCGCGCGTGGATGGACGCGAGCGAGGTGCTCTTCGTGTCCTCGGAGTCCGCAGCGTGCGGGATCATCACGTGGCAGGAGCCGCAGAACGTCCGCGACTGCGTGGCCTGGAAGCCGGCGACGTTCGCCATCATCGCCGACGCGATCGGGAACACGCCGAGGCCGAGGAGCAGCCACAGCTTGGCCGTACCGTCGAGCGGCGGCCGGCGTACGAGATGCATGACGAGGATGAGGGCCGCGGCTGCCGCGCTCGCCACCGCCAACATCCCGACCCATCCGATCTCGTGTCCCTCGGTCATCGTCTCCGCCGTCCGAGCCTGCTGCGAGGCGTTCCGAGCAAGATCGGAGCCGTCCTCGTCTGCGTGAGCATTGCAGCATGCACGCGTGAAGCGAGAGCGCAAGGGTTGCGTCTGCGCGGTGACGCGTTTGCGCAGACGCCTTCGCCGGTCGGCCTCGTCGTCCTCCGCGGCGAGGACCGGTTGATGCCGTGGGTCGACGCGGAGACCGTCACCTGGCTCGGGATCGGCGACGCGAGCTCCGCCCCGATCGCGCGCGGGGTCGGCGGCGTCACGGGCATGGATGGCCCGACCGGCGACGTCCTGACGCTCTCGGTGCGGATGCGCGACGTCGCGTCCGGCTCGGAGCTCCGGGCCGGGCGTCTCCTCGTCTCGATGGGTGCGGTGCGCCCCGTTCATGTCGACGGTGCGCGCGGGCTCGCCCGCCTCCCGACGGGCAGCTCGTTCGAGGCGTTCGGCGGGATCCCCGTCGTGCCGCGCTTCGGATACCGCACGTTCGACTGGGTCGCCGGTGGCCGCATCGCGCAGGCGTATCGTGACGTCTTCGTGGTCGGTGGCTCGTACCAGCAGCGGAGGAGCGCGGATCGTCCTGCCGACGAGGAGGTCGGCGTCGATGCCGCCTTCACGCCGAGCGCGCGCGTGACCGCGGCCGGTCGCGCTTCCTTCGATCTCCTCACCTACGGCCTCACCGACGCGCTCCTCTCCGTGAGCACGCAGCGGAAGGACTGGCGGATCGAAGGCTTCACGACCCATCGCTCGCCGGGCCGCCTCCTCCCGAGCACGTCGCTCTTCTCCGTGCTCGGTGACTTCGCGTCGACGAGCACGGGCGCGACGGTGCGCTGGCGTGCGTTCCCGCGCCTCGAGCTGATGGGCACCGGGAGCGCCCAGGTGCAGGGCGGCGACTGGGGCGGGCAGGGCCTCGGCCGCGCGACCCTCGCGCTCGACGACGACTGGGCCGGGAGCGCGGCCCTCGAGCTCCGTCGCGTGTACGTCGGCACGGCGCGCTGGAGCGGCGCGCGCGCGGTGCTCTCGGTGCCGGTCGCGTCGCGGTGGCGCATCGGGACCGAGCTCGAGCTCGTGCGGCCGGAGCCGAAGCCGGAGGACACGCGCGATCGCGGAGCGCTCTGGCCGTGGGCGCTCGCATCGGTCGGCTATCGCTTCACGTCGGGGTGGGACGTCGCCGCCGCGATCGAGGCCTCCGGCGGACCGGAGGACCGGCGTTCGACGGCGGCCCTCGCGCGCGTGTCGTGGGCGTGGGCCCAGGGAGGACGCCCGTGAAGCTCCGGCTCGCGATCCTCGTCCTCTCGCTCATGCTCGCGGCGTGCGCGGGCCTCCTCGGGATCAAGCCGCGTGACCCGCAGCATCCGTTCGAGCACCGCGCGCACTCGATCAAGGGCATCGCGTGCGTGTCGTGTCACGTCGGCATCGCGAAGGCGGGCGAGGAAGGGCCGCTCCACCTCCCCGGCAAGGACGTCTGCGTGTCGTGCCACACGAAACCGCACGACACGCGCTCGTGCGAGGGGTGCCACGGTCAGAGCCACGTCCGCGAGGAAGACAGGCTCGCGCGCGAGCACCTCCGCTTCGCGCACGACCGTCACGTCCCGCGCCTCGGTGGCCAGTGCGTGCCGTGTCACGCGGCGGCCGGCGAGGTCGACCAACCGACGATGCGCCCGCCGATGGCGCAGTGCTTCGGCTGTCACGCGCACAAGGACCAGTGGGCGGTGCGTGACTGCGAGAGCTGCCACGTCGATCTGCCGCGCGAGCTCGCCCGGCCCTCGAGCCACATCGTCCACGAGGGGAACTTCGTCCGCGAGCACGGCGTGCGCGCGGCGTCGTCACGCGACCTCTGCGCGACGTGCCACTCCGAAGCGTCCTGCGCACAGTGCCACGGGATGACGACCGCGGCGCTGCCGTGGAAGCTCGAGCTCGGACGCGGCGAGTCCGGCATGATCGGCCTCCACCGCGCCGGCTTCCGCTCGCGTCATGCCGAGGAATCGCGCGCGAACCCCGGCCTCTGCACGACGTGCCACTCCGAGTCGCGCTTCTGCTCCGAGTGCCACGAGAAGCGGCAGGTCGCGGGCGTGCCCGGGTTCGGGCGCAATCCGCATCCGCCCGGGTGGGTGCGCGCGCGCGGCGGCGAGCACGGCCGCGCCGCGCGAATGGATCCCGGGTCCTGCGCGACGTGCCACGGCGGGGCGGGCGAAGCGCTCTGCGTCGGCTGTCACCGCGTCGGCGGCCCCGGCGGCAATCCCCATGGGCGCGGCTTCTCGAGCGCGCTCGACGCGCGGCGTGACGAACCCTGCAGGCAGTGTCACGGGCCATGAAGAAGAACGTTCGTGTCGCCGTCGCGCTGCTCGTGATCGCCGCGATCGCGGCCATCGCGTTCTACGTCGGGCAGTCGCGCACGCCGCCGACCGAGCCGACCGAGCTCGTCCCCGAGGCGTGGCGCGCCGCGCGGGCGACGGCGATGCACGTCGTCCACATGGGGAAGGGGAAAGTCGCGTGCGCCGAGTGTCACGGCGGGATGCCCGACGCCGGCGCGATCGACGCCGCCCTCGCCGGCGACGGCGGGATGGTCGGCTTCGAGAGCCATCCCGGTGAAGGCACCTGCGTGCGCTGTCACGCGAAGGCATCGGCGCAGGCGCACGGCGGAAACGCGCTCGCGAAGACGACGTGCCTCACCTGCCACGTGTTCTCCGGCACCGCTTCGCCTGCGCCGTGCGCGAGCTGTCACGGCGCCGACGGCGCGAAGCAGGCCGGGACGAAGCCGCTCGTGCACCACGTCCAGCCGGGCGTCGCCTGCGAGGCGTGCCACGACGTGCACGGCGCGAAGGGCGCCCGCACCGTGCTCCCCGACTGCACCGTGTGCCACGCGACGATCGGCGCGCGCCACGGGAGCCAGGTCGTCGCGGCGCGGACGGAAGGGGATCCGCGAGAGCTCGTCGCGCTCGACGCCGGCGTCGCGAAGACGTGGCGGAAGGAAGCGGGGGGTCACGTCGGTCCGACGTGCGCGACGTGCCACGCTCCGCACGAGCCCGGTCGTCACGCGAAGGATGCGTGCGTGACGTGCCACTCGAAGGGGACGACGGCGAACCTCGCCGCGAACGCCCCCGCGATCGCGGCGCGCGGACCGAAGATCGCGGGCCACGAGGCGTGCACGACGTGCCATGCGCCGCACGACGCGCGGAAGGAGTCCGTTCGCGGCTGCGCCGGATGCCACGGCGACAAGTCGGGCGCGACCGCGGTCTCGGCCGGCCACGCCGCGTGCACGACCTGCCACGCGCCGCACGCGCCGACGGAGGCGAGAGGCGCCTGTCGCACGTGTCACGAAGGGCACGATGCGCTCGGCGCGTCGAAGGTCGCCGCCCACGCAGCGTGCACGAGCTGCCACAACCCGCACGACGCGGCGGCGAAGCCGGCGCAGGCGTGCGCGAGCTGTCACGCCGGCGTGCATCCGCAGCACCCGAGCGCGCGGACCTCGAAGGGCGACACGTCGGCCTGCACCGGCTGCCACACTCCCCATGCTCCGAAGCGCGGAGCGCAGGTCGTGGTCGCGTTCGCGGCGGGAGACACGAAGGCTGCGGCGGACGCGTCGTGCAGCGCGTGCCACGCCGCGATGAAGACGAAGAGCGGTCGCGGCACGCACGGCAAGGGTGTGCCCTGCGCCTCGTGCCACCGCGCGCACGACTTCCGCCTGGCGAAGGAAGGGCCTGCCGGCGCCGCCGTCTGCGCGCGCTGTCATGCGCCGGTCGCGAGCGCGATCGCCGGCTCGCCGACGCCGGCCGCGAAGGGCCACGCCCTCTGCGCGTCGTGCCACGGCGACGCGCATGCGCCGACGCGATCGCCTTCCTGCGCGTCGTGTCACGGGACCGAGGTGTCGACCGCGCCGAAGGGCCACGCCGCGTGCGCGAGCTGCCACGAGCCACACACCGGGACGTTCACGCAGAAAGGTGCAGCTTGCACCAATTGCCACGCCGAGAAACGGGCCGCGCTCCACGGGAACGTCGCGCAGGGCTGCGCGACGTGTCATCGACCGCACGGCCCGAAAGGGCCGGCGAGCCCGCCCGCCTGCACGACCTGTCACGAGCCGGCGAAGCTCCCGGGCGCGCACGCCGCGCCTTCGCATGCGAAGAACTGCGGGTCGTGTCACTCGTCGCACGCGCCGCCGCGATCCGACCGCGCCACGTGCACGACGACGTGCCACCAGGACCGGCGCGCCCACCAGCCGGACGCGCCGGTCTGCAAGGGCTGTCACATCTTCCGCAAGTAGCGCGTCACTTCGGCTTGCGGTCGACGACACCGTCGACGTGGCTCGGGATCCCGAGCGGAAGGACGCGCTTCGCGTCCGTCGACGTGAGGCCTTCGTGGCAGCCCGCCGACGCGCAGTTCACGTCCTGGATGTGAGGCGGCGGCGGCGGAACCGCGTGGCACGTCCCGCACGCCGCCTGCGAAGCGCCGCCGTCCCAGCGCGGCGCCTGCACCGTGCCGCCCACGTACTCGTGGCAGTAGGTGCCGGCACACGTCTTCGTCGCCGGATCGTAGGTCGGACGCCGTGCGCCGTTCACGGCGAGCGCGCCGAAGCGCACGGTCGCGCTGCCCTTGCCGGTCGGGTGCTGCGCGCCGGGCTGCGGGAGCTCGTGGCAGGACTCGCACGCGACGGGACGCGAGTTGGCCGGCGACGCATGGGCGCGATGCGCGCCCGTCCCCGGCCACGGATCGGAGCCGTTGCCGTGGCACGCCCCGCAGGTCCCCGAGCCGTTGCCGAGGTCGACGCGCCCGTTCGCGTGGAGGACGGGCATCACGAGCGCGGTCCCGGTCGCGTTGGCCTCACGGTGACACGCCGAGCACGGGCCCTGGTAGTGCGCGGGCGGCGGCGTCTTGTGGCAGTCGTTGCAGCCGAGCGCGACCGCTTCGGTCCACACCACCTCGGGCCGCGCGCCGCCGCGCGCGTGGCACGTGCCGGTGCACTTCTTCGTGCTCGCGTCGAACGTCGCCTTCGCACCGGCGACCGCGGGGTCGAACCACACGGCGACGTGCCCGTCCGCGTGCGGCGGTGCGAGCGATCCGAGCGCGGGGCTCGGATGGCAGGTCGAGCACGCGAGCCCCTCGGCGCGCGAGGCGCTCGGCCCCGCGTGGGCAGGATGGCCCGTCTCACCGGCATCGGGGTGGAAGCACAAATCGCGCGGTGGATAGGCACGGCCGGGCTTGCCGCGCGCCGCGGGGACGCCGTGGCACGTCGTGCACGCGAACGGGCCGCCCTCTTCCGTGTGGCAGGTCGTGCAGGGCGTCGCGCCCGGAGCGGGGAAGGTGGCGGGCTCGCGCCCGACGCCGAGGCCGTTGTGACAACGGCCGCAGGCGTCGCGATCCGCGGCATCGAGCATGGGCGTGTAGTGCTTCGCGCGGAGGACCGCGCCGTGGCTCTCGGTCGAGCGCGGGTCGACGAACGCGGCTGTATGCACGCCGCCGCGGATGGCAGGCGCGCCGGCGACGACCCAGCGACGGAGGAGCGCGACCTCGGTCTCGCTGACGAGACCGGCGTGGACCGGACGTGAGAGCGCGGACACGAGTGGGGTTTCGCCGTCCGGGCCTGGTACGGTCACGGCCGCGCCCGACGCGGTGCACGCCACGACGTCCACGAAACGCTCTGCACTCCAACCGGCCGCCGGTGCAGAACCTGCGTGGCAGGTCGCGCACTTTGCACGGAGCAGCGGCGCGACGTCGTCGGCGTACGTGGGTGGCGGCGTCGGCTCTCGTCGTTCCTCCGAGCAGCCGGAGAGGGCCAGCGCCAGCGTGGTCGCCGTCGCGCGGGCGAGCGCAGTCCCTGCTGCCATGCGCCGCAGAAGACGTGACGAGGACCCCTGGCTTGCGTTATGCACCCGATTCGACCTTGCCATCGACGAGCCCTGGACGCGCAAGAGGTGTTCCGGAGGACGTCGACGAACGACGGAGACTCGAGCCATGACGTTGACTCGCGCCGCTGGATTGCTTTTCGTCACCACCGCCACCGTTGTCGGGTTCGCCATCGGAGCATGCGGAAGCGACGGAGAGAAGGGTGACACGGGGGCGACCGGTGCGCCCGGCCCGCAGGGCCCGGCCGGACCGGCCGGCAATGCCGGGCTCGGCGGCGGCGACGGCGGCATCACGGGCTCGCTGTCCGGCGCGTGCACGACGCCGTGCCACACGTTCAACGGCGTCGTGGACCAGTGGCGCTTCAGCAACCACTCGCACCCGCAGGAGAACGAGATCGGCGGCGGCGCATGCGGCAACTGCCACGCCGTCGACGGCCTCCAGCAGCGCCTCGCGAACAGCTACACGGTGCCGCCCGACGCGGGAGTCGCGCTCGAGGTCCCGAAGGGCCACGTCAACTACCGCGCGGTGAACGGCGCGACGAACGAGATCAGCTACGGCGGCGCGACGACGATCGGCAAGATCCACTGCGCGACGTGCCACGACTTCAACCCGACGAACGACCCGCACGTCGTCGGGAAGTACACCGCGAACCAGGCGCCGATCCGCGTCCCGGGCGGCGTCAACGACTACGTCCTCATCGAGAAGAGCGACGCCGGCGCGACGCAGGCAATCGGACAGCAGGTCTCCTACCGCCGCGGCAACGTCTGCGTCATGTGCCACAAGTCGCGGAAGGACATCACCTTCTACATCACGGCGAGCAACACCATCACGAACCTCCGCTGGGGTCCCCACGAGGGCCCGGTCACCGACGTCTACTCGGCGAAGGGCGGCTACCAGTTCGCCGGCAAGCTGTACTCGTCGTCGGCGCACGTCACCGATCCGCGGATGGCCGACGCCTGCGTCGCGTGCCACATGCGGCCGGTCGCGGCGAACGGGAACGTCCCGGACCACACGATGAAGCCGCAGGTTGCATTCTGCAAGTCGTGCCACACGAGCTACACCGGCAACGACTTCGACGTGCAGGGGGGGCGTACGCTCGTGCGCAAGGCGCTCACCGAGCTCCAGACGCTCCTCAACGACCGCGGCCTCCTCACGCGCAGCGAGACGGCTCCGTACGCCGCGCTCGATCCCGAGGACATCGGCGACGGCCAGTTCCACCTCGACGGGACGCGTGCCGCGAACGGGGTGGACGCCGACACGGCGGGTGCACTCTACAACTACCTGATCATCGCGCGCGGCAAGGACATGGGCGTCCACAACCCGACCTACACGAAGCAGCTGCTCTGGGACTCCATCTCGCAGCTCAGCGGCGCCGCCCCGACGAGCATGCCTGGCGGCCGTCCGCAGTGACGGCTAGGGTCGTCGCCTCGTCATGAGCCAAGAGACAAAGCTGAGCGTTCCGTCGGTCGTCATCGTCGCGGCCATCGTCGGCGCCGCCGCGTTCGCCCTCGGTCGGGCGACCACGAGCTCGCCCGGGCCGCACGCGTCGGCAGACCCGGTCGCCGAGACGGCGCCGACCCCGCGCAGCGCGCCGCCCGGCACCATGGGCGGCGGAGCGCTCCCGCCCGGCCACCCGAGCACGGAGGGCGATCTCCCGTCCGGGCACCCGCCGATCAACACGGGCGCCGAGCTCGCGGCGCCGCGGGGCGACGCGGGCGCGGTCGAGGGAGCGCTCGCGTGGAAGGCGCCCGCGCGCTGGCAGGCGATGCCGAGCACGAGCTCGATGCGGCTCGCGACCTACCGCGTGCCGCATGCGCCGGGAGACGCCGAAGACCCGGAGATGAGCGTCATGCAGGCGGGCGGCACCGTCGACGCGAACGTGCAGCGCTGGATCGGCCAGTTCGACGCCGAAGGGCAGAAGACCGCGAAGCGGACGACGAAGAAGGTCGGCTCGCTCGAGGTCACGATCCTCGAAGTCGAAGGCACCTACGCCGGCGGGATGGGGATGACGAAGGACCGCGGCGAGGAGAAGGACTGGGCCCTGCTCGGCGCGATCGTGTCGACGCCGGGCATGCCCCACTTCTTCAAGCTGACGGGCCCGGCGAAGAGCGTGAAGGCCGCGCGCGGCGAGTTCGACGCGCTCGTCCAGAGCTTCTCGTCGAAGTGAGCCGCTAGTCGCGCCGGCGGCGTACGATGCCGAGCACGATCGCGCCGAGCGCGATCGTGACGAACGGCGAGCCCGCGCTGCCGGTGGGCGTCGTCGCGACCGAGCAGCCCGAGGACGCCATGCTGTACTCGGCGCCGTTCGACGCGCTCGACTTCTTCGTCTTCGACGTCGACCCGCCGATCGAGTTGCGCTCGCCGGGACCGTCGTCGTTCTGCTCGGGCTCGATCTCGCCTTCCTGCGGAGCCGAAGGCTGCGTCGTCTCGGGCTCGGGCTCGGTGGCGGGCGGTTCGACGGGCGCCGGTTCGGGCGGCGGCTTGGGCGTCGTGCCGGAGCTCGAGCCACCCGAGCTCGAGGTGCTGCCGGAGCTGGTGCTGCCGGAGCTGGTGCTGCCGCTGGTACTGCCGGAGCTGGTGCTGCCGCTGGTGCCGCCGCTGCTCGACGTGCTTCCGGAGCTGGTGCCGCCGCTGCTCGACGTCGACCCGGAGCTGCTGCCCTCCGGCTCGAGCATCGGATCTTCTTCGGTGTCCGGCGGATCGGTCTCCTCGGACTCGGACTCGGGCTCGGCCGGGCCGGGGTCGGTCGTCTCTCCGTTCTCGAAGAACGGCGTCTTCATCGCGGCGGCCTCGTTCGTCACCTCGACGTGGATGTGATCGTCGTGGGGATGCGGGCCGGTGTACCGCGTGTCGTTGCGCCCGTCGGCGTGCCAGACGGTGCGATCCCAGATGATGAGCTGAACGCCGATCTTCTCGGCATTCATGATGAGCCAGTTGGCGACGGGGTCGCCCTTGCCGTTGTCGGCGCTCCCTCCTGCTTTCGGGATGAACACGTCGAGCGCGCGGCCGGTGCCGTGCACGCTCGTCTTCGCGCTGTTCGCCGCGTTGCGGCGGCAGGCGAACCCGCCGATCGAGCTGATCGCGGGAAACCGCGTGCGAAGGGAGTTGCCGAGCCGGCGCGCTCCTTCCTTGAGACCGGACCCGCAGCCGGCGGTGCCCGTCCAGGCCGGAGCGTCGTCGTACGAGACGCGGACGTCAGCTCCGATGACCCGAGCCTCCGCGGACGGACGCCACGGACCTTCGACGGCGAGCGCCGATCCGCTCGTGTCGACGCCCTCGTCTCCGGACGTCACACCCGAGCAGGCGGGGGCGATCGCCATGGCCGATACGGCGACGATCCACGCCCGACGCTTCGGTCGATCCAGATCGCCGGCGGACGCCATTGAGATCTGTTCGTGGTTACGCGCACTTTCGAGCGTGTTGCGGGGCTGTCGTCGGAGCACGTACATGGTGTGAGCACCTTGCGTGCCTGCTCGAGCTGCGACGGGTGCGGGGTCGATCTCGCGCCGCGACGTGGCGGGCGAGCGGTGAGGCGCGCTGTGCTAGAAGCCCCCTCCTCATGTCCGAGAAGCAGGAAGACTCCTTCGCCGCGATGTTCGAGGAGAGCGCCGGGAAGACGACCCCCCGGGCCAAGAAGCTCCGCGTCGGCGAACGCATCGAAGCCGTCGTCGTCCAGGTCGGCCGCGACGCCGTGTTCGTCGAGGTCTCTGGCAAGCAGCAGGCGTTCCTCGAGGCCGTCGAGCTCCGCGACGACGCGGGCGAGATGACGGTGAAGGAGGGCGACGTGATCGCCGCGCAGGTCGTCGAGGTCGACGAGCGCCGCGGCATCATCCGCCTCGGCCGCTCCGCCGGAAGGGCGACGAACCTCGCCGCGATCGAGCAGGCGCGTGCGTCGAGCCTCCCCGTCGAGGGCAAGGTCACCGGCGTGAACAAGGGCGGGCTCGAGGTCGAGCTCGGCGGGGCGCGTGCGTTCTGCCCGATCTCGCAGGTCGACACGCGGCGGGTCGAGGACGCCGAAGCGAAGGCGCTCGTCGGTCAGACGCTGCGCTTCCTCGTGACGGACATCCGCGACGGCGGCAAGAGCGTCGTCGTCTCGCGCCGTGCGCTCCTCTCGCGCGAGGCGAGCGACGCAGCAGGTCGCATCATGGGCAACGTCGTTCCCGGCGCGATCCTCCGTGGGACCGTGACGGGCGTGCGCGACTTCGGCGCGTTCGTCGACCTCGGCGGCGTCGAAGGGCTCGTCCCGCGCTCCGAGATCGCGCACGACCGCAACGTCGCCGTCGCCGACGCGCTGAAGCCCGGCGACACCGTCGAGGTCCAGGTCCGCGAGGTGAAGGACGTCGATCCGACGCGTCCCGGCGGCCAGACGAAGAAGATCACGCTCTCGCTCAAGGCGCTCGCCGCCGACCCGTGGGCCGATCTCGACGTCGTCCCCGGCCGCGTCGTCGTCGGCACCGTCACGCGTGCGACCGAGTTCGGGTGCTTCGTGAAGATCGCGCCGGCGGTCGAGGGCCTCCTCCACGTGTCCGAGCTCGGCCGCGGCACGAAGGCGGATCCCGGCGACGAGCTCCGCGTCGTCGTGAAGAAGGTCGATCGCGATGCGAAGAAAGTGTCGCTCGCCCTCGCGCCGGAAGGCGCCGCGATCGGCTCCGTCGTCGCCGGCACGACCGTGCAGGTCGGCGCGGTGGTCACGGGAACCGTCGAGCGGATCGAGACGTACGGCATCTTCGTCCAGATCGACGGCACGAAGGACCGCGCCGGCCGCGGCCTCGTCCCCAACGCCGAGCTCGGCGTCCCGCGTGGCACCGATCTCCGCAAGACGTTCCCCGAGGGCTCGAAGGTCACGGCGAAGGTCCTCGAGACGGGCGAAGGCCGCCTTCGCCTCTCGATCAAGGGCGCACGCGAGGCGGAGGAGCGCGCCGATTTCGAAGCGGCGCGCGGCCGTGGCGCAGCGCCGGCATCGCTGGGCACGTTCGCGGACCTGCTGAAGGGTCGCAAGCTGTAGACGGACGCACGCGTACGCCGACGCGGCCGCGCACGCGGACGCCAACGCGAACGCCAACGCGCACGCGGCCGCGCACGCGCTCGCGGCGTGGAGCTCGCGCGTCGCCTTCGCGGCGCGCGTCACGCACCGGCTGCGCGTCCGCGCGACGACCTCGCCTCCGGCGTCACGCACCGTCGTCGTCACCAGGACGGCCTCGCCTACGACGAGCGGCTCGGCGAGCGACGCCTCCGCCGTGACAGTCCCTCTTGCCTTCTTGACGAAGTCGATCGCGAACGACGTCAACATCATCTGGGCTCCTCGCGGGAGCGCGGCGATCAGAGCGAGGTTCCCCGTGACCTCGCACAAGGGTTCGGGTTCGCGTTAGGGTTCGCGTTCGCGTTCGCGTTCGCGTTCGCGTTCGCGTTCGCGTT
>JBDHVE010000203.1:0-15054 GCA_039809485.1 Polyangiaceae bacterium | reverse complement strand
CGCCGCTCCACCCGCGCCGCCCCCCGCGGCCGTGCCGCCCGCGCCGCCGCCGCCGCCTTCGCCGCCGCCCTCGCCGACGCCGGCGGCCGCGCGCGCGCCGCTGTCCTTCACCTTCGGGCCGATGAGCCGGATCGCCATCGCGCCCGCGAGGATCACGGCGAAGAGGAGGAGGGCGTACTCGACCGCGGATGCAGCTCGGCTCCGGCGCCCGCCGGAGAGGATCGCCAGGATGGAGCGTTCGGGCCTCGCGTGTGCGAGACTGCTCGGGAGACGGCCGGAGTCGACGGGTGCTTCCTTCATCGCAAGCTCACTTCCAGGGCCAGCCCCAGCCGCAGCTCCACCCCGCGCCCGGGGGCGTGGGAAGGCGCTCGGTGATGGGGCGTCGCATCGCGGCCTTCGCGCTCGATCGCGCCGCGGTCGTGATCGTCGTCGGCATCGGAGCGATGGGCGCGGAGCTCTTCACGGAGATCGGCATCGCAGCAGCGGGCCGCTTCCTCCTCGTCCTCAGCTTCCTCGTCGCGATCGCGTACGCGTACGTCCGCGATGCCGTCGACGGCGCGAGCATCGGCCGCCGCCTCTTCGGCCTGCAGGTCGTCGCGCTGGGCACCGGCAAGCCGATCGGCCCGCTCGCCTCGCTGAAGCGCGAGGTGATGCTCCACTTCCTGCCGCTCCTCGTCGTGGAGCTCGTCTTCGTCCTGCAGGACAAGCCGCGGATCGGTGACCGCTGGGCGCGGACTCAGGTCATCGAGCGTGCGTGGCGAAAGCCGCCCGGACCGCCCTGAGGGCGTCGCCCCTCGGAAGGACGTACGGAGTGTTGCTTCGCAGACCACGCCGGAATGCGAGTGCACGAGCGGGTCCATGCGCGTCGCACGGCCGCGTCGTCGGACCCGACTCCACGTAGGGCCCTGGCGCACGAAGGATCCACATCGCGGCCGTTCGCCGACGAAGTCTGCCTACATCGCCCCCGGATCGAACCCCCTGGATCCGCGGTGCCTCAGGCGACCCGGCTCAATCGCCGCTGCGCTGGACCGGCGGAGGGACTCGGGTGCGGATCGTCCGGTTGAGCGAGCGGTTCAGGAGGAGCCGGCGCTGGTCGGCGGGAAGGTCCACCTGGTTTGCGGGCACGACGCCGTTCCAGTGCACGCGGTACTCGCCGTTCGGCCCCGACTGCGAGCCCATGTACCGGTAGATCTCGCCGCGCTCGCCGACCGCGTACCAGGTCTGGCCCTGACCGCCGCGGAAGAGACCGGTGTTGCGGTCGCCTCGCTGGAGCGCCTCGCGACCGCGTTCCCAGATCCGGCGCGCGTCCTCGGGCTCCGGGGTCTTCTCTCGGTTCGACACGTAACCCGGCCGCTCGTGCACCGGATCGTACGGCGGCGCGATGCGGTTGTTCACGGTGCTCGGGTTGTAGGGACTGTCGTTCAGCGCCGGCGACGGGACGCCGCCGCTGTTGTCGGCGACGAGGACGCCCCGCTCGTTCCCACCGTTCCTGCGGCGCGCCTCGGCGCCTTCGAAGCCCTCGCGGAGGGCGCGTTGCACGTCGGTCTCGGTCCCGCCGTTGCCGGGGATGACGTTGCCGGCGGTGAGCGCGCCGGCGCTCGTGCCGGTGCCCGTCGACGTCGTCGCCGTTCCGCTGCTCGCACCGCTGCTCGCGCCCTCGCCGTCGAGCGAGCGCGTCGCTTGCTCGCCACCGCGCACGATCGCGGGGCCCAGCCTCCGCACGGCGGCGGCGGCGGCGAGCACGAGCGCGAAGAGGAGCAGCGCGTACTCGACGAACGCCGCCGCGCGAGCCCGATGGAACAGCGGGGACCTCACGTCACGCGCAACTGCACGTCCGCGTCCATCGCCGCCGCCGCAGACTCGCGTCTTCGGCCGTGATCACGCAACCTTCCGCGCGCGCCATTTTCCGCCGGAGTGCGTCGACTCCGCACGCGGACTCGAGCGCACGGAGCGCGCTTCCTGGATCGCGACCGTGGATCGGTGATGTCCAGCTTTCTGTCAGCAGCTCACTTCCAGCGGAAGGCCTTCGCGACCGGGTTCTCGGGGGCGCGTGCAGCGAGCTTCGCGGAGCGATCGATCGCGACGTCGGCTGCCGCGACGAACGCTCCCTTGCCGTTGTTCACGATGAAGGTCGCGCCGTCGATCTGCGGCGCTCGGCTCGCGGTCTTCCGGACGTGGAGCACGGCGTAGCCGAGCGCGCTGCTCCCCTGCCAGGTCTGCGTCGCGAGGTCCGCGTTCGAGACCGTGCGCAGGATGACGAGCTCGCGCCCACCGAGCGAGCCCTCGAGCACGTGCTGCGTGCGGGGGAGGGCGACCTCGAGGAGCGCGCCCATCGCCTTCGTGCGCTGCTCCATCTCGGCGAAGGGGACCGCGTTCGCGTCGTAGTCGGGACGGACGCCCGTCGTCTCCTGCTGGATCGCATACCCGCGCATCGGGTTCTGGACCTCACGCCACGCCATCTGGGAGAGACCACCGCCGGCGAGCGGCGGCACGTCCGGCACGAGCGCATCGCCCGACTGCAGGATCTCGAGCTCGTTGTAGTGCGTGTGCCCGAGCAGCACGGTGCGCACCTGCGGGCTCTGCGAGATCCGCTTCATCAGCTCGAGGCCGCTCCAGAAGTACGCGTGTGCTTCTCCTCCGCGCGCGGGATCGAAGAGCGCGGTCTCGCAGATCGTCCGGCCGTCGTCGGTCGGGATCCGCTCCTCGGCGGTGCAGTCGAATTCTTCGTCCGGCCGCATCCACTCCTGCAGGCCGTCGTGCACGCAGGACTCCTCCTGCGACCGCGGCAGCGCCCACTCCGGCGCGGAGCAGACGGTGGGGTTCCAGACCTTCCCGTAGAGATAGTTGATCGTGCTCTGCGCGACGCCGCGGTAGTCGAGCTGCTCGAAGTAGTAGCCGTGGTCCTGGCCCCGATGGCCTCCGCGCGGGTCGTGGTGCGCGAGGAGGACGACGTCGCTCGACTCCTTCTTCGCGCGCACGAGCTCGCGATCGAGCCAGTCCATCTGGACGTCGCTCATCCCGCCGCCGTAGTTCACGGTGTACATGCCCCAGCCCGTGCGACGGTGCTGGCGGAGCTCGAAGCTGTTCAGCGAGACGTAGCGGTTCTTCCCGAAGCGCCACGACGCGTAGAGCGGCCCGTACGTCTTCTGCCACTGGTGGAAGCCGTCGTAGAGCACCATGTTGCGCTTCTCACGAGGCACTTCCTTCCAGCCGTCCGCGAAGCCCTGGCCCTTCGCGTTCCGCGAGAAGGCACCGACGAAGACGTCGCGATGGAAGCCGCCGAGCATGTCGGCCTTCGACGTCGCGTCGAGATAGGCCGCGTACTTGTCCCAGGAGAAGCCGGGCCACGCGCGAGGCGAGGCCTCCTCGACGATCTCCTTCAAGTCGTCGAAGAGCGCCGCGTCGGCGGCGCGCACGGCGGAGGGAACCTGCCCGACGGAGACGTAGCCGTCGTGGTTCCCTGCGGTGAGGAAGACCGGCATCGGGAGGCGCGCGAGCGCTTCGAGCGTCGCCTTCGCCTCGCCTTCGTACGTGTGCGCGACGGTCCGCTGACGGAGGCTCGCCGGCGAGCCGCCGTTGTGGAGGTCGCCGTTGAAGGTCATGAACGGCGCGGCGGTGACGCTCGCGTCCTTCGTGGACGCGAGGTGATCGACGAGCTGCTCGAGCTGCGCCTTCGTGTAGCCGTCGTAGCTCGAGCCGATCGACACCTGCGTGTCGGTGACGTTGACGACGTCGTACTCGTCGGGCTCCGTCTCGAACACGCGGACCGCGTTGTACTGGTACTCGTAGACGCCGCTGCCGATCCCGCGCGGCTCGTAGAGCGCGCCGTCCTTCTTCACTTCGAAGCGGAGGTCGTAGAGGCCGGCGGCGACGCCGGCCATCGCAGCGCTGTCGAACACGAAGCGGAGCGTGCGCCGTCCGGCGAGGCGCTCGGGCATGTCCGCCGGCATCGGGTTCTGGAAGATCGCGGTCGGCTGGATCGCGACGACGCCGGCCGCGACGAGCGCGCCGCCGGGGAGCGCCCGCGGCGAGGTCGTCGACGCCGCGCGTGCTGCGCGCGGCACGAGGTAGAACACGAATCCGTCGCCGTCCGCGGTCTTCGCGAGCTCGACGCGCGAGAGCGTGCTGCCCTTCACCGGCGAGGTCTTCGGCGAGAGGAAGTCGAATGCGGCGTCCTCGACGCGGAGCACGACGACGAGCTCGTCGGTCGCGTCGGCCTTCGCGTAGAGGTTCGGGTTGCCGATCGTGGGGTAGACGAGGCGATCGATCTGCACGTGGCCGTCGATCGCGTACGGCATGATCTGCTCGTTCTCCGACGCGTCCGCGTAGAAGACGTTCGCGAGGTACGTCTCGCCCTTGTTCGAGACGACCTCCCAGGGCTTCTCGGCGATCCGCGCCTGCTCGGCCGCTTCGGCGGCGGCGGGATCGGGCGCGCCGTCGGGGGTCCGGCCGGGGGCCGCTTCGGCGGCGCGCTCCGCGGCGTCGTCACCGCTCCCGCATGCGACGACGGAACCCAGCGAGATCGCGAGGAGGAAGAGACCGAGGCCGTGGGATCGTCGAGGCGCCAAGGTGACGTCTCGATGGCAGCACACACCGGACCACAATCCGGACGGACGAGTTTCCGCGCAAATCGAGAGTCGCCGCCGAGCGAGCTGGGTAACGGCCGATCCAGTCCCCGGCGACGTCAGTCCACGAACAGGAATCCGCCGAGCCAGCGCTGGAGGAAAGTTCCAGCGAACAGCAGCTCGAAGGTGGCGAGGATGAGGAACGGCCCGAACG
The DNA here is from genome assembly GCA_039809485.1 of Polyangiaceae bacterium. Taxonomy (GTDB): domain Bacteria; phylum Myxococcota_A; class Polyangia; order Polyangiales; family Polyangiaceae; genus Labilithrix. The sequence goes on along the minus strand of JBDHVE010000203.1, from coordinate 10,275 downwards.
CGATCCGCGGCGTCGGCTCGTCGTCTTCGTCCTCGCCGAGCGGGTCGGCCTCGAGCTCCTTCTTCGCCTCCTCGTCGCCCTGCGCGGCGAGCTCACGGAGATTCGCGAGGTCCGCCTCGACCGCCTCGGGTAGCTTCGCCTTCACGCCGAAGATCCACATCAGCGCGATCCAGAGCGTTCCCTGGAGCGCGCCGGCGAAGAGCGCGAAGACGGCGCCCGGCCATCCGAACCATGCGCCGGCGAGCGCGACGAGCTTCGCGTCGCCGAGGCCCATCCCGGTCTTTCCGCGGAGGAGCTTGTAGAGGAACGTCAGCGGGAACCAGACGACGAGGAAGCCGACGACGGCGCCGACGAGCGACTCCTTCAGCGAGAGGCCGCGCAGGGTCGCCGTCGCGACCCCGACGACGATCCCGCCGAGCGAGATGCCGTCCGGGACGAACATGTGCTCGATGTCGATGAACGCGGCCGCGAGCAAGCCCATGCAGAGCGCGAAGTCGGCGAGATAGACCGCGGCGGCCCGAACGACCTCGGTGCTGCCCGGCATCCGGAGGATCACCGCTTCGAGGATCGCGAGCGACAGCATCCCGCCCAGAAGCTCGACCATCGGGTACCGCGGGCTCATCTTCGCGCCGCAGCACCGCGCGCGACCGCGGAGGATGACGTACGAGAGCACAGGCACGTTGTCCCAGGCCGCGATCGGCGTCCCGCAACCGGGGCAGCGCGACGAGGGCCGGACGACGCTCATGTCCCGCGGAACGCGGTAGATGACGACGTTCAGGAAGCTCCCCCAGATGAGCCCGAACCAGATGACCGCGAGGCGGAGGAACCAGACGGGGAGCTCGTCGAGACGGATGCCCATCAGCGACCTCGCAGCGTAACACTCTGGTCGCAGAGCCTCAGGACTTCGCGCACGGCGGTGCGAGCTGGTACGTTGCCGGCTCGATCATGCTCCTCTCCATCAACCCCGACCATCCGGAGCCGCGGAAGGTGGCGCGGGCGGTCGATGCGCTCCGTCAGGGAGAGGTGATCGCGTACCCGACCGACACGGTCTACGGCCTGGGGTGCGACATGACGAACAAGAAGGCGGTCGACCGCCTCTACCAGATCAAGCAGATGCCAGGGTCGCATCCGCTGGCGATCATCTGCCCGGATCTGTCGGAGATCGCGAAGTACGCCATCGTCGACAACCAGGCCTATCGCATCCTCCGTCGGTTCCTGCCGGGGCCGTACTGCTTCATCCTCGAGGCAACCCGCGAGGTGCCCCGCGTGCTCCACCTCAAGCGGAAGACGATCGGGATCCGGATCCCCGCGCACAACGTCATCACCGCCGTCGTCCGCGAGCTCGGGGTCCCCGTCATCTCCACGACCGCGAACAAGCCGGGCGAGGATCCGCACGTCGACCCCTCGGAGATCGACGACGACTTCCGCGGGCTCGGCCTCGTCCTCGACGCCGGCGGTGGCGGCATCATCCCGACCACCGTCGTCGACCTCACGTCGTCGCCGCCGGTCGTCCTCCGCGAGGGCGCGGGCGACGCGGAGGCGTTCGTCGACGAAGCACCGGTCTCGCTCCGCGGCATGCAGCGCGACATGCGCGAGCTGAAGCGCGAGCTCGGCTGATCTCGTCCCGCCCTCACGCGAAGAGGACGCGCATGTCGCCACCCACGTCGCTCGCAGCCGCGAGCGCTTCGTGGTGGATGCCCTTCGCCCAGCGCACCGCATCGGCGACGGCGCGTTCGGGGTCGGCCAGGTAGTCCTCCTCCATCACCGCGAGCCTGCCGGCGACGAGCGAAGCGAGCGCGCATCCGCCGCCGTGCATCGGCGGGAGCGGCAGCCGCGGCGCCGCGAGCTCGATCACCTTCGCCGCCGTCGCACGGCGCGCGCGCGCGTTCACGTCGCGCGAGGAGTGGAGCGAGGAAGGCGGCGGCGCGAGCGCGAGGAGGTCGACCGCATGCGGCCCGCCGAGGTGACCGCCCTTGAGGAGCACGGATCGGACCCCGAGCTTCAGGAGCGCGAGCGCCGCGTCGTGCGCTTCGTCGAGCCGTGTGACGCGCTTTCCGGTGAGCGCTTCCGCCTCCGGTGCGTTGCACATCACGAGGGTCGCGTTCGGAAGGAGCCGCGACCGCATCACGCCGACGGCGCGCTCCTCGAGGAGCCGCCCGCGGCCGCGCGTCGGCATCATCACCGTGTCGACGACCGACGGCAGCTCACGATGGATCGCGAGGAAATCGCCCACCGCGCGCGTGTTGTCGTCGCTGCCGAGGGCGCCGATCTTGACGGCGCGCACCCGCTGCACCTTCACCACCTCGGTGCACTCTGCAATCAGCTCGGCCTTCGCCACCGGCGTCACGGAGCGGAGGCCGGACGTCGACTGCACGGTGAGGAGGGCGACGGCGGCGCACGGAAATGCCCCTGCTCGCGCGATTGCCCGCGCATCGGCGAGGATCCCCGCGCCGCCGCCCGGGTCGAGGCCGCCGATCGCGAGGACGCACGGCACGCGCGCCGGGCGCGGGCTGCTCGCGGCGCGCGGCGAGCGCGGAGAGGCCGGCGAGGAGGCGCCGGCTCGGGGCTTCTTCTTCGTCGCGCGCTCGGCCAAGGGGCCGTGAGTTGACCTTGCCCAAAGGCGCCGTGCAAGCGAGTATGGGCCGCAATGCGACGTCGTTCCCCGCTTCTCGCCGCGCTTGTCGCGGGCGTCGCGCTGGCGGCGGGGCTGCGGCCTGGAGAGGCAAACGCGCAGTGCGTCGACGAGGAGCTGAAGCAGGAGCTCGTCGGCGGCCGGCACTACCGCGGCGTCCAGGAGCGTCTCTTCACGAAGGCATTCCGCCACGAGCTGTCCGGGATGGGCGGCCTCTATGCGGCCGATCTCTACTCCTCGAGCTGGGTCGCGGGCGGCGCGTACACCTTCCACTTCTCGGAAGATCTCGGGCTCGAGGCGAGCTTCCAGCTCACGCGCTTCCGGACGGCCGTGACGGAGACCTACGAGCGCCGCTACCCGCAGGTGCAGGTCGAGGAGCGGACGAACCGCCCGGGCCGGCTCTGGTTCGGGCATCTCGTCTGGAGCTTCGCCTACGGCAAGCTTCGCTGGATGGGCGGCGGCATCACCCGGTTCGACCTGAACGCCGCGCTCGGGGCCGGGATCACCGACGACTCGACGTCGCAGGGCCTCACCGGGAGCTTCGGCCTCGGGACGAAGTGGTATTTCGGCAAGTGGTTCGCCCTCCGGTTCGACGTCCGCGACCACGTCCTGCGTGAGACCCTGATCGGCGAGGACCACCTGGTGAACGACGTCGTCGTCACGGGCGGGTTCAGCATCTTCATCCCCTTCGGGGGGTGATCTCGCCCGAACATGGGCGTTCGGCGCGAGCGCGCTATGATGGACGGACGGATGCGCGTCCGCGGCTTCGTCACGCTCGCAGCCTTGCTGGTCGGGGGAGGGTGCAACCTCCTCACCGGCGCGGCCGACGTCGGCATCCTCGCCCCCGAAGAGGAGGCCGAGCCGGACGGGTCGATCGCGACGCCCGAGCCGCGCGCCGACGGCAGCTCGACGACGCCCGATGCGTCGGTCGAGCCCGTCGACGCCGGACGGGAAGAGGATGCCGACGCGGAAGCCGGCCCGCGCGGTCCGCTCCGCGCGTTCATCACCTCGCAGGTGTTCCAGGGCGCGATGAACGGCCTCGCCGGCGCCGACGCGCTCTGCACCCAGGCCGCGCTCGACGCGAACCTCGGCGGGACCGGCAAGTGGGTCGCGTGGCTGTCGACGAACCAGGACAACGTGCGCGCCGTCGACCGCATCACGAGCAACGGGCCCTGGCAGCTCGTGAACGGTGACGTCATCGCGACGAGCAAGGCCGACCTGATCGACGGGCAGCTCGAAGTGCCCCTCCGTCGCACCGAGAAGAACGATCTCGTCAGCGTGGACAACGATCGCGCCTGGACCGGAACGCGGCCGGACGGCACGCCGGCGCAGTTCGACTGCGCGAAGTGGACGAGCAACTCGGCCAACTCTGGCGGCGGCGTCGGTGAGGCCGAGTTCCGGGGCAACGCGTGGTCGCTGCAGCTCAACGAGCCGTGCGCCGCGCAGAACCGCCTCTACTGCTTCGAGCAGTGATCCCCTAGGATGCTCCTCCCCCGAGGAGGTCATCATGGACGTTCGCGCGGCAGTCGCTTTCGAAGCAGGCAAGCCCCTGAAGGTGGAGACGGTGCAGCTCGAGGGCCCGAAGGCCGGCGAGGTGCTCGTCGAGATCAAGGCGACGGGCGTCTGCCACACCGACGAGTTCACGCGCTCGGGGGCGGACCCCGAAGGGCTCTTCCCCGTCATCTTCGGGCACGAGGGCGCCGGGATCGTCGTCGACGTCGGCCCGGGCGTGACGACCTTGAAGAAGGGCGACCACGTCATCCCGCTCTACACGCCGGAGTGCCGGCAGTGCAAATCGTGCCTCAGCCGGAAGACGAACCTCTGCACGGCGATCCGCGCGACGCAGGGCAGGGGCGTGATGCCCGACGGCACGAGCCGCTTCTCCCTCGGCAAGGAGAAGATCCATCACTACATGGGGTGCTCGACCTTCGCGAACTACACCGTGCTGCCCGAGATCGCGCTCGCGAAGATCCGGGAGGACGCCCCGTTCGACAAGGTCTGTTACATCGGCTGCGGCGTGACGACCGGCGTCGGCGCCGTGATCAACACGGCGAAGGTCGAGCCCGGCTCGAACGTCGTCGTGTTCGGCCTCGGCGGCATCGGTCTCAACGTCGTGCAGGCGGCACGGATGGTCGGCGCGGACATGATCGTCGGCGTCGACATCAACCCCGCGCGCGAGGCGATGGCGCGCAAGTTCGGGATGACCCACTTCGTGAACCCGAAGGAGGTGAAGGGCGATCTCGTCCCCTACCTCGTCGAGCTGACGAAGGGCGGCGCCGACTACAGCTTCGAGTGCGTCGGCAGCGTCGAGCTGATGCGGCAGGCGCTCGAGTGCTGCCACCGCGGCTGGGGCGAGAGCATCATCATCGGCGTCGCCGGCGCGGGGAAGGAGATCTCCACCCGGCCGTTCCAGCTCGTCACCGGTCGGGTGTGGAAGGGCTCGGCGTTCGGCGGCGCGCGCGGGCGCACCGACGTCCCGAAGATCGTCGACTGGTACATGGAGGGGAAGATCGACATCGACTCCCTCATCACCCACAAGCTCCCGCTCGATCGGATCAACGAGTCGTTCGACTTGATGCACGAGGGCAAGTCGATCCGCGCCGTCGTGGAGTTCTGATGGTCGTCGAGACGTTGACGGAGCACCGCTCCTTCGGCGGCGTGCAGGGCTTCTACCGCCACACGTCGGAAGCGTGCGGCGGGCCGATGCGCTTCGCCGTCTACCTCCCGCCGCAGGCGGCGAAGGCGCCGGTGCCGCTCGTCACCTATCTCGCCGGCCTCACCTGCACGGAGGAGACGTTCCCGACGAAGGCCGGCGCGCAGCGCGTGGCAGCCGAGCTCGGGCTCGCGCTCCTCTGCCCCGACACGAGCCCGCGCGCGACGCGCTACCCGGGCGACGACGCGAGCTGGGACTTCGGGCAGGCAGCGGGCTTCTACCTCGACGCGACGGTCCTGCCGTGGTCGCAGACGTATCGGATGGCGACCTACGTGACGAAGGAGCTCCGCGAGCTCGTCGAGGCGAAGTTCCCGATCGCGAAGGATCGGCGCGGGATCTTCGGGCACTCGATGGGCGGTCACGGCGCGCTCGTCTCCGCGCTCCGGAACCCGGGGCTCTACACGACGGTGTCCGCGCTCGCGCCCATCTGCGCGCCGAGCGAGGTGCCGTGGGGCGAGAAGGCCTTCACCGGCTACCTCGGCGACGATCGCGACGCATGGAAGGAGTGGGACGCGAGCGCGCTCCTCCGCCGGAAGCCGCTCGGCGGAACGATCCTCGTGGACCAGGGGCTCGCCGACAAGTTCCTCCCCGAGCAGCTCCTCCCCGAGCGGCTCGAGGAAGCGTGCGCCGCGAGCGGGCAGGACCTCGTCGTCCGCCGGCACGAGGGCTACGACCACGGCTACTACTTCGTGTCGACCTTCGTGGAGGACCACCTCCGCCACCACGCGAAGGGTCTCGGATGAGGGTATAGAAGTAGAAGAGATGGTGACCCAGTCGACGATCCCCGAGCAGGATCTGCCTTGGGGCAAGCGGCCCCGCGTGACGCGTGACGTTCCCGCGCTGGCGATCGCCTGGGCGCTCGAGGAGCCCGGCCGCGTCGGCGAGGTGGCGCTCGTGACCGGGCCGATGGTCCTCGGCCGTGGCCCCGCGCAGCCCGAGGACAAGGGCGCGCGCGCGATGTTCGTGCGGCAGCGCCCGGGCGAGACGAGCCAGGGCGCGCCGCTCACGTCGAGCCGGATCTCGCGCGTGCAGCTCCGCATCACCCCGACGGACGGCGGGATCGAAGTCGCCTCCGTCGGGAAGCTCGCGATGCTCGTCCGCGGCGGCGAGGTGAAGAAGGCGACGCTCGTCCCGGGCGACGTCCTCGTCCTGAAGAACGCGCTCGTCCTGCTCGTCGTCTCGCGGCCGACCTCGTTCGAGCCGCTCCGCGCGAAGGCGCCCGAGAAGTTCTCGTTCGGGCGTGCCGACGCCTACGGCGTGGTGGGCGAGTCGGTCGCGGCGTGGCGTCTCCGCGACAGCCTCGGCTTCGCCGCGGGCTCTCCGCACCACGTCCTCGTCCAGGGCCCGAGCGGCGCCGGCAAGGAGCTCGCGGCCCGCGCGATCCACGGTCTCTCGCCGCGGGCGGGCAAGCCGCTCGTCGCGCGCAACGCCGCGACGTTCCCGGAGGGCCTCGTCGACGCCGAGCTCTTCGGGACGGCGAAGAACTATCCGAATGCGGGGAGCCCCGAGCGCGCCGGCCTCGTCGGGGAGGCGGACGGCTCGACGCTCTTCCTCGACGAGATCGGCGAGCTCCCACCGCAGCTCCAGGCGCACCTCCTCCGCGTGCTCGACAAGGACGGCGAGTACCAGCGCCTCGGCGAGTCGCGCGTGCGGAAGAGCGACATCCGTCTCGTCGCCGCGACGAACCGCGCGCTCGACTCCCTCAAGCACGACTTCGCCGCGCGGCTCGCGGTGCGCGTCGCGATCCCGGGGCTCGAGGAGCGTCGCGAGGACATCCCGCTCCTCGTCCGCCACGTGCTCGATCGGCTCGCGCGCGAGATGCCGGACGCCGACGCGCGGTTCTTCGAGGACAAGGACGGCGCGCGTGTCCCGCGGATCGAGCCATCGCTGATCGAAGGGCTCCTCCTCCATCGCTACACGCATCACCTCCGTGAGCTCGATCGCCTCGTGTGGACGGCGGTGTCGTCGAGCCGCGAGGGATTCCTCGCGCGGACGCCCGAGGTCGAGGCCGAGCTCCGGATCGAGGCCCCTCGGGCGCCGGGCGACGCCGAGATCGACGAGGCGTCGATCCGGAGCGCCCTCGAGGCGGCGGAGAACAACGTGACGCGCGCGGCGAAGGCGCTCGGCCTGAAGAACCGGTTCGCGCTCTATCGTGTGATGAAGCGCTACGGGATCGCCGTCGGCAACGAGGGCGCCGAGGAAGAGGACGAAGGCTAGGCGGCCGAGGACGCGGGCGGCAGGTACGAAGCGCGCTCGGTCCTCGCGCCCTGGATGCAGAGGGTCGCGACGGCGACGTAGGCCTCGGCCCAGGCCTCGGCGACGCGCGGGGTCCACGCTTCGCCCGCGACCTCCTCGAGCGTCGCGAGGAGGCACTCTCCGACCCATCCGTATTGTTCGTCGCGCACGCCGTAGCCGACGTGCTTCGCGCCGAGGGCGTGGAGCGTCTCGGTGAGCCAGCCCGGATCCTCGAGGTGGTCGATGACAGCGGCGAGCGCCTTCGTGAGCATCTCCTCCTGACGACGCGTGACCTCCCCGCCGAACATCGAGCGGACCTGCGGGTAGCGTTCGAAGAAGATCTCGTAGAAGCGGCGGGTCACGTGCGGGGCGCGCTCGCAGACGAGGGCGAAGCTCTCGCGGAGAGCGGGGACGTCGAGGCTCATGGTCAGGGGCTCCTTGGGGTTGCGAGCCTCCTCCGAGCAGCGGCCGTGCCGTCGCGCGCGCGCGCTCAACGCGCCGGGATCATGTGGATCTCCACGACGGACGCGCGTGCGTGCACGTCGCGCCCTCGTGCGCGCACGGGCGCTCAGCCGCGCGTGACGACGTAGACCGGCGCCTCGCCGCCTTCGATCTCGCGGAACGCGAACGGCAGCGCGTGCGAGATGTCCTTCGCCATCCCGCCGGCGCGGACCTCGCCTGCCGCGGCGGCGGCAGCGAGCGCCCCTGCGCGCGCCGTCGTCGTCCCGAAGTCGACCCCGACGCGTGCGCCCGCATCGGCGGCGGCGGCCGCGAACGACAGCGCGCGGGTGAGCCCGTCGAACGCGAAGGCACCCTCCGCGAGGACACGCCCGCGCGCCTCGGGCGCAGGGAGCCCGGACGCGCCCTCGGCGACGACCATCCACGACGCCGCCTCCGCGGTCGCGCGCGGGTCGTCGATCCGCGTCGTGAAGTCGAGGATCGCCGAGATCACCTCGTCGGTGCCGCCCGTGAACGGGATGTGATCCTCTCCCGCGAGCGGGACGAAGCGCGCGCCGGGGATGTGCTCTGCGACGTACTTTCCGCTCCCGAACGGCACGACGCGATCGCCCTGCCGGTGCATGACGAGGGTCGGCACCTTCACGAGCGGCAGCGCGCGCCGGATGTCGACGGCCGCGTTGGCCTTCAGCATCGCGACGGCGTTGCCGGGGCTCGCCGACATCCGCATGTACGTCGCGAGCCACTGCTTGAAGCCCTCGTCGTGCGCCATCGAAGGCGCCTCGAGCTCGGCGAAGAACGAGTCGCCCCAGCGCGCCTGGATGAGACCGTAGACCTGCTCCATGAACGCGGGCTCGAGCCCGACTTCGTAGCCCGGCGTGTTCAGCATCCTCGCCGACGGTGCCCACAGGACGGCGGACCGGACGCGCTCCGGGTGGAGCGCGGAGAAGAACGCGCTCATCGACGCGCCTTCGGAGATCCCGAGGACCGCCGCGCGCTCGCTCTTCGCCGCGTCGAGGACGGCGTGGATGTCGTCGAGACGGTCGTCGAAGGATGCATTCTGCACGACGCGGTCGGAGAGACCGGTGCCGCGCTTGTCGAACAGGATGACGCGGTGACGGCGTGCGAGCGCGCGGAGGAAGCCTCCGAGCGAGGGATGCCCGTACGAGAGCTCGAGGTGCGTGATCCACCCGAGGATGACGAGGAGGTCCGGCCCTTCGCCGAGGACGTGGTACGCGAGGCTGACCTCGCCGTTCCGCGCGTACTGCGTGCGGGGGAGCTCGGTCTCCGCAGCAGGCGGGACGACGTACGGGCGCGGGCCGCTCGGCGGCGTTTCGACGCCGAGGTCGGGCCGCGCGGACTCCCCGCTGATCGCGGTCGGCATCCCGGTCGCGAGGCCCTGGCGCATCGCCGTCGCGAGGAACGCGTAGGCGCTCCGCCATGCGGTCGCGAGCTTCTCGCTCCAGCACGCGGCGTCGAGCTCGGCGACGGCGCCCTGGAGCGCCGCACCGAGCGTGTCGAAGTGCGATGCCGTGATCCCGTAGCCGGCGTGCCTCCGCCCGAGGTCCTGGAGGACGGGGACGAGCTTCTCGGGATCGCGGAGCCCGTCGATGCAGAGCTTCAGCGCGTGCGCGAGCTTCTCCTTCTGCGCGCCGAGCGTGTCGGGGAAGAGGTGACGGAGTGAAGGATCGAGCGCGAACATGCGCTCGTAGACGCTCGCGACGAGGTCGTCGATCCGGGGGAGCATCCGCGCGAACGAGATCGCCACCATCAGCGTCTCGTCGTCGATCTTCACGCTCTCGACCGCGTTCGCTCGCGGGAGGAACACCTGGTTGAGCTGCTCGAATGCAGCGCGGAGCGGCGCGGCCGACGGGTAGCGCGCTTCCGGCTGACGCCGGAGGCACCGGTCGACGATCTCGCCGAACGACTCCGGCAGATCGGGGCGCCGCGTGCGGATCGGCACGATGTCGGTGTCGACGACGGCGCGCGCGAGGGCCTCTCCGCCGAGCGGAGCGAACGGGAGCGAGCCGGTCAGGAGCTCGAAGAGGACGAGGCCGACAGCGAACACGTCCGAGCGGGGCGAGGCCTGCTCGCCGAGCCACAGCTCCGGCGCGAGGTAGGCCGGCGTCCCGATCAGCGCGCCCGGACGCGTGAGCCCGGCGTGCATCGTGGTCGTGAGCGCATCGCCGGGGGCGGACACCGGCGCCGTCGGCGCGCTCGGCGGCGCGCTCGGCGGCGC
>JBDHVE010000202.1:0-15173 GCA_039809485.1 Polyangiaceae bacterium | reverse complement strand
TGGGAGAGTAGGACGCCGCCGGGATTATTCCCGGACAGCCCGTCAGGTACCCCCTGACGGGCTTTTCGCTTTTTGTCCTTCGCATTCCCGGTTCGCAGCTCCGGCCCGGAGCCGTTGTGCCCTGGGGCCGTGGCCGGTAGGAAGGGGCGATGCAACGGCCGCCCTTCATCGTGCGGTGGGAGGACGTCCTCTCGGAGGACGACTCGCGCTATCCGGGCAGCGAGGAGCTCCACTCGATCGGCGCACCGATCGGCAAGGCGACGGGGCTCACGCGGGTCGGCGTCCATCACGAGGTGCTACCGCCCGGACGCCGGACGTCCTTCCCGCACGCCGAGCGCGACGAGGAGGAGCTCGTCTACGTGCTCGAGGGCGCGCCTCACCTCTGGCTCGACGGAGAGCTCTACCCGCTCCGCCCCGGCGACGCGGTCGGGTTTCCCTCCGGGACCGGCATCGCCCACACGTTCTTGAACGACTCGAACGAGGACGTGCACCTCCTCGTCGTCGGGGAGCGGATCCCGGGCGCTGCCGTGACCTATCCGCTGCATCCCGACCTCGACGCCGGTAACGGCGAGAAGCGTTGGGCCGATCCGCCCATCCGGCCGCGCGGACCGCACGACGGGATACCCGCCGCGCTCCGCGCCGGCGCGGTTCCTCCGGGGCCGGGCGCGGTACCGACCCTGGACACGCCGCGCCTGACGCTCCGAAAGGTCGAGCTCGCGGACGCCGACCTGCGGTTCGGGATGCGGAGCGATCCAGGCCACGTCCGCCATCTCCTCGCCGCACCGATGGTCTCGATCGACGAGGCGCGCGCCAGGATCGCGTGGATCCTGCGCGACATGACGCTTGGCCGGTCGAAGGGGTGGACCCTCGTTGTGAAGGAGAGCGGCGAGCGCATCGGCCAGGTCGCGATCTGCCGGATCGACGCGCCGAACCGGTCGGCATCCGTCGCCTACGAGCTGCGGCAGACGGCGAGGGGCGCGGGCTTCGCGCGCGAGGCGGTCGAACGCATCGTGCGCTTCGGGTTCGAGGAGCTGCGCCTCCACCGTCTCCAAGCCGAGGTCGACCCCCAGAACGAGCGCTCGCGGCGCCTCCTCGAGGCGCTCGGTTTCACGTACGAAGGCATTCTCCGCGGCGCTCGGCTCTTCGAGGAGCGCTTCCACGACGACGCGATCTACGCGCGGCTCGCGACCGACCCGTCGACCTGAGCCGGCTCGCGTAGACGACGAGCCAGCGGCCGCGAAGACGCGTGGATCAGTCGAGGTTCGTGCGGAACCGGCGGCCGTGGGACGAAGCCGTCGTCGCCGGAGCGGCCGCGGTCGCCGTCGCTGGCGGCGTGGCCGCGCCCACCGCCGTCGCGGCAGCGGTCGGCGTCGCCGTGCCGGTGCTCGTCGGCGGCGTCGTCCCCTTCGGCGCTGTCGCGGCCGAGGTCGTCGTCACGGACGTGGGCCTCGCGGCGACGTGTGGTGCACCCGCATCGGAGGCAGCGACCGGAGGCGTGGTCGTCGCGACGAGCACCGCCGCCGCCGCGTCGGCCGGCGCCGCCGTCGACGTCGACGTGGGGGTGACGGTCGCCGTCGTCACGCTCGAGGTCGCGGCCGCGGCCGCGGGATCCGTCGCGGCCGCCCCTCTTCCGCTCCGCGAGACGACGAAGCCGAGACCGGCGACGAGCGCGAGCGCTCCTGCCGCGAACGCGATCGCACGCGACGAGCCCTTCTTCGCCGGCGCCGGTGCGGCGGCTGCGGCGTCCTCGGTCGAAGCGGCCGTCGTCGCGCCCGCCGGCGTCGGCATGTCGACCCTCAGCTTGGGATCCGAGGGACTCGCCTGGGTCGATGCGAACGAGGAGATCTCGCCGGCCGCCCGCACCCGCTGTGAGGAATGCGCGGCGACGGGCATCGCACCGCTCGGGATCGAAGGATTCGAGCCGCGCAGCCCGTCCGGCGCCCCGGACCACGACAGTGGCGTCCCTGCCGCCGGGCTGATCGCGGCCTGCGCCACGACCGGGCTCTCGCCGCTGCCGCTCCCGAGGCCGAGCGGCGTCGTCGGACCCGCGACGGGACCCGAGCCGGCCGGCGTCGGCGGGCGCGGCCCGAGATCGTCGTAGACGACCGTGCCGGGCGTGGAGGTCATCGGTGCGGACTCGATCTTCGGCGCGCTCCCGACCGGCATCGCATCCGGCGCGGACGGCCGCACGGCGCGCGGCGGCGGTTCGGTCCGCATCGTGATCGCGAATGCGAGGCTCGGTCGGCCCTGCGCGCGTCCCCACGTCGCGATGGCTTCCTGGAACGCGCGCGCGCCCGGAAAGCGCTTCTCGACGTCGCGCGTGAGCCCGCGATGCACGATCTCCGCGAAGGCCTCGTCCACCTCGGGCGCGAGATCGCGGATCGGGCGTGGGTCCTCGAGCACGATCTTGAACAGCAGCTCGTTGAGGTTCTGCGCCATGTACGGGAGCTCGCCCGTCAGAGCGCGATAGAAGATGACGCTCGCCGAGTAGATGTCGCTCCGACCGTCGACGTCCCGCGCGCCACGCGCCTGCTCCGGAGACATGTAGAGCGGCGTCCCCATCATCGCGCCGGTCTGGGTCATCGCTCCGACCTCGCCCGGCTTCGGCTGGAGCTTCGCGACGCCGAAATCGAGGATCTTCACCGTCTCGCCGCGACCGCCGCGGGCCTTCGCGAGGAAGATGTTCGCCGGCTTCAGGTCCCGGTGGACGACGCCGGCGCCGTGCATGCTCCCGAGCCCTTCGAGCAGCTCGAACGCGATCGGCGCGAGCTCGTGGGGAGCGAGCTTGCCGCGCTCTTCCAGCCGGTCCTCGAGGCTGACGCCTTCGAGGTACTCCATGACGATGAAGCGGTCGCCGTTCGGCATGTGGCCGAGGTCGAGGACGTCACAGATGTGCGGCGAGCCGATCCGGACCGCCGCACGCGCCTCGCGCTCGAACCGCTCGACGAACTCCGGCATCGAGGCGACCTGCGCGTGGAGCAGCTTGATCGCGACACGACGGCCGATGAGGACGTTCTCCCCCTCGTAGACGGTGCCCATGCCGCCGGCGCCGATGTGGCGGACGACACGGTACTTCCCGTCGATGGTCTGACCGAGGTCGATGGTCATCGGCGCGGTCCTCCATCATAACCCCGCAGGCCGTCCGTGCACGACTTCCCCATCGCACGTCACTCGTTCGGATGGCAGCGACGGGAGACGATCACGGGCGGGCCGGGTCCGTCACCCGCAGCGCATCCGAAGCCGCTGCGTCGAACGTGACGGCCAACCCATCGGCATTGCTGTCCTGCTGGAGACGCCAGCCCTCGAGCGTACCAGCTCCGGCCTTCTCGTCGTCCGTCGTGATCTCGACGGTATAGGTGTTGTCCGCCTCGATCATGCCCGGGACGACGAGCTCGACGGCGTCCTTGTCGATCGCGGGGTAGCGGTAGAGCGCGACGACTCGGCCCGTGAACGCATCCGCCACGCGCGCCTCGAGCCGGCGCCCGAGGCGCGTCGCGAGGCCGCGCACGGAGATCCTCGCGGCCTTGCCGATCTCGCGCGGCGCGCCGCCCGGATCGTTCAGGAACGTGAACGACGTGTTGTGATCGAACGTCACGACCACGCCGTCCTTGCCGACGGTGGCGAGGTCGACGGGAACGCGCCACGCGTGGTCGAGCGCCTCGGTCGGCGTCGCGTCGTAGCTCTTCGAGTTGTTGTGATCGGCGAAGAAGTCGATCCGGACCGGCTTGTCGGTCGGAATCGCGCGCGGCGCGAAGAACGCTGCGTCGACCCCGCCGAGCGGGAACGCGATCCCTCGCGACTGGATGATGTTCGCGGAGTCGACGACCCGGTACTCGAAGAGCTCGGCGACGTGGGACTTCATCCCGCGCACCGTGAGCGAGAGATCGACGAAGCGACCGCTGTTCTTCTCGAAGCGATCGAGGTCCGTGACCGCGAAGCACGACGAGAGCGACAGGGCAGAGAGCGCCGTGAGGAGCCCGAGCGCGCGCATCAGAACGTCCCTCCCCACGAGGCGCCGCACCCTGCCGGCGTGCACGCCGCGGTCGGCAGCGACAGCCTCTCTCGATGCACGCGGCCCGTCTTCGGCGCCTCCGCCTTCTCGTCACTGCGGTTCGAGACCAACCACCAGACGAATCCACCGGCGGCGACCACGCCGCCACCGACGAGGAGCGCGTCCGTCAGGCGCACGAACGTGCGCGCGTCCGAGCGCGAGCCCTCGAGGTCGTAGCCGAGGGGGCAGATGTCGTTCGGGCACTCGCGCTCGATGTCGCTCGTCTTCCCGAGCGCGACGACGCCGGTGACCGCGCCCGCGGCCAGCATCGCTCCGCCGACGCCCATCACGATCCACGGCGCCACGTTCGCGGGGCGCTCGGCGACCGCGCCCGGCGGCGGCGCGACGACCTTCTCGCGGAGGAGGAGGGAAGCTTCCTCCTTGCCGCCGGCGTAGGCCTCGATCTCCCAGTTCGAGTCCTCGTGTCCGGCGAGCCTCGCCGTGATCACGTGGTGACCGGGGCGCATGCCGATGGTCAGCTTGCCCTCGACCGGGCCGTAGACGTTCGTGACGCGCTCGCCGCGGACCGGGATCCGCACGTCGATGATCCGCACGCCCGGCTTGTTCACCTGCACGGTCACGCGCGCGACGCCGACGGTGAGCGTCTGGAGGTCGCGGACGATCTGCGCGCGCTCGTCGGGATCGATGTCGGGGACCTCGCGGAGGTATCGCGCGTAGGCGTCGATCGCTTCGCCGTCCCGTTCGAGCTTCATCGCACAGAGGCCCATGTTGCCGAGGATCTTCGGCGAGCCCGAGAGGTCGTAGGCCGTCTTGAACTCGCGATAGGCCTCTTCGACCTTCTCGCCGTCGGGGTCCTGGAGGAACGAGACGCCGGCGGCGAAGTGCTGCTTGGCCTCGGGGCTGATCGGGCTCGTGGCGCTCGTCGTCGGGGAAGGCGCGGCGGACGGAGCCGGCGTCGCCGACCCGCCCGGGGCCGCGCCCTGCGCGTGCGCCGCGAAGGATGCGAGGAGCACGGCCGTGGCGCCGGACGCGGCGACCAATCGACACGGCAACGGAAATCCAGCCATCGCGGCGCACATTGCCAGTCGCTCCCACCCCGGTCAACGGGCGCCATGGCCGACCTCCGGACGGCGCCCGAGCACGGGCCGCTTCGCCTCCGGGCGACCCCCGCGGGCTCGCCTCCCACGCCATGGTCTGCCCGCCCGGAACACGGAGCATCACGCATGCGCCGAGGGGGTTGCCCTGCGGCACGGATGACCGCATCGTTCGACCCGTGCAGAAGAGCCTCTTCGTTTCCGGAATCCTGGTCGCCGCGCTCGTCGCGGCATGTGACAAGGGCAGCGAGAAGAAGCCCGACGCGCCGGCGCCCTCGGCCGCCCCCGTCGCGGCGAAGGAGGCGGTGAAGCCCGTCTCGATCGACCCCGCGCAGCTGAACAACTTCGGCGAGGTGCCGGCGACGATCGAGTCACCGGCGAATCCGATCACGGACGAGAAGGTCGCGCTCGGGCGAACGCTCTACTTCGAGAACCGCCTGTCCAAGAACCACGACCTCTCGTGCAACTCGTGCCACGACCTCGCGCGATACGGCGTGGACAACGAGAAGACCTCGAAGGGTCACAAGGGGCAGCTCGGCGACCGCAACTCGCCGACGACCTTCCACGCCGCAGGTCACGTGAAGCAGTTCTGGGACGGGCGCGAGGCCACGATCGAGGATCAGGCGCTGAAGCCCGTCCAGAACCCGGTCGAGATGGCGCTGAAGGACGAGAAGCAGATCGTCCAGGTGCTCCAGTCGATCCCCGGGTACGCGCCGCTCTTCGAGAAGGCGTTTCCGGGCGAGAAGGCGCCGATCACCGCCGCCAACGCGGCGAAGGCGATCGGCGCGTTCGAGCGCACCCTCGTCACGCCTTCGCGGTTCGACAAGTTCCTCGCCGGAGACCAGACCGCGCTCTCGGAGGACGAGAAAGCAGGGCTCGCGAAGTTCCTCGATGCCGGATGCGCGACCTGTCACCAGGGCAAGTACGTCGGCGGCTCGCAGTTCGAGAAGCTCGGGAAGGCGAAGGCCTGGGCGGGCAAGACGGACGACATCGGGCGGATGAAGGTGACGAAGGACGAAGTCGACCGACTGGTCTTCAAGGTCCCGAGCCTCCGGAACATCGAGAAGACGGCCCCGTACTTCCACGACGGGTCGGTCGCGACGCTCGAGGAGGCCGTGAAGCTCATGGCCCGCCACCAGCTCGGCAAGGAGCTCGCGGACGCCGACGTGAAGGCGATCACGACGTTCCTGAAGTCCCTCACCGGCGACCTCCCGAAGGATCGCATCACGAAGCCCGAGCTGCCGCCGAGCGGTCCGAAGACGCCCAAGCCCGATCCGAGCTGACCCGCGCGCGAAGTCGGGTATCCTCGGCGATCATGAAGCGGCTCACGATCAGCGCAGACGCGTGCACCGAGACCCTCGCGCTCCTCATCACGATGGCCTGGGCGGACGGCCGCCTCGACGATCGTGAGAAGGAAGGCGTCCGCGCGGCGGCCGGTGTGCTGAACCTCACGAAGGAGCTGCGCGAGCGGCTCGACCAGCTCCTCGAGCAGCCGATGCCGGTCGAGGAGCTGCTCGTCGAGAGCCTCTCCGAGCGCGACAAGGCGTTCGCCTACGTCGCCGCCGTGTGGATGAGCGGCGCCGACGCGGACGTCGACGAGAAGGAGAAGGCCCTCCTCGCCCGGGTCGCCGATCTCTTCCAGCTGCCGAACGCGCGCCGCACGGAGCTCGAGCAGATCGCGAAGGACCTCGAGCCGCTCCGCCGCGGCGGCAAGTCGTGGGCCGGCGAGATCACGATGCTGTTCAAGGCGATCCCGCAGCGCCTCGAGAACGACGAGAGCCTCGAGGTCAGCTTCGGCTGACGCGGAAGGCTGCGCTCGGCGCGGCGCCGGTGAAGACC
This sequence comes from Polyangiaceae bacterium, assembly GCA_039809485.1. Classification (GTDB taxonomy): domain Bacteria; phylum Myxococcota_A; class Polyangia; order Polyangiales; family Polyangiaceae; genus Labilithrix. The sequence continues at coordinate 8,228 of JBDHVE010000202.1, read as the reverse complement.
TCCGGCGCGCCAGGCGTTAGGATCGCGTGATGCTCCGGCCGACCCACAAGGTCGCGCTCGCGGTGCTCGGCGCCGGTGCGCTGCTCACCGTCTCGGGTATCGCCGCGTTCGTGCCCATCGTGCGCACGCGCGTCGCGCACGAGGCCGACCGCCGCCATCTCGAGGTCACCGTCGGAGCCGTGCGCCCCGGATTCTTCGCCGTCGTCCTGAAGAACGTGACGGTGAAGCCGAAAGGCGTCGAGGGCGTCGGTCTCGAGCTCGAGGAGGTCCGGGGCGAGCTGTCCGCGACGCTCGCGCTCCGTGAGCTCGTCGCGCACGGCGGACGTGTGAGCGTCGAGGGCGAGCCGGACGACGTCGTCGAGCGGCTGAAGACGTTCCGTCGCGCGTCGGGCGAGGCTCCGGAGAAGACGCCTGCGAAGGCGACCAGGACGCCGATCACGGTCAAAGGCGTCGCCCTCGCGTGGCACGCGCCGTCCGGCGCGGCGCTGACGGGCGAGGGGCTCGAGCTCGCGCGGACCGAGGACGGCGTCCACTTCCGCGCCGAGCGGCTCGCGACGACGCGCGACAAGGTCACCCTCGAGACCCGCGGGGTCGATCTCGAGCTCGCGCCCGACGGAGTGCCGCGTCGCGCAGCGGCTGCGACGCTCGACGTGATCGTCGCCGGCGACCCGAAGGCGGCGAACGCGCCGAAGCCGACCGAAGCCGCCGCGGAGCCCGCGCCCCCGCCGCTCCCTCCACCCGTCGCTGCGCGCGGGAAGAAGGCGAAGGCGGAGCCGCCGAAGCCCGCCACTCGTCCGCAGGATGACGCCGCGCGCGACGAGCCGGTGCTGCCGCTGCCCGACCTCCACGCGCTCCGGTCGCGGATCGGCGCCGTCGCGAGGCTCATCGAGGCGCGCGCGCCGGAGGGGATGCGCGTCGACGTCGGCGGCCTCTCCCTCAAGCTCGACGTCGCCGGCGAGCCCGTCGCGTTCGGCCCGGGGCCGTTCGCGCTCGAGCGGCGCGGGCAGAACATGCACGTGTCCTTCTCGAGCGGGGAGAAGCCGAGCGGAGCCGAGCTGCCGCGCACGACGGCGGCGACGCCGAACGCGCCCGGCACACCGCTCTCGCTCGATCTCGATCTCCCGCTCGGCCCCGGGGACGTCACGGCGCGGCTCGCGGGCGGACCCGTGTCGCTCGCCGTCCTCGGCGTGAAAGAGGGCACGAAGGGCCTCACCGACGTGGCGCACGGCACCGTCGCCGGCAAAGGGCAGCTCGCGCTCGCCGAAGGCGGCGATGCGCTGACGTTCGACGGCAACGTCCTCCTCAAGGGCATCGCGCTCGAGCAGCCGCGGCTCGCGCCCGAGCGCATCAAGGATCTCGCGTTCGGCGTCGGCGCGCGCGGCGTGCTGGAGGCCGGCGGCCGCCTCCGGATCGACGAGGCGCAGCTCGACGTCGGCGCGCTCCACCTCCGGACCCACGGTACGCTGGAGGAGACGAGCGACCACTTCGCCGTGTCGCTCGGCGTCGAGATCGCGCCCGCAGGCTGCCAGGCCTTGCTCGAGAGCGCGCCGCGCGGGCTGCTCCCGACGATCGAGCAGATGCGGATGACGGGCACCTTCGGCGCGACGGCGCAGGTCGCGTTCGACACCCGCACGATCGACAAGATGCTCCTCGACTACAAGGTCGACGACTCCTGCCGCGTCTCCGAGGTGCCGCGCGACCTCTCGCGCGAGCGGTTCGCGAGGACGTTCACCTACCGGACCTACAAGCCCGACGGCACCGCGGGCGAGACGACGACGGGGCCCGGGTCGGCCGACTGGACCGACCTCGACGCGATCAGCCCGTACATGATCGCCGCCGTGCTCACGACCGAGGACGGTGCATTCTACAAGCACCACGGGTTCAACCACGGCGCGATCCGCGGCAGCGTGCAGGCGAACCTGAAGGCACGGCGTTTCGTCCGCGGCGCGAGCACGATCACGATGCAGCTCGCGAAGAACCTGTTCCTCTCTCGCTCGAAGAACCTCTCCCGGAAGCTCGAAGAGGTCGTCCTGACCGACTACCTGGAGCAGGTTCTCCAGAAGGACGAGATGATGGAGCTCTATCTCAACGTCGTGGAGTTCGGCCCCGACGTCTACGGGATCACGCGTGCGGCCGATTACTACTTCGGCCGTCGCCCCGAGGAGCTGAACGTCGCCGAGTGCTACTTCCTCGCGACCCTCCTGCCGTCGCCGCTCCGCTACGGGAAGCTCCGCGAGAAGGGGCAGGTCCCGGAGGGCTGGATGAAGCACCTCCGCTCGCTGATGGAGATCGGCGCACGGAACGGCAAGATCTCGCGCGCCGAGCTCGCCGAGGGGCTCGAGCAGAACGTCGTCTTCGTGAAGAACGGCGATCCGCGCCCGGAGCCGCGCAAGCCGGTGAGCTCGAAGCGCCGCGACCCGTACGAGGACGACGCGAGCTGGCAGCCGCTCGACTGAGCTACTTCTTGCCCTGCGCGCGGAGCGCCGCGAAGAAGCGCTTGAGCCGATCGGCGCATTCCTCGGCGAGGACGCCCGGGACCATCACGTAGCGATGGTTCAGCCGCGCGTCCTGGCCGATCGTGTAGAGCGTCTTGCAGGCGCCTGCCTTCGGGTCGTCGCATCCCCACACGACGCGCGGGACGCGCGCGTTCACGAGCGCGCCCGCGCACATCACGCACGGCTCGAGCGTCACGTAGAGCGTGGTGCCCTCGAGCCGCCACGAGCCGAGCGCACGCGCGGCCGCCCGGAGCGCGATCATCTCGGCGTGCGCCGTGGGATCCTCGTCGGTCTCGCGGAGGTTGTGGCCGCGCGCGAGCTCCGTGCCGTCGGGTCCGACGATCACGCAGCCGACCGGCACCTCGCCACGCGCAGCGGCCACGTCGGCTTCGGCGAGCGCGACCTCCATCCAGCGACGGTCGGTCTCGGCGTCGTCCGTCGTCATCGCCTCCACCGAGGAACGAGGTGGAAGAGGGGAAGCGGAGAGAAGCGCGCCCGGGAAGATTCGAACTTCCGACACCTGGTTCCGTAGACCAGTGCTCTATCCAGCTGAGCTACGGGCGCATCGTCCGTGACGCGTCGGCGCCGCGGAAAGTGGCGCCACCTTACTTCGAACGGCGCGACTGTCAACGACGTTCGCGGGATCGACGTCGAGCATGCGCGCACTGCAGCGCTTCGCTCGCCCGCGCCCTCTGGACCCTCCGTGACCTGGGTCGCGGAAGGATCATGCCAACTATGAAAAAGTTGCAGGTCACCCTGGCCACGCTGACTGCGATGTCCCTGCCCGCTCCGCCCCATTGCTCCATGAACCGATGGAACTGCTCGGAATGAAAGACAATGTGTCCTCTGGCACGGTCGCTGCTTCAACCCCCCTCGCCGCGCCCCGGCCTACTTACTTCCTTCTGGACCTTCGGGGCACGGGCGACGTCGCGAGGTGCTGGGCTGGCCGTCGCAACGTCGAAGCCCTCACGGGCTGATCGGCGGGCTGGCGTCTCTTCCCTTCGACGCCGCCGAGCCGCTTCCTTCTCCACTTCGACTCTCCAGCTTCCGCTTACGACTTTCTCTTCTCTGTCACGCTTACGCTTCTGCCGCTTCTGCTTCTGCCTCTTCTTCCTTCCGGCTCGCGACTTACGCTTCGCCCTCGCTTTTCCTACGGACTGCTCTTCTAGACTCCGGCCTCCGTTCCCATTTTCCGACTGGCTCGTCCTGTGGGAGTGCCGGGTTCGTGGTCGAGCTTTCGTGGCGCCCTCCAAGCGGAGTGGCGCCACGTCGCTTTTGTGGCCTCCGCAACGTGCGCGGTCGTCTCGACGAGCGAGAGCGGACGATTCAGGCAAGAATTGGAGGATGGGTCGCTTGCGCTGGTTCCTCGTCCTCGCGCTGCTCGGCTCCGTGACGGAGGCCCGCGCCGACGAAGGCGCCCGCACACCGCCGTCGGCGCCGGCTCCCTCGAGCGCGCGGGCGTGGCTCGGCATCTCGATGGATCCCGGTAGCGACATCGGTGTCCGGGTCGAGCACGTCGTCCGTGGTGCGCCTGCCGAGCGGGCGGGGATCCGCGTCGGCGACCGGATCGTGTCGATCGCCGGCACCCGCGTCACGCAGGCGGGGCACGTCACGCGCGAGGTCTCGTCGCGGCGCGTCGGCGACACGCTGACGATCGAGCTCGATCGCGCGGCGACGCCCGTCACCGCCTCCGTGGTCCTCGCTGCCCGCCCCGCTCCCGACGACATGCTCCGGATGGATCTCGTCGGAGCGCCGGCGCCTGCGTTCTCGCGGACGACGCCGCTCGCGGGAGCACCGTCCTCGCTCGCCGACCTCCGTGGTCGCGTCGTGCTCCTCGACTTCTGGGCATCTTGGTGCGGGCCGTGTCGGCTCATCGCGCCTCGTCTCTCCGCGCTGCGGGAGCGCCTCGGCGCGCAGGGGCTCTCCGTCGTCGGCATCACGACCGACGAGGCCGAGCGCGCCGCCGTCTTCGCCGAGCGCCTCCAGATGCGTTACCCGGTCGTCGTCGACGGGCTCGGCGAGACGAGCAAGGCCTACGGCGTGACGAGCCTCCCGACGCTCGTCCTCGTCGACAAGGCAGGCGTCATCCGCGACGTGTTCGTCGGCTTCGATCCGGGCGGCGAGGCGAAGCTCGACGCGGCCGTCCGCGCGCTCCTCGCCGAGCCGGTGAAGCCGCCCGCGAAACCGCCCGCGAAGCCCGCTGCTCCTCCCGCGCCGCGCTGACGCCCGCTACGATGCTCGGAGATGGCCGACGTCCGCGCACCGCTCCGCGTGCTCGACGAGCTGCTCTGGGTGCTCCGGAGAGGCGGCGTCCCGATCGCGACGTCGCAGGCGATCGACGCCGCGCGCGCCGTCGCGGCGGTGGGCTTCGCATCGCGCGACACGCTGCGTGAGACGCTCGCCGCCGTCGTCGTCACGCGTCCGCGCGAGCGCGCACGGTTCGACGCCGCGTTCGACGCGTTCTTCGGCCGCGAGCCGCGGACGACGCTCTGGGAGCGGCTCGCCGCGAAGGGCCTCTCCGAAGCGGAGCTCGAGGCACTCCGCGAGCTGCTCGACGCGTTCGCGAGCGCATCCGCCGACGGCGCGGCGCTCGCGGCGCTCACGACCCGCGGCGCGGAGCTCGACCGGCTCCTCCAGCTCGCCGGCACCGCGCGCGTGCTGGACGGCCTCCAGAGCCCGCTCCAGACCGGGTTCTTCGCACACAAGCTGCTCGACCGGCTCGGCGCTCCGCGGGCCGTGAAGCAGCTCGAGGCGCTCCGCGTGCGCCTCACCGACGCGCTCGGACAGGAGCGCGCCGACACGCTCGTCGCGGCGCTCGACGACGAGCTCCGGCGCGCCGGAGACGAGGTCCGCGATCACGTCCGCGCCGTCGCCGGTGAGCGCGAGCGCGATCGCGACGACGAGAGCCGCGGCGCGCTCCTCGACAAGCCGCTCACCGCCCTCGACCCCGCCGAGGTCGAAGAGGTCCGTCGCGCCGTCCGCCGCTTCGTCGCGCGCCTCCGCGGAGGAGAGCGCGTCCGGCGGCGGCGAGCGCTCCGCGGGAGGATCGACGCGCACCGAACGCTCCGGCTCGCGATGCGCACGGGCGGGGTGCCGTTCCGCCTCGCGCGCCGTGCGCGGAAGCGTGACAAGCCCTCGCTCGTCCTCCTCTGCGACGTGAGCGAGTCCGTCCGGAGCGTCGCGACGTTCCTCCTCGAGCTCGCGTACGTCTCGCAGGAGCTCTTCGCCGGCACCCGCACGTTCGTCTTCGTGAGCGAGCTGGGCGAGACGACGCGCCTCTGGGGCGAACGATCGATCGAGGGAGCGCTCGCCCACGCGTACTCGGGTGCGGTCGTACCGGTGACGCACAACTCGAACTACGGCCGCGTCCTCCGCACGTTCGAGGAGCGCGTCCTCCGCGACGTCGATCGGCGGACCACGGTCGTGATCCTCGGCGACGGCCGGACGAACTACCTCGAGGCCGGCGAGCACGTGCTCGACGCGATTCGCGGTCGCGCGCGCGCGCTCGTGTGGCTCTGCCCCGAGCCGCGGAGCGCCTGGGCGGTGGGCGACAGCGCGATGCCGCGGTACGCGCCGCGCTGCACGAAGGTCCTCGAGGTCCGCTCCGCGCGCGATCTCGAGGACGCCGCACGGCTCCTCGTCACGCTGCGCTGATCGGAGCGCTCACAAGCCCGGCGTCGGCGGCGAGACGATCTGCAGCTTTCCCTCGAGGCGCTTGCTGATCCAGACGTTGTTCGTCGCGTCGACGATCACGGCGCCCACGCCTTCGAGCGACTCGACGAGCTCGAGCCCCTTCTTCGGGCCGAGGATGAAGACGGCGTCGTCGATCTCGTCGGCGAGCAGCGCCGTCGGCGCCCACACCGTCACGCTCCTGCACGCCGTCGCCGGGTGTCCCGTCCGCGGATCGATGATGTGGTGGTAGCGCTTGCCGTTGGTGATGTAGCTGCGCTCGTAGTCGCCGGCGGTGCTGAACGCGTGATCGGAGAGCGAGAGCATCGCGAAGAACGAGCCGGCCTGCCCACGCGGATCGCGGATCCCGGCCTGCCAGTCCTTTCCGTCCGGCTTCTTGCCACGCGCGAAGAGGTCTCCGCCGGCCTGCACGAAGAAGGAGGTGAGCCCCGCCTGCTCGAGCACCTTCACCGCCTTGTCGACCGCGTAGCCCTTCGCGATCCCGCCGAGGCCGATCCGGGTCTTCTCCTTCGCGAGCATCACGGTGCGCTTCGACTCGTCGAGGACGATGTTCTTGTAGCCGACGAAGGCGAGGCGCTCCTTGATGTCCTTGTCCGCCGGCGGATGCGGATCGAGGTCCTGATCGAACTTCCACAGCCCGTGGAGCGTCTCGAACGTGATGTCGAAGGTGCCCTGCGAGATCTCGCTCGCGTGCACCGACTCCTTCACGACCGCGAAGGTCTCCTCGCCGACCGCGACCGGCGCCTTTCCGGCTGCCGCGTTGATCTTCGAGATTTCGCTGTCGGGCTGCCAGGTCGTCATCAGCGCTTCGATGCGCTTGATCTCGGCGAGCGCCGCGTCGAATGCCGCGCGCGCCTTCGCCGCGTCGACCGTGGCCGTCGTATAGGCCGCGAACGCGATGTGCGTCCCCATCGCGCCGCCCTCGCTCCAGACGCGCTCGGGGACGAACGCGCGCGCCGGAGCGCTCGCGCTCGGCGCGGGAGGCACCTCGCTCGCGCGGCGGGGGTCGGGCATCGGCGCGCCGAGCGGAGGAGGCGCGGGCGCGGGCTGCTCCTGCTCCTTGCACGCGACGAGGCACGCGAGGCCGAGCCAGAGGCCGATCCTGCGGGCGAAGACGGGCACCGCCATGGCCGCCTTCATAGCATCTCCCCCGCGCCTGCGCGTCGCGCGAAACGGTCGAGATCTCGATGTGGGATCCGGCGCTCCGCGCCCACGTGAGCACGCGCTGTTGCACCGCGAGCCAGGCTGGCCTCTTCGTTGCAGGAGGGACGGGGATGAATGCGTCCGTGCCTGCCACCGTTCGTCTCTTCGACCACGTTCCTTCGCGGTGGCCGTCCACGTCCACCGCGCGCGTCCATCCGACGATGGTGCCGGAGGCGCCGCGGACCGTACGCTACGTCGCGCCGCCTCGCCCGGTGTACCAGCCTCCTCGCTCGGCTCCCCGCTACGCGACGAGCGTCGCCCCTCCCGCGCCGCCGTCGATTCCCGCGCTCGTCCACGACGTGGACGACGGGGAGCTCGCCGCGCTCCAGCGCGACGTCCGCAAGGGGACCGGCCGCTGGATGATCGCCCTCGCGCTCACCGTCACCGTCGGCGTCCTCGGCAGCTTCGGGCTCACGACGAGCGCGGGCGCGGAGGCGAAGGTCACGAAGGCGGCGGCCGCGCAGCAGGCGAGCCGCGAGCAGGCGCTCGAAGAAGAGCGTCAGCTCCGCGCGGCGCGCAGCCAGGGCGAGTGGGTCGAGATGAACGGCGTCCCGAAGGCGCCCGCGTCGGCGGCGCCGTCCGCGTCTGCGATGCCGCCGAAAGCGGCGCACCCGCTGTTCCCGCCTGCGAAGACGAAGTGACTCACGCCTTGCGCGGGAGGCGCGTGACCGGACGTCCGCGGCCGGCCGCGACGCGCTCCAGCAGCTCCGCGAGCTTCTTTCCTTCGCGCACCTTCGGCAGCTTCTCGTACGAGCCGTCCCAGAGCTCGAGCATCACGTCCTCGTCGTCGACGACGAGCCGATCGATCTGCGACCACGTCCACTTGCGGATCCGCGGGAC
>JBDHVE010000201.1:0-15187 GCA_039809485.1 Polyangiaceae bacterium | reverse complement strand
CGGGGGCTCGATGACGATCCTGACGAGGAAGACGAAGAGCAGGGTCAGCTACGCGCAGTTCGGCTGCGTCCAGCACTACTCGCGTGGCTCGTCGGTCTGCACGAACAACAAGACGATCAGCGAGCAGAAGGTCACCCGCGCTCTTCTCTCAGCTCTGCAGGAGACGCTGAACGACCCCGAACTCGTGAAGCGCTTCGTCGAAAGCGCCAGCCGCCGCATCGCAGCCCTCGGGAAGAAGACGGATGCGGCCGGCGAGGAAGCGGACCGTAAGCTGCGCGCGTGCGAGCGCCGGATGGCCAACCTGACGGAGACCCTCGCGAAGCTCGGATGGTCGGACGCCGTCGCGGCCAAGCTGAAGGAGGAGGAGGCGACGCTCGGACGGCTGAAGGCGGAGCGCGCGAGGAGCCCGAGCGCCGAAAGCGGCATGGTCGTCCCCCACCCTGCCCTCATCGCCGAGGACTTCTCGCGACTCCGTCGCATCCTCGAGGCGGACGGCGTCCGCGGCCGAGAACTCCTGGCCCGGTTCGTCGCCCCGCTCGTCATGACCCCGGAAGGGAAAAACCCCGACCGCTCTTACCGAGCGACCGGGGCCTTCGACCTTTCGTTCTTCCTCGGCCCCTCGTCTGGGCCTCGGTTTGGAAAGGATGGTTGCGCGGGTAGGATTTGAACCTACGACCTTCGGGTTATGAGCCCGACGAGCTACCAGGCTGCTCCACCGCGCGTCACGCCTGCGCCGCCTCGGCGAACCGAATCGGTCAGGAACGGCGCCGAACTTAGTCTCGCTCGTGACCTTGGTCAACACCGATCGCAACGCGACCTGCACATCGTCTCGCGAAGGTCAGCCGCACCGCCGCGCTAGCCTTCGCCCCGATGTCCGAGCCCCGCCGCATCGAAGCCTTCCTCCTCTCGCGCGAATGGCGCGATGCGGACGACGGCGTCGAGGTCGTGCTCTGGGGCCGCGCCGATAGGGGTGCCGTTCGCGTGCGCCTCACGCGTCAGGAGGCCGTCATGTTCGTGCCGCGCGACGTCTTCGCACACGCGGCGCGCCGCTCCCCTCGCCCGCTCGCCACGTTCGACGGACGCGCCGTGGACGCGCTCTACTTCCGCTCCCAGCGCGCCCTCGTCACCGAGCGCGACCGCCTCCGCGCCGAGCTGAAGGAGACGCTCGAGTCCGACGTGAAGCCGTCGGACCGCTACGTCATGGAGCGGTTCGTCACGTCCGGCATGTCGATCGAGGGACTCTGCCGCGAGGTCCGCGGCGTCCTCCACTTCGAGAACCCGCGGATCAAGACCGCGGAGGTCACCCCGACGCTCTCGATCCTCTCCCTCGACATCGAGACCGACGACTTCGACGGCCCGGTTCTCTCCGCCGCCCTCGCCACCCCCACGACCGAGCGCGTCTTCCTCCGCGCCCCACCTGCCGCAAACGCGCCCCCACACGTCTCGTTCTTCCCCGACGAGCGCACCCTCCTCCGCGCCTTCTTCGACGCGATCGCACGGCTCGATCCCGACGTCCTCTGCGGCTGGAACGTCGTCGACTTCGACCTCACCGTCCTCGAGGCCCGCGCGCGCGCCCTCGGCCTCCCCTTCGCGATCGGACGCGCCGGCGAGCGCGCCCGCGTCATCGCGTCGTCCAACCCGAACCGCGCCGCGATCCCGCGTGTCCCCGGACGCGTCGTCCTGGACGGCATCGCGACGCTCCGCTCCGCGACCCACCACTTCGAGCGCTACTCGCTCGAGCACGTCGCGCAGGAGCTCCTCGGCCGCGGGAAGAAGATCGCCGAATCGACCGATCCCGTCGCCGAGATTCGGCGGATGCACCGCGAGGATCCGCTCGCCCTCGCCGCCTACAACCTCGAGGACTGCCGCCTCGTCCTCGACATCTTCGAGAAGACCGACCTCGTCGGGTTCGCCGTCGAGCGCGAACGGCTCACCGGCCTCCCGATGGACCGCCAGGGCGGCAGCGTCGCCGCGTTCGATCACCTCTACCTCCCGCGCATCCACCGGCGCGGCTTCGTGGCGCGCGACGTCGACTCGGAGATCGACGTCCAGCCGAGCCCCGGCGGCCACGTCCTCGACTCGGTCCCGGGGCTCTACGAGGACGTCCTCTCCTTCGACTTCCGGAGCCTCTACCCGAGCATCATCCGCACCTTCCGGATCGATCCGCTCGGACTCGCCCAGCCCGGCGCCGATCCCGTCCCCGGCGAGGAAGGCGCGACCTTCGCGCGCGAAGGCCCGATCCTCCCCGAGCTCATCGCGAGCCTCCACGAGGCTCGTCTCCACGCGATCGCGACGAAGAACGCGGCCCTCTCGCGCGCGATCAAGATCCTGATGAACTCGTTCTACGGCGTCCTCGGCACGCCCGGCTGCCGCTTCTTCGATCCGCGCCTCCCGACGTCGATCACGCGCCGCGGCCACGAGATCATCGCGCGTGCTCGCACCTTCTTCGAGGACCAGGGCCTCCAGGTCATCTACGGCGACACCGACTCGCTCTTCGTCGCCGCGAAGGGACGCGCCGAGGACCCGAAGACGCTCGCCGCCACCTTCACCCAGACGCTCGCCGACGAGATCGCCGCGACCCACCGGCTCACCTCGCACCTCGAGCTCCGCTTCGATGCACACTACACACGCTTCCTGATGCCGACGACGCGCGGCGCCGACCGCGGCTCGAAGAAGCGCTATGCAGGGCTGGTCGTCGACGCCGGCACGCCGCGCCTCGTCCTCAAGGGCCTCGAAGCCGTCCGTCGCGACTGGTCGCCGCTCGCGCGCCGCGTCCAGGCCGAGCTCCTCCGTCGCGTCTTCCAGGACGAGCCCTTCGAGGAGTGGCTCCGCGAGGTGACGCGCGATCTCCGCGAAGGACGCCTCGACGAGGAGCTCGTCTTCCGCAAGCGCGAGGGCCGCGAGGTCACCGACCTCGTCATGACGACGGCCGGCCTCCAGCCCCCTTCGGCGCGCACCGCAGCGATCGATCACGAGCACTACGTCGAGAAGCAGCTCGCGCCGGTCTGCGACGTCGTCCTGCCCTTCGTCGGCAGCTCCTACGCGCGCATCGCCGGCGCGCAGACGAGCATGTTCTGATTCAGCGCTTCGCCGCTTCCAGCCACGCCGGCGACGCCTGCTTCACCGCGAGCTCGGCGCCGAAGCTCTTCGACGCGTCCTCGAGCGTCTTCCGGATCGCCTCCGCCCGGCTGACGTTCTCGAGCAGCGCGCCCTTCTTCTCGCTCCCCGCGTTCGCGAGCGCGCCGTAGACGAACCACCTTCCGTGCTCGTCATTGCCGGCGACGCGGAGGACTACGCTCACCACGCTCGCGAGCCGCGCCTCGCCCCAGCTCTCGTTGCAGAGCGCGGCGGAGCTGTTCTTCGCACGGTTGATCAGCGCGCGCTGCACGTCGGCGACGTACTGGTGCGCTTCTTCCGGCGAGGCCGCACCGCCCTCCACCGTCAGCCAGGTGAGCTTCTTGTCGCCGCCTTCGACGATGCCCTCGTCCTTCCACGTGCTGTTCGTCGGCTTCGGCGGCTGCGGAAGCGCCGAGAGGAGGCAGAGCGCGCGGAGCTCGCGCTCGTCGACGACGACGCTGCCCTTCCCCGGCGTCAGCGGAGCGGGTCGCGGAGCGGCCGCATCGCCTCGCACGCCCCCGCGCTCCATCTCGCTGTCGTCCGCCCTCCGGCACGCCCCGAGCCCGAGCCCGAGGACGAGCACCGAAGCCACGAGCACACCCGCTCCCGCCCGGACGAGGTCCACCATGGCGCGGCATTCTAGACCGCCGTTCGACGCGGAGTGCGCGCTATCCTCTCTTCGCTTGTCCACGCTCCAGAACGTCCCCGAGTCCAGCGGAACGCCTCCGACCTCGACGGCGCTCGCCGAGGCACGCGAGCACGCGCGCGACATCGCGCAGGCGATCCTCGAAGGCTTCGACAAGCACTACCGCCTCTTCCGCGGGCTCTCCGCTACTGCCAAGCGGCGCTGGGAGGAGAACGACTGGCTCGGCGTCCAGCGCGCACGACGCGAGCGGATCGGGATGTACGACCAGCGCGTGCGCGAGGCCGTCTCCGCCGTCCGCGAGCGCTTCCCGGCGACCGTCCGGGAAGAAGCGCTCTGGCCCGACATCAAACGCGCGTACGTCGGCCTCCTCTACGACCACAAGCAGCCCGAGTGCGCGGAGACGTTCTTCAACTCCGTCAGCTCGCGGATCCTGACGCGGAAGTACTTCGCCAACCAGTACATGTTCTGGCGACCCGCGATCTCGACCGAGCACCTCGAGGGCGCGGAGCCGACCTACAGCTGCCATTATCCGGGCAAGGGCGATCTCCGCGAGACGTTCTGGGATGTCCTGAACGGCTTCGACTTGAAAGTCCCGTATGCCGATCTCGGCCGCGACCTCGATCGCATCCTCGCGACGGTCACCGAGGTCTATCCAAAGCTCGACGATCGCCAGCCGAACTTCCAGATCCACGTCCTCCGGTCGCTCTTCTTCCGGAACAAGGCGGCGTACATCGTCGGTCGCGTCGTGAACGGCGACCGGATCTACCCGTTCGTCGTGCCGCTACTGAAGGACGAGGTCGGGAAGATCTACGTCGACACCGTGCTCCTCGACCGGATCAACATCGGACGTGTCTTCAGCCTCGGCCGCGCCTACTTCAAGGTCGACATGGAAGTTCCGAGCGCCTACGTCGACTTCCTCTGCACCGTGCTGCCCGGCAAGCCGAAGGCGGAGCTCTACACGATGGTGGGCCTCCAGAAGCAGGGCAAGACCCTCTTCTACCGGGACCTCCAGCAGCACCTCCACCACTCGACGGACCGCTTCGTGCTCGCGCCCGGCACGAAGGGCATGGTCATGCTCGTCTTCACCCTTCCGTCGTATCCCTATGTGTTCAAGATCATTCGCGACCACTTCGCGCCGCCGAAGGACACGGACAAGGAGAGCGTCGAAGAGCGTTATCGCTTCGTGAAGATGCACGACCGCGTCGGGCGCATGGCCGACACCCTCGAGTTCTCCGACGTCGCCTTCCCGCGCGACCGATTCGAGAAGAGCGTCCTCGACGAGCTCCACGCCCTCGCGCCGAGTCAGATCGTGGAAGAAGGCGAGCGCGTCGTCATCGCCCACCTCTACATCGAACGGCGCCTCAATCCGCTCGACGTGCTGCTCGAGTCGGCCGATCCCCCGCACGCGCGGGCCGCGATCGCCGAGTACGGGCAGTGCCTCAAAGAGCTCGCGGCGGCGAACATCTTCCCGGGCGACCTCCTCCTCAAGAACTTCGGCGTCACGCGCTACGGGCGCGTCGTCTTCTACGACTACGACGAGCTCGTCGAGCTCACCGACTGCCGCTTCCGCGCGCTGCCGAAGGCGCGCGACGACGAGGACGAGATGCGCGCCGAGCCGTGGTTCTCGGTCGAGAAGAACGACATCTTCCCCGAGCAGTTCCCGACGTTCCTCTTCTCGTCTCCCGAGATGCGCGCGACCTTCTTCGAGCTCCACCCCGAGCTGCTCTATCCGCGCTGGTGGGCCGGGCAGCAGGAGCGGATCCGCGCGGGCGTGATCGAGGACCTCTTCCCGTACGGGCAGGAGGTGCGGTTCTGCCATCGGTTCGCCGCGCGATGAAGCGGCGCGCGGTCTGCGCCGTGCTCCTCGTCGCCGGCTGCCGGCGCCCGACCACGACGACGAGCGCGACGAGCGCGACGCCTCCCGACGCGGCCGCGCCCGACGCGTCCTCGCACGCCGCCGTCACCGTCGAGAGGAACCGCTCCGTTCCCTTCCCACGCCCGATCGCGTCCGCCGCCTTCGTCCCGAACGGCCACGTCCTCGTCGTCGCCGAGAGTGCGCTCTTCGACTGGGACCCCACGAAGGACGCCGCTCCGCGCGCCGTCGAGACGCACGGCACGCTCCACGTGTCGTCGGGCAGCGCGCGCTTCGTCGTCGTGCGCGACGAGACGCCGAAGGTGGTCCTCGAGCTGTGGGATGCCGAGCGCCTCACGAAGATCCGCGATCTGGCCGGCGTCGTCGCCGGCGAGCACTCGCCGACGTTCGCGTTCTCGCGCGATCGCAGCCACTACGCCTACGGTGCGTGTCGCGGCGGTGCCGACGGCGCGCTCACGTGCGAGGTCGACGTCTACCGCCTCGCCGACGGCGAGCGCATCCGGCGCACGCTCTTCTCGAGGATGGACGTGCAGGGTTACGTCCCCTCCGTCGGGCTCTCGCCGAACGGCCGCTTCGTCACCGTCGCGGGCGTGCTCGCCGATGCCGAGATCCGCGACAGCGCGACGGGCAAGGTCGTCCTCCGCGGAGGCGCCCCGCGCTGGAGCGGCGTCGAAGAGCAGGTCGTGTGGATCGACGACCACCGCGTGCTCACGCGCCACGAGCACGGCCGGAAGCTCGTCGTCACCGATCTCGCCGCGACGAACGCCGCGCAGCCCGTCGTGCTCCGCTTTCCGATGAAGGGCGACGACGACAAGGCGGACGAGCCGCGCCCGTCGCCCGATCGCAAGCACATGGCGACGCTCCTCGTGCTCGAGGGAGGTCGCGAGGTGAACGTGTGGAACGTGGAGGCGAGCACGTCGTTCGCGCGGCCCGTTCCGCGCTCGGTGTGCACCGAGGGCTGCGAGGTCGAGTGGGCGAGCGATCACGAGATCCTCGTCCACGGCGACGAGGCCGATCCGAAGCAGAGCCTCCGCGTCGACGTCACGACCCAGCGCGAGACGTTCGAACCGTTCACGCCTGCGCCGGCGTTCGAAGCCGGCGGCTTTCGCGTGTTCGCCGACGTGACGGCGCGCTCCACCGAGGCCGCCACGACCGCGACCGCGAAGTGGCACGCAGGAAAGCAGGCCGACGCGCTCGCGGTGAAGGTGACGACCAAGACGGGCGCGCGGCGCGATCTCGGCCCGTTCCCCGACCGTGATCTCGGGCTCCTCACCCAGGACGACCGCCTCCTCGTCGTGGGCACGACGACCGTCGCCCTCGTCTCGGCGGACGGTCGCGTCACGACGCTCGAGAGCACGGCGAAGAAGCGCTGAGCTGCGATCGGGTGACCTCCGCCCGCTAGCACCACTCTTGCTCGCGAGCGGGCGTGCTCCGGAGACGCTCGCTCCTCGTCGTCGCAGTCGCCACGCTCTTCGCCGGCGCGGCGGCGTGCGCGGCGTGCACGGAGGACGAGGTCGTCGTCACGCCGCCGAGCACGACGGCCGATGCCGGCGCGTTCCCGCGAGATCTCTCGCCGCGCCCGCCGGCTCCCTCGTCGCCCGACGCCAGCGCGCCGACCGGCGCCGCAGACGCGACCGACGCCGCCGTCCCGCGTGCGCTCCTGCACACGGTGGGGCGTCTCGACCAGCGCGATCCGAAGGGGCCCCGGTTCGGTTGGCCCGGGAGCGAGCTCCGGATGCACTTCACCGGCCCCGCGCTCGCCCTCGACCTCGCCGACACGGGCGCGAGCTGGTGGGAGGTGACGATCGACGGCACATCCCGCCCTCCGCTCGTCGTGAGCGGCGCGCCGGCATCCTACGTCGTCGCGGCCGATCTCGCGCCCGGCGACCACGAGGCGGTCCTCGTGAAGCGGACCGAGACGGCTCTCGGCGTGACCCAGCTCCTCGGCGTCATCGGCACGCTCGTCCCGTCTCCGATCCCCGCCGGGCGACGGATCGAGATCGTGGGCGACTCGATCACCTGCGGCTTCGGCGTCCTCGGCGCGGACGAGACGAGCGCGTTCTCGGCCGAGACCGAGAGCGAGCCGCTCGCGTTCGGCGCGCTCGCCGCGCGAGACCTCGGCGCGCTGCACACGTCGATCGCCGTCTCCGGCAAGGGCGTCTACCGGAACTTCGGCGGCGAGACGACCGAGACGATGCCCGCCCTCTACCCGCGCGCGCTCGCGAACGACGAGACGAGCACGTGGGACCACTCCTTCGTCCCCGACGTCGTCGTCGTCGCCCTCGGCACGAACGACTTCTCCGGCGGAAAGGGCGATCCCGGCCCGCCGTTCCGCGCCGCCTACGACGCGTTCCTCGCCACCCTCCGCGCGACGCACCCGAGCGCGCACCTCGTCGCGGTGACCTCCCCCATGCTCGACGGCGCGAACCACGTCGCTCAGCGCGGCTACCTCGAGGCCGCGGTCGCGGCGCGTCGTGCGGCGGGTGACCTCGCCGTCTCGTTCCTCGACATGGAAGAGCAGCGCGCGGAGGACGGCCTCGGCTGCGGCTTCCACCCGAGCAGGACGACGCAGCGCAAGATGGCCGACCGGCTCGCCGCGCACGTGCGGAGCGTGCTCGGATGGTGACTGCAGCGTGTTTCCCAGGGCTCACGTACGCCATGTATGATGGGGCACCATGAGCGCGCCGAAGGGTCCTCTTCCTCCGCCCGTACCGCCGCCGAAGAGCCCGAGCGGAAGCCCCCGCGCGTCCTCGCAGCCTCGGATGCCCGTGACCCCCGGTCCGATGCGCGCGCCGATGCCGACCGCCGACGGCTTCATGTCGACCCAGGCGAAGATGTCGCTCGCCGACGTCGCCCTCGCGCTCCGCGACGAGCAGCTCGAAGCAAAGGTCATCCAGTACAAGGGCGAGCTCGCGACGAACCCAGAGCTCGACGCCGTCACCGCGCAGGTGATCCAGGAGCTCCAGTCGCTCCAGCAGGCTGCACGCGCCGCGCAGTCGAACGCGCCGGCCGCGAGCCGTCCGAGCATCGAGATCGACCGATCCCAGCTCGAGATCGAGCTGATCAAGAGCCTGAAGGAGATGCTCGGGCGCATCTTCCGGAAGGGGAAGCTCGCGACGATCCTCGAGCGCAAGCTCGGTGAGGTCTCGAAGCGCTTCGCCCGCACCTTCTTCGCGAGCGAGCTCCACGACAAGATCCGTGGCTCCGACACGGAGATGAAGGCGATGCGCTTCCCCGAGCAGGCGCTCTTCCACGCCTTCGCCCACGTGCAGGACACGTTCGTCGCGCAGCTCGACGCCTTCGCCTACGCGAGCCCGAAGGTGAAGGAGCGCGCGCTCGATCAGTTCTACGGGATGGTGAAGGAGCTACGCACCGATTTCCTCGCGCGCACGACGCCGGAGCTGAACGTCCTCGTGAAGTTCCTGAACGAGGTCCTGACCGCCTTCTTCGTCGACGAGCTTCCGCCGATGCTCGGCGAGCTCGCTTGGGAGGTCGTGAAGGAAGCGCGTCTCGCCGACGCGAACACGTCGGCCGGCTACAAGATCAGCGCGAGCGCCTTCCCGACGTTCCGGCAGGCGTTCGAGAAGCGCTTCCTCCAGCGCCTCGTTCCGTTCGTCGAGGACGAGATGCTCCGCCTCGTCCGCGAGCAGGCGAAGAGCTTCCGCGCGGAGACGATCCGCCTCGTCGCCGACCCGACGATCTTCAGCGACACGTGCGAAGTCGTCTGCGAGGCCGTCTACGACATGCTCTACAACGACGGGTTCCTCGACCTGCCGAGCGACTGGCGCGCGCGCCTCTCCGCCTCGCAGTGAGGATCAGGAGCTGCGCGGCGAGCGGCTGAACCGCACGCGCCCGATCTCGTTCCACCACTGGCGATAGCGCGCCTGGACCTTCTCGCGCTCGCGCTTCGGCAGATCCTCGTAGTACCCGAAGTACTCCTTCGTGATCGCCTTGAGCTCGTCGCCGGCCGAAGCGCGGAGGACGGAGCTCTCGCTGAGGAGCGCGTCCATCAGCCACTCGAGCCGATGGCGCTCGCCGTTGTCGTCCCACCACTGGAACCACGCGCGCGCATCGTGGCCGTAGTCGTGGCGTGTGATCAGCACGAGCGCGATGCGCGCCGCGTTCGCGACGGCGCCGGCGGTGTCGTTCACGAGCGAGGCGAGGATCGGGACCGCGTTCTCCTCGCGCGTGTCGCCGAGGGCTTCGACCGCGCGCGTCCGGCGCACGGTCGGCTGCTCGCGGCCCTTCGCGATCGACCCGAGCTTGTCGACGACGAGGCCGGGATGGCTGTCCGCGAGCGCGCGCAGCGCAAGGCGCGCGACGCGGCGCACCTGCGGGTTGTCGTCGAAGACACGCGGGACGAGCGCTTCGACCGACTCTGGATACGCGAGCTCGCCGAGGAGGTAGGTCGCCCAGAGCCGCGTGTTGTCATCCTTCGTGTCGATGACCTCGAGCACGAACGGCAGCGCGATCCGCCGCTGCGCCGCGACGAGACGGAGAACCGGCCCACACTCGCTCGCGCGCGGGAGGAGACCTTCGTCGAGCAAGCCGCGCGCGACCGTGATCTTGCCGGGGAAGCGCGCCATCAGCGACGGCATCGCCTTCGCGCCGGCGCGGAGGAGCGCCGCCTCGGCCTCTTCGTCCTCGTCCTCGAGCGCGCGCACGACGCTGGCGTCGTACTCGTCGTCCACGTCGACGATGACGGAGGGCAACACGCGCGTGACGTCCTCGTGCGAAGACGGAGGCCGGTGCGCGGCGACGCTCACCTGCTGCTCGGAGGCGGGCATCGGCTTGTCGCGGTTCGCGGCGGCGCCCTTCTTCTTGCTCGCCGGCTTCACCGCCTCGGCGAGCGCAGCGGCGTCGCTCGAGGGAGCAGCCGGAGGACGCTGAGAGCTCGTCACGCCCTGGGCGTCGACCGTCATCACGGGCGCGACGCTGACGGCGGGCGGCCCCTCGTCCGCGAACACGGGAGGCATCCGCGGCGTCGGCTCGTCGTCGACGACGGGCGGCGCGAGCGGCGTCGCGTCCGGATCGTGCGCCGGCAGCATCACGCCGGGCGAAGGGTCGGTCATCGATCGCGACCGGAACACCGGCTGCTCGTTCTCGCCCGCAGGCGGCGGTGACGATGCTGCGCGCGGCGACGACGCGGCCGAGTCGAAGATCGGAGCCGAGGTCGGCTGCGTCGCGGGCCCGTCACGCCCCTCGATCTCGGCGAGGAGGCGCCGCTCGACCGGATCTTCGCCGTACCCGGCGCCGTAGGTCGCGTCGTGCGAGCCCTCGAACGAGAGCGGCGGGGCCTCCGGCTTCCGCACGCCCCCCGAGCTCCGGCGGCGCGCTTCGGCGGCCGGCGCGCCGCTCACGCGCGTCGGCGGCGGATGCGCGTCGGCATCCGGCTCCTCGCGCGGGATCGGCGGCCCGGAGTGCTTGCGCACGCTGAGGATGCCGGCCGGAGGCGGCGCGTCCGCCATCAACTCACGAACGGGCGCCGCGAGCTCTTCGGCTGCCGGCGGGACGCTCGGCTTGTGCGCGCGCACGCGCGCGGCCTCCCGCATCACGCCTTCGAGGTTCGGGTTCTCGGCGGCCTTCGCGCGCGCCGCCGACGAGTCGGGCGGCTGCGTGCCCTGGAGCTTGCGGCGGACGATGAGGCGCTCGAACGCCGCGACCGCGTGCGAGACGATGCCCTCGACCTGACCGATGCCGACGTCGTCCGCGCCGCCCTCGCCCACGTCACCGAGCAGGATCGCGACGACGCGCGTGCGCACCACGATCGGCAGCGCGACGAGGAGCGTCCCGCCCGGCCTGCCGAGGTCGGCGAGGAGCACGCCGTCGAGACCGTCCTTGTCCGGCGTCTCACGAACGACCTTCTTCGTGTTGCGCGACGACGCGAGGATCCCCGGCAGATCGAGCGGCACGCCGACCCGGAGCACCTTGTCGCGCGGCGCGCCTTCGCCGTAGCCGTCACGCCCCTCGGCGATGTCGCCGTGGACGAGAAAAATCGCGGTGTAGTCGAAGAACTGCCGCGCGAAGTCGAAGACGAGCTCGAAGATCTTGTCGCGCGCGGCGGCGTCCTCGAGCTCGTTCTGCGCGGCCTCCGCCGTGAACGGACCACGGCGACGACGCGTCGGCACACCCGGCGCAGGCGACGCGGCCGCGTCGCGGAGCAGCGTCGAAGGCGTGCCCGGCGGCCGCTTCGGCGGCTCCACCTTCTCGATCCGATCGGGCACGCTCGGCGCGCGCGGCGGCGCGGCGACGACGGGCGCGCGCGCCGCGCTCGCAACCCGCGGGACCTCGCCCGTCATCTTGCCGAGGAGGCGCGTGAGCCGCCGGTCCATCGGCATCCCGTAGTCACGCGCGAGCGCTTGGCGGATCCGGACGAGCGGCGCGATGCGCTGCGTGATCGGCACGGCGAGCGCGAACGCGAGCTCCTGCTCGACCTCGCGCGTCAGCGGCTCGGCGACGGCGACGACGAGGCCGCCGACGTCGATCGAGAGCGGCGCGACCGAACGCTGCGCGGCGATCTCCGCGGCGAGGACGCGGAGCGCTTCGGCCGGCGGCTTCGGCAGCTCGCCCGCCGGCGCGGCCTGGAGGCCGAACCACTCCGAGACGACCGCGCCGAGCGCGTTCTCGTCGACACGACAGACCTCGAGGAGGTTCGTGACGAGGTCGCCTCCGTAGAGGACCTGTCTTGCGAGCGCCTCTTCCACCTCGCGGATCGAAGCGATTTCGCGCTGTACGACGAGCGAGCTGAGGGACATGGCGCCGGGGTTCGATTAGCGTCGCCCGTCACGCCGCTCAGTGTCAAATGCGGGGGCGGAAATGATGCTCGAGGGCCTCGACCAGGCCCGGCATCGTATAGGCGGCGGCCTCGACGTCGACCCGTACCCCCCTCCGGCGGGCGGTCTCGGACGTGATGGGGCCGATGCTGGCCACGCACGTCCGGGCGAGGAGCTGCGGCGCACGGGCTTCGAGGGCGTCGCAGAGGTGCTCGACCGTGCTCGACGACGTGAACGTCACGACGTCGATCTCGCCCGCCTCGAGGAGCGCCGCGAGCGCTTCGAGCAGGGCGCGCGGCGGCGTCCGGGTCTTGTAGGTCGGGACCACGTCGACCGCGCAGCCCGCTTCGCGAAGCGCATCCGGAAGCACGTCGCGCGCGACCTCGGCGCGCGCGACGAGCACCCGCGGTCGAGCTTCGCCGAGGGCGGCGAGCAGCTCCGCCGCGAGCGCCTCGCCGCGGTGCTCCTTCGCGACGAGGTCGGCCGAGAGGCCGGAGCCCTCGAGGGCGGCGGCCGTTGCCGGTCCGATCGCGGCGATCTTCGCGCGGCCGAACGCTCGCGCGTCCCTGCCCTGCCGCCGGACCTCCGCCCAGAGCCGTTCGACGCCGTTCGCGCTCGTGACGACGACCCAGCCGTACCGATCGAGGTTCTCGACCGCCTCGATGAGCTGCGCCGGATCGCTCGGCGGATGGATCTCGATCGTCGGCATCAGGACCGGGTCGGCGCCGCGCTCGCGGAGGAGCCGCGCCGCCGAGCCGGCCTGCTCGCGGGCGCGCGTGACGAGGACGCGCTTGCCGAAGAGCGGCTTCGTCTCGAGCCACGAGAGCGCGGAGAGGCGCTTTCCACGCTCGCCGACGACGAGCACGACGCGCGCGCACTTCGCGGGCGCGAGGAGCGGCACCTGCCCGAGCGTCGTCTCGGTCGTGCGCTGGGTCGGGAGCGACACGTTCTCGACGACCATCGCCGG
Source organism: Polyangiaceae bacterium (assembly GCA_039809485.1). GTDB lineage: Bacteria > Myxococcota_A > Polyangia > Polyangiales > Polyangiaceae > Labilithrix. The sequence goes on along the minus strand of JBDHVE010000201.1, from coordinate 1,811 downwards.
CTCGGCGCTCTTCCGTCCGTAGAAGACGAGCGAGCGCGCGGTCTCGCCGACGCTCGCCGCATCGCACAGGATCGCGAGCGTGTCGGTCGCGGTCGCGAGCTTCTCCCAGTCGTGGAGCGTCTCGTGCCCGCGCGTCACGCCGACGAGGGCGACGCTCGGCGACGCGTCGCTCGTCCGCGTGAGCGGCACACCGGCGAACGCGGACACGGCGAGCACCGGGCTCACGCCGGGCACGATCTCGATCGGGACGTCGTGACGCGCGACCGCGGGCGCTTCGACGTCGGTCGCGCCGAAGAGGCTCGGGTCCCCCCACGTCACCCGCACCGCGTGCTCCCCTCCCCGCGCATGGGAGGCGAGCAGGAAAGAGACGCGCTCGGGGCCCATCTCCGGCGTCACCGGGATCCGCGCGGCCCCTTCCCGCGCACGGCCGAGCACGTCGGGGTGCACGTCGGGGTCGAAGAGGAGGACGTCCGCCTCGGCGATCACTTCCGCGCCGCGTAGCGTGAGGAGACGCGGATCCCCGCAGCCCGCGCCGACGAAGGTGACCTTCCCCGTCTTCATTGCGGCGCGCACGTCGAGACGCCCGCGCCGACGATCCGCGCCGGGAGCGTCGTCACCTGCACCACGCTGTCGTCGGCGGGACGCCAGCGCGTGACGATGGAGTTCGTGTTGTTCGGCGCCGTGAAGGCGTAGAAGTCGCCGCCCCAGAACGCGAACGCCCACCCGTTCTGGAGCGAGACGGTGTCGAGCCGCTTCTCCGCGAGGACGCGCGCATTCGACGTGTCGATCTCGCCGATGTACGTCGGCGGGTTGCCGAGCGGGTTCTTCGCATAGAACGCGAAGAGGCGCCCGTCGCCGGTGCCGGTGAGCTCCGCGTTGATGACGGTGGGGACGAAGTCGCCGATCTTGGTCAGGCGCCAGTTCGTCAGATCGATCCGCGCGAGCCCCTCGTTGCCGTTGCCGGCCGCGCGCGAGCCGGCGACGAAGAGCGTCTCGGTCGGCCCGACGCTGCTCGTCGCGAAGCCCATCCCGAACTGCTGGAAGCCGTTCTGGTTCGGGACGAACGGCGTATCGATGCACGCCGCCGTCGCCGTGCTGACGCGATAGAGCTTGCCGTCCGTGAACTGGATGTAGGCTACACCCTTCCGGTCGACCGCCATCGAGAACGGCGTCGCGCCCTGGCCGGCGGGGCACGCGATGCTGCCGATCAGCTTCGGCGTGTTCGAGTCGGGGTCGAAGCTGTAGAGCTGGAAATCGGAGGAGATCAGGTAGACGAGGGTCGCCGCAGCGTCCGGGCAGTCGGTGCGATTGGGAGCATCGATCGGGGGCCGCGCGTCGATCGGTGGCAGCGCGTCGAATTCGTCGTCGTCGCCCCCGTCGAGCCGGCGGCCCCCGTCGCGGCGCCCGTCGGGGGGCCCGCCGTCGTTCGGAAGGAGCTCGGGGGTGTCTTCGACGAACAGCCCCGTGCGGCTCCCGCACGCCGCGAGCAAGAGGAAGAATGCGAGGCGTCGAAGCGTGCGCGTCCGCGTGGGCCGGCTCATGCGGGGGCTAGCTTCGCGCCCCTGCCGCCGCGGTACAAGCGAACCGAGGACCCGGCGCAGAGGATCGCTTCCGATCCAGATGCGCGTCGCCGGGGACGCGAACGACGCGATTCCAGCGCGGAACTGCAGGCGGTTTCGTTGGTGTAGGCCTTGCACTCACCCGGCCGATCCCTCATGGCCTTCCTCCGCGCCTCGCGTCTCCTGCTCGTCCCGACGTTCTTCGCCCTCGCCGCGTGCACGGCCGCCGCGAGCGACGACGAGGCAGGCTCC
>JBDHVE010000200.1:0-15204 GCA_039809485.1 Polyangiaceae bacterium | reverse complement strand
CTCGAAATCCAGGCGACCGCCGCAACTCGCTACGACGCGCCGGGAAGTCTGGGGCGCCGACGACGCGGCGCCGGTGAGCTATGATGAGTTTGGCGGTCGAGTGAATTTGAATCCACCTGCCCCGCCTCCGCTTCCGCGCCCGTGAGCTGCACCAGGCTCGCTGCCAACCTTTCGCATCCATAAAGTGAGGGCGTCATGAGCTTGAAGCTGTACTGTTGCACCGCGATATCCGTCGTCGTCATCGCATGTTCCGGCACCGGGGAAACGACTCCGCCTGCGGCGACCACGTCGGATGGTTCCGCGCTCGCGTGTTCCAACGGGGCGCGGTGGCCGGCAGGCACGAGCTTCGAGTGGGAGATGAATCCGCCTACGGAAGCGGAGACGGTTGCGTGCGTTCCGCACTGCAGTCCGAACGAGCCAGCAGGCAGTCGGCCCGGGTACCTCCGGACGGACGCGCTCCCTTATGGCGCGTGCACGTTCAGCGGGACCTGCGAGATGGAAGCGGAATGGCTCGGCGTCTGCCCGCCGGGCGTCAAGGGGAGCGGCCCCGTCAACCGCTACCTATGTCGTTGCGTCTCGGGCGCTTGGGCTTGCACGAAGGACGGCACCGCTCCGTCCGGCACCATCTGGTCGTGCCCCGGGGAGAGCGACGCAGGGGCGAAGTAGCGGCTCAAGGCACCGGCGCTGTAGCCCGGTGCGCGCCCAGTTGGCGCGGCCCGGGCGTCGCACCGGCGCCGCCGCGGGACGCAACCACGCCACCGCGGCCGTTCGCTCGGGGATCGGACGCCGTCCAAGACCTTCGTCAGCTTCCGATTCGCCTCACGCAGCCTGCACGATCGAGCCGATCGTGGATCGCGCCACGCCCCGAAACGACGAGAGCCGGCGACGCCCTCGGGCGCGGCCGGCTCTCCGTTCGCGGGGTGACAGGAGCGATCAGCTCTTCTTCACGACGTCGACGATGCCCTGCACGCTCTGGGCGCTCTTCGCGAGCATGCCCTTCTCCTCGTCGGTGAGGGGGATCTGGACGATCTTCTCGACGCCGCCGCCGCCGATGACGACGGGGACGCCCATGAAGAGGTCCTTGTAGCCGTACTCGCCGTCGAGGTACGCCGCGCACGGGAGGAGGCGCTTCTCGTCCTGGAGATACGCCTGCGCCATCGCGACCGCCGCCGTCGCCGGCGCGTAGTAGGCGCTCGTGCCCATCAGGCCGACGATCTCGCCGCCGCCCTTGCGGGTACGCTCGACCATCGACTGGAGCTTGTCCTTCGCGATGAGGTTCGTGACGCCGATGCCGTTGATCGTCGTCATCGAGAGGACCGGCACCATGTCGTCGCCGTGGCCGCCGAGCACCATCGCGCGGACGTCCTTCACGCTGACGCCGGCCTCGCGGGCGAGGAACAGCTGGAAGCGCGCCGAGTCGAGCACGCCGGCCATGCCGACGATCTTCGACTTGTTGCAGCCGGTGACGCGCATGTACTCGTAGACCATCGCGTCGAGCGGGTTCGAGATGACGATCACGAACGCGTCGGGGCAGTGCTTCTTCGCGTTGTTCGCGACGTCGCGGATGATCGGGAGGTTCGTCGCGACGAGGTCGTCACGCGACTGACCCGGCTTGCGCGGGATGCCGGCGGTGACGATGAGGACGTCCGCGCCCTTCAGATCCTCCCAGTTCGACGAGCCCTTGATGCTCGCGTCGTAGCCGAGGATCGCGCCGTTCTGCTCGAGGTCGAGCGCCTTGCCCTTCGCGAAGTTCTCCTTCGCCGGGATGTCGAACAGGACGACGTCGCCGAGCTGGGTGTTCGCGCAGAGCCGCGCGAGCTCGCCGCCGATGTTGCCTGCGCCGATGAGACCGATCTTCTTGCGGGTGGGCATGGGGAAATCCTTTGTTCTCTCGGAAGCGGGCGCGGTCATAACACAGCCACCGGGGACGGAAAGACAGGACCTCGCAGTGCGTCAACGGCTGCGCTGGCCCGACGCAGCAGGCCTCTCGCGTCGGCCGATCTCACCGCGCGAGCACCCGGAAGGCGGACCAGTCCGCCGCGCTTGCCGAGGCCCGAACGCGCGGGAGGACGCGATGCAGCGTACCGGCGAGGTCGTGCGGCGGAGCCGCGTCGGAGGGAGCGACGAGCTCGCGTGCGACGGCCGCCGCGAGCTCGTCGGGCACCGGCCGCGTCGGGGCGAGCACTTCGTCCGCGCCCGCCACGAGGAACGCTTGGGCGATGCCGAGCCCTTCGAGCTCCCCGTCGCTCCGCCCCGCCTCGCACGCGGTGAGCACCACGCGACGCGGCGCGCCCGGGAGAGCCAGGACGTCGGTCACGGTCAGGCGCGCGCCGTCGGCGAGCGGCAGCGCGCTCTCGAGCCCCTCGGACGCGCCGTAGCGACCGTGCCCCGCCCAGTGGAGGACGTCGACGTCGGGCAGGCGCGGGAGCACGTCGCGCGGAGAGGCCGACGCTCCGAGGCGCGCGACCACCGGGATCCCCCGTGCGCGGAGCGCGCTCGCGGCCTCCTCCGCTTCGCGACGCGCGAGCGGCAGATCTTCCGTCGGGTCGCCGATCACCAGCGCTCCCGCGCGCGCGGGGCGCGGAGCCACGGGGCCGAGCCCGACGGGGTAGTCGATCTCGACGAGGTCGGCGAGCGGCGCCCCGCCCGTCGACGCCGACGCGAGAGCGTGGACCTCGAGGGTGCGGTACGCACCGTACGCGAGCACGTGCACGCGCGTGACGCCCGCGAGCCGCCCGGCGACGCCGTCGACGAGGACGCGCCCGGCGCTCTCGTCGCGCGGATCCGCGAGCGGCACCGCGGTCGTCCTCGACGTGTCGCGCAGCAGCGCCACCCACCCACGGAGCGTCGGGTGCACGAGCACCTCGAGGTGACCGCGGGGGAGCTCCACGTCGGGCATCCCCCCGTCGCCCGAGGCCCGCGCCACCTCCCCGATCGCTGCCTCGAGCGCCTCGCGGGCGTCGCGCTCGCGAGCGCGACGGGTCTCCGCCGCCCGCACGAGATCCGCGGCGGGAAGCGTCCAGTCCGAGCTGCTCTCCCGATCGAGCGTCGCGCGGGCATCGCGGTACGTCGCGACGGCGCGCTCCCAGGCCGCGCGCGCCTCCGGGCTCATGAGCTCGATGCGGCGCGCGCGCGCCACGCCCGAGAGCAGCCGCGCGCGGGAGCGACGCGCGACGCGCGCGGCATCCTCCAGGCGACCACGTCGCACGAGCAGATCCACCGCGAGACGCGCGCTGCGATCGCGCATCCCGAGGAAGCTGCCGCGCCCCTCCCCGAGCGGCACGAGGAGGCTCGCGCGTTCGAGGAGCGCGTCGGCGCGCTCGAGGCTGCGGACGGCGACGTCCGCGTGGCCGAGCGCGTCCTCGGCTTCCGCGGCGCCGACCTCCGCGCTCCACTCTGCCTCGACGAGGAGCGAAGCCGCCGCGAGGCGGCGCTCTTCGACGAAGCGCGCGAGCGCCTCTTGCGGGCGTCGCTCGGCGAGCGCGATGCGCCCCTCGAGGTCGAGCCACGCGAGCCGCTCCGTACCGCGCGGCTCCTTCACGCGACGCGTGGCCTCGTCGAGTCGCTGACGCGCCTCGAGCGTGCGTCCTTCGTCGAGCGCCACGCGCGCGAGGTTGGCGAGCACGAAGCCCGCGAGGTACGCGTCCGCGCACCCGGGTGTGCTCGCCGCTGCGGCGAGGCTCGCGCGCGCCAGCTCACGCTCGCGCGCGTCGTTCTCGAACGGGAGCGACCCGAGGTCGTTCTCGATCTCCACCCGCTCGCAACCGACCACCGCCGGATCCGCGCGCAGCTCGAGGAGCAGCGCACGCGCTTCACGCGCCCTGCCGAGCGCGGCGAGCTCGAGGGCGCGCGCGGCGCGGGCGTTGCGTTCGAGCTTCGTGAGCCCGAGCGCGCGCGCTCGCTGCTCCGCCTCGCGGAGCAACGTCGCGGCCGTCCGTCGATTCCCGGTCTCGGCAGCGAGGATGCCGCGGTAGTAGGGCTCGCGCGCGGCTCCTTCCGGGTAGTCCACGAGCAAGGGGGCCGCCGTGTCGAGCACGGCGCGGGCCTGCTCGTAGCGGTGGCTGCGCTGGTGGAGCGCGAACGCGAGCGCGAACGCGTCGTCGGACGCCTCGCCGATCCGGCCGGCCGCGCGGTGCGCCGCGATCGCGCGCGTGAAGATCGGAAAGGCATCGTCGGCGCGGCCTTCCGCGAGCACGATGCGCGCGAGCAGGCTCTCGGCGCGCGCGTCGCCCTCGTGTCCGCCGAGCGCCGCGCGCGCACCGGCGAGGTCCCCCTTCGCGCGTGCGGCCCGCGCGGCGGTGAGCCAGCTGTCCTGCGGGGCGTCGACGAGCTGCAACGTGAAGACGCCTCCCGCGTGCGTCCTCACCCGGAGCGCTGTCGCCGGAACGGGGACGTTCATCGTGACGGGGCCGGATGCGCCCGCGTCGCCATCCACGAGGAGCGGCCGCGCGCCGGGCTCGACGACGACGGAGAGACCGCCCGGGACGGGAGCGAAGCGCAGGGATCGTGACGCGTCGAGCTCGCACGCGAGATCCCCGGACGCCGTCTTCGAGACCGCCGCACACCCGGCGAACCCGAGCTTCACGGGAGCCGACGCTTCGACCCGCGCGTCCGTCGTCACCTCCGGTGCGGCCTTCCGGCAACCGCCGAGGGTGAGGAGTGCAGTCAGCAGGGGCACGAACGAAATCGCGCGGCCCGATGTCAGAACGGCTGGGTTCGCCGCGTAGCCCACTGTGTCCGCTGATTACCACTTCGACGCCCCGGACGCCCGGCGTGTCCTCTTCCACGGAGACCTCGATGAACGCTTCGTACCTGCGCGCTCTCGCCCTGCCCTGCGTCGCCTCGATCGCCCTCGTCGCCTGCGGCGGTGCCACCGACACGATCCCGGAGGCGCCTGCGCCTGCGCCCGTCGAAGCGCTCGGCGAGTCGGAGGTCGCGCTCACTGCCGCCGCCTCGCGGCTCGCCGGCAAGTACGAGGCGCTGCGGGAGGCGCAGGGCGAGATCGGCCAGCTCGCGCTCCGCGAGGACGGCAGCTTCGGCGTGACGTTCCAGCGCGCGGACGGCACGGGCCCGTTCGTCATCGAGAGCGGGACGTGGAAGGCCGTACGCCGAAAGGGCACGATCCGTCTGACCCTCCAGGCGCCGACCGGGACGAAGCGCACCTACGAGGCCGTCCGCACGACGACGACCCTCACGCTGTCCGGCGCGGGCAAGAGCCAGACGCTGGCGGTCGTCGGCGACGACCGATGCTGGGGCGACGACGACTGCGGCCCCGGAGAGGCGTGCGGGATCCAGGTGTGCCTGATGGCGTGCCCGCCCAACGATCCGATCTGTTGCGGCCCGCGCATCTGCGTTCCGAAGAGCGCGCCTCCGGACGAGTGCGCCGGGGCATGGGTCGATCAGGCAGGCCTCTGCCGTGCGCCGAACGACGGGGTCCTGCCCGCGAAGTGCTGCCTTGCGCCGCCGGTCGCCGGCGAGCCGTGTGGTCCCGTCACGTGCGCGAAGGAAACGACCTGCTGCAACCCGCTCGCGGGGATCTGCGTGCCTCCGGGCTCGGCCTGCACGCAGTGACCGAGGGTTGCTGCTTCACGCGCGGGTGCTACCGGAGACGACGATGATCGCGCGGCGCTCCTCCCTCCTCGCCGTCGTCGCGTGCGTCGCGATCGCGTCCGCATGCGCCTCGGAGGAAGCACCGCCCGTCTCCCCTGCGGGGCCGGGCGGTGCGTCCGGCCCCGCCGAGCCACCTCCGCCTCCTTCCGAGGTGCAGGCCCCGTGCGAGGCGCCGCGGATCTACTTCGTGGCCCTTCGCACGGGCGCGTGCGCCGAGGTGACGGGCGCGGGAGGTCTCTGGTCCCCGCGCCCCGTCTTCCCGGGCGGACCGGCGGAGGTCCAGCGTTTCGCGTGCGCCTACCGCTGGTCCAGCCCGAGCGGGGCCGCGCCGGACGGCGCCGCGCTCGCGGCCGCGCTCTCCGGAGGCTCGGCGGCGATCGTCCCGATCTGCGGTCCCGAGGCGACGTTCGAGGCCGTGCGCTCGGACGCAGCCGAGATCGCGGCGCTCTCGATCTCGACCGGCATGGCCGGCTCCGTCGGCTGCGACGTGTGCGGCTTCGTCTGGGAGGACAAGCTCTGGGCCATCATCTCGCCCGAGCAGGTCGTCCAGCGCGAGCTCGAGATCCCGCTCGTCGGGCGGACGACGAAGAAGGCGTTCCGGCTCACGCCCTCCCCGGCGCGCGCGATCGTGGTGGACCTGCCCGCGGCCCCGTCGCCCTACGCAGAGGGCTTCGTGACGCTTTACTGATCGTCGAGGTCACGGCCAGGCTAGGTTCATCCACCTTGAGCTCGGACGAGCGCGCCCTCCTCGACGGAACGCTGGCGGGCCAGGCGGGGGCGACCCGCGAGCTGGTCCGCATCCTCGCGCCCGTCGTCCAGGCGCGCGTCGCGCGTGTGCTCGTTCGACGCCGCGGCGCCAGCGGCCGCGACGTGCGGCAGCACGTGGAGGATCTCGCGCAAGAGGTCTTCGAGGCGCTCTTCGCGGACGGCGCGCGTGCTCTCCGCGCATGGGACCCCGCACGAGGGCTCTCGCTCGTGAGCTTCTGCGGGCTCGTCGCGGAGCGCGAGGCGGCCTCGATCCTGCGGAGCGGGCGGCGGAGCCCGTGGACGGAGACCGCGACGGAGCTCGAGGAGCTCGAACGATCGCTCGACCACGTCGTGCCGGCGGAGGCGCTCGTGGCGAACCGCGAGCGGCTCGCGATCGTCGTCGAACGTCTCCGCGAGGCGCTCTCCCCTCGCGGGCTCGAGCTCTTCCAGCGGCTCGTCGTCGACGAGGAGCCGGTCGCCGCCGTCTGCGCGGCCACCGGGATGAGCGCGGACGCCGTCTACGCATGGAAGAGCCGGATCCTGAAAGTCGTGCGCAAGCTCGTGACCGAGGCGGCCGAGAGCGAACCGGTGGTCACCGTGTCAGGAGCGGCGCCCTCGCCGCGTAGATCCCACGAGGAGAAGGCCGGATGAACGACGACGAGATCCTCGCGAAGCTCGGCCAGCACGTGCGCGACGATCAAGCGCACGACGCGGCGCTCGTCGACGTCGCGCGAGGCACGCGCGACGCCACGAGCGTGGGAGCCGCCGAGGACGACGAGGTGCGCGCGATGGCCGAGGCGAGCCGTCCGCTCGGCGACGCCTTCGAGGCGAAGGTCGCCGCGCGCGCCACCGCCGCGCTCGCTCCTCGCGTGCCGGCCCGTGCGGCGCGTTTCGCGAAGCTCGATGTCCGCCGGCTCGGACGCATCGCGGCGCCGCTCGCGCTCGCCGCGGCCGTGCTCGTCTGGATCGGCACGCAGCGCGCGCCCGAGGACGAGGGCCCGACGCTGCCCGAGTACGCGCTGTCCGTGCGCGGCGACGTGGACACGCGCGGAGAGGAGGCGCCCGCGCCCGCGGCGTCGGCCCGCCTTCGCGTGGCCAGCGCGACGTCGAGCTTCGAGATCGGCGTCCGCCCCGCCGAGGCCGCGACCGATCGCGTCGCGGCCTGGGCCTTCACCTTCGCCGAGCCGGGCGCCGATCCGACGCCGCTCGCCGCCGACGTCGAGGTCTCGCCGCAGGGCGCCGTCCGCATCCGGGGCAAGAGCAGCGCCCTCGCCGGCGCGCGCGAGATCCGCGTCGTGCTCGCGCCGGCGCGCGCCACGAAGTTCGACGCCGCCGTCGAGCGAGCCCGGAGCGGCATCGGCGACGCCCACGTGCGCGTGCTCACGATCGCCGTCGAGCGCTGATCGAGACTCCCGTCACGTCGAGCCCATACCCGGCGTCATCGACGCATTCATGTGAGCTCTCCTCCGAGCCGCGCCGGGAACCTCGGCTCCGCGAGCCGCGCGAGGCTGTGGTCGCGGTGCTCGCGCTCGTCATCCGCGATCCGGCGAAGCAGCGCGCCGACCGTCGGCAGCAATGCGTACGCGTGGCCGATCTCCGTCCGCCACGGCTCCTCGTCGAGCTCGGGATGCGCGGCGACGTAGGCCAGGTACGAGCGCTCGGCGTGATCCTCGAAGTCGGCGTTCAGCGCGTAGCTCGATCGCGGGTCGACGACGTAGAGGAGCCAGCTCACGTGGTAGTAGACGACGGCGAGGAGCTGCGGAATCGCCCGCGCCGTCCACCACGAACGCGCGATGTGCCGCCGCGCGACGAGCTCCTCGAGCAGCACGAGGTGCCACTGCTCGTTGTCCTGCGCATGCCGCGCTTCGAGGACGAACTCGAAGACCCTCCGCGCGAAGCCCTGCTGGCCTTGCACGTGGGTGAGCGCCACGTACGCGACGTTCTCCCAGGCCTGGTACGGCACGCGTGCGACCAGCTCGAGGGCGGCGAACTCCTCGAGCGTCGGCGCGGTCCCGTAGACCGCATCCATCATGAGGAACAACCCGCGCGCGAGGAGGCCAGGGCGGCGTCGCGCGAGGGGGCGAGCTTCGATCTCGTTCTCGGAGAGCATCATGCCCCGTCGCCGTAGCAACGCGCGCGCCACGCTGCCGCGGCCACGTTCTTTGTGACAAACCCGTGCGACGTGCGCCGCCCGCGAACTACGGCGTCGACAGCTTCCGCCAGAGCGTCGTCCGGCTGATCCCGAGCACCTTCGACGCCTCGACGTGGTTCTGCCCGCAGGCCGCGAGCACCGTCGCGATGTGCTGGCGTTCCATCTCGGCGAGCGAGAGCAGCGGGCCGAGCGGCTTCGCTGCGCTCGACGCGGGCTCGAGGAGCTCCTCGGGAAGGTGGGCGAGCTCGACGACCCCTCCGGAGGCGAACGCGCACGCGTGCTCGACGACGTTCCCGAGCTCGCGGACGTTCCCCGGCCAGCGATGACGCTCGAGGGCGGCGCGCGCCTCGCGCGTGAACCGGAGGTCGTGGACGCCGAGCCGCGACGCGAACATCTGCGCGAGCGGAAGGATGTCGGCGCGACGCTCGCGGAGCGGCGGCACGGCGAGCCGGAAGACGCTCAGCCGGTAGTAGAGATCCTCGCGGAAGCGGCCTTCGGCGACGAGCGCCTTGAGGTCGCGGATGGGTGGCGCTGAGGACGCGGACGTCGACCGGACGTCCCTTCGACTCGCCGACGCGGCGGACCTCGCCCTCCTGCAGCACGCGAAGGAGCTTCGCCTGGAGCGAGAGCGGCATCTCTCCGATCTCGTCGAGGAAGAGCGTCCCGCCGTCCGCTTCGCCGAAGAGGCCGGGCGTCGTCGCGACCGCTCCGGTGAACGCGCCGCGAACGTGTTCGAAGAGCTCGGACTCGAGCAGCTCCGACGGGAGGGCTGCGACGTTGACCGCGACGAAAGGCGCCGCCCGCCGCGAGCCGTTCGCGTGGAGCAGGCGCGCGAAGACCTCCTTGCCGGTCCCGGTCTCCCCCTGGATGACGACGCTCGAGGCGGACCGCGCGACCACTCCGGCCTTCTGCATCAGCGCGTGGAGCGCCGGGCTCTCGGCGACCACGAGCGAGCAGCGACGGACGCCGTCGACCGCGTCCGAGCGCCGGCAGCTGCCGCACAGGGCGGGCCGCTCCATCGGCTCCACGCACGGGCCGACGACCGGGAGGTGGACCGAGCCGCGCGGCCGTTTCATGTGTTCCACTATGAAACATCACGCCGGGCGTCGCAGCCGAAAAGCAGCGGCCCCGGCGCTTGGCTCACGGGTTGCGTACTCGCGGGTCGGAGGACCGGGATGACGGATATCGAGTCACACGCGGACTGCAGGGCCCTCGTCGACGCGTTCTATGCGCGGGCGCGGCGGGACCCGCTCCTCGGGCCGGTGTTCGAGAGTCGGATCGCGGGGCGATGGGAAGAGCACCTCGAGCGCATGACGCGCTTCTGGGCGACGGTCCTCTTCGCCGCCCCGCTCTACGCAGGCAGACCGCTCGAGCAGCATGCCCCGCTCCCGATCGGCCCCGACCACTTCGCGCGATGGTTGGCGCTCTGGCACGACGAGGTCGACCAGCGCTTCGCGGGCGGGCGCGCCGAGCACGCGAAACGCGCCGCGGTGAAGATGTCGCTCCGCCTCGGCCTCGCCCGCGAGGGCCTGCGCGCCTCGGGCTGACACTTCTGCGAGGCGCGTCCTCGTGGGCCACATGGCGTTCACGTGTTGCTCCGCGCGCGACGCGTGAGATCGACGTCGGACGCCTCGTCGATCGCGCGACGCCGTCGTAGACCCCGTGTCGACGACACGCACGCGCGCATGAAGACGATCTCCCTCCTCCCCCTCGCCATCCTCGTCTGCACGACGGGGTGCTCGGCTCTCTTCGGCGTCGACTTCGACCCACGTGCGCGCAGCATCGATGGAGGCGCTCCGGAGGAGACCGCGACCGAGTCGGATCCCTCCGCCCCCGCAGAAGACGACGCGCGTGACGGCGGACGCGCTGCCGTCGGCGGAGCAGACGGCGGCGAAGCCGGCGACGACGGATCGACGCTCGCCGCGGCGCCGCCGGAGCGCGTGTCGCTCTCGTACGCGCTCTCGTGCGCCGTCGGGACGGACCGCGCGCTCCGCTGCTGGGGCGCCTCGGTGGTCGACGTCACGAGCTCGAAGCCGAGCCGCCTCGCCGTTCCGTCCGGCGCGTTCGTCCACGTGGCCGCTGGCCTCGAGCACGCGTGCGCGCTGCGCGAGGACGGCACGGTCGCGTGCTGGGGCTCGGACTTCGCCGGGCAGGCGTCACCGCCGAGCGGCACGTTCGTGCAGCTCAGCGCGGGCGCACACTCGTGCGGGATCCGCACGGACGGGTCGCTCGCGTGCTGGGGGCCGAACACGACGGGCGCGAACGCGCCGCCGGCGGGCGTGTTCCTGCAGGTGAGCGTCGGCTACGAGTACGCGTGCGCGGTCCGCGTCGACGGCGTCGTCCTGTGCTGGGGGAAGCAGTTCGCACGGGGCGAGCAGGCGGCACCTGCGGGGACCTTCCGCCACGTCAGCGCCGGCGACGCGTTCGCGTGCGGCGTGCGAACGGACGGCACCCTCGTCTGCTGGGGGGACGACACCTGGGGACGCGCGACGCCGCCCGCGGGGACGTTCCGGGAGGTCAGCGCGGGCGGCGACGTCGCCTGCGCGGTGAGGACCGACGACACCGTGACGTGCTGGGGATACTCGAAGGCGCTCGTCGGCGTCACCGCCACGAAGGTGCGTCAGGTCTCCGTCGGCCCCCAGCACGGCTGCGCGATCCGCGAGACGGGCGCGATCGTGTGCTGGGGCGTCGACAACCAGGGCTGCACGAACCCGCCCGCCGGCACGTTCTGGTGATCACATCGAGCCGCCGCCGAGCGCGTTGTTCGTGCCCGCGTTCGCGACCTTGGTGGCGATCGAGCTCACGTAAGCGTTCGACTGCACGTTCACCTCGTGCGTGTGCGCGTGGAGGGTGACGCCGCGCGCGGCCGTGCCGCCGGTCGACGAGAACGTGTTGCCCGTGATCGTCGCGGAGAGCACCCCGTCGAGCTCGATGCACGAGAGCGGGAGGTCGACGTTCGCGGGGTCGTGTTGGGTCTGCATCACGTTGCCGGTGATCGTGAGGCCAACGACCCAGACGCCGAGCGGGAGCCCGGAGATCGAGCGCGTGCCGCGCGACTCGATCTTCACCGCGGTGGAGCACCAGATCTGGTTCGCGGTGACGAGGGCGAGGGTCGCGAGCGCGTCGGATCCCTCGTTCTGGTAGAAGTGGATGCCGACCGCGTTCCCCTCGATCGAGTTGCCGCTGATGATCATCGGCTCGACCATCCGGCCCGGCACGGTCGGATCGGGGACGACGAGGATCCCGCTCTGCGGCCTCCCGCTCCCCGCCGAGGGCTGGATCTTGTTGCCGAGGATCTTGCCGGCCGTGCTCGTCGTGTAGATCGCGGCGGCGCCGCCGAAGGTCGCCGAGCCCGAGAAGAAGGTGCTGCCCTCCACGAGCCAGTCGCCGCCGTTCTGGAACACCTGCGGACCGGCCAGCGTCGTGACGACGATCCCGTAGGTCTGGGACATCAGGAACGTGCAGGTGAGCACTGCGAACGCCGAGCAGTTCACGAAGACCATCCCGCGATCCGCGCCGTAGATGCAGAGCCGCTCGAAGACGCTCGCCGTGTTCGCGTTTCGGCCGTCGGTCGCCTGGACCTGGATGCCGGCGATCCCCGAGTACGCCGTCGGCCACCTCGGCTGCGGCCACATGATCATGAAGTCGGAGAGCTGGACGGCGTCGTTCGTGACGATCTGGATCGCGGTCTTCGCGGCGGAGGGAAGGAGCGTCGTGCCGAGGAAGCCGTTCGTCTGGGTGACGACCTCGCTCTTGTAGAGACGCCCCACGTCACCCTGGTAGCCGGCGCCGACGATGCGGACGTGCGCCGTGATCCGGAGCGTGTCCGTCAGCAGGTAGTTGCCCGCAGGGATCAGGAGGAGCGCACCCGTCGTCTGCGCGGCGTCGATCGCGCGCTGGAGCGCGGCGGTGTCGTCGGTGACGCCGTCGCCCGTCGCGCCGAAGTCGCGCGCACTGAGGAGCCCGGAGGCGGCGGTGCCGGTCGCGGGGAGCCCGATCGTCTTCGCTCCAGGGGCGGACGGGTCGGCGCTCCCCTCGCCTACCGCTTCGCTGCAGGCGACGAGACCGAGGGCACCGAGGAAGGCGGCTGCCTTGCGACGCGAGAGAGACCGGGTGTCGTTCATCGTTGGGAGACGACGGAGCACGTGATGTGCCGAGGCCTCGGCGTGCGTGCATCTCCACGAGATCGTCCGCTTTCGGCACGGCCCGGATCACCGAGGTGAGGGTTTGTCGCCGTACGGAGGCACCAGGGCTGAGCTCGTCCACGAGCCACCCCGCTCTTCCCTCGTGTGTCCATCACCTCTAGCTTTCGGTTCCGTGAACGCCGCGCGCTTCTTCGCCTTCGCCGGTCCGCTGTCGCTCGCCGTCTTCGTCGCGTGCGGAGGAGACGGCGCGACCGAGAGCCCGGCCGATCCGGATCCCACGAACACGACGGGCGCAGGCGCGAGCACGTCGTCCGGCGGATCGTCCGGCGCGTCCTCGAGCGGCTCCACGTCGTCCGGCGGATCGTCGAGCGGCGATCCGGACGGCGGCACGCCGGGCACCGGCTGCGGAGGCACGGCTGCCGATCCGGCGTCGGCGGCGATCGTCGAGAGCTACATCGACAAGCTCCCCTTCGACAAACCGACGGGCACCGGACGCGCCGAGGTCGTCGACGCGATCCTCCGCGCGTGCGAGGTCTTCTCGCCGAGCAACGCCGCCTGGCAGAAGAAGCACTGCTGGGCGCACCTCGTCTCCGCGATCCTGAAGGAGTCGAGCTACAACGCGCAGCTCGTCGAGAACGACTCCTATGGTCAGCGCGCGATCGGCAACCAGAAGGCGAACGACCCGATCGTCGGCCTCCTCCAGATCCGCTTCTCCGCCACGGTGCACGACTACGCGCTGCTCGGCGACGTGGACAAGATGGCGTGCGTCGGGTGCCCGATCCCGCAGGAGCTCGTCACGAAGTCGACGATCTCGAACGACTCGCCGTTCTGGGCGGTCAGCGGACCGACCCAGTACATGTCCCTGATGCAGAAGCGCGCATGCAACATCGGGTTCGGCGCCTGGTACTACTACCAAGCCGCGACGAGCAACGGGAACGCGAGCAAGACGACGTACCCGGAGAACTACTGCGCGGGCACCGCGACGGCGGGCAACCTCGTCACCGGGCTCCGCTCGCACTTCAAGGGCCCCGAGGTCGGCCGCGGCGTGATCGGCTCGATGACGGGCGTGAACGCGCTCCAGAGCTCCGACAACGACTCGTACGTGTACATCACCGAGATCAAGAAGTACTTCGACTCGATGAACGGCGCCGTGAACGGCACCCATCCCTTCTTCGTGCTGCTCCAGCCGGAGAAGGCCCGCTACTGCCGCTGAGGGCGGGCGTCTTCGCGGGGTTCGCCTCGTCGACTCGGCACGTTATGATGACGGGATGGGCGCTCCCTCGTCGCGGTCGCACCTCCCGTTCGTCGCCGCGATCGTCGTAGCGTCCGCCTGCACGCCCTTCGAGGGTGGCGAAAGCGTGCCGAGCGCCGAAGGCGGCGCGCCGGACGCTGCCGCGAGCGGCGTCGACGCCGACGCGCCGACGCCGGACGGCGGCCCGTCGGCTTCCTTCTGCGCAGGTCATCCCGGAGCGACCGTCTGCGACGCGTTCGATGGCCCGTCGCCGTTCGCGCCCGAGTGGAACAGGGAAGGCGTGATCGACGGTGGGAAGGGCCGGGGCGCATTCGAAGGCGCGCAAGCCCGGAGCGCGCCGCGCGCCTTCGTCACCCGCCTGCCCGCGGGCTGCACGAACGCGTACGCGCAGCTCGTGCACTCCGCGCCCGTCTTCCCGGCGAAGATGGTGGTCGCTGCGACCATCTTCGTCGCGTCGATGCCGACGGCGACGAACGTTCACCTCTACGGCACCGAGACGACGTCGAGCAAAGGGCACTTCCGCGTCGACCTCGCCTTCGCCCAAGATCGCCTCGTCCTCGTTGTGAACGATGCGGGCTCGACGAAGACGTATGCCGCGAACGCGGTGCTCTCCGTCGGCGCGTTCGCGCGCGTCGAGATGGAGCTCTCCTTCTCGGGCGGGGCACGCGCCGTCGTGAGGGTCGACGGAGCGACGCGCATCGACGAGTCCGTGACGATCCCCGAGCTGACGATCGCCAGCGCACGCTTCGAGCTCGGCAACTACGCCGAGAGCGGCTGCGACAAGCCCGTCGAGACGTGGTTCGACGACGTCGTCTACACGCTGACCCCGCGCTGACCCGTCCTCGCGCGTGACCGTCCGTTCTCGCCCTTCGGGCGAACCGGCGCTCACGCGCTCGGGCGCGTCACGGCCGCGCTGCGTCCTACACGGAAAAAGCTTCGCGATTCCGCAAGGGCCCCGCTCGCGCTCTGCATGCGCGCCGCAGGCTGCTATGGTGCGGCGCTTGCTTTTTCTGGTCATCCAATGGTTCAACCACTCCTGATTTCTCGAGGAGGGATCCCCACGTGAACGCGAACGCCAAGAAGACCACGCGCCTCCGCAACATGCTCCGCAACGAGGGGCTGCACTTCCTCATGGAGGCTCACAACGGTCTCTCGGCGAAGATCGCCGAAGAAGCCGGCTTCGAGGGCATCTGGGGGAGCGGCCTCTCCATCTCGGCGGCGCTCGGCGTTCGCGACAACAACGAGGCGAGCTGGACGCAGGTGATGGAGGTCGTCGAGTTCATGGCGGACGCGACGAA